>PMZR01000092.1 GCA_003170135.1 Acidobacteriota bacterium
TTCATGGCCTGCAGCATGTCGAGGGCCTCTTCGCCGCGCACCTCGCCGAGCACGATGCGATCGGGGCGCATGCGCAGGGCGTTGATCACGAGCTGGCGCTGGCGCACGGCGCCCTTGCCCTCCACGTTGGGCGGCCGCGTCTCCATCCGCACGACGTGATCCTGGCGCAACTGCAGCTCGGCGGCGTCTTCGATCGTGACGATGCGCTCGCGTTCGGAGATGAAGCTCGACAGCACGTTGAGCAGCGTCGTCTTGCCGGCGCCGGTCCCGCCGCTGACCAGACAGTTGAGGCGTGCCCGGACGCAGTGCCCGAGAAAGTCGAGCATCGGCTTGGTCAGGGTTCGCAGGCCCACCAAGTCGTCGGCCTTGAGCCGCTCGGCGGGAAAGCGCCGGATCGACAGCAGCGGGCCGTCCACGGCGAGCGGCGGAATGATCGCGTTCACGCGCGAGCCGTCGGGCAGGCGTGCATCGACCATGGGGGAGCTGTCGTCCACGCGGCGGCCGACGGCGCTGACGATCCGATCGATCACCCGCATCAGGTGCTTGTCGTCCTGGAAGCCGGCCGCCACGCGCTCGAGCTGCCCGTTGCGCTCGACGAACACCTGCTTGCACGTGTTCACGAGGATGTCGCTGATCGTCGGGTCGCGCAACAACGGCTCGAGCGGGCCGAGGCCGAAGACCTCGTCGAGCACATCGCGCAGGATGACCTCCCGCTCGGCAAGGCTGATAGGCGTGCCTTCCTCGGCGATCAACTCGAAGAGCAGCGTCTTGATCTCGCTCTCGGCGCGGGCCCGGTCCGCCGTCGCCAGGGCTTCCAGGTTCAGGCGGTTCAGCAGCTTCCGGTGCGCGTTCGCCTTGAGCTCGAGGTACTGCGCCCGGGCCGCGTCGCTGCGCGGACGCGAATCGAGGCCGACCGCAGGCTTAACCCCAGACGGGCCGAGCGGCCGCGGCGGAGTGTTGAGATTGAGACCAGTGGCCATAGTGTTAGTCCGGAGTCCGAGGTCCGAGGCCCGAGGTCTGACCCCGGACTCTTGTCTAGAGCAGTCCCAGGAACTTGCTGCGCTTCTCCGGCGGCGGCGGCCCCTGGTCGTCGGCCGGCCCGATGATCTGACGGGTGAACCGGTTGAACTGGGCCGCCAGTTCTGAGTGGTTCGCCAGCGCCAACGGCACGCCGGAGTTGAGCGCGGTCGACACGGTCTTGTAGTCGCTCGAGAACATCTGGTCGATCGAATAGCCGAGGGCGGTTTCGATCTGCTTCGGGCCGATCATCAGCGTCTCGGCGAACCGGTTCAGCACGATGCGGATGCGCTCGGCGCTCGCCCCGAGCTGCCTCACCCGCTCGACCAGGCGCTGCGCGTTGCGCACCGACGGCACGTCGGGGTTCGTCACGAGGAAGATGCTGTCGGCCGCGTAGAGCGCCGCCAGCGAACACGAGTTGATCGAGTTGCCGGCGTCGATGACGATGAAGTCGTGGCTGCGCGAGAGGATGCGGAACAGCTCCTCGACCGCGCCGGCATCCTGCGCGTTCGGCCGGTCGAACTGCTCGGACGCCGCCAGAATCTCGAGCCCGGACTTGTGGCGGACGACGAGTTCCTTCAGGAAGTCGCGATCGAGTCTGTGCAGGTTCTCGATGGCGTCGAGCACGGTGAAGCGCGGCCGCACGCCGAGAAAGAGGGCGACCTCGCCGAGGCACGCTTTCAGGTCGACAATAATGGCCGGCCGCTTGGTCAGCCGCGCCAGTTCCACCGCGCAGTTGACCGCGACCGTCGTCGTGCCCGCTCCGCCCTTGGCGCCGAAGAAGACGAGCGTCGCCGACGGCGGCTTGCTCGAGGCGTCCTTGGTCTCGCGCCGCGCCGCGGTGCGCCGCACCGCCCCGTGGAACGACTCCTCCGCCGGCGGCCATGTAAAGAACTCGTTGGCCCCTGCGCGCATCGCCTGCAGGATCAACTCCGGATCGGTGCGCGCCGCCACGGCGAAGATCGCGACGGTGGCGAACGTACCGCGCAATCGCTCGATCGCCGCGATCCCCGACGGCGCGTCGGCACGGATGTCGACCAGCGCGAGATCCGGCGCGAGAGCCTGCGGCTGCGCGCGCTGATCCTCGATCACGCCGACCGGCACGCCGCCGGCGCGCAGCAGACATCCGATCTGGTGCCGGAATTCCTCATCCTGGGAGACGACGATCGCCGCCAGCTGTGACATCCGCCCCTACCGTTTCGCCCGTTGTTTCGTTTTGTCCAGCAGGGCCTGGTAGGCCCGCTGCGCCTCGACGAGCCGCCGCTCCGCCTTCCGAACGTCCTCGCCCTGGCGCTGGGCGGCCTGTGTGCGTTGGCGCTCGGCGGCATCGCCCCGCCGCTCGTCGGCCCCGGCGGGCGGGCGGTCGACGTCCCCGCCGCGTCGCATCGCCGCGGCATCCTGCCGCGCGCGCTGCCGGATCTCGCGCTGTTCCTGCTGACGCGCCGCCTCGTACTCGTGCCTGGCCTGTTCGAGGCGCGCCTGATCGCGCTCGGCCTGGCCGGCGGCCGGCGCAGGCGGTCTGTCCTGTGCAGCGGCGGCATTCGCGGCGGCCGGCGCGATCGCGAGCAGCAGCGTCATGGCGAACGGTGACAGGCCGCGACGACAGGCGTTCATTGCTCTCCCCTCAGAATCCGAGCGCCGCCAGCAGGCACCCACCGGCGATGGCCGGGGCATACGGAAAACGATTGACCGGCCCGGCCGCTTCGACAGCTCGCCGGCCCGCGTGCGGCGACACGACGATGAGGCCGATGCCGCGCAGCGTACGGGGCAGGCGGCCGCGCGTGACCGCCACCATGCACGCCAGCACACCACCGGCGATCAGCGTGTAGAGAAACGCAACCGGCACCAGACGGACTCCGAGGATCGTGCCCGCGGCGGCCATCAGCTTGACGTCGCCCGCGCCGGTCGCGCCAACCAAGTGCCCCGGTAGCATGACGGCCAGGCCAAGCGCGAATCCGCCGAGCGACGCGGCGAAGCTCACGTGGGTGACGCCAAGCGCCGACAGGCCGAGGCCGAGCGCTGCCGTGAACAGCGCCAGTCGGTTGGGGACGCGGCGCGTCAGCGTGTCGACGACTGCGCCGGTCCCCACGGTCAGCATCGTGGCCCCGAACATCACGACGTCAGAAGTTGTTGACAATGGTGTTCCACAGCACGTCGCGGACCTGTATCCCCAGCGTGGTGACTGCCGTGACGGCCACGACGGCGATGAGGGCCGCGAGCATGGCGTATTCGATCAGGTCCTGCCCCCGGTCGGCCTGGACGAGCCGTCTCACGAACATCCACGCGCGTTCCATGGTGTCTCCCTGTTTCACCCGCCCGTCCGCCGTGAACGCCGCGCGTCGCGCTCCGGCCGTGTGCCGGAGCGGGGTGCACGAGGGACGCCTCCACTAGATCGAGCCGGCGATGTTGTTGAACGTGTCGCGCACGTTGGTGCCCGCGAGCGTGATCGCGGCCACGCACACGATGGCGATCAGCGCGATCAGCAGCGCGTACTCGAGCAGGTCCTGACCTTCCTCACGGCGACCGATCGACTTGAACCATTCCATCAACTGATACATGACTCCCTCCATGAGACCCGGGGCGGCGCCGGCGTTCCGGCGCCCGCCTCGGCATGACCGGTGGTCCGTGTCGGGCGCAGGCCATACACGACCCTGGTGGCGCCGCGCTAGATCGAGCCGGCGATGTTGTTGAACGCGGCCTTCACGTTGGTCCCCGCCAGCGTGATCGCGCCCACGCAGACGATCGCGATCAGGGCGATCAGGAGTGCGTACTCGAGCAGGTCCTGGCCCTCGTCGTGACGGAGGATCGACTTGACGCGTTCGAGCAGCAGATACATGAGTCCTCCCAGCCGGCACTGCGATGTGCGGCGCAAGGGCGATCGACGCGTTCGCGAAATTGCGGACCGTGCCGACCGTGGATGCGAGCGACCCCAAGGCAACGGACGTGCCGGCGCTCGGCCCGTCGCGTCGGATGCCGCGCTAAGCAGCAGATTCGGCGGGAACTTAGGCACGTCTCCGGGGCTGCGACGACCGGGCTCCGGGCGCAAGAACGACCACCGCGCACCAACCACATCCGTAATCGCGCAGTCGAAATCGGTGATCAGGTCGGCGGCGACGGCAAGGGGCCCTAGGCGGGACGGCGATGACGTCGCCCGTTTTTCGCGGGGAACGGACGCCGCGCAACGCCAGCGCCACGCTCGGCTGCGCGGCACGCAGCTTGCGAAAGCGCTGCTGGCGCGACGATACCGCCACGCGCAGGAGAGGGAACCGTGCATCTGTTCAACCGACCGGGCATCGGCGAGGCGATGGCGTCGGTGATCTGCGTGATGGCCGTGCTCGGAACGCTCGTGGCCGTTGACGGCCGCGTGCGCGACCGATTCTCGGCCGTGGTCAGCGAGGCGTCCGCGGACCCGGTGCGGACCGTGGGCGCGCGCGTGGCGGCCCTGTCAGGCGCGATCGCCCAGGCCGCGCGCGACAACTCGATCGACCAGGCGCCGCTGCTGGTCTTCACGGTCATCGCGGCCGCGCTGCTGATTTTCATGCTGAGGACCTAAGTGCCGCTCGTCCTCGCCGTCGAACCCGACCCGCGACAATCTGCGACGCTCCGGCGCGTCGTCAAGGGCCAGGTGCGCGCGGACCTGGTCGTGGTCGACTCGAAGGACGCCGCGCTGGCCGCGATCGCGACGCGCGTCCCGGATCTGATCCTCGTGACGGCGCTGCTGGCGCCGCGCGACGAGGACGACCTCACGCAGCACCTGAAAACGCTCGAACACGCCACGCACCTGCAGACGCTCACGATCCCGCTGCTCGCGTCCGCACCCGTCGAGGAGCACCTCGGCAGCCGCATGTTCGGAGCGTTCCGTCGCAAGCGCAAGGCGGCGCCGATCGACGGGTGCGATCCGCGGGTGTTCGGAGAGCAGATCGAGGGCTATCTCCAGCGCGCTGCCGAACTCCAGGCCGAAGAGCGCGCCAGGGAAGACACCCAGCGACGACAGCGACAGGACACCGCTCAAGCGAACGTGGCTCCTGACGTCAATCCTCTGGAGCCCGCAATCGTGGAGTCGGACCTGAGTCCCGCGGCGAACGTGGAGCAGGACCTGGGTTCCGGGGCAGACGTGGAGCAGGACTTCAGTCCTGCTGTCGCCGAGACCGAAGAAATACTCCCGACCGCATTTACCTACTCCGCGCCAGCGTTGGAGCAGGACCTGAGTCCCGCGACCGCGGAGCAGCCCGCGGCAGACGTGGAGCAGGACTTGAGTCCCGCGGCGGACGTGGAGCAGGACTTCAGTCCTGTGGTCGCCGAGACCGAAGAAATACTCCCGACCGCATTTACCTACTCCGCGCCAGCGTTGGAGCAGGACCTGAGTCCCGCGACCGCGGAGCAGCCCGCGGCAGACGTGGAGCAGGACTTGAGTCCCGCGGCGGACGTGGAGCAGGACTTCAGTCC
>PMZR01000054.1 GCA_003170135.1 Acidobacteriota bacterium
TTCACCTTGCCGACCAGCGAGAACGCCTTCGTGCCCGGCGAGCTCGGTGTGCCCCGGCCCGCGAACCACTCGGGACCGTGCTGCAGTACCGCGCCCACGTCCGCCCACGTTTCGACGTTGTTCAGGACGGTCGGGCAGTCGAAGAGGCCGCGCGAGGTGGCGTGCACGTACTTTGCGCGCGGCTCGCCGGTCTTGCCCTCGATCGAGCGCATCAGCGCAGACGACTCTCCGCACACGAAGGCCCCGCCCCCGCGTGAGATGCGCAGGTCGACGTCGAACCCCGTGCCCAGGATGTTGGTGCCCAGCAGCCCGGAGGCGCGTGCCTGCTCGATGGCGACGGTCAGGTTCGCGACGGCAAGCGGGTATTCGTCGCGGACGTAGATGAAGCCTTCGTGCGCGCCGACCGCGTAGGCGCCGATGACGAGGCCCTCGACGACCGAGTGGGGATCGCCTTCCATGATCGATCGATCCTTGAAGGCGCCGGGGTCGCCCTCGNNGCTCGATCTCGTCGACGACCTCGTCGGGCCCCAGGTCGAAGATCGCGCGGACCAGCCCGGCGTACGCGCCGTGTGCGATCGCGTCACGGATGTCGGCGGGATCCACGCGCCCGATGTTGCGCATGGCCACGCGCGTCTGGTGGCGATAGAACGGGATGTCCTCGTAGTGCGCGATGCGCGACGTGCGGTCGGACGGGTCGCGGTACAACAGGCGGGGGATCACCCGGTCGCGCGCGACCGTCTGCTCCACGATCTCGGCGACGTCGGCCGGCTTGACGTGGGTATACAGGATGCCGCCGGGCTGGATGACCACGAGCGGGCCGCGCTGGCAGAAGCCGTGACAGCCGGTCCGCTTCACGAAGACGCCCAGATGGGCCGGCACGTGTTGCGCGTCGATCTCCCGGGCAAACGCCTCGGCCACCTTCATGGACCCGCCGGCGAGGCACCCCGTGCCGCAGCACACGGATATCTCCTTGCGACAGCGTGCCCGGTCGTCGAGCGCGGCATTACGGAACGCCTCGAACGCGGCCCTTGACTCAATTCGCATCGCGCTGCTCGTTGTCGCCGAGATACCCGGCGAGCCTCGCTGCCTTCACGTTGCCGTGATAGCGATCGCCGACGATCACCACGGGGGCCATGGCACACGCGCCGACGCAGTTCACGGTCTTGATGGTGAACTGCCGGTCGGCCGTCGTCTCACCCGGCCGCACCCGCAGCTGCCGGGCGATTTCGTCCAGCAGCAGGCCGGCGCCGCGAATGTGGCAGGCCGTGCCGGTGCAGACGCGCACGATCGTGCGGCCCTGCGGCTCGAGCGAGAACGCCTTGTAGAAGGTGGCGACCGAAAACGTCTTCGCCAGCGGCACGTTCAGCGCGCTCGACACCCGCACCAGCACGTCGCAGGGCAGGTAGTGGTACGCGCGATGGACGTCCTGCAGCACCTGCGCGAGCGAGGGCTCGGCGGCGGGGTACCGCGCGAGGATCGCATCGAGGGCCGCCGGGTCGGCGCACGACGGCTGCGCGACTCCAGACTGCACCACGGCGCCGACGCCGGACTCCGGACGCCGGACACCAGACTCCCCGTTCATGCCGCCTCCCGCTTGAGCAGGTTCGCCTTGCCGAACGCGTAGCCGCGCAACAGGGCGTTGAGGTTGGCCTCGATGAGTTTCGGCCGGGCCGCGAACGTCTCGCGCACCACGTCGGCGACCGAGTCGACCGAGACGACCCCGGTCGCTCCCACATAGGCGCCGAGCGCCACCATGTTGGCCGCGCGCGGGTTGTCGAGCGCGAGGGCGATGTCGGTGGCGGGCACCTTGATGAGATCGACGTCGTGGCGCACCGGCTCGCGGGGCACGAGCGAGGTGTTCACGACCAGGATGCCGCCTGCCTCGAGCAACGGTTCGAACTTGTCGAGCGACGGCAGGTTCATCGCGACGACCGCCTGCGGGTGGTAGACGATCGGAGAGCCGACGGGTCGGTCGGACACCACGACCGTGCAGTTGGCGGTGCCGCCGCGCATTTCCGGTCCGTAGGACGGAAGCCATGACACTTCCTTGCCCTCGTTCATCCCGGCGTAGGCCAGGATCTTGCCGATCAACATCACGCCCTGTCCCCCGAAGCCCGCCATAATCACATCGTTCTGCATGATGCTTGTTCCTCCGATATCGGCCGTGGCGCGCGATCCCCGCGCTCGGGGGTCTTGAACACGCCAAGCGGATAGTAGGGGACCATCTGTTGCTCGAGCCACGAGGCTGCCTCCGCCGGCGGCAGACCCCAGTTGGTCGGGCACGTCGAGAGCACCTCGACGAGCGAGAAGCACGTGTTCGCGACCTGATACTCGAACGCACGCCGGATCATGCGCTTCGCGCGTACCGCGTGGAGCGGCGTGTGAACGGCGGCGCGCGCCACGAAGGCGGGCGTCCTCAACGTCGACAGCAACTCGGCGATCCGCAGCGGATACCCCGCGTGCTCCACGTCACGGCCGAGCCGGCACGTCGTCGTGACCTGCCCGGGCAGCGTCGTCGGCGCCATCTGTCCGCCCGTCATGCCGTAGATGGCGTTGTTGACGAAGATGACCGTGACCTTCTCGCCGCGGTTCGCGCAGTGGACGATTTCCGCCATGCCGATCGACGCCAGGTCGCCATCGCCCTGGTAGGCGAAGACGATGCGATCGGGATGCGCGCGCTTGAGGCCCGTCGCGACGGCAGGTGCGCGGCCGTGTGACGCCTCCTGGAAATCGGTGGTGAAGTAGTTGAAGGCGAGCACCGAGCAGCCGACCGGCGCAATGCCGATCGTGCGCGGCCTGATGCCCAGGTCGTCGATCACCTCGGCGACGATGCGGTGGATGATGCCGTGCGTGCAGCCGGGACAGTAGTGCGTCACGGTGGACGCGAGGGCCGGCGGCCTCGCGAAGACTGTCGTGTCGGACATCCGTGTCTCCACCATGGCCTACCGCTCCCTCGGCTCGGCGACGATGTCCCTGACCCTGGCCACCACCTCTTCGGTCGAGATCAGCATGCCGCCGGTCCGGCCGTAGAAGTGGATCGGCCGCGTCCCTTCGACGGCAAGACGCACGTCTTCGATCATCTGACCCGCCGAGAGCTCGACGACGAGGACGCGCTTCGCCTTGTCGGCCGCATCCCGGAGCGGCGACGAGGGAAAGGGATACAGCGTGATCGGCCGGAACAGGGCAGCGAGGATGCCCGCCTCGCGCAGGTGCTCGATCGCCAGGCTGCACGTCCGCGCGACGGTGCCGTAGGCGACGATCAGCACCTCGCAGGCGCCGTGCTCGAGCCCTGCGGTCGCGAACCGCACTTCGTCGCGCGTCATCGCGGCGTACTTGGCCTGGAGCCTCGTGTTGTGCGCTTCGAGCGATTCCGGATCCAGGAAGAGCGAATTGATGACGTTGGGCGGCCGATCGCCGCTGCACCCGGTCGTCGCCCACGTCTTGGGATCGAGCGGCTTGCACGGTTCGCGATGGGGGTCGAACGCGACCGGCTCCATGATCTGGCCGATCACGCCGTCGCCAAGCACCATGACCGGGTTGCGGTAATAGTCGGCCAGATCGAAGGCATCCTGCACGAGGTCGGCGGCCTCCTGCACCGACCAGGGCGCCAGGACGATCGTGCGGTAGTCGCCGTGCCCGCCTCCCTTGGTCGCCTGGAAATAGTCGCTCTGGCCGGGGAGAATTCCGCCGAGCCCGGGCCCGGCGCGCATGATGTTGACGATCACGACCGGAAGTTGCGCGCCGGCCAGGTACGACACCCCTTCCATCATCAGCGAGATGCCGGGCGAGGACGACGAGGTGAAGACGCGGGCGCCGCCGCCCGCGGCCCCGTAGATCATGTTCGACGCCGCCACCTCGCTCTCCGCCTGCACGAACGTGCCGCCGACCTCCGGGAGGCGATGCGAGAGGTATTCGGGGATCTCGTTCTGCGGCGTGATCGGGTAGCCGAAGAACAGCCTGCAGCCCGCCTGCACGGCCGCCTCGCCGATTGCCTCGCAGCCCTTCATGAGTCGTCTCGCCATCAGCCCCTCGCGGTGTGCGGTCAGTAGGCGAAGTAGTGGTACAGGGTCCCGGTGACGCGCATCGCGATCGCGACGTCGGGACACGCGATGCAGCACAGGCGGCAGCCGATGCAGTGTCTCGGCTCACCCACCCTCGCGAAGACGTTGGCCTTCGCGTTGAGCTCCCGGGCCATGGCCAGCACGTTCTGCGGGCAGGCTTGCACGCAGAGCCCGCAGCCCTTGCACCGATCGCGGTCGATCACGACTTGCGCCACGTCGCTCCTTCCTGCAACGCAAGCATCACACGAGGCGAAGTGCGGCGCATCGGCCGGAAGGGTGGCCTGCCGTCCGCAAAAGGGCGGATTTTTCGCGCGGGCGGGCTACGCGGAACATCGTAGGCGGGCGTCGGCCATCACGCGGGCACGCGGTGCTGGAGCCTGGCAGGGGGCTCTTCATCGGAGCGTGCCGGAGACGGAGGGCCGCGATTGCACGCGACCCAGGATGGCGGTGACGAGGTCCCCGCCGGGCAGGCCCTTGAGCAGGAAGTCATCGGCGCCCGCCGCCCGGGCCGCGACCTCAGCGGCCGAATCGATCGTGATCAGCAGGACCGCGATCTCGGGATGGTCTCTCTTGATCTGCCTGGTTGCCTCGAGACCGTCCATGACCGGCATGTGCACGTCCATCAGCACGACGCTCGGCCGCGTGGCCTCCGCGCATGCGATGGCGTCCGCCCCGTTGCCGGCCTCGGCGACGACGCTGACGGCAGGGTAGGTTGCGAGCAAGGCCCTGAGCGCCCTGCGCGCGCGCGCCTCGTCGTCCACGACCAGGATGTCCACGACCTGCTTCCGCTGATGAACGGCTGCCATCCGACGCCTCCGGTGTGCTTGCGCGTCTCTGGCAGTATCGAACGGACCCCCGCCGCCGTGCATCGAACGAACGGTGTGATTTACGTGCTTGGAATGGATGAATGCCAGGGCTAGGTGGGACGCTGCACGTCGATGTCGTCGATCGAGGCGATGCCGTGGCGCAACGCGTAAAGCGCCGCCTGCGTCCGGTTCGACAGGCTCAACTTGATCAGGATATTGCTGACGTGCGTGCGGACCGTCGCCTCGCTGATGAACAGCTTCTCGCCGATCTGCTCGTTGGTCATGCCATGCGCCACGAGCCGCAGCACCTCGATTTCACGGCGGGACAGCGGCTCGGGCGTCGCCCCTCCGGGGCTCTCGTGCGCCAGCTCCCGCAGCAGTCGGCGCGCGACGACCGGATTGAGCGACGATTCGCCGGCCGCTGCCTGGTGGATCGCCTTCACGAGCTCTTCGGGGCTGGTGTCTTTCAGCAGGTACCCGACCGCGCCGGCCTTGACGGCGGGAAACAGTTTGACGTCGGTGCCGAAGCTGGTGAGCACGACGATGTGCGCATCAGGCTGTTGGGCCACGATCTCGGCCGTCGCCGTCACGCCGTCCATCTCCGGCATCACCAGGTCCATCAGGATGACCTGCGGCTTCAGCCTCGCGGCCTCGGCGATCGCCTCGCGGCCGTTTGCGGCTTCTCCGACGACCTCGATGTCGCGCTCGGTGTTGAGCAGGGCCGTCAACCCGCGTCGGACGACGGTATGGTCATCGACGATCAGCACCGTAATCGGCGTGGTCATTCTGCGCGCTCGTTTCCGTGGCCGTGCGAGGGCGCGTCCGGGCGCGGCGGCACGACGACGTCCACGCGGGTTCCGTGACCCGGCCGGCTCACGAGCGACAGGCTCGCGTCGATTCTCGCCGCGCGCTCGCGCATGCCACCGAGACCCAGCCCACCCTTCTGCGACGCCGTTTCGACGTCGAACCCGATGCCATCGTCGCTGATGTCGAGGACTGTGCCGGCGGCGCTCCGGGTCAGCCGGATCTGCACGCGCGTGGCCCGGCCGTGTCGCAGCCCGTTGTTGAGCGCCTCGCGCGCGATGCCGTACAGAGCTTCCTCGACTTCATAGGGGAGCCGGTCGCCGTCATCGGCGGCCAGTTCGGTGTGTACGCCCGCCCGGCTCTCGACGGCCGACAGTCGCGCCTTGAGCGCCGGGATCAGGCCTTCTTCGCGCAGGATGGAGGGCCGCAGTTCGAAAATCAGGAAACGCATCTCCCGGAGCGCCTCGCTGGCCGAGTCGCGCACTTCCCGAAGATGCTCCGAGGCGGCTTGGGTGTTGCCGTTCTCCAGCAGCCTGGCGGCGGCCTCGGCGTACATGCCGACGCCATAGAGCGACTGGCTGACCGAGTCGTGCAGGTCCCGGGCGAGGCGGTTCCGCTCTTCGAGCACCGCGAGGTGCTCCTGCTGCTCCTTCATCGAGCGGGCGAACAGGGTGGCGAAGTGCGCGGCCATTCGTCGCAGGGACGCGTACAGATCGCGGGCGGCGTCGACGGCATCGTCCGCGACCTCGCTGTGTCCGTCGAAGATGTAGGGCAGCGTCGCCTCGTGCAAGAGGAGCAGGCCCTCGATGACCTGGTCGATTTCGAAGCTCTGTTCGGCGCGCCGCTCGCTGATAGCGGTCGCATGCGCCTCGAGCACGTGCGGCGATTCGCTCCGCAGGCTCCCGATGATCGCGTCGAGCGCCCCGCAGGCCCAGGCAACGACTTCATCGAACGACCAGTCGCGATACCGGCTTCCGGGCAGCGCGCGCAGGCGCGTCGCCCACGCCGAGGCGATGTCGGACCGGTGACGCTCGAGCAGGGTTGCCAGGTTCATACGGGCACGCGCCACCCATTGTACGAGATTCAGAATCCCCGCCGACGCGCGGGGCCCGGCCCGGGCGCCCGCCGTTCGGTGCCCGAGACCTACCCTCGCCCGTCGAGGCTGAGTGTCGTTGCGGCTGATTTCGCGCCAGCGTGACGTCTGGCGCTGTAGATCCCTGCCGAACCCAGCAGGACGGCCACGACGGTGATCACAATTGCGATGGTCGCCATGAGAGGTGCTCCTGTCCGCGCCCGCGATCGCAGGCGCTACACCATTGTCGCCAGATGCACCGGATGCGGCATCCGCCTGAAGGATGATCATGTACCGACAAACGGATGATCCACGTGACACCGA
This sequence comes from Acidobacteriota bacterium, assembly GCA_003170135.1. Taxonomy (GTDB): domain Bacteria; phylum Acidobacteriota; class Vicinamibacteria; order Vicinamibacterales; family Fen-181; genus Fen-181. The sequence goes on from PMZR01000054.1 coordinate 7,068, forward strand.
GCTGAAGCTCGGCGCCTGCGACGAGAATTCGGACGGGTGCCGATCTGCGAGAATCTGCAGACCGACACCCGTGGGAATCTGGGGATTCCGTTCGAACCCGCGGGGAGTCCGCGAGCGCGAGTCGCGCGCGCACGGCCGCAGCCGCGGCCCTCGACGAGCCGTCGGTCGTCGGGGAAAACGCCGCGCCGCCACGCCCGCCTGCGCTCGCGCGTGAGCCGAGCGAGCTACGGCGGGGCCTCGCAGAAGCTGCGCGCCCGAATCACGCGCGCCGCAAAGGCGGGTCGCTTTCCGGGATTGACCGCCGGCAGCCTCCAACGGCTTGGTGTGCGGGAGTGGGCGCCGGTCGGCAGCCGGAGAAAGCTCCGTGTCGCACGTCGTTTTTTTTCGGATCGACCGGCCGACGACCTCCAAGACTCGTCGCTGGCCGCGCCCGCGCCCGCGCTTCGCGAGAACCTGCGGACCGGTACGAATCGGCGAGAATCTGCGGAAATCTGCGGCCCGGTACAATCAGCGGAAATCTGCGAGAATCTGCGGACCGGTACCGATCTGCGGGAATCTGCGGCTCGGTACCGGTCTCGCGAGAATCTGCGGCCTTAGAACGCCGAGAAGCCGCTCGCCGCCATCTGATCGCCCCGGACGACGTCGAACAGGATCTTCAGCGCGTCGTAGTGCTGTTTTTCCCAGTCCCCCAGGAACTGGTAGAACTGCGTCACCTCTTTGTCGGCGGCCTGGCGCGCGGCCTCGGCGAAGTAGCGCATCGCGTTGGTCTCGAGCGTCAACCCGATCGACAGCACCGCCATTTCGAACTCCGCGCCCGCGGCCTGCTCGCGGAACCTGCCCGTGAAGACCAGCGAGTTGATGTCGCTCGCGTCGGGCAGGGCGCCGCCCACGCAAAACGCGCCCGTGCCCTTCGCGTCGTAGTTCTTCGCCACCGATGTCAGGAACGCCTGGTGCTGGACTTCGTCGGACGCCAGCTTCGCGAACAGCTCCTGCACGGCCGGTTTCTGCGCCCGCTCGGCGGTCATCGAGTAGAACGTGTAGCCGTCGAGCTCGATCTGATACGCCTTGTGGATGATGTCGAGGATGGCGTCGCGCGTGGTCATATGAAAACCTTCCTGCAGGGGCACGACATGTCGTGCCCCTACCGGCTTCACGTAAGAAAACACGGTGGGGCTACACGGCGGCGGCGACCAGCTTTTCAATCTGTCCGGCCAGTTCGTCGGCCGACATCACCATGCCGCCCACGCGGCCGTAGAAATCCACCGGCCGGCGGTCGCCGATGATCGCCCGCACGTCTTCGACCATCTGCCCGGTGGACAGCTCCGCCACCAGCACGTGGCGCGCGCGTCCGGCCGCCAGCCGCAGGGCGTCGGCGGGATAGGGGTACAGCGTAATGGGCCGGAAGAGACCGGCCTTGATACCTTTTTCCTTCAAGGAGTCGATCGCGGTGCGCGCGATGCGCGCGACCGTGCCGTAGGCGACCACGAGCACGTCCATCTCATCGTCGGCCTCGTAGGTCGCGTGGCGCACCTCGCTGGCCATCTCCTTGTACTTCGCGGCGAGATGCCAGTTGTGCTCCTCGAGCTCTTCACCCTTCAGGTACAGCGAGTTGATGATGTTGCGCGGTCGCCCCTGGCATCCGGTCGTCGCCCAGGGCTTGGCCGGAAGCTGGGACGGATCGATGTTCGTCTTGAATTCGACCGGCTCCATCATCTGGCCAATCAGGCCGTCGCCGAGCATCAGCACCGGGTTGCGATACTTGTCGGCCAGATCGAACGCCTCGATCATCAGGTCCGCGGCTTCCTGCACCGTGGACGGCGCGAGCACCAACAGGCGGTAATCGCCGTGGCCGCCGCCCTTGGTCGCCTGGAAGTAGTCCGACTGCGACGGCAGGATGCCGCCCAGCCCCGGACCGCCGCGCATGATGTTGACGATGACCACGGGCAGCTCCGCGCCCGCCATGTAAGACACGGCTTCCATCATCAGCGAGATGCCCGGGCTGGACGAGGAGGTGAAGCACCGGCAGCCCGCGCCGGCTGCGCCGTACAGCATGTTCGCCGCCGCCACCTCGCTCTCCGCCTGCACGAAGACACCGCCCACCTGCGGCAGCCGGCCCGACATGTATTCCGGGATCTCGTTCTGCGGCGTGATGGGGTATCCGAAGAACAACCGGCAGCCGGCATGGATGGCCGCTTCGCCGATTGCCTCGCAGCCTTTCATCAGTTTCTTGGCCAAGGCTTCCTCCGAGTTTCACGTTCTGCCGGGGTGCGGGTCAGCCGGCGACAACCGCCGCCGACGCGTGCCCGATCTCGAATCCCCTGTCGAGGCAGATCTGGTTGATGCCCACCAGCTTCGGTCGGCTCGCAAGCTTCTCGACCAGTACCTGCTTCACCAGGTCCAGATCGACCACGCCGGACGCGCCGATGTAGGCGCCCAGCGCGACCATGTTCGCGGCCTTCGCCGCGCCGGCCTCGACCGCGATCTGGTTGCACGCCACCGGCACCACGGTGATGTCGGTGCGGATGGCCGGCCGGTTGATGAGGCTCGTGTTCATGACCAGGATGCCGCCCGGCCGCACGGTCGATTCGAACTTGTCGATCGACTGCAGGTTCAAGACGATGGCCGCGTGCGGCTTGCTGGTGATGGGCGAACCCACCTCGCGGCTCGACATGACGACCGTGCAGTTGCACGTGCCGCCGCGCATCTCGGGGCCGTAAGCCGGCATCCACGTCACCTCGAGCCCGGCCTTCATGCCGGCGTAGGTGAGCAGCTTGCCGATGAGCAGCACGCCCTGACCGCCAAATCCCGCCAAGATGATTTCGTTGTACATGCTCGTTCTCCTCGGGTCAGGCCACCGCCTCGGGCGCCTTCACCTCGCCGAGCGGATAGTAGGGAAGCATCTGGTCCTCGAGCCATCCGCACGCCTCGAACGGCTGTTGTCCCCAGCCGGTCGGACACGTCGAGACGACCTCGATCAACGAGAAGCACACCTTGTCGATCTGGTACTTGAACGCCTTGCGGATGGCCTTCTTCGCCGCGAGAATCTGCTTCGGTTCGTGCACGGCGACGCGGGCCAGGTAGGCAGGCGTCCGCAGTGTCTTCAGGAGTTCGACGATGCGAATCGGGTAGCCGGCCAGGTTCACGTCGCGGCCCGTCGGGCACGTCGTTGCCACCTGTCCCGGCAGCGTGGTCGGGGCCATCTGCCCGCCGGTCATCCCGTAAATTGCGTTGTTCACGAAGATGACGGTGATTTTCTCGCCGCGGTTCGCCGCGTGCACGGTCTCCGCCATCCCGATCGACGCCAGGTCGCCGTCGCCCTGGTAGGTGAACACGACCAGGTTCGGCCGGCTGCGCTTGATGCCGGTGGCCACCGCCATCGCGCGTCCGTGCGAGGCTTCCTGCATGTCGCAGTTGAAGAACTCGTAGGCGAGCACCGAGCAGCCGACCGGCGCGACGCCCACCGTGTGTTCGCGCACGCCCAGCTCGCTGATGACTTCGCCGACCAGCCGATGGATGACGCCGTGGGTGCACCCGGGACAGTAGGTGAACGCCTTCTCGGTGAGACCGTCGGTCCGCACCGTCACCTTCCCCTTGTTCTCGACCTGCACGGCGGTATCAGGACAGACGTAGAGGCAGTACCGGCACCCGTTGCAGTCGTCCGGTCTTGCCACTGACGGATAGAAATAGCCCTTCGCGTTGATGTCGGTGGACATCTCCAGGACCTTCTCGGGGCAGGCGTGCACGCAGAGCTCGCACCCCTTGCAGCGGTCCCTCTCGATGATGGGCGTTGGCACGCGCGTCTCCTCTCTCCGGAATAAAGGCGAATGAGACCAGGAATCAGGAGCCGGGAATCGGGAATCAGGCGCACCTGAATCCTGGTTCCTGATTCCTGATTCCTCCTATAAAACGCTCGACCGGCGGCGCTGACCCGGCCGCTGCAGCTCGAGCGGCGGCATTATATGCCGTTCAACCGCCAGCAGGGGCATCCGGGGCGCCCGCGACCGGACGGCGTCGGCCAGCGTGCTGCGCACCGCGCAGAACCGGACCGGCAGGTCCGTCGCCGCGCCGACCGATTCCGCCAGATCGATGCCGTCGCAGACGATCTGGACGGTCGTTTCGTCCATCAGGTGCGTGTTGGCCACCAGGCCGTGCACCTTCAGCCGGGACACCTGCTCGATGTCCCGCAGCATCGCCACGACGGCCTCGGTCGTCTCGGCAAACGGCCGGTTGCCGTTGACGACGAAGAGGACATCGGTGACGGCCGGATCCGTGAGTCCCGGGATGCTGCCCAGCACGCGTGCGCCGACCTCGGCTCCCCCCACGTCGATGAGCACCCGGCACAGGCCCGCCGTGGCCTGGCCGACCGCCGCACGCACTTCGGGCACGACGATCGGCAGATCCGCGTGGGCGAACTCGTCGCGCGGAGCGACCATCCGGATGCCGCGCGCTTCGAGGTCCTCGATGAGGCCGCGTGACCTGAAGTACGGCTTCACGACGTCGAGATCCACCAGCGTGACCTGCTCGCCCCTGTCCCTCATCTGATACGCGAGGTTGACGGCGATCTCGGTTTTTCCGGAACCGAAGTGACCGACAAAGATCGTGATCCGGGTCCGGAGGACCACGGCGAGGAGTCGATCACTTTCCGAGGGAGTCATCGGGTGCACCGGGAGACGCGTGGGGCCGGGAATGGAGGCGCCTGCAACCTGTGAGCATAGCAAGCGCCGTTCCGGCCGCCAACACCCGGAAAATCGCTGCGGCGCCGGGCTTTTCGAGGCAATTGTGAAGGGTGGGGGCGCGCGGCGTTGCGGGTGCCGGGATCCCGGCATTTGGTCGCCCCCGCCGGCGCAAGTTCTCGTTGTGTCGGGACGATCGCTGTCCGATACTGCTGGGCACCATGACACATACCGGCCGTCGCCGCTGCGCGTTCATCGCGCTGTCACTCGCGACGGCGTTCACGTGCACGTTTGCCGCCGCCCAGGTCCCGGCCACGACCTCGGCCCTGCGCATCGTCAGCGCGGGCCCGACCGGCGAGATCGGCAGCCGCGCCGAGGCCAACGAGGTACGTGTCGTCTTTGCGGAACCGATGGTCGAACTGGGCCGGATACCAGCGACCGTCACCGCGCCGTTCTTCCGGATCGCGCCCGCCGTGACCGGCACGTTCCGGTGGTCCGGCACCACGATCCTTATCTTCACGCCTGACCCGAAGCGGCCATTGCCGTATGCGGCGCGTTATGAGGTCACCATCGACGTCACCGCGCAGGCGGTCAGCGGCCGGCGCCTGCCGCGACCGTACACGTTCACCTTCACGACGCCGACGGTGCACCTGCTGCAAACGCACTGGTACCGGCGCGGCGGCAGCATCGATGGCCCCATCGTCGTGCTGATGCGGTTCAACCAGCCGGTTCGTCCGGCGGATGTCGCGGCGCACCTGGCCGCGCGGTTCGAGAAGCACGAGTGGAAGGTGCCGGGCATTGCGGCTGACGACCAGGCGCGCCTGAAGACCATCGATCCGCAGGCGCTCGAGAGGTTCAACGCGAAGGTGGCGGCGGCGGGCGCGGTGGCATCCGCGACGACGCCGGTGCAATTGAAGCTGACGAGCGATTGGGACAAGAAGCGCTATCCCGCGTCATCGAACCTGGTCGTCTTCGAAAGCGCGACCACGATTCCGCCCGAGAGCTGGACGCGGCTGACGCTCGACACGCGCCTGCCATCGCCGGCCGGCCCTGCCACTCCCGCGCAGGTGCAGGAATACACGGTGCAGGCCGAGAACACGTTCTTCGTGAGGGGCTTCGATTGCCGGCGCGGGTGCGATCCCGACCTGCGCAACGGTGTCGACCTGCGCCGGCCGGTGAAGGTCGGCGACTTTGCGAATGCCGTCAAGGTGAGTGACATCACCGGGCCCGGACGCGAGCAGGCCGTCGCGAAGTCGAAGGCCGCCAAGCCTCGTCCGACCGTCGAGCGCGACACCGCCGTCATCCCCACGCTCGAAGACGCCGGCTTCGACGCGCAGCCGCCCGCGAAGACCTACGTGGTCACCATCGACGGCAGCCTGCGGTCAACCGACGGCCAGACGCTCGGCTACACGTGGGTGGGCGCCATCGAGAACTGGCACCGGACCGCGTTCACGAGCTTCGGCGACGGGCACGGCGTCTGGGAAACGGGTGGCGGTCCCGTGCTGCCGTTCTACGCGCGCAACTACCAGAACGTGAAGCAGTGGGCGCAGGTCATCGCGCCTGGCGCGCTGATGCCGACGCTGCAGCAGTTGATGGTGAAGCAGTTCGAGCTGGCGCCGCCCGGCGAAGGCCGCCTGCGTCAGTTGCCGGTGACCGTGGACAAGATCCAGTCCCACGGCCTCGACCTCTCAGCGGTGCTTCAGAAGACGGGCACGGGCCTGGCGTGGGCGGCGGTCGAGGAAGGGGCGCCGGTGGAGCACGCGGCCCGCGCTTACGGCGAGGGCAACAAGCCAGGCGTGCGCGCGACCGTCGTGCAGGTCACCAACCTCGGCATCAGCGTCAAGGACAGTCCGCAGAACACGCTCGTCTTCGTGACGCGGCTGGACAACGCGGCGCCGGTGCCCGGCGCGAAAGTGTCGATCATCCGCCTCGACAACTCGGTCTTCTGGACCGGCACGACCGCCGCCGATGGCGTCGCCATCGCGCCGCAGACGCCGCTGCGCGATCAGCACGGATATGAATGGGACAAGTTTGCCTTCATCGTGATGGCCGAGAAGGACGGCGACGTTGCCTACGTCGGCAACGATTGGAACGAGGGCGTCAGTCCCTGGGAGTTCGGGGTGCCGTTCAGCCTGGCGCAGGCCTCGCCGATGCTGCGCGGGAGCGTCTTTTCGGATCGCGGCGTGTATCGCCTCGGCGAAGAGGTGCACCTGAAGGCGATCCTGCGTCACAACGCGCCGACCGGCGTGCAGACGCTGTCGGCCGGGACGCCGGTGTCGGTCACGCTGCGAGACAGCCAGGACCGGGTGGTCGACCAGCGCACCGTCACGATCGGCAAGTGGAGCAGCGCGGAGTGGACGGTGCAATTGCCCGCGGACGGCAACCTGGGCGACTACCAGGTGCTGGCCGTTCTCGAGCAGGACATGCCGGCGCCGTCGGAGCCCGGCGCGCGGCCTGGTCGGCGGTACGGGGACGATCGCGCACCGTATGAGAAGACGGTGCGCGGGTCGTTCCTGGTGGCGGCCTATCGTCGCCCGGACTTCCGCGTCGATGTCGGCCTGTCCGCGCAGCCGGCCATCGCCGGCACGTCGCTCAAGGGCACGGTCACGGCGCGCTACCTGTTCGGCGCGCCGATGGGCGGCCGGCCGGTGTCATGGACCTTCTCGCGGTCGCGCTCCTTCGGCCCGCCCGCCGCGGTCTACGAACACTTCACGAGCGATCGCTGGGAATTCGTCGGCTACTCGGATGACGAGCGGTACGGCGGCAACCAGGAACTGCGCCGCGAAGAAGCGACGTTGTCGAAGACGGGCGAGCTGGCGCTCGAGTTGAAGACGACCGGCGACGCGGGGATTCCCTACGTCTACACGCTCGAAGGCGACGTCGAGGACGTTTCGCGCCAGCACATTGCGAACCGCGCGCAGATCGTCGTGCACCCGGCGCCGTGGTACATCGGCGTGCGGCGGCCGGCCTATTTCGTCCAGCAGAAAGACGGCGTCAAGACCGAGATCGTGGCCGCGACGCCGGAGGGCGCCGCAGTGACCGGCGTGCCGGTCGAGATCACGTTGACGCAGATCCAGTGGAAGAGCGTGCGCCGGGCCGAGGGCGGCGGCTTTGCGTCGTGGGAAAGCCACAAGGAGTCGATCCCGGCCGGGACGTGGTCGGTGACGACGGGCGAGCAGCCGGTGCCGCTCGACATCACGCTCAAGAACGGCGGGTACTTCGTGCTGACCGCCACCGGTCGCGACAAGGACGGCCACACGTCGATCACGACGACATCGTTCTACGCGCTGGGGGATGGGTACACGGCATGGGCGCGCTACGACCATAACCGCATCGACCTGGTGCCCGAGCGCAAGACGTACCGGCCCGGCGACACGGCGCGCATCATGGTGCAGTCACCCTGGGAGCAGGCGACCGCGCTCGTCACCACCGAACGCGAAGGCGTCCGGTCCCATCGTCAGTTTGCTCTCACCTCGACGCAGCAGACGATCTCCGTGCCGGTCACGGAAGAAGACATCCCGAACCTGTACGTATCGGTGCTGCTCGTGAAGGGCCGGACCAAGGTTCCGGCCGAGACGGCGAAGCCGGAAGAGGTCAGCACCGGCCGGGTGCGCGGCGTGGCGACGGCGGTGGCGGCGGTGGACGACACGAGCGATCCGGGGAAGCCGGCATTCAAGCTCGGGTACGTCCAGCTGAACGTCGAGAACCTGTCCAAGCACCTGACGGTCGCGGTGCGGGCCGACAAGAACGAGTATCGCCCGGCGAACACCGCGAAGGTGCACCTCGAGGTGAAGGACCGCGCGTCCAAGGGCGTCGCGAGCGAGGTAACGCTCTGGGCCGTGGACTATGGCGTGCTGTCGCTGACCGGATACCAGACGCCGGACGTGCTCGGTTCGGTTTACGTGCAGAAGGCGCTGCAGGTGGTCAACGAGGACAGTCGCGAGCGGATCGTGTCGCGCCGCGTGCTGACGCCCAAAGGCGCCAACGAAGGCGGCGGCGGAGGCGGGGAGTCGGGGGCGGGCACGCTGCGCAAGGACTTCCGCGTGCTGGCCTTCTGGCTGGGCTCGGTCGCGACCGACGCGAACGGCCAGGCAAACGTTGACGTGAAACTGCCCGAGTCGTTGACCACCTATCGCATCATGGCGGTGGCCGCCGACATGCAGTCGCGGTTCGGGTCGGCAGACACCGAGGTGCGCGTCAACAAGCCGGTCACCCTCAAGGCGACGTTCCCGCGTTTCCTCGCGGTCGGCGACAAAGCCTTCTTTGGCGCCGTGGTGACCAGTCAGCTGAAGGAGCCCGGCTCGGCCCTGGTCACGATCAAGACTCTCGATCCGACGGTACTGGAGGTGACGGGCGTCGCACAGCAGACGACACCGATCGAGGCCGGGGGATCCGTCGAGGTCCGGTTCGACGCCGCGGCCAAAGCCATCGGCCGAGCGCGCGTGCAGATCGCGGTGCGTGTCGGCACCGAGACGGACGCGTTCGAGGACGTGGTGCCCGTCGAGGTGCTTGCGTCGCCCGAGACCGTGGCGGCCTACGGCGAAGCGAACGACGCGCAGCCGACCGCCAGCGAGAAGTTGACGATTCCCGCGGGTGTCGTGGCCGGCTTCGGCGGCCTGCACGTCGAACTCTCCTCGACCGCGATGGTGGGACTGGCCGAAGGTGCGCGCTACCTGGTCGAGTACCCGTACGGCTGCGCCGAGCAGCGCGCGTCGCGGGCGCTGGCGCTGCTGCTCGCGGCGGATCTTGGCGGGACGTTCCCGCTGCCCGGCATTGACGGCGCGAAACTGCGACCGGTCGTACAGGCCGCGCTGAAGGAGCTGCAGAAGTTCCAGTGCCCGAGCGGCGGATTCGCGTACTGGCCGGGCGACTGCGCCTCGACCTCGGCCTATCTCACCAGTTACGTGCTGCACGTGTTCAAGGTGGCAGGCGACCTCAACTACGACGTGGACGCCGGGATGCGCGAGCGGGCCTATTCGTATCTCGAGCGCGAGTTGGCGCAGCCGCCGCCCACCAACGAGTCGTGGTGGCCGTCCTACACCGCGTGGCAGGCGTTCGCCGTGAAGGTGCTCGCCGAAGGCGGTCGCAACCAGGACTCCAACCTGACGCGCCTCTACGGGTACCGCGATCGCATGCCGGTGTTCGCGCTGGCCTACCTCCACGACGCGCTCATCGCGAAGGGCGAGACGACGGGGACACGTGTCGACGAGATCCGGCGGCGCATGGCGAACGCGATCCTGCCGGAGGCCGGCAGCGCGCACGTCGAGGAGCTGGCCGATCCGTACCTCCTCTGGTTCTGGAACTCGAACGTGCGATCCACGGCGATCGCACTCAACACGATGGTGAAAGGCAGCGTCGGCGACGCGCCCATCCGCGAGATCGTCCGCTGGATGATGGCCGCGCGCAAGAACGGCCGCTGGGGCAACACGCAGGAGAACGCGCTGGCGATGGAAGCGCTGGTGGCTTACTACCGCAAGTTCGAAAGCGTCACGCCCGATTTCCGCGCAACTGTCAAACTCGGGTCGGAAGATCTGACGCGGCAGGACTTCAAGGGTCGCTCCACTCAGGCAGCCACGACCGATCTGGCGATGGCGCAGCTGCTGGCGAAGGGCAAACCGGGCGCATCGTACCCGCTGACGTTCACGCGCGCCGGCGCCGGCACGCTGTTCTACACCGCGAGAATGCGCTACGCGGCCGACCAGCTCTTCGAGCAGGGGCTCGACAGCGGCATCGCCATCGAACGCAGCTACGCGCCGTACGTCGAATCGGGCGCGGCGCCTCCCGCCACGACCACCTACAAGGCTGGCGATCTCGTGCGCATCACGCTGACATTCCAGCTGACGAAGGAGCGGCGGTTCGTTGCGGTCACCGATCCGCTGCCCGCCGGGTTCGAACCCGTGGAATCCTGGTTCCAGACGACGGCCCGGTCGCTCAGCGCGCAGCAGGACGAGCAGGAGGATGTCGCCAAAGGGTGGTTCTCGTGGTGGCAGCGCGGCGGGTTCGATCATGTCGAGCGACACGACGACCGCGTCCTGCTGTTCGGCACGCGACTCGCCGAAGGTCGCCACACCTTCAGCTACATCGTCCGCGCAACGACGGTTGGCACGTTCCGGACCGCGCCCGCGCAGGCCGAGGAGATGTACGAACCGGAGGTGTTCGGCCGGACGGCGACGACGGTGATCGAGGTCAAGCGATAAGCAGGAAGCAGTAGGCAGTCGGCAGTGGGCAGTCGGTAGTCGGCGGTATCGGTGCAGTCGTGGGGCAGGGCTTCAGCCCTGCCGGACGCGAGGAGCGCGAACACTGTGACGTGGTTCTTGTCTCGATGGTTCGTGCCGGGCGGCAGCGGTCGTCGCCGCCTTGTCCGGGCGGGCTCTGTCGCGTTGCTCGTGGCAATCGCGGGCGCCATCTGGCTGCGCGTCGGTCCGGTTCCGGCAGACCTGCTCGACGAGCGACGCGACGTCTCCACGGTTGTCGTCGACCGTCATGGGACCGTACTGTACGAAGCGCGCTCGGACGCGGGCACGCGGCAGACGAGACTCGTGGCCGATCGCCTGCCGCCCGTGCTCGTCGCGGCGACCATCGCTGCCGAGGACCGCCGCTTCCGGCTGCACCCGGGCGTCGATCCGGTGGCGCTCGTGCGGGCGATCGCACGCGACCTCGTCGCTCGCCGCGTGGTCGAAGGCGGGTCGACGATTACGCAGCAGGTGGCGAAGCTGCTCATGGCCCGACAAGACGCCGCGACGGGCAGTCGTGCCGTGACCGTCCATCGGGGCTTTGTTGGGAAATGGCGCGAAGCCGTGCTTGCGCTCAGGCTCGAGCATCGCTTCGGCAAATCTGAAATCCTGGCGCTGTATCTGAACCTCGCGTCTTACGGCAACCAGGTGCTGGGCGTCGAGCGCGCGAGCCAGGCGTATTTCGGTTGCTCCGCGTCGATGCTGACGCCCGCGCAGGCGGCCTTCCTGGCGGCGTTGCCGCAACAGCCGTCGCGCTTCAACCCGTACCGCGACGGGAGTCGGGCCCGCGCCCGCCAGCGCGCCGTGCTTCGGCAGATGCAGGCGTCGGGCGCGATCACCGCCGACCAGGCGCGCGAAGCGGCCGGCGAACGTCTTGCGCTGCAGCGGCCGCAGTCGCCCTTCATCGCTCCGCACTTCGTCGAGATGGTGCTGGCGTCGCGCGACCGGGGGCCGTCCGACGGCCGCATCGAGACGACGCTCGACGCGGGGCTGCAGTCGGAAGTAGCTGGCATCATTGCCAGTCATCGAGATGTTCTCGCCGCGCACGGCGCGAGCAACCTGGCCGTCGTCGTGCTCGACAACGCGACCGGGGAGTGGCTGGCCTGGGAGGGATCCGGCGACTATTACGATGCCGCCCACGGCGGCGCCATCAACGGTCCGCTCGCGCCGCGCCAACCCGGCTCGGCGCTCAAACCGCTCACCTACGCGCTGGCGTTCGAGCAGGGCTATTCGCCGGCCAGCGTCCTGCCCGACGTGCCGACACATTTCCCGACGGCGGAACCTGGCGTGCTCTACAGCCCGCGCAACTACGACGGACACTACCGCGGTCCGCTGCTGGCGCGTCGCGCGCTGGCCGGCTCGGAGAACGTGCCGGCCGTTGCGCTGGCGTCCGAGTTGGGCGTGCCGGCGCTGCTGCGTTTCTTCCAGCGGGCCGGCCTGACGACGTTCGATCGCACGGCGGCGTACTACGGAGTGGGGATCACGCTCGGGAACGCGGAGGTGAAGCTGGCCGATCTCGTGGGCGCGTATTCCGCATTCGCCCGCGGCGGCGAGTGGATTCAGCCGATCGCGGTGAAGCGGACGCCGGAACCCGGCGCCGAGCGCGCATGGTCGCTGGTGTCGCCGCGCACCGCGTTCTGGATCACGGACATTCTCTCCGACGCCGACGCGCGCGAGTACATCTTCGGCCGCGGCGGCGCGCTCGAGTTTCCGTTCCCAGTGGCCGCCAAGACCGGCACGTCGCAGGCCTACCACGACAACTGGACGATCGGATACACGCAGGCGGTGACCGTGGGCGTGTGGGCGGGGAACTTCGATCGCACGCCGCTGCGCGACTCGACCGGGGTGACCGGCGCCGCGCCGATCTTTCACGCGGTGATGCTGGCGGCCGAACGGCGGTCGGATGTCGGCGAGTCGATGCTGGCGGATCGCGCGCTTGCGGCGGCGCCCGACGGGATGGAGCGGGTCGAGATCTGCGCGCTCTCCGGCATGCGCGCGAACCCGTGGTGTCCGGCGCGCATCCACGAGTGGTTGCCGGCCGGCGGGGAAGCGCTGCCGTGCAGCTGGCACCACGCGAGCGACGAAGGGCTGCTGACGATCTGGCCGCCCGAGTACCGGCAGTGGGCAACGGAGCACGGACTGATGCAGGTTCCCGGTCCGCGCGCGATCGCCCGCGCCGCCGCGGCGGGCGTCGGGCGCGCCGCGGTTCCCGCGCCACGCAACCAGCGGATGGAGATCACCAACCCGCCCGACGGCGCCACGTATTCGATCGACCCGACCCTGCGACGGGAATTCCAGGCGCTGGCCCTTCGCGCGGTGACACCCGAGGCCGGGAGCGTCGAGTGGCGCGTGGACGGCGTGCGAATCGGGGACGGCTCGTCTGACGTCGCGCAGATGTGGCCGCTCGCGCCTGGAGCGCACGTGATCACGGCGCAGGATGCACGGGGGCACTCGGCGCGCGCGACGATCGTGGTCCGGTAGGCTCACGGTGCGATCGCGGCACGCGCGGTGGCAAAGTCATTGCCCGATCAGATCGGCGACCGAGTCCACGACCAGATCCGGCGCGGGCGATCCCGCAAGGTCACCTTCCTCGAACTTCCCGGTCCGCACCAGCACGCCGCGCATGCCCACCCGCATCGCGGCCAGGACGTCGCAGGCGAGATCGTCGCCGATCATCGCGACCTCCGCGGCCGGCAGGCCGAGGTCGGCGACCACCGCGTCGAAGATCGCCCGCTCGGGCTTGCCGAAGACGAGCGCCTGCTGGCCTGTCGCCGATTCGAGCGCAGCGAGATATGGGCCGACATCGAGGAGCAGTCCGCGCGCGGCGCGCCAGTAACTGCTGCGACCCAGGCCGACGAGCCGGGCGCCGCCCTGGTGCACGAGCCGGAAGGCATGGTTCAGGCGCTCGTAGGTCCACTCGTCCGCCAGGTCCCCCACGACGACGGCCTGCGGCTTCACATCGTCGTGGCTGACACCGGCGAAGTCTTCGAGCGCGGCCGCCCGAACGAGCAGGTGCGCCGACCAGCCCTGCGCACGCAAGTACCGTGCGGCCGCATAGCCTGGGGAAAAGACCTGGGCGGCGGCGGCGTCGAACCCAAGCCGCGTGAGGTTTGCGGCGATGGCGTCCCGCTTGATGGATGTGGTGTTCGTGAGGAAGCGAACCCGTATCCCGGCGGCGCGCATGGCCGTCACCGTGTCCGCCGCGCCCGCGATCGGCCGCTGCTCCTCGTAGAGCACGCCGTCGAGATCGAAGACGACGGCACGGATGCCGCGGAGAGCGGGATGGAGGATGGGCATGGTGAGAGTGTAAGGGAGGAAGCGGGGAACGGGGAACCGGCTCAGGGGGCTCATGGCTTATGGCTTACGGCTTACGGCCTGACTTGGCTCAGGGCCTAAGCGAGCGCTGACAGACACGCGCGCGACCATCATTCGCCGTTTGACTATGACGGGTGACGCGCGTAGAACGTGACTGTCGGCTTGACCGAAGGGAGATTCCGGCCGTAAGCACCGGCGTCCGCGGGCGTTCGCCAGCTCAAATCAATTTTACACGGAGGCCAAGATGCGTCGCTTGCTACTCGGTTCGCTGCTCGTGTCAGCGGTGCCCTGTTCTGATCTGGCCCAGGCGCCGATTCCGACCGATCCTGTTGGAATCGTCCGCGAATACGTCGCTGCCCAGAACCGCGGCGACGTCGATCACATGCTCACCCTCGTCGCGGATCCGGCCGAGATTCACTTCGGCCTTTCGAATCCTTCCCCGACCGGCGGCGTAGCATCCGAGAACCACTCGCAGCTCCGCGCCCGGTTTACTCGGATTGTGAAGAGCCTTCCGAACGCGCGTACCGAGGTGCTCGAAGTCATCTCGAATGGCTCCGTCGTCGTGACGAAGGAACACACCACGGGTTTGCCCGGTGACGGGTCTGATACCGGGGTGGCGATGTACCGTGTGCGAAGCGGCAAGATCGACCTGCTCTGGCTTGTGAGTTCGCTCTCTGGGTCGTGAGGTGCGCACAGGAGTCGTCACGGCGCTCGTGATGTTACGACACTGACGTGGTTCAGGTCGTAAACCAGGTTCGCGCGAGGAGGAATGATGGGTCGTTTCTTCAATGCAGTCAAAGCTGGTGTGGCGGGCATGACGGAGGGTACGCAACCACGTGAGTACACCGTCGCTGGCCGGCCCGTGCGATGTCCGCACTGCGGTCACGAGAGGTTCACCCCCGGGCGAGCCCTCCTCAATACGGCCGGCCGCACGTTCTTCAACCTGGACTGGACCGATCCGTCGGCGACGACTCTGGTGTGCAGCGAGTGCGGCCGTATCGAGTGGTTTGCCCAGGAGCCGGATTCCACCGGCGCGTAGCGCTCGAAACGAACCACCGGGGGGATCATGCGATTGCGTCTTCTCGTCGCGTTCGCAGTCCTTGTCTTCTCAGTACCCGCCTCGGCACAGACGGTCCCGGCCTCTCCCCAGGCGCCCGCGGAGCTGAAGAAGGATGGACCCGACGACGGGAGTTCGGCATGGATGCTGTATGCCATGACCCGCGCCGCATGGGCGCGGGACAAGCTCCGGCGCTACCTCGACGAGTTCGTCGTGCCCCTCCCGCCTAGCGCTGCACGTAGATCTTCCCGTCCTTCATCACGAAGCGCATGTCGCGCAGCGCGGTGATGTCCCGCGTCGGGTCGCCGGAGACCGCGACGAGATCGGCCAGCAGGCCCGCTTTCACCTGTCCGAACCTGTCGGCCTGGCCGAGGACCTTCGCGCTGACCGAGGTCGCGGCCGTCAACGCCTCCGTGGGGGTCATGCCGTCTTTGACCATCCACTCGATCTCGCGATAGTTCTCGCCGTGCGTAAACACGCCCACGTCGCTTCCGCACCCGATGATGACGCCGAGGCTGTGCGCGATCTTGAAGGCGTTGGCGACGAGCTTCATGGCCGCCGTGGGCGGGTCGCCCCGCTTGTAGCCGGAGAAGTACTCCGAGTACGCCTCCTCGGTCGCGATCGTCGCGAAATACGCGACATGGCGTTCGACCATCAGCTTGAAGACTTCCTCGGTGCCGCCGTAGCCGTGTTCGATGGTGTCGACGCCTGCCAGCACCGCGCGCCGCATGCCTTCAGCGGTGGTGGCGTGCGCCGACACCGGCCGGCCGGCGCTGTGCGCCTCTTCCACCAGCGTCTTCAGCTCGTCGAGCGAAAAGGTCGGGACCGTGCTGCCGTCCGGTCCTCGGCCGTAATCGGCGTAAACCTTCACCCAGTCGGCGCCGTGGCCCACCTGCTCGCGCACCGCTTTCAGGATTTCCGCGGTACCGCTGGCCGGCTGCGCGCCCTGCGGCAGCACGAGCTCCGGTTCGAAGCCGCGCGGGCCGGGCCCGTAACTGGCCGTGGCGACGATGGCCTTGGTGGCGACGAACAGGCGCGGCCCCGGGATCTTTCCCTCGTTGATGGCCTGTTTCACCGAGACGTCCGCGTAGCCGGCGCCCTCGGTGCCCAGGTCGCGCAACGTGGTGAAGCCCGCCTTGAGCGTGCGCTCGCAATGAACCACCGCCGCAATCGTCCGGTAGGCGAGCGGCTCCTTCAACACCTGGTCGTTCCAGAGCGTTTCGTTGTACGGGTGCAGGAAGATGTGCGAGTGGGCGTCGATGAGGCCTGGCAGCAGGGTCATGCCGGGCAGATCGATGGTGCGCGCGCCGGCTGGCGCCTGCACGTCGGCGGGCATGCCGACCGCGGCGATCCGGTTGCGGCCGACGAGCACCACCCAGCCCTCGTGCAGCGAGGCCGTCACGCCGTCGAACACGCGCGCGGGTCGGAGCAGGACGCTCGTCTCGGCGTCCGCGGCCGAAGCCGGCGCGGACGTGCGCCGCTGCCCCTGGGCGCCAATGATGAACGGGGCCGACAGAAAGGCGACGATGACGATGAAGACGAGGTCGAAGAACCGCAGGCGGGTGCGTGAAGGCATGGGCAGTCTCCGTGCGTTGTGCGAGGTGCGACGTGCGAAGTGCGGTGCGACGTGCCAAGTGCGGTGCGACGTGCGAGGTGCGAGGTGCGGTGCGACGTGCCAAGTGCGGTGCAACGTGCGAAGTGCAGACCGCACGACGCACCATGCACCGCACTTCGCACCTCGCACTCCGCACAACGCACTATCGTCCGACCTGTCCCACCGCCACCAGTGCCGGGCGCAGCACCTCGCCGCCGAAGTCGTAGCCTTCGCGGATCACACCCAGCACGATGTTGTCCTGCGACGGGTCGGTGACGGGCACGAGCGACGCGGCCTCGTGACGCGTCGGATCGAACCGCTGCCCGAGCGGCGTCATGCGCTGCACGCCGAGGCCTTCGAGCTTCGCGACGAACTGGGTGCGCACCATTTCGACACCTTCGAGCAGGCGGCCCTGTTCGGTCCCGCGGCGAGCCGCGTCGATGGCGCGGTCGAGGTTGTCGACCACGTCGAGCAGCTCGGCGACGATCGCCCGCGTGCCGCGTTCGATGTCCTTGACGACGTCCCGCCGGATGCGCGCCTTCACGGCGTCGAACTCGCGCGTCGCTTCCTTGAAGCGGCCGATGAATTCCTGCAGCTGCCTGTCCTTCTCGGCGAGCTGGCGCTCGAGGTCCTCGACGTAGGTGGGCTTGCGCAGCACCTGGTCGGAGGCGGAACCACTGTCCGGCCCGGCCTGCTCGCCCTTCACCCACCAGCGCCGGTCCACCACCTTGATCTCGGGCTCCGGGGTTTCAACGGGCGGCTGCTTGGTGTCGGGCATGGTAGTGCTTGGTGCTTGGTGCTCAGTGCGAAGTGCATCGTGCGAATGCGAAGTGCGGCGTGCGACGTGCGCAGTGCGACGTGCGTCCCAAGGCCTACATGTCCGCGCCGACAGGCGGCACGCGCTGCGGCGCAAACGCGAAAGTCAATCGGCCGTTCTCGAAGCCGATGCGCGCGGTTCCCCCGTTCTCGATCTGGCCGAACAGGATTTCGTCGGTCAGAGGGTCGCGCACCTCGGTCTGGATCACCCGGGCCAGCGGCCGCGCGCCGTAGACCGGGTCGTAGCCCTTTTCGGCCAGCCAGCGGCGCGCCTCCGGCTCCAGCTGGATCGCGACGTGGCGCTCGGCGAGTTGCGCCTCGAGCTGCAGGATGAACTTGTCCACGATCGTTTCCATCACGGCGGGCGTGAGGTGCGTGAAGCCGACGATGGCATCGAGACGGTTGCGGAACTCCGGGCTGAAGATCTTCTCGAGCGCAGCGCGGGCGCCGCTGCGCGCCGCCTGCCGGCGGTGCTCGTCCACGTCGCCGCCCGCCATCCCGCCGAAGCCGATCGGCGACGCGCTCATCTCGCGCGACCCGGCGTTGGAGGTCATGATGAGGATCGCCTGCCGGAAGTCGGCCCGCCGGCCCGTGTTGTCGGTCAGCGTCGCGTGGTCCATCACCTGCAGCAGGATGTTGAACAGGTCGGGGTGCGCCTTCTCGATCTCGTCGAGCAGGACCACGCTGTACGGATGCGTGCGCACGGCATCGACCAGCAGGCCGCCCTGCTCGAAGCCGATGTACCCCGGCGGCGCGCCAATCAGCCGCGCGACCGCGTGCTTCTCCATGTACTCGCTCATGTCGTAGCGGAGAAACTCGTTGCCGAGGTGGATCGCCAGTTGCCGGGCCAGTTCCGTCTTGCCGACGCCGGTCGGGCCCGTGAACAGGAAGCTGCCGGCCGGGCGATCCGGTTGCCCGAGACCCGCCCGCGCCCGCTTGATCGCCTGGGCCACGACATGGACCGCTTCATCCTGGCCAAAGACGACGCGGCGCAGCGACTCTTCGAGCGTCTTGAGACGCTCGCGATCGGACGAGGTCGCCTGCTTCTCGGGGATGCGGGCCATGCGTGCGATGACGCGTTCGATCTCGGCGCCGGACACGATCGGTAGGTCCGGAGTCCGGAGTCCGGTGTCCGGAGCCCGTGGTCCGGTGTCCGGCGTCCGGGTTTCGGACTCGGGGCGGCGGCGTCGGGCGCCCTGGGATCCGCCCTTCGGCGGACTTGGCGGGTTTGATGCGACGTCGCGGCCTGCCGCATCCGACGCCGGACGGTTGGCGACCGCCGCGGCCGCCGCGGCCTGCAGGCGCACCATCGCGCCGGCCTCGTCCAGGACGTCGATCGCGCTGTCGGGTAAACGGTAGTCGCGCAGGTGCCGCTTCGCGAGCCGCGCAGCCGCGTCGAGCGCCTCGTCGGTGTACCGCACGCCGTGGTGTTGCTCGTACCGGGCGCGGAGGCCGAACAGGATCCTGCCCGTTTCCTCGAGCGTCGGCTCGTCGACGGTCACCTTCTGCAGCCGGCGGGCGAGGGCCCGATCCTTTTCGATCTGCTTGAAGTCCTCGAAGGTCGTCGAGCCGACCACTCGCAAATCGCCCGTCGTCAGCACGGGCTTGATGAGCGTCGCCAGGTCCATCGTCCCGCCGGTGGTCGCGCCGGCGCCGATGGTTGCGTGGATCTCGTCGATGAAGAGGATTGGCAGGCGCCGCTTCTTCAGCGCGCCGATGACGGCCTTGAAGCGCTCCTCGAAGTCGCCGCGGAACCGCGTGCCGGCGAGCAGCGCCGCGGTGTCCAGGTTGAAGATCTCCGCGCCGCGGAGCACCTCCGGCACGTCGTCGTCGAGCAGGCGCTGGGCGAGGCCCTCGGCCAGCGCCGTCTTGCCCACGCCCGCGTCGCCGACGAAGACGGGGTTGTTCTTGCGCCGCCGGCACAGGATCTCGAGCGTGCGCTGCAGCTCGATGGTGCGGCCGACGACCGGGTCGAGGGCGCCGGCGCGCGCCCGCTCGGTCAGGTTGACCGCGTAGGCCCCCAGCACGTCACGCACAACCGCCCCGCGCGGATCGTCGTGTTCGTCCGGCGCGCCGGCCCGGCCGGGCGAGCCTTCGACGGCTGGCGTCTTCGTGATGCCGTGCGAGATGTAATTGAGCACGTCGAGGCGCGTGATGCCCTGCAGCTCGAGCAGTTGCGCGGCGAAGGATTGCGGTTGCTGGAGGATGGCCGCGACCAGGTCGCCGGCCTGCACCTCGGCGCGGCCGGCGCTCTGCACGTGCAGCACGGCCGTCTGGAGCACGCGGCGGAACGCGCGCGTCTGGTCCGGCTCCTTCTCGAAGCCTCGCGGAAACTGCTCGACCGATTGCTCGAGGAAGTTTCCGAGGTCGCGACGCAGGCGCGGGATCTCCGCGCCGCACCCAATCAGGATGCGCTCGCCATCCAGATCGTGGGCGAGCGCGTACAACAGGTGCTCGAGGGTCAGCGTCGTATGACGTCGCGTCGTCGCCTCGCGATACGCGACGTGCAACAGCATTTCGACCGATGCGCTGAACATGCTCTCTCCCTACCGCCTTCCGCCTTCCGCCCATCGCCTCGTCTACTGCCTGCTGCCTGCTGTCTATTGCCTATTCCGGTTCCAGCGTCGCCTGCAGCGGAAAGTCGTGCTGGCGGGCGAGCGACTCGACCGCCTCGACTTTCGTTTCCGCGATCTCGTAGGGGTAGATGCCGCACACGCCGCGGCCCTGCGTGTGTACCAGCAACATGATGCGATGCGCCTCGGCCGGCCGCTTGAAGAACACCGTTTCGAGCACCTCGACGACGAAATCCATCGTCGTGTAGTCGTCGTTGAGCAGGATGACCTGGTACAGCTCGGGCTGCCTGACCTCCGGCCGGGTCTTCTCGAGGGTCTCGCCGTCAGGACGCTGCTGCTGGTTGATGCTCATGACTGTGACCGGAGGCGCGCGCCGGTCCCGGATACGCAATCCTAGTATAGCGCCGGCTCTGTGGGACGGCCGGCTCTGGTCGGGACCGCCGGCGCCTGCGTGGCACCGGCTGTGCTATAGTCGAAACAGAATGACCCGGCGGTCAGTCGGCTGAACCAAAGGTCACAGCTCCGAAGTTCCACCTGCATGGTCCCATCCAAGAAGCAACTCCTCACGCAGTTCCGCACGTCGGGCATCCTGCAGGCAGCGCGCAGGGTGTTCGGCGAAAAGGGCTACGAGCGCGCGACGATCGACGACATTGCCCGCGCGGCCGGGGTGGCGAAAGGGACCGTCTACCTGTATTACCGGTCCAAGCGCGACGTCTACTGGGAATCGCTGCGCCAGGGCATCCTCGATCTGAGCGACGACACGGTCCGCCGGATGAACGGCGCCGGCACGCTCGAGGAGAAGGTGCGCGCCTTCGTCACGAGCAAGCTGGAGTACTTCGACGCGCACAAGGACTTCTTCAGGATCTACCAGCCGGAATTCCGGAAAGCGCTCGTGCAGCACACGGCGTTTCAGAAGCAGCTGGACGGCGCGTACCTGGAACAGGTGCGGCTGCTCGAGCTGGCCATCCGACAGGCGGTCCGCAAGGGCGCGATCCGGTCCGTCCCGAGCCGTGCCGTGGCCTTCGCCGTATTCGACATCACGTGGGGGCTCATCACGCAGCGGCTGCGTGGCTGGTCGGAAAGCTCCATTGCCGAAGACGTCTCATTCGCAGTAGACCTGTTATGGAAAGGAATGACCGAGCGATGAGCACGCCGCGATCGGGCGGAGGCACGCTCCGCCGCCGCTACGTCCTGGCCGGGGTGGTTCTCGCGGTTCTGTGCGGCGTCGGACGCGCCCACGCGCAAGGGCCGCCGCCCGAGCCGCAGCTCGCCCGGACGGCCGCCCAGGCGGTGCCCGCGGCGCCCACGGGCCTCAACCTGTCGGCCGCGCAGAACCCGTTGCTCGGCGGTGTCGTCGCCGGCAAGGCGACCGCTGGCGTCGTGCCGCTGTCGCTCTCGGACGCCATCGCGCGGGGGCTCAGGCAGAATCTCGGCCTGGTGCTCGGCCAGCTGGGCGTGCAGGCGGCCACCGGCAACCGGTGGGACGCGTTGAGCGGCTTGCTGCCGAACGTCACGGCACGCGTCACGCCCGAACGCGAGATCCTCAACCTCGCCGCGTTCGGCTTCCCGGTGCCGCCCGGCACGAGCCCGCTGGTCGGTCCCTTCAACGTGATCGACGCCCGCATCGGCGTGTCGCAGGCCGTGTTCGACTGGTCGGCCATCCAGGCGGCGCGGGCCGGCAGTGAAGGCGTGATTGCGGCGAAGATGTCCTACAAGGACGTGCGCGACACGGTCGTGTTCACCATCGCGAACCTGTACCTGCAGGCGGTGACGGGCGCCAGCCAGATCGACGCCGCGCGGGCACAGGTGACCACCTCGCAGGCCCTTTACGATCGCGCCGTCGACCTGAAAACGTCCGGCGTGATCCCCGCCATCGAGGTGCTGCGCGCGCAGGTGCAGCTGCAGGCGCAGCAGCAGCGCCTCATCTTCTTTCAGAACGAGTTCGCCAAGCGGAAGCTGACGCTCGCGCGTGCCATCGGGCTGCCGCTCGCGCAGCAGTTCGACCTGGTCGACAAGATTCCGTACGCCGCGCTGCAGCCGATGTCGCTCGAGGACGGCCTGAAGCAGGCCTACCAGTCGCGCGCGGACCTGCAGGCCGCCGAGGCGACGGTCCGGGCGGCGGAGGACGCGAAACGCGCCGCGCTGGGCCTGGCGGTGCCCTCGGTCCACGTGGCGGCCGACACGGGCTACATCGGACAGACGGTGTCCACCGCCAAGGGCACTTACACGGTGATTGGCACGGTGCGGGTCCCGATCTTCCAGGGAGGGGCCGTGCGCGGCCGCGTCCTGGAGGCGGACGCCGCGCTCGCGCAGCAACGGGCGCAGCTCGAGGATCTGCGCGTGCGGATCGAATTCGAGGTGCGCACGGCGTTTCTCGATCTCAAGGCCGCCGACGATCGCGTCCAGGTGGCGCAGGGTGCGCTCGAACTCGCCAACCAGCAACTGACACAGGCGCAGGACCGGTTCGTGGCCGGCGTCGCCAGCAACATCGAAGTCGTCCAGGCGCAGGAGGCGGTGGCCACCGCCAGCGACAACTACATCTCGAGCCTCTTCGCCCACAACGTCGCCAAGATTTCCCTGGCCCGCGCGCTCGGCGTCGCCGAAGCAGATGCCGGCCACTTTCTGGGAGGGACCAGGTAATGGCTCGAGACCCGGAGCTGGACCTGCGCGTGCCGGATGAGGCCGGAAACGGCGGCGTTCGCGGCGTGCTCCAACGCCCGCGCGCCCGGCTCATCATGCTCATCGCCGCGCTCGCCATCGTGGCCGGCAGCATCGTCGTCTGGCGCTATTTCGCGGTTCGCGAAACGACCGACGATGCGCAGATCGACGGACACATCACGCCGATCTCGGCGCGGGTCGGCGGGACGGTGCTGACCGTGCACGTCACCGACAACCAGGTCGTGAAGGCCGGAACGGTCCTGATCGAGATCGATCCGCGCGACTACCGCATCGCGCTCCAGAAAGCGGAGGCCGAGTTCGCCGACGCCCAGGCGGGCCTCGAGGCGGCGCGCGTCGGCGTACCGATCACGGCGACGACGACCTCCGGCCAGCTCAGCACGGCCGAGGCAAACGTCGCGCGAGCCCAGGCGGGCCTGCAGGCGGCCACGCGCGGCGTGGACGCCGCTCGCGCGCGGCTGGGGAGCGCGCAGGCGCGGCTGCGCGAAACGACCGCGAACACGACGCGCACCGCGCGCGACCTCGAGCGCATGAAGCAGCTCATCGGGAAGGACGAGATCTCGCAGCAGCAGTACGACGCGGCGGTGGCGACGGCGGACGCCTCGCGCGCCAGCCTGGACGCGGCGGCGGCGGCGGTCGTCGAAGCGGAACAGGGTGTGCACGTGGCCGAGAGCCAGCGCCTGCAGGCGGTGGCCATGCTCGCGCAAGCCCAGGCCGAACAGCGCACCGCCGGGACCGGGCCGCAACAGGTCAGCGCGAGTCGGGCGCGGGCATCGGGCGCCGAAGCGCGGGTCCAGCAGGCGCAGGCGGCGCTCGAGCAGGCGCGCCTCAACCTGCAATACACGAACGTCGTCGCGCCCACCGATGGCGCCGTGAGCAAGAAGAGCGTCGAGGCCGGGCAGGTCGTGTTGACCGGGCAGTCGCTGCTCGCCATCGTGCCGCTCGAGGACACCTGGGTGACCGCCAACTTCAAGGAAACGCAACTGCGCGACATGCAGACGGGGCAGATGGCGGAAGTCGCGGTCGATGCCTACGGACGCACCTACAAGGGCCACGTCCAGAGCCTGGCGGCCGCTACCGGCTCGAAGTTCAGCCTGCTGCCGCCCGAGAATGCGACCGGCAACTATGTGAAAGTCGTGCAGCGCGTGCCCGTGAAGATCGCCTTCGACAAGGGTGAGGATCCCCAGCACATGCTGCGCCCGGGAATGTCGGCGGTGGTCACCGTGTTCACGCGATAACGGCGCCCCGTGCGTTCCGAGACGAAGAAGATTCGCCCCCATGGCACCAGCGCAGGATCAGGATACGGCGTTCGTCGATCTCAACTTCTTCGGCCACCCGCGTGTCATCGGCACGGGTGTGCTGCGATCGAATCGCGGCGTCTGGCTGATCGATCCCGGCCCGACGACCGCCCTGTCGGGGCTCGAGCGGGCACTGGCCGGGCTGGGGCTGTCGCTTTTCGACGTCCGCGGCCTGCTGCTCACGCACATCCACCTCGATCACGCGGGAGCCAGCGGGACGATCGTCCGACAATGGCCGGATATCCGCGTCTTCGTGCACGAACGCGGTGCTCCGCACGTCATCGATCCTTCGCGCCTGCTCGAAAGCGCCAGCCGCCTCTACGCCGGAGACCTCGAGCGGTTGTGGGGGGAAGTCGCGCCGGTGCCCGGCGCGAACCTGCAGGTCCTGCAGGGCGGTGAGCGCCTGGATCTGGAAGGCCGGCCAATCGATGTGGCCTACACTCCCGGCCACGCCAGCCATCACGTGAGCTACTTCGACGGCCACAGCGGCTCCGCGTTCGTCGGCGATACTGGCGGCGTTCGCCTGGCGCCCGGCCGGTACGTGGTGCCGCCGACGCCGCCGCCCGACATCGATCTGCGCGCCTGGCGCGAAAGCATCGCCCGGATCGGTCGTTGGAACCCTGCGCGCCTCTATCTGACCCACTTCGGCGCCGTCGAGCGCCCCGCCGAGCACCTGGTCGCGCTTGGTGAGCGACTGGACGCGTGCGGCGAAATCGCGCGTCGTCTCCTCGAGGAGGCGGGAAGCGACGACGATCGCATGCAGCGCTTCGTGGACCGCGCGACGGCGGATCTGCGTGCCGCGATGCCAGACGACGAGGCGCGCCTGTATCAGCTCGCCGTTCCTCCCGCGCACTGCTGGCTCGGCCTCGCGCGCTATTGGCGCAAGAAGGCGACCGTCCAGCAGACCTGAAGCCCGGCGGTGCCGGGCTCACCTCAGGAGCCGCGCCTGACGGCCCGCCGACTCAACCTGGCGCCTCCCGCCGCGAGCTGCAACCATCCGTCGGTTTGCGGGTTCACGCGTCGCGAGGAGGAGTCTCATGAACTTGCCGGAGCGAAGCGATCTCGACCTGTTGATGACGACGCAGGAACGACCGTGGGTGTCCATCTTCATGCCGACGCAGGGCGACAGAGGACGAGGCGGTTGCCAGGTTCACGAGCCTCGCCGGCACGGGGCGGACCTCCTCCCAGATCCGCGAGATCGTGCCGGCATCCGCCGAGGGCCGGGTGGACACGGTGTGGGTCGCACGCGACGTCCAGGCGTGGGGCCGGTTCGATCCGGCGGACGAATCGGTGCAGATGCACCAGACGCCGGAGCCCGGAGATCAGGAACTGCTCGACCTGGCGGCGGTGCAGACGATTCTGCACGGCGGCACGGCGTATCCGCTCGATCGCATGAAGGCGCCAGGCGACGCGCTCCTGGCGGCGATCTTCAGGTACTGACGATCGCGCGAATGTGGAATGTCGAATGTGGAATGTGGGGTGCGCGCCCGCAGTCCACCTTCCGGTTCCACGTTCAGCGTCCCCCCGGCTCAACCCGCGCTACAATCATCCCGCGATCATCTGCGCATCCGGATGCACGAAGTGGAGGCTTTATGAAAGTCGCGCTCCTCTTCTACCACGCGGTGTACGACGATGAGATTCGCGGGATGCTCAAGGAACTGGGGTGCGCGCGCTACGTCGAAGTGCCGCGCGCGTTTGCGCAGGACGATGCGGACCGTCGGTTCGGTTCGCACGTCCACCCCGGCACCGATTCGGTTGTGCTCGCATTCGTCGAAGCCGAATGCGCCGGAACGTTGAAGGCAGCGGTCGAGCAGTTCAAGCGCGGCGAGCGCGCGAAGGCGCACACGCACCTGGCGCTGCTGCCGGTCGAAGACTTCGTGTAGGGGCGGGGCCACGGGCCCCCGCACGAAGTCCAGTCGCGCACGGAATCGATGAACTGTGAAAACAGGAGAGCAGGGCGGGACGCGCTAGACGACGAGCAGTTCCTCGAATTCGGGAATCTCTTCCTTGAGCGCCATCTCGACGCCCATGAACAGGGTCATCTGGGCGCTGGGGCACCCGACGCAGTTGCCGGTCAGCCGGACTCTGGCTTTGTTATCCGTCACGTCAACGAGCTCGATGTCCCCGCCGTCGCTCTGGATGAGCGGGCGGATGCGCTCGATGACCGATTGCACGCGTTCTCTGGAGATCATGGGAGCTCCTTTCCAGCTAGTATAGCCGCAGGGCCGAGCGAAGTCTGCTAGAATGGGAGCAATCCATACCCATGGGTATAGCCCCTCCGTTTACAATTGATTCGGTTGTGGTCGGGCGCAGCGCCCGTATGCGCGCCGTGTTCGACTTCGTGCGCGTCATCGCCGATTCCGACAGCAGCGTGCTCGTCACGGGCGAGACCGGCACCGGCAAGGAGATGGTGGCGAACCTCATCCACCAGTCCAGCTCGCGCCGGCACAAGCCGTTCATGCCCGTCAGTTGCGCCATCCTGTCCGAGACGCTCATCGAGTCCGAGCTGTTCGGGCACGAGCGCGGCGCGTTCACCGGCGCCATCAAGGACCGCCCCGGCCGGTTCGAGCTCGCGCAGGGCGGGACCATCTTTCTCGACGACATCGACGACGTGCCGATGTCGATGCAGGTGAAGCTGCTGCGCGTGCTGCAGAACCGCATGATCGAGCGGCTGGGCGGCACGCGGCAGATCCCGATCGACGTGCGCGTCATCACGGGCAGCAAGCGCGACCTGCGGCAGCTGGTGGCCGAGGCCAAGTTCCGCGACGACCTCTTCTACCGGCTCAACGTGATCCCGATCAACCTCCCGCCGCTGCGCGAGCGACGCGAGGACATTCCGATCCTCATCGACTATTTCATCAAGCGCTATTTCCGCCAGCGCAGCGAGGAACCGCGCGGGGTCTCGCCGGCGGTCATGCAGGCGTTCATGCGCTACCCGTGGCCGGGCAACGTGCGCGAGCTCGAGAACGCCTGCGAGCGCATCGCGCAGACCTGCACCTGCGACACGGTGCGGGTCGGCTGCATCCCGGTCAGCGTGCTGTTCCACAAGTACGCGGAAGACCAGGAACCGATCATCGAAACGCACGCGCACCCGTCGGCGGTCTCGCTCGATGACCGGCTGCGGGAGGTCGAATCGAACCTGATCAGCTGGGCGTTGAAGGTGAGCGCGGGCAACAAGTCGAAGGCCGCCGAGTTGCTGAACATCAAGCGGTCGACGCTCGGCGACCGGATCAAGAAACTCGGCCTCGGCCATCTCGAGGCCGCCGAACAATAGCCGCGGCCCCGCGGCCACGGGCCGCGCCCGCCGGCGCCGCCCACGGGCCGTGCACTGACGAGAGCCCGGCGAAATCGCCGAAAAGTCGCCAGAACTTCGCGTCTCCCGCCCGCCGCCACGCAAAAACCCCAGCGAATTCGCGCCCTTGGCGCCAGCCCGCCTGGCACCGGCGTTGCTCAACTCGTCTCCGTGCGTACTGTCTCCGATCAGGCCCCAGCCGGCTCGCCGTTTCCGTTGATGCAGGTGAAGGTGCTTGGCCCCGACTGCGCACCGCTGTCGGCGACTGATCTTCGCCGGCTGTTTCGTGGACGGCGCCTGACCCCCGCTCGTCGCGATCGTCTCGCGCAGAGCGGCCGCGTCATCGCGGTCTGCGGCAATCGCACCGTCGGCGTCGCGGCCTACGACCGCACCGACGACGAACTGCGCGTGCACGAATGCGGCGTGGATGCGGCCTCGATGCTGTGCACCGAGGCCCAGGTGGTGAACGCGCTGCTCGACGCGCTCGAGGTCGCCTGCCTCGCCGGCGGCGGACGCCGCGTGGTCCTGCTGCCGCGCGCCGCCATTGGCGGGTCGATTCTTCGCCGTCGCGGATTCGTGACGATTGCGGAGGGTTGCGCCGGAAGCTGGTTCGAGAAGACGTTCGCGTCCTAGCCTGCCGCGCGATTCGCCGGAGGTCCGAGCGGCCACCGCGCCGCCCCCACGTGCCCGTCCTGCCCGGTTCGTTCCCCTACTTCCGTTCCGTCGCGCATCCCGGCATCGCGGCCTCGCCCGGCGCCGCGAACGCGTCGGCGGTCAGGCCGACCGCTTGCGCCCGCCGCGCGATGTCGTGCAGGCGGGTCGCGGCAATGGGCTGCAGGTACGGCCAGGCCGGCGCGCGATCGATGGTGTAGATGTGGACCGCGTCGGGACGGATGGCGGAGACGGTCGTGATCCAGGCCGACACCGCGAGATCGCCGGCGTTGTCGATCCGGCCCAGGCGATCGCGCACGAACATCGTCTGGATGACGATGTGCGGCAGCTGGCGAAGACCTTCGACGATCTGATCGAAGGGCACGGTGGCGGCGTTCACGCGGCGGAGCAGCGTCGCGTCGCCCGCGTCGAGCTTCATGTACCGCTGGTCGATCCGCTCGAGCGCGGCCGTCACGGCGGGGCTCGCGAGCGTCGACGAGTTCGACAGGATCGCCAGGGGCAGGCCGGGCGCGACTTCATCGCGGACGCGCAGCAGCGCGTCCACCACGTCCGGGAACTGCGGGTGCAACGTCGGTTCGCCATGGCCCGCCAGTGTGAGCCGATCGACGTGCTCGCCATGGTATTTCAGGCGTTCGAGCGCGGCGCCGACGCTGAGCGCAACGACGTCCGGATCCGGCCACGCGTCGGCGGACGACGTGGCGCCGCTCGGATAGTTGCGCGTCCAGCCGTACTGGCAATAGCTGCAGTTGAACGTGCAGATCTTCTGGTGGCGGGGCAGGATGTTGATCCCGAGTGACTGGCCGAGGCGGCGTGAGCGGACCGGACCGTAGACGATTCCCTGGTGAAGCGGCAGCATGGCTGTTACCCTGCGCAAGAGCGAGGATGGGCCGATACAGATGAGCCCCGGCGCCGCCGGGCGCCGGGATCTCGAAGCATCTCGTGCCGGATTGTCGGAAGCCCCCCGGCCGAATCGTCAGTCTGGCGGCCGATTGACCGGTATTCGGGGTGACTGGCAGCTGCACTTCGCAAGTTCGGGGCCAGTGGCGGCGAACTGAGCAATCAGGCACGGCGACGGGAGCGGAGGCGGGAGGCGGGAGGCGGGAGGCGGAGGCCGCCGACGGATTACCCGGCCGAC
>PMZR01000008.1 GCA_003170135.1 Acidobacteriota bacterium
ACTCGCTCCAGCCGATCAACGGTGTCGTCACACCGCAGCCGGGAGTCCCCTTCAACCGCGTGAACTTCGGCGCGACCATCGGCGGTCCGCTCAAGATCCCCGGCATCTACGCCGACACGAATCGGCGGACGAACTTCCAGGTCAACTACACGGGCAATCATTCGACCAGTCTCAACCAGTCGTTCACGACCGTGCCGACCGACGCGGAACGAAACGGCGATTTCTCCTCGAGCCCGCTTGCGCTCGTCAACCCGCAAACCCGTCAACCGCTCGCGAACAACCAGATTCCGGCCGCCATGATGGACCCGGCGGCACTGACGCTGCTCGGCTACATCCCGCGCGCGAATGTGCCCGGCGCGGCGACGAACAATTTTCAGAACGCGGCAACGACGCTGTCGACGAGCAACGCGATCAGCCTGCGGCTGACGCAGAATCTCTCACCGACGGTCCCGACCTCCGGCGCAAACGGGCGCGGCGGCGCGGGAGCGGGCCGCGGCGGAGGACCGGGTGGCCGCGGCGGAGGAGGCGGTCGTGGAGGCCCGGCCGGTCGTGGCGGCCGGCCGCTGACGATCAATCTGAGCGTGCAGGCCCAATATCGCGAGAACCAGGGCCAGTCGTTCAGCGTCATCCCCCAGTTCGAGGGCCAGACCCGGAGCACGAGCCTGACGGTGCCGGTGTCGCTGAACATCTCGAAGGGCCGGACCACCCACATGTTCTCGGTCAACGTCGCGCACACGTCGTCGTCTTCGTCGAACCCGTTCACGAACACGACCGACGCGGCGGCGCTCGCCGGGATCCAGTATCCGGCCGGTGACGCCATCTCGTCGCTGCCGCTCAATTACGGCGTCCCGAACCTGACGTTCCTCAACTTCAACCTGCGATTGGGCGCCGCCAGCGTGCGTCAGGACACGCGCGTGACGACGAGCTACACGCTGGCGCATCCGTTCAAGACGCACCAGGTTCGGTTTGGCGCCGACTTCCGGCACGATGCGTCGCTCACCGAGAGCAACTCGAACGCGCGCGGCACGTTCACCTACACGGGCCTCTACACGACGGGCGGCGCGCAGGCCGCGCGAACCAGCGGCGCCGACTTCGCGGACTTCCTGCTCGGCATGCCGCAGCAGGCGACGCTGCAGGCCGGCGGCACGACCCGCCTGCGCGAGAGCGCCTTCGACGTCTATGTCGACGACAACTGGCAGGTCAACCCGAAGATGACGTGGAGTCTCGGTCTGCGCTGGGAAGTGACGAAGCCGTACGTCGAGGCGAGCGGCCAGATGGCCAACCTGGACGTGGCCCCGGACTTCACGGCCGCGCAGGTCGTCTGTCCGGTCGTGGTGGCAGGCGTGTGCGGACCCAACGGGGCCCTGTCGGCGACGACGTTCCCGGCCGGACTGATGAAGACCGACTGGAACAACGTGGGGCCGCGCGTCGGTGTGGCGTACCGCCTGGCGCCGAGGACCGTGCTGCGCGGCAGTTACAGCATCACGTACAACTCCTCGTCTTACGCGTCCATCGCGCGGCAGCTGGTCGGGCAGCCGCCGTTCGCCTCCACGGAGACGAACGCCGGCACCCTGGCCAACCCGCTCACCACCGGAACCGCGCTCCTCGGCGTCGCCGGAGTCACCACGAACAACTTCGGCGTGGACCCCGGCTACCAGCTCGGGATGATCCACATCTGGAACGCCACGCTCAGCCGGGATCTTCCGAGCAACTGGACGTTGCTCGTCGGCTACACCGGCACGAAGGGGACGGATCTCGACCTGCTGCGGGCGCCCAACCGCAATGCGGACGGCACGCTTCGCATCGCGGGCGTGCAACCGTTCATCTGGGAATCGTCGGGCGGCCACTCGATCCTTCACCTCGGCAACGTCCAGCTCAGGCGCCGGCTGGCGCACGGGATGAGCGGCGGCGTGAACTACACCCTGTCGCGATCGATGGACAACGCCTCGTCGCTCGGCGCAGGAGGCGCGGTCGTCGCCCAGAACGATCAGGATCTCGCGGCCGAGTGGGCCCGGTCGAATTTCAACCAGACGCACAACTTCAGCGCGGACATGATGTGGGAACTGCCGTTCGGGCTGAACCGCAAGTGGCTCGCGAACGGCGGCGCCTGGGCCGCGTTGTTCGGCGAGTGGTCGATGACGACGACCTTCTCGGCGCACAGCGGCAGTCCGTTCACGCCGCGGGTCGTGGGCGCCACGAGCAGCGTGGCGACGGGGACGAGCGGATCGCTGCGCGCCGATCTGCTGCCGGGCGCGGCCATGCAGGTGGCGGACCCAACGCTGCTGCAGTTCTTCAACACCGCGGCGTTCCTGCCACCACCGCTCGGCGCGTTCGGCACGTCGCCGCGAAACGTGATCATCGGACCGGGCGGACACGTCGTGAACCTGTCGTTCAACCGGGACATGCGCCTCGGCGGGAACCGCGCGGTGACGCTCCAGGTGAACGCCAGCAACCTGTTCGACACGATCCAGTGGACCTCGATCGACACCAACGTGAACTCGAACACGTTCGGACAGGTGACGAGGTTCGCGGGCATGCGTGTCGTGACCATCAACCTCAGATTCAGGTACTGACGTGCGCACCAGACTTGTCGCCGGCCTGACGATCGCCCTGCTCGTTGCCGCCGTGACCGGGCTTCTCGGACAGGCCGCGCCGCCACCGCAGGCCCGTCCTCAGACGCCGCCACCTGCCGCGCAGGCGCCCGCCCCGCCGCCGGGCCAGCTGACGTTTCGGAGCGCGGTGAACCTCATCCTCGTGGACGTGAGCGTCCGCGACAAGAACGGCGCGCCGATCCGCGGCCTGAAGCAATCCGACTTCGAGATCCTCGAAGGGGGCAAGGCGCAGGACATCCAGACCTTCAGCTACCAGGAGATCACGTCCTCGGCCAAGCCCATCATGACGGCGACGATGCTCGCCGCGGCCGGCAAGGAAAAAGGCGCCGTGCCGGTGACCGTCGTGGCGCCGAAGCCGGCGGCGGCGCCGGCGCCCGCGCAGGACAAGCCGGTTGCCATCGTCGATGCCGCCAGCGGTCCGTTGACGACGGAGTCCGTGGCCGGGCACCGCGTGTGGGTGCTGCTGTTCGACACCAGTTCGATGCAGCCGGAGGACGTCCAGAAGGCCGCCGACTCGGCGGTGAAATGGGCCCGGGAGAAGATGTCGTCGTCCGACCTGGTGGCCGTCGCCGCCATCTCGTCGACGCTGCAGATCCTGATGGACTTCACGAACGACAAGGCCCGGGTCACCTCCGTGCTCGAGAGTTTCGCGGCCGCCGACGGCATCGTCGCGGCCGACGTCGATGCCAGCACGATGAGCGCCGACGAGGCGACCAACGCGGCGACGGCCTCGGACGCCACGACGGTGGACGCCAGCGCGCAGGAGCTGTCCACGTTCAACAACGACATGCGACTGCGCGGGCTGAAGACGATCTGCGACAACCTGGCGTCGATCCAGGAGCACAAGGCCATCCTCTATTTCAGTTCCGGCATGGCGCGCAGCGGCATGGACAACCAGGTCGAGTTGCGCTCGGCGGTCGCGGCCTGCTCGCGGGCCAACACGTCACTGAACCCGGTGGACTCGCGGGGCCTGATGGCCGTGGTGGCGGGCGGCAGCGGACGGTCCGGCAGCCGCGGCGGCGTCGGGGCCTTCTCGGGACGCAACGTCGCCGCGCAGTTCTCGCAGCTCGCGGCGCAGCAGGAAACGCTCCAGACGCTGGCGGCCGACACGGGCGGGACCGCGTTCGTCGACTCGAACGACTTCGGCGAAGCCTTCGACAAGGTCCAGAAGGACATCTCCGCGTACTACATCCTCGGCTACAGCAGCTCGAACGCGAAGCTGGACGGCGAGTTCCGGCGGATCGAAGTGCGGCTGAAGCCGAAGCTGGACGCGAGGATCCAGGCGCGCGAAGGCTACTACGCGGATCGCGATTTCGCGCACACCAACCGCATGGACCGCGAGACGCAGATGCAGGATCAGCTGCTGATGGCGATTCCCGCCACCGACGTGCCGCTCTTCGTGACGACGGGATACTTCCGCCTGCCCCAGGCGCTGGTGGCGAAGGCGTGTCCAGGCACGCAGTTCGACCCGGGCGGCGGCCCCGGAGGTCGCGGCTTCGGGGGTCGCGGCGGCGGACGGGGCGGGCCGGGTG
>PMZR01000091.1 GCA_003170135.1 Acidobacteriota bacterium
ACACGGGGTCAGGTCTCAGACCTGACCCCGAGCGATGGGGGATCGTTCCCGGCGTCTGCCCCCGGCGTTCTTCTGGACGGTAAGCCGCAGCCGCAAATCTGCCGAAGACTGGGCTCGCGCGGTGGCCCGCCTCGCGATGGCCGCCCTCGCGGCTGAATCCGGCAATCAAGCCGACTTCGCGCAACCGCGTCCCAGCCTGTCCACTTTCTGCTATCGTTGTTGCCTACCTGCGATCGGGCATGTGCCGCGATGGGCGGCGACCGCTGCCCGATCGAACGCGCATTATCGTCCCCGTTCTCATTTCCTTGACGGAGGCTGCATGCCGACCAGTATCGACAACCTGAAGGAAGCCTTTGCCGGCGAGAGCCAGGCGAACCAGAAGTACCGCGCGTTTGCGCTCAAGGCCGAGCAGGACGGGTTCCCGAACATCGCGCGGCTGTTCCGGACGGCCGCCGAGGCGGAGCGGATCCACGCCGAGGGCCACCTGCGCGCGCTCGACGCGATCCTGTCCACGGCCGAGAACCTGAAGGCCGCGGTTGCCGGCGAGACGTACGAGTTCACCGAGATGTACCCGCCGATGCTCGCCCGCGCCGAAGCCGAGGGCCACAAGGCGCGACGGATGTTCGGCTACGCGGTGAAGGCGGAAGCGGTGCACGCGAAGCTGTATCAGTGCGCGCTCGACGCCGTGGTCGCGGGCCGGGATCTCCAGCAGACCCAGTTCTATCTCTGCCCCGTGTGCGGCCACATCGAGCTCGGCCAGCCGCCCGACACGTGCCCGATCTGCGGCACGAAGGGGTCGCGCTTCGTGCAGGTGTAAACGGGCGCTTGGTCCCTGGTCTCTGGTCCCTGGTCCCTGGTCCCTGGTCCTTGGTGCGGGGCAGCGGATCAGTGGACGAAGGACGAGGGGAGCACGGCCCCGCACCAAGGACCAGGGACCAGGGACCAGGGACCAAGACAGGTGTCTTCATGAAGCCAGGCCGCACCTTTGTTCCCGTGACCGCAGCCGTCTTGTTGCTGGTCGCGTTCGCGCGCCCGGGAGCGCCCTCGCGTGCGATTGCCGCGTTACTGGCCGCGCCGTTCCGCACGGCGCCACAACAGCCGCAGCCGGCTGATCGGTTCGTCGTGCGCGACGCGATGATCCCGATGCGCGACCTCGTCCGCCTGCACGTGAAGATCTTCACGCCGAAGGACCAGCGGGCGGCGCTGCCCATCATCATGCTCCGGACGCCGTACGGCGTGGACGATGCGGCGGGCAACTTCACCAGCTATCTGAAAGCCCTCGCAGACGAGGGATACGTGTTCGTCTTCGAGGACATCCGCGGGAAGTACGGGTCCGAGGGGACCTTCGTCATGCAGCGCCCCGCGCGCGCGCCGGGCGATACGAAGTCGATAGACGAGGGGACCGACACCTACGACACGATCGACTGGCTGCTCAAGAACGTGCCGCAGAACAACGGCCGCGTCGGCATGCTCGGCATTTCCTACGACGGCTGGACCACCATCATGGGCGCGCTCGAGCCGCATCCGGCGCTCAAGGCCATCTCGCCGCAGGCCTCACCGGCCGACATGTGGCTGGGCGACGATTTCCATCACAACGGCGCGTTCCGCCTGAGCTATGGCTTCGAGTACGCCGCGATGATGGAGAGCGGCAAGGACGTGGAGCAGTTCGCGTTCGATCGCTACGACACCTTCGACTGGTACCTGGCGCTCGGTCCGCTGGCCATCGTCAACGCCAGGTACCTCCACGGAAAGATCCCGACGTGGAACGATTACGTCGCGCACCCGGACTACGACGCGTTCTGGAAGCGGCAGACGCTCATCCCTTTCATTCATGACGTGAAGGTGCCGACGCTCAACGTCGCAGGCTGGTGGGACCAGGAGGATTTCTACGGCCCGATCCGCATCTACGACGCCCTCGAACCGCACGACACGAAGCACGTGAACTACCTGGTCGTCGGACCCTGGAGGCACGGCGGCTGGTCCGGTGGCACCGGCGATCGACTCGGTGCCATCCCGTTCGACAGTCCGACCGCCACCTACTTCCGCGAGCAGGTGCAGGCACCGTGGTTTGCGTACTGGCTGAAGGACAAGGGCACGCTCGATCTGCCCGAGGCGTTGACCTTCGAGGCGGGCACCAACACCTGGAAACGCTGGACCGCCTGGCCGCCGAAACAGGACACGACCGATCGCCCGTTGTATTTCGGTCCCGGCGAGACGCTCTCGTTCGACAAGCCGGCAAGCGACGACGAGTCGTCGTTCGACAGCTACGTGTCCGATCCGGCGCATCCCGTGCCCTACCGGCAGCGCCCCATCCAGCCGACCTATTTTTCCGGCGGCTCGCGATGGTCCACCTGGCTCGTCGAGGACCAGCGCTTCGTCGAACATCGGCCGGACGTCCTCGACTGGGAGACGCCGCCGCTCGACCACGACGTGACGATGGCCGGCGAGGTCGTGGCGCACGTGTTCGCCGCGACGACCGGCACCGACGCCGACTGGATCGTGAAACTCATCGACGTCTACCCGGAGCAGTACGCGAAGAACTGGGCGCTGGCCGGGTACGAGCTGATGGTGTCGAACGAAGTCTTCCGCGGGCGCTACCGTCGCAGCTTCGAGAAACCGGAACCGATTGCGCCCGACCGCGTGTTCGAGTACGCGTTCAGCCTGCACACGCAGAACTACACGTTCCTCAAGGGCCACCGCATCATGGTGCAGGTGCAGAGCACCTGGTTCCCGATCATCGACCGCAACCCGCAGACGTTCGTGCCGAACATCTTCGAGGCGACGGCCGGCGACTTCCGGACCGCCACCGAGCGCATCTACCGCTCGGCCAGGTATCCGTCGCGCGTCGTGATCCCGGTCGTGAAGTGAAAAGGCTCGTTGACGCGTGTCCGAGTACCTGCTCGTCGGCATCGGCTTCTCCTTCGCCGCCGCGGTTCAGCCCGGACCGTTGCAGGCCTTCCTGCTTTCCACGACCGCCGCGCACGGGTGGAAGCGCACGCTGCCGGCGGCCTTCTCGCCGCTCTTGAGCGACGGGCCGATCGCGATCGTCGTGCTGCTGGTCCTCGGGCAGGTGCCGGCGGGCTTTGCCGGCGTCGTGCAGATGGCGGGCGGCGTCCTGCTCGTGTACCTGGCTGCGCGGGCGTTCTCCGAATGGCGTAGAGCGGAGGGCGGAGCCACAGTCGCCAGCACACAAGTGCCGCGCACGCTCTTGCAGGCGACCGGCGTCAACCTTCTCAATCCGAACCCATATCTGGGCTGGAGCCTCGTCCTCGGCCCGCTGTTCCTCAAGGCGTGGAGGGACGCGCCGCAGAACGGCGTCGCGTTGCTCGTGGCGTTCTATGGGACGATGGTCGCCTCGCTCGCGGCGATCATCATCGTGTTCGGGACCCTCCGCGCGCTGGGCCCGCGGGTCGTCCGCGTGCTCCTGCTGGTGTCGGCCATCATGCTGGGTGCGCTGGGCGGATACCAGATCTCGGCAGGCCTCTGGCGGCTGGCGGCGTGAGCGACGCGCCAAAGAAAAGGAGGCGGCATGCGTCGGTGGCATTCGCGGCGGCTTCTGGTCGGTGTCTCGTTGGCGGCGGCGTTGCTCTTCGCCGGCGGCGCCGGCCGCGCGCAGGGCACCTCCGACTTCGCGTCGCTCGAGAAAGTCGTCCTCGAGGAACTGAAGCAGACCAACACGCCCGGCGCGGCGGTGGCCATCGTTTGCGGCAACGAGATCGTCCTGGCGCGCGGGTTCGGCATCGCGGACGTCGAGACGCGCGAGCCGGTGCGCCCGGAGATGTTGTTCCGCCTCGGCTCGACCACCAAGATGCTGACGGCCACCGCGGTGAACATCCTCGCCGAGGAAGGCCGCGTGAAGCTGGACGCACCCATCGGCACCTACCTGCAGGGCATCAACCCGAAGCTCGCGCAGGTGACGGCGCTGCAGCTCTTGACCCACACCGCCGGCGTGCGCGATGAAGCGCCGATGTTCGGCCTGCACGACGACGCGGCGCTTGGCGCCGGCGTCCGGGCGATGGATGAAGGCTTCCTCTTCGCGCCGCCGGGCGAAGTCTTTTCCTATTCGAACCCGGGCTACTGGATCGCCGGCTACCTGGCCGAGGTGGTTGGCGGGAAGCCGTATGCGGACCTGATGCAGGAGAAGGTGTTCGCGCCGCTCGGCATGCAACGGACCACGCTGCGGCCGATGCTGGCGATGACTTATCCGCTCGCGCAGGGACACTCGAACAACGCCGAGGTCATCCGGCCTGCCGCCGACAACGCGGCCACCTGGCCGGCGGGCTCGGTCTTTTCGAACGTGACGGACCTGTCGCGATTCGTCATCGCCGTGCTGAATGACGGCCGGCTGGATGGGAAGCAGATCCTGCCGGCGGCCGTCGTGAAGCGGATCACGACCGGCTACGTCGAGTACCCCGGCCGCGAGGAGGCGACCTACGGGAACGGCCTGACGATTCGGGCCTTCCGCGGCGTGCGCATGTTCGAACACGGCGGCTCGCGCTCGGGCTACGGATCGCTCATCCGCATGCTGCCGGATCAGAAGGTTGGCGTGATTGTCCTGGCAAACCGCAACGGGGCGAACCTGTCGCAGACGGCCACCGCGGCGCTCGAACTGCTGGTGCCGCTCGCGCCCGCTGGTGCGCCGCCGGCGCCGAAGCCGGTGCCGCTGACCGTCGCGGAGAGTGCGCAATACGCCGGCGCGTACTCGCAGACGGCAAAGCCGGACGTGGAGTTCGTCCTGCTGAACGGCCAGATCTCGCTGAAGTCCGGCACCGGGCTGCTTCCGGTGATGAAGCTCGACGCCCGCCGTCTCGTCGTGATGCGTCCCGGCGCGGCCGCGCCGCAGGAGTTCCAGGTCACGCGCGGAAAGGACGGCAGGACGCTGTACCTGCACCAGGGCACGCGTGCGCTGAAGAAGATCGGCCAGGGGTCCGCTACTCGACCAGACGCACATTCCCCGCGGTGAGGCGTACCCGCAGCGTGTGACGGCCTGGACCGTTCCAGGTGAACGAACGGAAGAGGCCGCCCGTCGATACGTTCAACGTCCGCGCGCGGATGTCGCCCGCCTTCACCGCGGTGTCGATGAACGCGTATCCCACCGCACCAGGATCCGGTCCTCGCGCCCGGCCTCGATCCTGTAGTCGCCGGCCGAGAGGTTCATGCGCACCTGTCCGCCCGCGACGAACGGCCGTTCGAGCGACCCTTCCTGGGCCGTCCCCGCAGACCTCGTGACGAAGAAGGGACCGGGGCCGCACGCGGTCAGCGAAAGACCTGCGAAGGCGATGAGTACCACCGCCAGTCGATTCGCGCGCTTCATGGCATACCTCTCTCCACAAGACGTGCGGCATGGAAAAAGGGTTCGGTCAAAGACGCCAGGGGCTATCATAGCCGGCGGGCTCGTGGCGTCTCATCGAAGCCGTGTTGATGGAGGACGCTCATGATCGTTCGCGCGCTGCTGGTGGGGCTTGCGGGCGCCGCGATTGGCGGCGTGCTCGGCTGGACGATTGCCGAATTCACCGGCTGGAACCCGGCGATTGCGATTGTCGCGATCGTGTTCGGCGTCCTCGCGGTCTGGGGCGGCGAACGACGCGGCAGGGCACCGGCGGTTGACGGCCTCGAGCGGCCGACGCGTGATGGGCCGTCGTCGCCGGACGAGAAACGCTAGAAGGAGTCCGCTTCGTGTCCTGGATCGTCCTGGTGCTCGCAGGCCTCTTCGAAGTGTGCTGGGCCGTCGGCCTGAAGTACACCGACGGCTTCCGCCGTCCCGGACCGTCAGTGTTCGTCGTCTGCACGCTTGGCATCAGCATGCTGCTGCTCGGGTGGGCCGCCCGGACACTCCCCATCGGCACCGCCTACGCGGTCTGGACCGGGATTGGCGCCCTCGGCGCGGCGATTTTCGGCATCCTCCTGTTCCGCGAGCCCGTGAATGCCGGCCGGTTGCTTTTTCTGGGTCTGCTGATTGTGTCGCTGGTCGGCCTGAAGCTCACCGCCGGCCAATAGAACCCTCCCCGGGCAGCGGTCAGCCAAGCCCGTGCGCAACGCCGATCTTCCAACCGCCTGACGTTGTGTTATGGTATGCGGGTCCGTACAGCCCCTCCTCGGCTGCCCCTGCTTGATATCCCGCGTCCGCGCGGGTCCGATGCGTCCACCAGAGACTCCAGGATCGGAGGCGCAGATGCGCATGAAGCGTTCGTCATTATTGGTCGCGATTACCCTGTTCGCGCTCGTCGCGCTTGCAGGCGGTGTCCAGACTGTCCAGACGCAGGGGCAGGACGATCCCGTCGTTCAGAAGATCATCCAGCTCGGCACGACGGACAACCAGGTGATGAAGTGGAACGACTACGCCAGCAACCGGTTCGGCGGGCGTGAAACGGGAACCGACGCCTACACGAACGCCACGCAATGGGCCGTCTGGCAGTTCAAGCAGTTCGGGATCGACGCCGAGCTCGATGAAGTCGGCGAAGTGCCGGTGGGCTTCAGCCGCGGCCCGTGGTTCGGCCGGATGCTGACGCCGACCGCGAAGGAATTGCGCTTCGGCACACCCACCTACACCGCGGGCACCAAGGGCGTGCAGCACGGCGGCGTGGTCATCCTCAAGACCGACCCGTACACCGCTCCCGCGCCGACACCGGGTGTCGCCGCCAACTCGGACGAGACGCGGCAGAAGCGCCAGGCGATCGTGCAGCAGGCCATCGCCGAGGTCAACGCCAACAAGGCGGCCTTCAAGGGCAAGTGGGTGCTGATTGGTGGCAACCCCCGCGGAATGGGACGCGACGGCCGCCGCGCGACATCCGTCGAGGCGCAGATCTTCCCGCCGCTCACCAAGGCACTGATCGACGCGGGTGCGCTCGGCACCATCCAGTCGGCGCCGGTCACCGGGACGGCGAACGCGACGATGGCCGGCCAGAGCGAGCCGGCGATCAACATCCTCGATGGCTTCGCGGAGTCCTGGGACAAGCTGCCGGTGCTGCCCGACATCAAGCTCCTCAACACCCAGTACGACGAGATCAAGTCGCTCGCCGAGAAGAACCAGCCGGTCGATCTCGAGTTCGACATCCGCAACTGGTTCAAGATGGGGCCGATCAAGTATCACAACGTCGTCGCGACCATCCGCGGCTCCCAGTATCCCGACGAGTACGTCGTCATGGGCGGGCACTTCGACTGCTTCAGCGGTGGGACCGGCGGTGTGGACGATGGCAACGGGTTCTCGCCCAGCATGGAGGCGCTGCGCCTGATCAAGGCGGCGGGCGGCAAGCCCAAGCGGTCCATCATCGTGATCCTGTTCGCCGCCGAGGAGAACGGGCTGGTGGGTTCGCAGTCGTGGTTGAAGAAGCACCCGGAGATCGCGCCGAAAGTCGTGATGATGATCAACCGCGACGGTTCGCCGATGGCCCTGACCGGCGTGCGGGTGCCGGAGACGTGGTACGCGGACTTCCAGAAGATCGCCGCGCCACTGGCGAACACGTTCCCGAAGTGGCCGTTCAAGGTGGAGAAGGCGCTGCCGCGGGCGCACGCGACGTCCCCGGGTGGCACCGACTCGTCGTCGTTCGAGATGCAGGCGGTCCCGACACTCTCGTTCGCCCAGCAGACCGACTACGTCTACAACTACGCGTGGCACACGCTGAACGACCTGTACAGCGAGCTGGTGCCCTACACCGAGCAGCAGCAGGAATCGGCGGTCGTCCACGCGGTGATGGCGTACGGCGCCGCGAACCTCGACAAGCCGCTGACGCGCGCCGGCGTGTACTTGGACGATGGGCTCTATGCGACGGTGACGGTCGGCGCGCCGGACGCGCCAGCTGCCGAGCTGGAATCGTTCATGGTGAGCCTCGACTACGTCAACGCGCCGCTCTACACGGCGAACTTCATGCGCATCGTTGAAGGCAACGCTCCGCCGGCGGGCGGCGGGCGCGGTGGTCCGCCCCCGGCGGCGGCACCGGCCGTGCCTGCTGCAGCGGCGGCAGCCGGCGGTGGACGCGCGCAGGCGCCGGCAGCGGCAGCGGCAGGCGGCGGACGCCAGGGTGGCGGCCGCGGTGGCCAGCAGCTTGGGCCGCCCATCGGCAAGATCCTCACCGTGAAGAACGGTGTCATCACCGGCGAGATCGTGTCGGACATGCAGAAGAAGTTCGCGGTGAAGACGCTGCCGAAGCAGTTCAACACGAGCGTCAAGCACGACGCGGCCAACGTGTTCGGGCTGATGACGCCCAACAGCTTCTACTTCACGCAGAAGGCGAACCCGGGCTTCGACAAGAAGTACGTGGCGCTCGGCAAGGTGATCGCCGGGTCCGATGTGGTGGCGAAGCTCGCGATGGGCGAGACCATCCGCGCCGTCCGCCTCACTCGCGTGGGCAAGGCTGCCACCGATTTCAAGGCCGACGACGAGTCGTTCAAGAAGCTGCTCGCGGCGGCGACGGCGAAGAAGAAGACGACCACGCCGTAAGGTCTGGCTCCAGGCTCCGGGTTTCAGGCTCCAGGGCCACGAAGACGACAAACGACTCGCGACAAAGGGGACACGAGCTTCGTGTCCCCTTTGCCGTTTCAGTTCATCGGAGGCAATGCGCATGAAGCGTCTGTCATTACTTGCAGCAATCATTCTGCTCGCGGTCGTGGCTTACTCGGGCGGCGTGCGGGGACAGGGCCAGGATGATCCCGTCGTCCAGAAGATTATCCAGCTCGGCACGACCGACAACCGGGTCATGACCTGGAACGATTACGCCAGCAACCGCTTTGGCGGGCGCGAGACCGGGACCAACGCCTACACCGACGCCACCCAGTGGGCGGTGTGGCAGTTCAAGCAATTCGGCATCGACGCGGAGCTGGACGAGGTCGGCGAGATCCCGGTCGGCTTCAACCGCGGTCCGTGGTTCGGCAGGATGACGAAACCCGCGCAGAAAGAACTGCGCTTCGGCACGCCGACCTCCACCGCCGGCACCAAGGGCATCCAGCACGGCGGCGTGGTCATTCTCGAGGCCGACCCGTTCTCGATTCTCGGGCGAGCCACCGGCGGCGTGCCGGTGTCGAAGGAGAACGTCGACAAGAAGCGCGCGGCGGTCCAGCAGGCGATCGCCGAGATCAACGCGAACAGGAATGCGTTCAAGGGCAAGTGGGTCCTCATCGGCGGCCCCAGCGCGGACGGCCGGGGATTCGCGCGTGACGGCCGGCGCGCCACGAAGGTGGCCGACGGCAGCCCCGAATACATTGATGCCGAGCTGATGCCGCCGCTCACCAAGGCGCTCATCGATGCCGGCGCGCTCGGCACCATTCAGTCGGCGACCCCGTCAACGCAGTCGCCATCGGCCACGATGGCAGGGCAGAGCCAGCCGCCCATCAACATCCTGGACGGCCACGTCACCTCGTGGGACAAGCTGCCGGTGCTGCCCGACATCAAGCTCCTCAACACCCAGTACGACGAGATCAAGTCGCTCGCCGAGAAGAACCAGCCCGTCGATCTCGAGTTCGACATCCGCAACTGGTTCAAGATGGGGCCGATCAAGTATCACAACGTCGTCGCGACCATCCGCGGCACCACGTACCCGGACGAGTACGTCGTCATGGGCGGGCACTTCGACTGCTTCAGCGGTGGGACCGGCGGTGTGGACGATGGGAACGGGTTCTCGCCCAGCATGGAGGCGCTGCGCCTCATCAAGGCGGCGGGCGGCAAGCCCAAGCGGTCGATCATCGTGATCCTGTTCGCCGCCGAGGAGAACGGACTGGTGGGT
Organism: Acidobacteriota bacterium; assembly: GCA_003170135.1. Taxonomy (GTDB): domain Bacteria; phylum Acidobacteriota; class Vicinamibacteria; order Vicinamibacterales; family Fen-181; genus Fen-181. The sequence goes on from PMZR01000091.1 coordinate 9,717, forward strand.
TCGCAGTCGTGGTTGAAGAAGCACCCGGAGATCGCGCCGAAAGTCGTGATGATGATCAACCGCGACGGCTCGCCGATGGCCCTGACCGGCGTGCGCGTGCCGGAGACGTGGTACGCGGACTTCCAGACGATCGCCGCGCCGCTCTCGAACGCGTTCCCGAAGTGGCCGTTCAAGGTGGAAAAGACGCTGCCGCGGGCGCACGCGACGTCCGCGGGCGGCACCGACTCGTCGTCTTTCGAAATGCACTCGGTTCCAACGCTCTCGTTCGCCACCCAGACCGATTACGTGTATGCCTATGCCTGGCACACGTTGAACGATCTCTACAGCGAGCTGGTGCCCTACACCGAGCAGCAGCAGGAATCGGCGGTCGTCCACGCGGTGATGGCGTACGGCGTCGCGAACCTCGACAAGCCGCTGACGCGCGCGGGCGTCTACCTGGACGACGGCCTCTACGCGGCGGTCACGATGGCGTCGGGTGAGTCGTTCATGACGTCGCTCGATTTCGCGAACGCGCCGTTGCAGACGGCGAACTTCGTCCGGATCGTCGAGGGCAACGAGCCACCGGCAGCGGCCGGACGCGGCGGAGCGGGTGGCGGTCGGGGCGGACCGGAAGCCCCGCCGATCGGCAAGGTCCTGCTCGTGAAGAACGGCGTGGCGAACGGCGAGATCGTGTCCGACATCCAGAGGAAGGTCGCGGTCAAGACGCTGCCGAAGCAGCTGAACGCGATGGTGAAGCACGACGCGGCGGGCGTGTTCGGCATGATGTCGCCCAACGGCTTCTACCTGACGCTGAAGGCGAACCCCGGTTTCGACAAGAAGTACACCGCGCTCGGGCGCGTCATCGCCGGCGCGGACGTGCTCGCGCGGATCAAGCCCGGCGACCAGGTGCGCACCATCCGCATCACGCGTGTCGGTCAGGCCGCGCTCGCGTTCAAGACCGACGACGAGGCGTTCAAGAAGTTGCTGGAGGCCGCGACGGCGAAGAAGAAGGCGACGAGGCCGTAGCGGCTAGTGGGCAGTGGACAGTGGGTAGTGGGTAGTGGGTAGTCGGTAGCATAGTGAGCGCGGGGACACGGTGCGACACTGTGTCCCCGTTTTTCACGTGGAAGTGGCGCAGGACTTCAGTCCTGCGCGGCGTGGCCGAAACAGCGCATCGTCGTCGCCATCGACCTGCGCGATCGTCGGCTGGCTGTTCGCCTACGAACCCTACAAGCACCTGAAAAACAGCTTCAACATCTACGGCGTGCTGCGCCCGTCGCCGGAACGCGCGATGGACGAACCGCGGCAGGGCGGCATCTACAACGACTACTGCATCACCACGGTGGACAACGAGCGCAGCAAGGCCGTGTTCATCCACGAATTCGGCCACAACTTCGCGGGCCTCGCCGACGAGTACTACACGTCGGACGTCGCCTACAACGACTTCTATCCCAAGGGCGTCGAGCCGCTCGAACCGAACATCACCGCGCTGCTCGACCCGGCGCACGTGAAGTGGGCCGACCTCGTGTCACCGGGTATCTCCATTCCGACCGACTATGGCAAGGACGCGCGCGACCCGCTCCTGGCCGAGCGGCAGAAGATCCGCCAGGCACGCATGAAGGCCCTGGCCGACGCCCGCGCCGGCAAGGCGTCGGACGCCGACCTGAAGGCGATCGAGACGAAGTACGCCGAGCTGGACAAGCCGATCGCCGCGAGGCTGGACGCGCTGCAGAAGAAGTACGGGTGGCTCGAGGACAAGGTGGGCGCCTTCGAAGGCGCGGGCTACGCCGCGAAAGGTCTCTACCGCCCGGCGTGGTACTGCATCATGATCTCGAGTCCGAAGGACGAGTTCTGCCCGGTCTGCCAGCGCGCGATCGAGCGGATGGTGCAGGCGTACACGGCACAATGACGCGAACGACTCTGACCAACGACCAACGATTACGTCCGCTCGACGATCGTCGCGATCCCCTGGCCGACGCCGACGCACATCGTCACGAGGCCGCGGCGTGCGCCCCGGCGCTTCATCTCGTGCACGAGCGTCGTCATCAGGCGCGCGCCGGTCGAACCGAGCGGGTGCCCGATGGCGATGGCCCCGCCGTTGACGTTCACCTTCGCCGGGTCGATGCCCAGCTCGCGAATGCAGGGGAGCGCCTGCGCGGCGAACGCCTCGTTGAGTTCGACGAGATCGATATCGTCGATCGCCAGGCCGGCGCGATCGAGCGCCTTGCGCGTCGCCGGGATCGGCCCGAGTCCCATGTAAGACGGATCGACGCCCACCACCGCACTGGTGACCACCCGCGCCAGCGGCGTGTACCCCAGGCGTCGCGCCGTCTCCTGCTCCATCAACAGCAGCGCGGCCGCGCCGTCGTTGATGCCGCTCGAATTGCCGGCGGTGACCGTCCCGTGTTCGCTGAACGCCGGCGACAGCTTCGCCAGCTGGTCGAGCGTCGCGTCCGGCCGCGGGTGCTCGTCGCGATCGACGACGAGCGGGTCGCCGGAGCGGCGCAAAATCCCGACCGGCACGATTTCGTCCGCGAAGCGACCGGCCGCGTGCGCGGCCGCCCATTTCCGCTGGCTGCCAAGCGCGAACTCGTCCTGCTCCTCGCGCGTCACGTGGCACGTCGCGGCAACGTTCTCGGCCGTTTCGCCCATGCCGAGCGGCGGGTAGCGCGCGGTGAGCTTCGGGTTCGGAAACCGCCAGCCGAGCGTCGTGTCGTAGACCTTCACCTGCCGGCCGAAGGGCGCGTCGGACTTCGCGAAGACAAACGGCGCGCGCGTCATCGACTCGGTGCCCCCGGCAATGAACACGTCGCCTTCGCCCACCCTGATGGCGTGCGCGGCGGCCGTCACCGCGCTCAGCCCGGACGCGCACAGGCGATTGACCGTCTGGCCCGCGACCGCGATCGGCAGGCCGGCCACGAGCAGCGCCATGCGTGCGACGTTCCTGTTGTCCTCGCCCGCCTGGTTCGCGCAGCCGAAGATGACATCCTCGACGAGCGCCGGATCGAGGTGCCTGCGGGCGACGAGCGCGGCGATGCAATGCGCCGCAAGATCGTCGGCACGCACGTCCTTCAGCGCGCCGCCGTACCGCCCCACCGGTGTCCGAACCGCGTCGACGATCACCGCCTCACGCATCTGTGATCTCCGCCTTGTAGTCGACCAACGACCATGACCAACGACCAAGTTCAAGTCCTAGGGTCTCTCATCCGCGAGCCCGGCCAGTTTCAGAACGGTGTTCCAGTTGCGACCGGTGCCGCGCGTGCCGAGCGTCTCCGGGCCCGTGATGGCGGCCTGCAGCGCCTTCACGCGGCTGGCTTCCGGCGCGTCCTTCAGGCACATGGCGACCAGGTGGCCGGGATCGCGCTCCGCTTCATCGGGGAACGGATTGTGCGCCACGATCGCCTTCCATTCCCGAGCCGTGCGAACGAAGAAATCCGTTTGAAGGGCGAAGCGCCTGGCGGCCTCGGTTTCGAGCAGCCGTTCGAGCTGCGCGCCCGTTCGCCCGTCGCTTTCAAACAGGAGATTGCCGCTCTGAAGGAGCGATCGCCCGCCGGCAAAGCCCAGGTGCGCGAGCAGGTCGCGCAGATCGGCCATGGCGACCACTTTGTTGCCGCCGACGTTGATGCCTCGCAGGAGGGCAACGTGAATCGTCATCCTTGCCGACCTCAGCGAGCGCTCTCATTCGGATGGACCTCGACCACGGCGGTCACGTGACCGGGAGGCCGGCGTGTCCGCCGCGCCTCTTATTGTCGCTACTCACGAGCGTTCGACAAGGACGTCCTTCATTGCCTGCGCAAGGTCGGCGATGGCCCGTTCGCCATCTCCGACGAACGTCGATCCGTGCATCGTCGCCAGGGTTCGTGGCTTGAGCGCCGCCAGCCGCTTCAAGGTCGGTTCCGTGCGATTCGTGTAGGGCAAGTAGTTCGCAAAAGGCCCCTGCTGATACTCCACCAACATCTGCCTGAATCGGCCGACCACGTCCGCCGTGGTGCTTGGCTCGACGTCACCGTTCTGGTGGAACAGGTCGGAACATAACAGCGTGCGCTGGGTTTCCTCGAACAGCAGGCCCGCTTCCCAGCAGTGGGGTACGTGGGGCGTCTGGAGAAAGCGAAACCGATACTTGCCCGTGCTGATCTGTTGTCCATCTTCCAGCGGCTGCGCCGCCCGGAGCGCCACCACGTCGTCGACACTTACCGACTTGGCGACGAGACTGCACACGGCCGTCGCGGATGGCGCAAGGGTCTGCCATTTTCTGAGAGCGCCGCATTCATCCGCCTCGAAATGGCTGAATCCGATCCAGCGGATTGTCTCGGGTGGCAGCAGCGTGGCAACGGCGTCTCGCACGACCGGAAACAGCCTCTTCATGCCGGTGTGAAAGAGGAGGGGCTGCTCGTCGCGCACGAGAAACTGGTTGAACTGCAGATTTGCTTCGGGAACGAACGTCGAGATCCGATAGACATCCTGGGCAATCTCGGTGATCTGGGTCATCGCCGTTCTCCTTCGGTGTTTCCCTCATCCACGGGCAGGAAGCCCGGCACGGGCGGCGCGTCGACAACATGGTACTCGCTCTGAACCTGGCCGCTCGGATAATGCCGGGTCGCGACGTGGCGGAGCCTGATGTCGCCTGGCAGCGTGTCGAACAGCGGAATTCCGTCTCCAATTCGGTGACCCCGGCCGAGCTGAGCGCGATCGCGTGCATAATTGGCATCCGTCACTCTCCCGGAGCCTGGGGCCCGGAGCCCGAAGCCAGGAGCCATTCATCATGCGATCCCGCCGACTGCTCGCCACCATCGTCTTCGTCATTTGTCTGGGCCTTATCACGTCGGCGCTCGCGCAGGCGCCCGTGCCGGGTGCCGCGCCGCCCGACCTCGACACCTTCGTCGCCCAGGTGATGAAGGCGTTCGACGTGCCCGGCCTCTCGGTGGCCATCGTCAAGGACGGCAAGGTCGTGGTCGCCAAAGGCTACGGCGTGCGGAAGCTCGGCGATCCGGCGCCCGTTGACGGCAAGACGCGCTTCGGCATCGCCTCGAACACGAAGGTGTTCACGGCGACCGCGCTCGGCCTGCTCGTCGAGGAAGGCAAGTTGCGCTGGGACGCGCCGGTTGTGCAGTACCTGCCGGGGTTCCAGATGTGGGATCCCTACGTCACGCGCGAGATCACCGTGCGCGATTTGCTCGTGCACAGGAGCGGCCTGGGCCTTGGCGCCGGCGACCTGCTCTGGTGGCCCGCCTCCACCTACGACCGCAAGGAAATCGCGCGGCGTCTGCGGTTCATCCGGCCGGCCACGAGCTTCCGAAGCGCCTACGCCTACGACAACGTCCTGTATCTCATTGCCGGCGAGGTCATCGAGGCGGTCAGCGGCCGATCATGGGAGGACTTCGTTGCCGAACGCATCCTGAAGAAGGTCGGCATGACCGGCAGCAACGTGCGCCACTCGGACGCCACCGGCTCGGGCAACGTCGCCGTGCCGCACGCGGAAATCGACGGCACCGTTCGTCCCATCAAGCCGTTCGACAGCGACAACACGAACCCCGCGGGCGGCGTCAATTCGAGCGCCGAAGACATGGCGAAGTGGGTGATGGTGCAGTTGAACGAGGGCGCGCTGCCTGACGGCACGCGGCTTTTCTCAGAGCGCACGTCGCGCGAGCTGATGACGATCGTCACGCCGCTGTCGGTGCCCGCGTCGTACCCGCCCGAGATGGCCGGCCTGCGCATGAACTTCCACGGCTACGCGCTCGGCCTCGACGTCCGCGACTTCCGCGGCCGCAAGATGGTGACCCACACCGGCGGCCTGCCGGGCTACGTGTCGATGGTGTCGATGATCCCCGAGGCGAAGCTCGGCGTGGTGGTCCTGACCAACCAGGAATCGGGCGAGGCGTTCGACGCCATCAGCTACCATGTCCTCGATTGCTACCTGGGCTTTCCGGCGACCGACTGGCTGGGACCGTACGTGAAGGCGCGCGCGCAGGCGCAGGCCCGTGTCGCCGCCGCCGAGAAGCAGGCAACCGCCGCCCGCAACACTTCGTCCCGGCCGTCGCTGCCGCCGGCGCAATACGCCGGCACCTACAACGACGCCTGGTACGGCGACATCGAGATTGCGAACGAGAACGGCAAACTCGTGATGAAGTTCGGCCACACACCGTCGCTCGTCGGCGATCTCGAGCACTGGCAGTACGACACGTTCATTGTCCGGTGGCGCGACCGCGAGCTGCGCGCCGACGCTTACGTCACCTTCTCGATCGATCCCGACGGCCGGATCGACCAGGCGAAGATGCGCGCGGTGTCGCCCGCGACCGACTTCAGTTTCGATTTCCAGGATCTGCTGTTGCGACCGGTGGGCAGCGGGCGGGGGACGATCGGTAGCCGGTAGTCGGCAGGCGGCAGTCGGTAGTTGGTAGAGGGCCAGTCCGACGTGGGGCCACCGCGTGACAGGCCGTCTGCGGCCTACTGTCTACTGTCTACTGCCTACTGTCTACCGCATCTACTCGTAGAACCGCGTCCGCGCCCAGACGCTGTCGAGCGGGACGAGAGGATCCTTGGCGACGAAGATCGGCATGTGGTCGCGCCAGCTCATGCAGTAGTCGCACCGAACGCTGTCCACCCGCGTGACCTGGCGATAGACCTTCCTCAGATCTGCCTCCCGCGCGCCTACTGCAATCAGGACGTCGCTGTTGGTGTGGCCATTGCTCCAGTGCCAGTACGTGTTCTGGCTGGCAATCACGCGCGGCAGCCCGGCCTGCGGTCCCCAGAGGTCGATCGCGCCCGCGTGGCCGTAGTCGGGCACGTAGATGATCGCGCGTTTTTGATCCTCCGGCGGCAGGCTCCCGTAGACGCGCACCAGGTCGTCGATGAACGATCGCCAGCCGGTGCGATCGGCCAGGAGTTGCGGGATTGGCGACGTCTTGCCCCGTTCGGCCTTGATGTTCGCGCCCAGAAACGCGACGTAGCACGCCTCGGCGGCCGGGGGCAGCAGCGGCAGGAACATCATCGCGAGCGCCAGCCCGCTGACCGCCACCGCGGATACCGCCGCGACTCGCGCGACCGGGCGGCGAACGACGCGTTCGAGCGCGACGCCGCCCGCGGCCATCAGGATCGGGTACGCGGCCATCATGCGGTCGGGCCGGCTCGTGCCCCGATGCCGACGACCAGGGCCGCCACGTAGGGGACGATCGTGTGCTTGTTCTCGAATCCGATCCCGATGAGTGCGCTGGCCGCCAGCCACAGCCTCGAGTTGCCGGTCTTCGCCATGCGCACCAGCCTCAGCATCAGCAGCGTCCAGATGAGCGGCTCGAAGGCGTTCATCGAGAAGAAGCTGGTCATGCCGACGAAGACCGGGGACAGCCCGAAGGCGAGCGTGGCCAGAATCATCGCGAAGCGCCCGCCGCCCATCTCTTCGACGAGCCGCCCGGTGCACCAGACCGTGGCGCCGGCCGCGAGGAACGGCAGCAGCCGGATGCCGGCGGGCGAGTCACCGAGAAATAACCGCGTGAAGGCGAGGAGCCACGGCGAGAGCGGCGGGTGATCGACGTAGCCGAGCGCGAGGTGTTTCGAGCACGCGATGTAATAGAACTCGTCGATGAAGTAGGTGTAGTCGGACGAGGACAACGCCAGCGCGACGATCTGGATGAGGGGAACGACCGCGGCCAGCGCGAGCAGCTGCCAGCGGGAAAAACGCCCCATTACCGTCCTCCGTTCCGACGTGCGGCTGCACGACCAGCAGCCATATCATAGATGACCATGCTGAAACGGGTGTGCGTCTTCTGCGGATCGAGCAACGGCAGCCGGTGCTGTTATCGCGAGGCGGCGGCGGCGCTCGGCCGGGTGCTGGCCGCCAGGCACACTGGCGTCGTGTACGGCGGCGGGAACGTCGGCCTGATGGGCGCACTCGCCGACGCGGCGCTCGCGGCGGCAGGCGAGGTCATCGGCGTCATCCCCGAGCACCTCGTCAGCAAGGAGCTGGCCCATCGCCGCGTCGATCTGCGCATCGTCCATTCCATGCACGAGCGCAAGGCGCTCATGGCCGACCTGTCGGACGCGTTCGTCGCGCTGCCCGGCGGCTACGGCACGTTCGAGGAGTTCTGCGAGGTGCTGACGTGGTCGCAGCTGGGGCTGCACGCCAAGCCGTGCGGCCTGCTCAATGTGGACGGCTATTACGATGGCCTGCTGGGCCTCTTCGATCACGCGGTCGTCGAGGGGTTCGTCCGGCCGCAATCGCGCGACCTGGTCCTTGTCGATGAGGAGGCGGGGCGCTTGCTGGATCGCCTCTCCGACTGGCAGGCGCCGGCTCTCGAGCGGTGGATCGATCGCGACGAGCGCTGAGCGTCGGGCCGGGCGCGCTACAAACCATCCGGGCGGCGGGACACGACGTAGCCCAACCCGAGCAGGAGCAGCCACGGAATGCCCGCCAGCAGCGTGACGCGCAGGCCGGGCACCCACCACGTGGAGGCGAGCAGCACCGCCATGAGGATCGCGCCGGCGACCGAGGCGGCGCGGGCGACGGCCGGCGGGAACAGCCGCGCGTCGCGCGGCGCCTTGAAGCTGAACGCCACGTGCGTGACGAAGATCATCAGCCAGACGAACAACGCGCCAAACAGCGCGACGCCGAAGAACCAGACGTAGGCCGACTCCGGCCACGCGGCCCGCACGACGACCGCGACCGCCAGGCCGACGCTCGAGACAAGCAGCGCGCGCACGGGGGTGCCCCGGCCCGTTGTCGAGCCAAGCGACGCGGGAACGAATCCCGCGCGCGCCAGCGAGAACAGCGTCCGGCTCATCAGGTACAGGTTCGCGTTCGCGCTCGACAGCGCGGCGCTCAGCACGACCATGTTCATCAACGACGCGGCCGCCGGGACGCCGGTGCGGCGCAGGACCGTCACGAACGGACTCTCGCCGACGCCGAGCTGGGTCCATGGCACGATCACGAGCAGCAGCGCGACCGTCACCAGGTAGATGGCCGACAGCAGCAGCACCATCCGGCGGAACGCGCGCGGGATCGTCCGCCTCGGGTCGGTCGCCTCGCCCGAGGTGACACCGACGATTTCCACTCCGATGAACGAGTAGATGACGAAGCAGGTCCCCAGCCACACGCCGATCCCGCCGAACGGGAAGAATCCCGCCGTGCCCGCACCCGGCAGGGGCACCGCATGCTGTGCCCCGGCGCGCCCCGCAAGCAGCGCGACGGCGAGCGCCACGAAGATGACGATCGCCGCGACCTTGATCATCGCCAGCCAGTACTCGATCGATCCGAACGTTCCGACGGCGCGCGTGTTGAGGTAGAGCAGGGCGGCCGAGAACAGCACGATCCACACCGCCCCGGGCGCCTGCGGAAACCAGTACTGCATGTAGATGGACGCCGCGACCAGGTGGCCGCCGGTCGCGACCACTTCCATCAGCCAATAGCTGACCCGTACCGCGTAGCCGGCAAACGGCGACACGTACTGGCCCGCATAGACGCCGAAGGATCCGGCCGTGGGATTGGCGACGCACATCTCCGTGAGTGCCACGCCCAGCAGCAGCGAGATGATGGCCGCGACGACATAGGAGAGGATGACGGCGGGGCCGGCGACGTTGACGGCCAGGCCGCTGCCGAGGAAGAGCCCGGTGCCGATCGCGCCGCCGACGGCCATCATCGCCTGCTGGCCCGTGGACAGCTGGCGGACGAGGCCGTGTTCGGCAGTCGCGGGGATTGCGCGAAGCATCTGATCGGGAGGTGTCACGGGTCGGCGGATTGTATCACCCCGTCGCCGGCGGGCGGTCTCTAGGCTCCGCTCGCCTCGACAATCCGCGCGACCTCGGCCACCAGCCGATCGATCTCTTCGAAGGTGTTGTAGAAGTGCGGCGAGACACGCACGCCGACGCCGGGGCGGAAATCCACGACGAAGTCGCGCGCGTTGAGCGTCTTCGCCACCTCGTGCGCGTGCGGCAGGTCGATCGCTACCGTGCCCGCGACGCGCTCAGGATCGCGGGACGTGACGGTCCTGTAGCCGTGCCGGTCGACGAGCTCGAGCAGGTGCGCGGTCATCCGTTTCGACTTCTCGCGGATGCGGTCGACGCCCACCTCCTTGATGATGTCGAGCCCCGGCAGCGCCGCGTAGAAGGTCGGCACCGTCGGCGTGCCGTTCATCATCCGCATCGCGTCCTCGCGCAGCGTGTCATCGTCGATGTCGAACGCGAACGGATTCTTGCGCGCCATCCAGCCGGAAAACCGGGGCCGAACCGTCTTCAGCCGATCCGGCCGCGTGTAGAGGAACCCGTTGCCCGGTCCGCCGCACAGCCACTTCAGGCAGCCGCCCGTCGCGAACTCGACGCCGAGCGAGGTGACGTCGAGCGGGATGATGCCGGCGGATTGAAACGTGTCGAGCACGACGATGGCGCCGTGCCGGTGGGCGCGCTCCACGATCGGCGCGACATCCATGACGTATGAACTGCGGAACAGCACGTGCGACAGCGCCACGACGAGCGTGTCATCGTCGATGGCGTCGAGGAAGCGGTCGGTGCGGATGCTGAAGTCGGACTCGGCGGGCACGAGCGACAGATCGAAGCCCTGCGCCTCGTGGGCGCGGTAGAGGTAAATCATGGACGGGAAGTCCATCGCCGGACAGACGATCTTGCGGCGACGGCCCCGCGGCAGAACGCTCGAGAGCACCACCATCTCGGCGGTCGTCACGTTGGGGTGCATGGCGATCGTGCCGGGCGGGGCGCCGATGATGGCGCCGACCTTGTCGCCCACCTGGAGCGCCATCTCCCACCAGCGCTCTTCCCAGGCCCGCGCACCGCGTGTCGCCCAGGTGCGCGCGTAGTCGGCGAGACTGTCGCCGACCGCGCGCGGCATGGCGCCGAGCGAGTTGCTGATCATGTAGACCGACGTGTCGAGGATCGGGAACTCGGAGCGCCAGCGGGTGGTCAGGTCGTCCATGACGTGCCTCGGGGCGAGCGATTATACAACCGTGCGCGCGGATCACAATTGAGTGGCCGCGCGTTCGACCGTGACCACGAGCGCGGCCCTGGCCCAGGGAAACCGGGCCTTCACCTTGTCGAAATCCGGTCCCGCCGCGTCCAGCGTGGCGGTGCCCGACAACACGCACCCCTGTCCGGCGCCCTGTGCGCGCTGGACCTGTCGCGACGCAAGCAGCAGTTCGATGCGCGGGTTGGTCTGGAGGTTCGCTTCGGTCTGCCGCAGTCCGCCCGCGGGGATGAGAACCCTGTCGTCCTCGACGCCGAGCGCGCGGATGTAATCACCCCACGTCGCGGACAGGTGCGGGCCGTCGGGCCCGACGGTGGCGATGGCCACCCACTCACACGTGTCGATCACTTCTCGGACGGCGGTCCCGATCTTCGCCATTGCGGTTGCCTCCAATCTGCGCGACCGGGTCGTCCGTCGCGCCGCGTGAACGTGCGCGATGGGCGATCCTCCCCCGTTCATGACTACCGCGGCTGTCGGGCGCCCCCCGATTCGGCCGCATCGAACACGACCCGCCCCTCCTTGATCACGAACCGGATCTTTCGCGTGTTCCTGATGTCCTCGGCCGGGTTGGCTTCGAGCAGGACGATGTCGGCGACCTTGCCCGGCTCGAGCGTGCCGCGCGTCTTCTGCACGCCGATGGCCGCGGCCGCGTTCTTCGTGGCGGACAGCAGCGCCTGTATCGGCGTCAGCCCGGCGGCCGACACCAGCAACTCGATCTCGCGGTGCAGGATCGGCAGCGGGTCGCGCGCCAGATCGATCATGTCGTCAGTCCCCGCGACGATTGGCACGCCCACTTCAGCCGCCCGCCGCGTGACCGCGTTCATCCAGGCCGTTCGCACGCCGGCGACCTCGTCTTGTGCGCCGGATCCCTGCTCGAATATCCACAGCGTCGGATTGAGCGAGACGTTGCGCGCGAGCATCGACACGAGCACGCGCTCGATCTCCGGAGCGTTCGGCGGCACGTGCGCGAAATCGCCGGTGGCGCGCCGGGTGAAATCGGCGGTCGGCGGACTCCCTTCCCACACCAGGTACGCGACATGCGCGAGCATGTTCATGCCGGCGGCGATGAGGTCGCTCGGCTTGGCCGGAAACACGGTCGCGTGCGCCACCAGGCGCAGGCCCTGTTTTCGTCCTTCGTCCGCGATGCGGCGGACCGCCGCCGGGTCGAGCGCCGCGTACAGCTTCAGCGCGGTCGCCCCGGTGCCCCGCGCCGCCGCCACCGCGCGCACCATGTCAGTCTCGGGCGTGACTTGCTGCGCCCACGGCGCTTCACCCGGCTGAAAGCCCAGAGACGAGGACACGACGCGCGGATCGGTGAAGAAGGCGGGACCGGCCATCAGGGCCGCGTAGTAGATCGCGGGCGCCTGGATGTCGCCGGCGATCGCCATCCGCGCCAGGTCGCTCGTCTCGCGCAGGTCGCCCGCCAGATCGAACACAGCAGTCACGCCGCCGTTGAGCGTGCGGCGCAGGTCGGCGATTCGCTCGGTCAGCGGCGCCGGCGACAGGTGGACGTGCGCGTCGATGAGCCCCGGAATCGCGAACAGGCCGCGGCCATTGACAACCAGATCCGCGGCTGCAGCTTCCTGGCTCGAGGCAGCGGGCACGATGTCGTCGACCTTCCCGTTGCGGACGACGATGTCAACATGCGGTCGCGGCGTGCCGCCGGAACCGTCGATGAGCATGACGTCGCGGACGACGAGCGACGTGGGGAGCACGGTCGTGCGCACGCCGGCCTGGTGCGCCGCCACCGAACCCGCCAGCGCCGCGATGGTTGCGGCCAGCACGATCACCTTCCTCATGCGGCCATTCTATGGGGTCAGGTCTTGAACTGATGGTTTTTTCACGACCCGGCACCGTTGAGAATCTCCGCACCACCCCGATTCCCTCGTTGAGGGACAGTGGAAAAACACGACAGACCGGCTCATCTGTGATACGCTTTTTGCTCCCCGAAAGTGTGAGACCAAGGAGGCAGGATGAAGCGAACGGTTCTGGCAATACTCATCGTCATGGCAGTCGTGTGCGCATCGGCGGGCACGCTCTTCGCTCAGGCCAAAAAGGCTCCGGCCACGATCACCTTGACGCCCAAGGTGAAGGCGATGGCGCCCATCACGTTCAACCACGCGATGCACAGCACCGAGAACAAGTGCGACACGTGCCACGCGACGGCCACCGGTGGTGCCCTGAAGACCGCCGACGCCAAGCCGAACGCGTTCCACGCCGCCGGCGCCAAGGCCGGTCTGTGCATCGACTGCCACGTGACGTCAGCGGCAGCCGGCAAGAAGACCCCGAGCAAGTGTGCGGACTGCCACAAGAAGGCCTAGTACTTTCGGTACCCCAGCGATCGTCGCC
>PMZR01000110.1 GCA_003170135.1 Acidobacteriota bacterium
CGTTGCGCGTTCTCAGCCGCGCAATTTGGACAGGTGTGCTGTTCCCTACTGTCGACTGCCTACTTCCCCTTCGCCCGTTTCCTGGTCCGCCCGCCGTCCGCTCGCAGCGGCTCCTGCCGTGCGCCGTCCCAGAGCAGTCCCGGTCGCGCCACCTGGTAGTGGCTGCGCGCCTCGCCTGGGGCGGATGCTGCGCGCGCGGCCGCCGGGGAATCGAACCGTCCGACCGCGCCGCGCAGGTACTCTTCCACGACCTCCACGCACAGCCAGCGGCGGTCCAGGCGTTCGCACACCTCGCCCGTCGCGCAGCTGCCCGCAAACGGATCGACGACGAGATCGCCCGGGTCGGTGAGCATGCGGATGAAGAACTCCGGGATGTCGGTCGGGAACCGCGCGGGATGGGCCGCCAGGCCGCGCGCCTTGCACGCCCGCAAGTAGGCGCTGTTGCTCTCGGTGTGCGCCACCGCGATCAGGTTCGGCGGGATGGCGGCGCCGTTGTCGCAGCGGAACTTCTCGCTGATGTCGTGGCCGGACGGGCGCTTCTTCGCCCGGTACCCGTTCCGCAGCAACTGCCGCATGCTGGCGCTGTATGGCTGGGCGACGCGCCGGTTGTCGGCCCTCGGCCACGGCGTCGGCGACAGCCACCAGATGCAATTGACCGCGTCCTTCACCCGGATCCGGCGCACGGTGACCCATTCGGCCGGCGTCGGCAGCCGCGCCGGGTTCCACCAGTAGAACTCCTGCGCGAGGTGGAAGCCGAACTCCTCGCACAACATGACCAGCAGCTTGAAGTGGTAGAGGCTGCGCGTCGGCTGGCCGGCGATCCATGCGCCGCCGATGTCGATGACGAGGCTCCCGGTCTCGCGCAGCACGCGCCGCAGTCCCGTCGCGAACGGCCGGAACCACTCGACGTATTCGTGGGCGTCGGCGTTCCCGTACCCTTTCTTCCGCACCAGGCCGAACGGGGGACTCGTGACGACGAGATCGACCGAGTGCGGCGACAGGGCCTGCTCGAGCACCTGGCGCGCGTCGCCGAGCACGATGGCGCCGCGCGCGCTTTGCCAGTAGGTCCGTGGCTGGTCAGCGCGCTTCATGGGCGCCGCTATCATACGCGAAGGGGGTTCCGGCGATCGGAATCGGGAGGTCGGAGCCTGGAGCCGGGAGCGTGGTCAGACCGGAGGCAGGACCCGCGTCAGCAGCCGCTCGATTTCTTCGAGCAGGCGATCGGGCAGGCACGGCTTGATGAGCACCACGTCGCAACCGGCGCCGATTGCCCGCGCCGTGTCGTCGACGAAGCCGGTGTGGCCGGTGATGGCGATGATCGGGAGCTGTCCGGTGGGTGTCTGTTGGCGCAGGGTGCGGGCCAGCTGATAACCGTCCATGCCCGGTAACGCCAGGTCGGTGACGACGATCGCGGGCGGCCGCTCCACGGCTTTCGAGAGGGCCTGGTTGCCGTTGTGCGCTTCGACGACCTCGAAGCCCGCCATTCGCAGGAAGCCCGCGTACATCTCACGGCACGCGCGGTCGTCGTCCACCACGAGCACGAGCGGCATGATGTGCGCGGCGTCCATCACTTTCGCTCCGGCGCATGCGCGAGCGTCCGACCGTGGAATATTGCAAGGTCAGGAGACCCGGGGTCTGACGTCTGGCAACTGACGCGTCACCAGAAGCAGCGCGACACGGTCAGGAGGCGACCGCGCGTCGATGCCGCTCAGCCGTCTCGATCAGCTTATCGAATTCGACCGGCTTCTGCATATAGTCGACGGCACCGAGCATCCTTGCTTTTTCGCGGGCGTTGTACACGGCGGACAAGATCACGACCGGGATGGGGGCCAGGGTCGGATCCTGCTGCTGCTCGACGCGGAACTGCCAGCCGTCCATCACCGGCATCATCAGGTCGAGCAGGATCAGGTCCGCCAGCCTCCCCGCCCGCAGCTCGTCGAGCGCCTCCTGGCCGTTCCGGGCCGTCGCGACCTTGTAGCCTTCGATCGTGAAGAACTGGCTCAACATATCGCGCACATCAGCGTCGTCATCGACGATGAGGATCGACTTCAACTGGGCGGCTCCAAGGGGGTGAGGGCACAGAGATGCCATGCTGGGTCGGATTGCAAGGAAAGGACCAAGGGAAGGCGAAGGAGGGCGCGGGCAGCGTCGGGTGAGACAAAAACAGCCACCGCTCGTCGTCCAGCGCCTGTCGGCCCCCATCGACAGACGTCAGATCGCCAAACGGTGGCTTGTCGGTTCAGCCATTCGCAAGGGGAGTGCCAGCCCGGTAGTGCTCGAATATGGGCCATTTCAGGCCAAAATCTCTTCGAGTGGCCCGGCCGGCCCTTCAACTCTTGCGGGATCCTGCAAGGGGACGCCGGCTTTCCGTCGCGCCACGGATTCCCGCTGAAGGCCCGGCCCCCCGCGGGATTTCGTCCCGGGACGCTCGGCGCGCCCCCATCTCGACTGTTGCGCCTGTGTTCACTCTCGCCCTCCCTGCACCTTGATTCGCTACACATCGGCAGCGTATCGGTGCAGCCGACAGCCCTGCCGTAACGGCCATCACCAGCCAATGCCACAAAGCCCGGCCGCCACAATCTTGTCATCCGGGTGTCACGGCCCCGCCATCACTTGGTCGTCTACTAGTTCAGGGAACAACAAAAGAGCACCGGCGCGAGTCCCCAACATCGCAGGTGGCCGTTATGAAGAAGACAATCCTCACGCTGATTCTGGCGAGCTTCGCGGTTTCGGTCGGGGCCTACTACGAACTGCGCGGCACCCCCGCGCCCGTCCGGTTCGAGACGGCGTTGGCCGCGCGCGGCGATCTCATCGCCAACGTCGTGTCCACCGGGACCCTGCAGGCTGTCAAGACGATCGAGGTTGGCACCCAGGCGAGCGGCATCGTCAAGGAACTCGATGCCGACTTCAACTCCGTCGTGCACAAGGGGCAGGTCATTGCGCGACTGGATCCGTTGCTCATCCAGGCGCAGATCGACCAGGGCCAGGCCAACGTCGCGAAAGCCATGGCGGACGTCGAGCGGCTTCGCGTGGCGGTCGATGACGCCGCCAGCCAACAGGCGCGGGCGGAAGCGTTGTTTGCGAAGACGCTGCTGGACCAGAGCGATCTCGATGCGGCGCGGGTCGTCACGGAGCAGGCCGCCGCGGACTTGAAGGCCGGCCAGGCGATGGTTTCGCAGGCGCAGGCGATGGTCGACGAGAACGTGCTGAACCTCGAACACACCGTCATCACGGCGCCGATCGACGGCATCGTCATCGCGCGCAACGTGGACGTCGGGCAGACGGTCGTCTCGAACATGCAGGCGCAGACGCTGTTCGAAATCGCCGAGGACCTGTCGAAGATGCAGGTGAACGCGAGCATCGACGAGTCTGACGTGGGCCACGTCCACCAGGGCGATCCGGTCACCTTCACGGTGGATGCGTATCCGGGCGAGACATTCGGCGGCACGGTTGCGCAGGTGCGCCTCAATCCGACGATCGACCAGGCCGTGGTCACCTACCTGACCGTGATCGACGTGCCGAATCCCGACTTGAAGCTGCGGCCGGGCATGACCGCGAACGTGACCGTGCGCGTCGATTCGCGCAAGAACGTGCTGCGGATCCCGAGCAACGCCCTCCTCTTCAAGCCGAACGACGAATTGTTCGCCTTGCTGCACCAGATGGTTCCGGGTGCCGCGCCGGCCACCGGGACGGCCCGCGGCAGCGCCGGGACAAAGGTCGGCGCACCCGCGCGGCCGCAGGCGACGATGGGACGCGGGCAGGTGTGGGTGGTCCGCAACGGGCGGCTGACGGGAGTGCCGGTGCAGACCGGTCTCAACGACAGCACGAGCACGGAGGTCGTGGCCGGCAACCTGCAACCGGGCGATACCGTGGTGCTGAACGCGATCGTCGCATCCGGCGCGACCGCAACACCGGCGGCCGGCGCGGGCCCGCTGCCTGGCACGCGGCGCTGACTGCCGTCGCCCCCCGCTCCGTGCCCCCTGTCAGGGTCCCCGGGCACCCGGTGCCCGGGGACGCCGGAGCGCTGCGCCGTAACCGCACGCAATCTCCTTGGCTTTCCCCCCGCCCTCCGCTATTCTCGTCCGGCCCCCTCGAGGGTGAAGCGATGGCCCGTGACAGGCGCACGTTCCTCAAACTGTCAGCCCTTGCCGGCGGTGCGCTGGCGCTTCCCGGTTCGACGTTCGCGTCCGCACAGCAGGCACACCCATCGCGGCCCGCCGCGCGCACGGCCCGCATGAAACTCACCTTCCGGCCCTACACGCTCGAGTTGAAGCACGTGTTCACGATCGCGGTGAGCTCGCGCACGACCACGCCGGTCGTGCTGACCGAGATCGCCTATGGCGGGCTGGTCGGCTACGGCGAGGCGTCGATGCCGCCCTATCTCGGTGAAACCCAGGAGACGGCGGCCGCCTTCCTCTCGAAAGTCGACCTCTCGCGCTACCCCGACCCGCTGCAGTTGGAGACGATCCTGGCCGACATCGACGCCCTCGCGCCCGGCAACCAGGCCGCGAAAGCCGCGGTGGACATCGCGCTGCACGACCTGGCCGGCAAGCTGATGAACCGGCCCTGGTACGACATCTGGGGGTTCGACAAGTCCCACACGCCGTACACGTCGTTCACCATCGGCATCGACACGCCCGACGTCGTGCGCCAGAAAGTGCGAGAGGCGGCCGAATACAAGATCCTGAAAGTCAAGCTCGGTCGCGACAACGACAAGGAGATGATCGAGACCATCCGCTCGGTGACCGACAAGCCGATCACCGCGGACGCGAACCAGGGGTGGACCGACAAGCAGAAGGCGCTCGACATGATCCACTGGCTCAAGGATCGCAACGTCCTGTTCGTCGAGCAGCCGATGCCGAAGGACGTCGTCGACGACATGGCATGGGTCACCGAGCGGAGCCCGCTGCCCACCATCGCCGACGAATTCTGCCAGCGGCTGCCCGACGTGCGGCGCGCCTACGGCGTGTTCTCGGGCATCAACATCAAGCTGATGAAGTCCACCGGCATGCGCGAAGCGCACAAGATGCTGCTCGTCGCGCGATCGCTCGGCATGAAGGTGATGCTCGGCTGCATGACTGAGACCTCCTGCGCGATCTCCGCGGCATCGCACCTGTCGCCGATGATCGACTGGGCGGATCTCGACGGCGCCGTCCTCATCAAGAACGACATCTTCGCCGGGACGACGATCGTGGACGGCAGGATCAAATTGTCGGACAAGCCCGGCATCGGTGTGACGAAGACCACTTTGTCACGGACCTGATCCGCGCCGGACGTTGCCCGCTGGTGCCCCCGCCCCCACGATTCCTTCCGATCGTCGCCTGTCTCTCCCGGCCCATCCCCATTCCAGGACAGCGTGTCGCCACGGCCGAGCCGGCTCCCGTGTGGCCTCGCTTGTGCACAACGACAGCGGCGGGAAATCTCGACCACGGACAACAAGGAGGACAAGGTTCCATGAAATCCACACTAACGGTTCTGTGCGCTGGCGTGGCGCTCAGTTGGGTCGCGCTCGTGGGGGCGCAGGGATACGGGCAGTCGTCACCGGAGCAATCGTCGAAATCGAAGGCGTCGCAGGACGTGAAGCTCGTCGGATGCCTGGCGGAGGGCACGAGCCCCGACACGTTCGTGTTGAATAACGTCGAGAACCAGACTGGCGGGACGGAGCACCCGAAGAGCGAGCAGACCGGCACGTCCGGCCAGGAACCGAGCTCGCAGGCGAGCATGACCGTCCAGCTGGTGGCGGGGAAAAACGTCGATCTGAAGAAGCATGTCGGCCACAAGGTCGAGATTCGCGGCACGATGGAACCGATGGACAACCAGTCGAGCATGTCGGGCCAGGGCACCGGCGAAGCCAGCGGCATGTCGGGCACCCAGGGCACCAGCGGGTCGCAGTCCGGCAGCTCGACAAGCGGCGGCTCGATGGGCCAGGAGAGCGGCAATACCCCGACCCACCGGGTGATGGTGAAGTCCATCAAGCACCTCGGTTCGTCCTGCCAGTAACAACGTTATGCACGTCGGGGCGGACATCGGATGTCCGTCCCGCGTTTTCTCCAGCTTTCTTTGTCTCGGCCGATGGCACGCCGTTTGGATAAGCGTTACCGGCGAACCACGTCAATTCGTCGATTTCGTTCTTGAAGGCTCCCATGGCCGCGGAACAGTCTCCACTCATCGGCAAGAGCTGGCCTCAGACGCGGGGCGAGCTGGACGAGTGGATTCGGCAGAACCTCGCCGTGGCACCGGATGAGTTGCGCGCGCTGTTGCGGGCCATCGATGGCGTGTTCAGCCGGCACCAGCGGCTGTGGCTGGAATCGAAGGAAGAGGCCATCCAGGCCCTCTCGAGAGGATTCGCGGCCAAGCTGGCCAAGCTGCGCGGTGAACTCTCGGAGCGGAACGCGACCGTCAGCAGCATCGCCAAGTACTTCGAAGAACTGGTGGCCGGCCTCACCGACAAGACGCACCGCGACGCGAAAACAAAACTGATGAACTTCGACTGGTTCATGGAACAGCTCGAGTCGTACCTGGAGCTCGAGCAACGCGTCCGCTGGTGCGCGGTCGGGCTTGTCGATATTACCGGTTTCAAGTGGTACAACGACGCGCTGGGCCACCCGGTCGGGGATCGGATCATCGAGAAGGTCGCGCGACTGCTGGGTGAACAGATCCGGTCCGACGACCTCATCGCGCAGGAACGCGGCGTGAGACCCGCCTCACCGGACCTGCACGCGCGGTTCGGCGGGGATGAGTTCTGCTTCCTGATTCCCGACCTCGGGGGCGTACGCGAAGCGCACGCCGTGGCCGATCGCTTCAAGGAAACCGTCGAACGCTACGACTGGACCGCGCTCGATCCGGGCCTCGCGGAACAGCCGGTCAGAGTGGATGTCGGCGTGGTCTGTCTCTGGATGGGACGGGTCTCGGAGCGGCGCTTCGCGGCGAAGCAGCTGGCGTTCGACCTCATCCAGCAGGCCGACAGGTTGATGTACGACGCAAAGGGCGATCGCGCCGGACATGTCTATGTCATCGAGATGAAAGTCGCAGGCGGCCAGCTCGTGGAATTGCACGAGCGGTCAGCCGGCAGCCATCCCCACACCGTCGCCACCGAACCACCCATCCAGCCCTGACGGACGCCTGCCCGACGCGCAACCTCTGCGTAAGCCTGACGCGCCCTCTGCGCATGCCGGTCACGTCGCCACGCGGCCGCCGCCGGTCGCAGGAGGATTTTGCGGCGCCTGCCGAGGAATGTTAAACTGATCTGCTCCGGAAGATGGTGAGTGTAGCTCAGTGGTAGAGCGCCGGACTGTGGCTCCGGAAGTCGCGGGTTCGAACCCCGTCACTCACCCCACCCTATCCATTCACGGCGCGGCTTCAGGCCCTGGCCCGGCGTTCGCGCCGCCAGAGCCCGCGGACCGCATAGTAGGCGCCGACCGCCGCGCCGACTCCCGCGCCCGTCCATATCAGGACCTTCTTCATGCGTTCTCCTTCATTCGTTTTCCTTTGACGACTCGCGTGACGTCCACCGGGTTGCCCGGCCCGAGAGGCAAGAGCCGTGCCCCGTGCGAGCATCCCCGGACTAGACCCAATGCCTTTAGGAAATTCGCTGACGTCGTTCCAAGGCAACATCAGCAGCCTGACGGCTGGAACCACGTTGACCGTGGCCCGCGCGGACGACGCGGCGGCGGCAGCCGGAGCGGCCGCGCCCTCGCCGAGCCGGCTCCGCAGTCGGGGAACAC
>PMZR01000073.1 GCA_003170135.1 Acidobacteriota bacterium
CCATGTCCTTGACCGTAGGCACTCCCCACCTCCCTCCCGCCGGCCTTACTTGCCCCGCCCGGCCCGCGTTGCGTATAGTGAGTCCGTGCCCGTCCATCTCGTCCAGCATCCAATCGTCCAGGACATCCTGCTCGCCCTGCGGGATACCCGCACCGACCCCGCCACGTTCCGGCGGCTGGGGACGCGGATCAGCGTGCTGCTCGCCGCCGAGGCGCTGCGCGATCTGCCGACCAGGCCGGCCTCGGTGCAGACGCCGCTGTCGGAGGCCCACGGCTGCCGGGTGGCGGCCGACGTCGTAGTAGTGCCCGTGCTTCGCGCCGGGCTCGGGATGCTGGACGCGGTGCTCGAACTGTGGCCGGCCGCGCGCGTCGGACACATCGGGCTTCAGCGCGACGAGATGACGGCGATCGCCTCGCGCTACTACGCGAAGCTGCCCGCGGGCCTGGGCGACAGTTTCGTGATGATGATTGACCCGATGCTGGCGACGGGCGGCAGCGCCGTCGCCGCCCTCGACGTGCTGGGCGAGGCCGGCGCCCGCAACATCCGGATCATCTGTATCGTCGCCGCGCCCGAAGGCATCGCCCTGGTCGAGCGCCATCATCCGGACGCCCACATCTTCACGCCCGTCGTGGACGAAGGCCTCAACACGCACAAGTACATCGTGCCGGGCCTGGGTGATTTCGGCGATCGCCTGTACGACACCTTCTAGTGGACTGTAGCCGCAACAACTACAGCGGCCGCTCCGCGTCGCGCCCGCAAGATCAGCGTCGGAATGCCGTTGTTCGACTGCGCAATTCGCTGATACGCACCACTAGCCGCTCGGAAACGTTTTTCGCAGACGAGGTGGACGCCGATGCCTGAAGACCATCCTGACGCTGGCCACCCGGCGAAAGAGAGACGCAAACAGGCGCGGACGGCCTCCTCCGACCAGTGGGCCACCGCCATCACCGAGATCCACCCGAACCGCATCCTGATTCGCGGGTACGCGGTTGACGAGTTGATGGGACGCCTGTCGTTCGCCGAGAGCATCTACCTCCTGTTGTGCGGCGAATTGCCGACGCCGTCCATCGGCCGGCTGTTCGGCGCCGTGCTCGTCTCCTCGCTGGATCACGGCGCCACGCCGCCGTCCACGATCGCCGCGCGCAACGTGGCGACGACGGGCGCCTCGCTGCGCGATTGCGTGTGCGCCGGCGTGGTCGGGTTCGGCCAGTATCACGGCGGGGACATCGAGACGTGCATGCGCTTCCTGGCCGAGGGCCTGACAAACGTGCGGGCGGGCGCGTCCTATCCCGAGGCCGCCCGGAACCTCGTGAACCATTGCCTGAGCCTCAACCATCCGCCGTCCGGATTCGGTCACCGGGTCCACAGCCGCGACCCGCGCGCCACGCGCCTGCTCGAGCTCGCGCACGACCTCGAGCTGGATGGCGAGCACGTGCGATTGATCCGTGAGATCGAGCGCGTGCTCGAGGCGCGGCCCGACCGGGAGGCACGCCCGCTGCCGCTCAACATCGATGGCGCCATCGCGGCCGTGTGCGGCGATCTCGGCTTCGATCCGGAACTCGGCAATGCGCTGTTCATCATCGCCCGCACGCCGGGCCTCATCGCGCATGCGCACGAGGAACGGCAACGCCAGCGTCCGATGCGCGAGGTGAATTCGAAGGACAGCGTGTACGACGGGCCACCGGAACGGCGGCTGCCGGAACCGCGGACATAGGGCACGCCCAGGCCGCCCGTGCTCTTGAGCCGGCCGCGGAAAGCGATTATTTGATTCTATGGAACCGATGGATCCGCCGCCGCCCTGGGACATCGATGCGCCGCCTGTGGACCCACAGGAATTCACGTTCGCTGCCTCATCGCCGCCGCATCCACGTACGAGCTGATCGGTGTGGACAAACCGACGGCCGCCAAGAGAAGGCACAGATGACCGTCACATGGAGGCCGTAGGCCGCCCGATGCAAGTCCTGCTTGCGCGGCGCCGTGCGGCCTGGGACTGGCTCGAGGCCTGGCAGGCAGGGACCGCCGTGGCGCAGGTGGGCCGCGTCGCGGGGCGCGCGCTGCTGGCCGCCATTCTGGTCTACGCGGCCGTCCTTCGGCTGGACGCGCTGACCCTGACATACGGGGTCATGGACCGCCCCGTGTGGCTCCACGCGCTGCAGGTCCACGTTGCCGTGCCACTGCGGGCGCTTCGACCGGCGAGCGTGACCTGGGCGCCCGAGTCGCTCTATCCGCACAACGACGGCCCGGCGACACGGTACTTCAGCGATCCGTACACCTACCTGAAATACGCCCGGCAGATGCACGGATTCTACGCGGCGCACTACCGCGAGCCGTTGTTCGTCTTCGTGACGAAGGTCTGGCTCTGGTTCGTGAACGGCCAGGACGTCGCGGTGAGCCTGGCCTCGCTGTTGTTCTCGCTCCTGACGGTCGGGGCCACCTATCTCGTCGGCGCGCGTGCCTGTTCGCGCGTCGTTGGGTTGCTGGCTGCGGCCGCTGCGGCGATCGAATGGAACCTGATCTCACTGGGCATCAGCGGTTGGCGTGACGAAGCCTTCACCTTCTTCGTGGCCGCGTTCGCGTACGCCTTGCTCCGCTATCGGGACAAGCCGTCGCCGTCGAACTCCGTCCTGCTCGGCGCGTGCGCAGGCGCCGCGTGCCTGACGCGGATCACGGCGGTCTCGTTCATCGGACCTGCGTTCGTCCTGCTCGCCTTCATCGGCCGGCCGAGTTGGAAGGACCGGCTCCGTTACGTGGCGACCGCCGTGGTCGTCCTGATCGTGATCACCGGACCGTACCTCGTCAGCTGCTGGCGGACCTTCGGCGATCCGCTGTACGCGATCAACTACCACACCGCCCACTACCTGACCGTCGAAGGCCGTGTAGAAGCCAGCCGACCGAGTGCCGCGACCTACGTCGCCACGAAGCTGCGCGGCCGCGCGTTCCAGACGATCGACACGGTGGTGCGCGGCCTGACGACCTATCCGTTTTCGAACAAGTGGACGGGGTTCGACCCGTGGAGTTCCTCCCTTGGGACTTGGCTGGCGCGCGCCGCGTGCCTGGGCCTTTTTCTCTTCGTCGGCACTGTGTCGGGCCGCTGGCTCCTGCTCGTCCTGGTCACGTCCCTCATCCCCTACTCGGTGACCTGGAGGCTGACCGCTGACTGGCGTTTCACGGAGTGCGCCTACCCGTTCTTCCTGGTGGCTGCAGGCGGCGCCCTCGCATGGCTCGCAGCGCTGGTCGGACAGGTCGTGCGGCCGCCAGAGACACGGACATCGGCGACCGACCTGCCATGGCAACGCCGGGCGTTGTTCTGGGGAGGAGCCGTCGCAGCGGTGATGGTCGCCGTGTTCACGATCGCCTGGCTACTGCCCGTCCTCGTGACGGCCGAGTCACTGCGTGCGGGCGAGGACGTGACGATCATGGCGGGCGACCGGGACTACGCGTTCTTCACCGAGGGCTGGTCCCCAGCGGTGGTCGGTGGGTTGCCGGAACGCATGTCGCGCGGGGCCTACTCGGTCATCCGGCTTCCGCTGCCCGTCCCCGCCGACTACGGCGTGACCCTTCGGCTGAACCCGTTTCCGCGGCCGGAAGGTGTGGGGTCGCCCCGGCTGCCCACGATTCGGGCGTTCCTGAACGGGCGACTGATCCGGGTGTTTACGCTCGGGTGGAATTCCGATCGGTACGGGACCTACGATGTCCCGCTCCCACGTGCTGCGGTTCGCAAGGGCTTCAACCGGCTGGTGCTGCAGGCGACTTTCGAGGGAGCAACTGTCGATGGCGCCGGAGCCTCGCCTCCCGCCGCTGACGCACGCTCCAGCGGCTTCAGTGTATGGTACCTGCGCGTCCGCCCGCCGGCCGCGACCCGGTAGTGCCGGGACGATGGTGCCGGAGCCGGCGCGGGGCCTGCCCCGGCGAAGCTGTGGGGGGGGCGGACGTCGCAACAGGGCGTGATCGTCCGCCGAACCGCTCGACGCGGTCTTGTCGGAGGCACGCCCGCTGCCGCTCA
>PMZR01000116.1 GCA_003170135.1 Acidobacteriota bacterium
TGAGGGTGGCCCGGCAGACGAAGACTCCACTGGATCAACGGAGCCTTCGTCTGCCGGGCCACCCTCACCCCGCCGCCGTCGCCTCGTGACGGCGGTCGAAGTCCTCGCCGGCCACGATCGAGAGGAAGCTGCGGCGTCCCCTCACATGCGCCTGACGCAATCGGCGTGAATCTGCGTGAATCTGCGGATGAATTACGTGACGTGTCCCGGGGTGCCCGCGCCCGTCACTGGACGAGGGACTCAAGCTTCGCTAGGATCGCGACGTGACGCGATCGAAACGGCCGGTCTCGCTCGGGCTCTTCGTCATCTGCCTGTCGCTCGGCCTGTTCATCGTCGCCCGCCAACCCGCCCAGATGCCAGGCCGCCTCTCGCTCATCGTCGACACCGATGCGGGGACCGACGATCTCATCGCCATAGCCTACCTGCTGGCTCGGCCCGACATCGACATCCAGGCCATCACCACGGTCAACGGCGTCGCGCACGCCGATGCCGGGGCGCGGAACGTCCTCAGGTTGCTGAGAGCGGCCAACCGCCGCGTCGACGTGTTCGTCGGGGAAGATGTGCCGCTCGAGGGTCGCGGCGCGTTTCCGACGCCGTGGCGTCAACAGGCGGACGAGATGGCCGCGCTGCCGCCCGCGAACGGCCGGCGAATACCGCGGCCCGATGGGGTGTCCGCCCTGCTCACACGCCTCAGAAACAGCCCGTCGCCCGTGTCGGTGCTCGCCCTCGGCCCGCTCACGAACATCGCCGCCGCCTGGCAGCGCGAGCCGCGCACCGTCGCGCGAATCGCGCAGCTGGTCATCATGGGGGGAGCGATTGACGTCGCCGGGAACGCGCCCGACGGCGCCGCTGCGTCAGTGGCTGAATGGAACATGTACGTGGACCCGACCGCGGCGAGCCTCGTGTTCCGGTCCGGGCTGCCCATCACGCTGGTACCGCTCGATGCCACCAACAAGGTGCCGATCGATCGTGCGTTCGTTGCGGCCTTCAAGTCGGCGCCGCACTCCCCGCTCGGCAATCTCGCGGCACTGTTGCTGGAGTCCGCGGGGGACATGATCGACCAGCACGCCTACTATGCGTGGGATCCGCTTGCGGCTGCGGCATTGACCGACGCCAGCCTGCTGCAGACGCGGCCGAGGACGATCGAGATCACCCGGGCGGGCGACGAGCGGGGACGGACTCGCGAAGGCGAGGGCGAGCCGAACGCGCTGGTCGCCGACAACGCCTCGCCGATCGTCTTCAGGACTCTCTTCTTCGCCGCGCTCACCCACGCCGCGCGGTAGGGCCCAGGCGGGCCCTCGCCGTCTCCCGGAGCGCTCTCAGACTCCCGCGCGGTCCACCGGCAGCACGCCGCCGAGCGCCAGGCGCTCGAACTCCCGCGCCATGCCGCGTTCGATCGCATCGACGAGATACGGACGCAGATCCGCGGCGCGGATGATGCGGTCCAGCGAACCGACTTTCAGCGCGCGATGCACGCTGTGGATGTGGTCGAACTCATCGGCCACCTCGCCGAGCTTTTCGGACCGGACCGACTTGTAGAGGTCGGCGTACTTCGCGCGCAGCCGCCCCTTCTCGGCGTCTGGCGCCGCGGCGCTTTCCTTCTCGAGCGCCTGCACGCGCGGGTCCTTCTTCGTCCGGGTGTCCACCTCGCGCGCAAACACGACGGCCGCGGCCGGGGCGCCGCCGATGACCGACGCGTAGCTGCCCTCCAGCGCGGCCACCTCCATGTTCTCGTTCAGCGTCTTCGAAAAGACGACGAAGGCGCCACCGTGGTAACGGGAGATGACCACGAACACGATCGGACCCTTGAAGTTCGTCACCGCGCGCCCGATTTCGGCGCCGAACTCGAGCTGCCGTCGCCGCATCGACTCGGGCGATCCGTCGAAGCCGGACAGGTTCGCGAGGACGACCAGCGGCCGGTTGTTGGTCGCGGCGTTCACCGCCCGCGCGACCTTCTTCGACGCCATCGGGAAGAGCGTGCCCGACGTCCATTGCTCGGGGCCGTCGGCCGGCACCCAGCCGCGCCGCGACACGGTCCGCGACTCGAGGCCGATCATCGCCACCGGGTAGCCCCCGATGTGCGCGTCCCAGATCACGCCATTCTCGGCGTCGCGCATCGACGGCCAGCGCTCGAGCGGGTAATGATCCTGGTCGGTAACCGACCGCATCACCTTTCGGATGTCGAACGGCTTCTTGCGCCCCGGGTTGCTCTGGTCGGAGAAGATGTCGCCCACCAGCCTGAATTCGTCGTCCCCGCCGTTGTGCGGGAATTCGCAGATGTCGCGTCCGATGGCGTCGGTCGTGGTGGCCCTGCGCGGAAACCGCTCGCCCGGTACGATGTAGGTGTGATCGTAGTGACGCAGCAGGATCGTGCACGCTTCGGCCACGTCGCGCGCCCAATACTGCGCCTGGCCGTTCGGGCCCATGATGTGCTCGTAGCCGCCGATGCCGAGGTTGTCCTCGGCCGAGACCGACCCGGAGTAGTCGAGCGCCGTCTTGCCGGTCAGCACCATGGCGCCGTCCGGCGTCATGATCAGAATCCCGCGGGTGTGCATCAGCATCGTCGCCTCGGCGTTCCAGTACGGCTGGGCGCCGACGTTGATGCCGACGACGATGATGTTCACCTCGCAGCCCGCCTGGGTGAACTCGATGAGACGCCGCAGCACGCGGCCGATCCAGTCCATGTTCTCGGTGCCGCTCTCCATCGAGATCTTGGCGCCCGCCGATAACGCGAACCACTCGAGGGGCACCTTCATCTGCTCGGCCAGATCCAGGCCCGCCATGATCCGCCGACACTCCGGTTCGGCGAGCGACCCCATCTCCTTGGACGGGTCCCCGAGCAGGATCACCCGCTTCATCCCCTCCGGAGACTTTGCGGTGATGCTCTCGATCACGCCGACGACGATGTTCGCCTTGTTTTTCCCGTGCGGGCGATCGACCGGCACCAACTTGTTCTGCTCGTTGAGGTCGTACTCGGTGAAGCGCCCCGACGGCAGGTCCGCCTGTGCGTCCTCACCCTCGGGCGCCAGCATCCGGATGACTTCGTACGGGTACGGCAGGCCGCGCTGCCGCATCCGGAGCACCTTCTGGGCGTAGTCGGTGAGTGGCCGGATGGGCTGCTCGGCCGGCTCGCTGAACTGCAGCGACACGCCGCGCCCGGTCAGGCTCCTGATCCTGATGACCGTGTCGCGCAACTCGCCGTCCTCGGCCGGGATGCGCGCGTAGAGGACGACCTTCTCGACGCCCAGGCCCTCCGACTGCGCGCCCAGCCTGCGGGCGAGCGCTTCGATGTCGGGGCGGTCCAGCGTCAGCGGGGACCGGATATACATGACGATGCGGTTCCAGTGCAGCCGCGCGTCGGGCCCGCGGCCCAGCTGCGCCCGCCGGATCGCCATCAGCGCTTCCATCAGCATCCACTCGAGGTGCGGCACCTTGACCACCCGGCCGCTGGCGTCACAGACCGGCGTGACGTCGCGCACCTCGGCGATCGCGAAGAGGCGCTCGTCTTTCGGATTCTCGCGCGCCACACCCCGGAAGAGGTAAACGTCTTCGCCCGAGGGCAGCCGATCGACGAAGAAGTTGCGCAGGCGCCACAGATGCAACCGCTTCCCCATCATCGGGTGCAGGCCGCGATAGAGCTTCTCCTCGCGGTACTCGTGGTCGCGCTGGCGGAACGTGAAGAACTGCATGCCCGTGGCGCTCGACCCTTCCCCCGGGCCCGCGACGACGCAGACCACGCGGCGTACGGGCCGGCCGAAGGCCGCCCCGCCCAGGGCCTGCCGGAACTGCTCGGAGGCATTCTCGGCATCGCCGAGCGCGCCCGGATGCCAGATGTAGAGCTCGAGCGCCACGTCCTCGGTCGCGGCCACGGCGGCGATGATCGGACGAAGCGTCACGAGCGCACTCGCCAGGTCGGTTGTCTGCGCGTGGGTGGCGATCACGTGCAGGCGGCGGCCGTCGTAGTCGTACTCGGCAAAGGCAATGCTGCGGTTGTCGACCTGGGACGTGTGCACCTGCTCGAGCGACCGGATGCGGTAATAGCGGCGCGTCATGATCTCGAGAATCAGGGCGCGGACGGCGGGCGGCGCGGTCGCCAGCCGACTCGACAGGGGTCCGCGCAGCGGCTGCGGGCAGTTGACGAGCGCGGCGAGGCGCTGCTCCCGGTCTGGTGTCTGCGCAAAGAGCGCCAACCGCTCGGTCTCGGCTTCGACCTGCGCGTAGGTGGCAGCGCGCGCCATCTCGAACGCCGGCCGCTCGGAGTAGCGATAGCGCACGTCGCGAGCCAGGTCGGCGAGCGCCGGGAACCTCACTTGGTAGTCGAGGACGAGGCGATCGAGCACGGCGATGAACGGCTCGCTGCCCGGCGCCAGGCTCGCCGCGGCGGCAAGGCGCCGCTCGAGGATCGCCATGATCGCCGGCACCTGCTGATCGACACGGTGATACGCCTTGAACATCCAGAGCAGGCCGTCGTTCAGCGTCCGCGTGTCGGCGAGATCCGTGACGCCGTAGTGGCGCAGCGCGCGCTGCAGCCGCTCGAGGAACCAGGGCGGCAGGTCCGTGTAGGTGCCGGGCGATCGGAGGAACGCAAACAGGTACTGCTGCGCGCTCAGGTCCGGCTCGCCGTCGCGGCTCTCGACGCCCACCTGCGTCGCGAAGACCGACGCGATGTCCACGAACGTGGCCAGCACGTCATCTTCCTCGCGCAGCAGATCCTCGTCGCCGGGCGCGCCGGCCGGGCAGGTCCGCGTGTAGTCGACCACCAGGCGCCTGGCATCCGCGGGATCGACGTCGAAACCGAGAACCAACCGGCGGAAGCCCGGCAGGATGCCGGGCAGCCTGGCGCCGGCCACGGCGCCGCCACGCTTCAGTTCGCCAAACCCGGCCCGGACGCCGTGCAGGATGGCCCGGGTGCGCGAGACGGGCTTGTCGGTGCCACGCGCCGAGCCGTCGAAGGAGACGCGCGGTCCGAGCGCCCGGGCGCTGGCTTCAGGGCCCGGCTGCAGGTGCACGAGCGGCGTCCCGGTGCCCACCTGCGAGTTGTTGGTCACCATCACCTGGCGCACGGTGCCGGAGAAGGGCGCCAGCACGGGCATTTCCATCTTCATGGCCTCGAGCACCGCCAGGCGATCGCCCGCGGTCACGCGGTCGCCCGCCTTGAGCGACAGCGACACGACCATGGCGGGCGCCGGCGCCCGCACGATGCCGGCGTCGGCCCGCGAGACGTGATGGAGGATACCGTCCACTTCGACCAGGTAGCTCACGCCCTGCAGGACGGTCAGCGTATGGTATCGACGGCCGCCGCACGTGAGCCACCGCTCGTGGCCGGCCATGCGATCGATCTGCACGTCGAACCGCGAGCCGTCCACGTCGACGCGATAATCCTGCGGACTCTGGCGCCAGACCCTGAACTCGTAATGCTGGCCCCGGTAGCCGACCTCCACCTGGCGTCCGAGTTCCGTGCGGACCGCCGGCCGCGCGCGCGCCGCCGTCGCGAGGAACCGCTCGCGCTCGTTGGCGAGCTCCGCGTCGTACACCTCGATCGCCGCCGCCAGCAGCGCCGTGCCCGCGTTCTCCGACGACATGTGATCGCCGCGCGCGGTCACGCGGTCGAGCCAGTCGACGTCGACGACGCCGCGGCGCATCTCGTCGCGATCGAGCAGCTGCAGCATGAACGCCCGGTTCGTCGTCCCCCCCGCGATGACGACCGCGCTGTCGGCGAGCGCGCACTGGAGGCGGCCGAGCGCCTCATCGCGCGTGTGGCCGTGCGCCGCCAGTTTGGCGAACATCGAGCCGTACTCGGCCGGAATCGCGTCGCCCTCGGACACCCCCGAATCGACGCGCAGACCGGGGCCGGTCGGCAGCCGGAGCATCTCGATCACGCCGGGGGCGGCCACGAAACCGGCCTCGGGATCTTCGGCATTCAGCCGGACTTCGATCGCATGACCGTTGGCCGGCGGCGGCGTCTTCTCCAGCCGGCCTCCCCGCGCGACCAGCAATTCCAGCTTGACGAGGTCGAGGCCGGTCGTCAGCTCGGTCACCGGGTGCTCGACCTGCAGGCGCGGATTGACCTCCATGAAGGCGAACTGCTGGCGCACCGGCTCGAAGAGAAACTCGACCGTCGCCGCATCGCGGTATTGCGCCGCCTCGCACAGCCGGAGCGCCGCGCCGCAAAGCGCCTGCTCCTGGTGCGGCGTCAGGCCCGGCGCCGGTGCCTCCGACATCATCTTCTGGTGGCGGCGCTGCACCGAGCAGTCGCGCAGCCCGATCGCCCACGTCGTGCCGTGCCGGTCTGCCTGGATCTGCACTTCGACGTGCCGGGCGCCCGTCAGCCACCGCTCGACGAACACGGTCCGATCGCCGAAGGTGCGCGCGGCTTCCTGGCTGGCGCTGAGGAACGCCGCCCCAATCTCCGCTTCGCTGAGCACTTTGCGGATGCCCCGCCCGCCGGCACCCGCCGTGGCCTTGACGGCCACCGGATACCCCAGCCGGTTGGCATGCGCCCGGGCCGCGGCGACCGTGTCGGCCGCTTCTCCACCCCAGGGCGTGACGGGAATGCCCAGTTGCTCGGCCAGGCGCTTGGCCGAGATCTTGTCGCCCAACCTTCGCATCGAAGCGCTGTCCGGGCCGATGAAGACGACGCCCAATCGATCGCACAGATCGACGAAATCAGGCCGCTCCGCCACGAATCCCCAGCCGACCCAGACGGCATCCGCGTGCGATTCGCGAATCCCGCGCTCGAGCCGCTCGAAATCGAGGTAAGACGCCCGGCGCTGGCCGTCGTGCGGATCGACGAACGTCGCCGCGCCGAGGTCGAACGACTCGTGCGCCTCCCGAACGAAGCGCGCCTGGCGATCGGGTTCCGTGAAAAGGGCGATCGTGACGAGATCGGTACCGTGTTCCAGGTTGAATTCGCGGATGGCATGGATCACGCGCATCGCCGGTTCGCCGCGATTGACGATGGCCACGCGCCGGAAATCTATAGGCATGACGCCTCGAGACGCAATGAACGGAGCGCAAGAATCCAGGATAAACAGGGGGCGGGAGCAGCCGAGGCGGGAGATTGTACCTCAATGGTACAGGCGGCGTCGCCCGGCGCTGGCAAGACGCCGTGGGGTCAGGTCTTGAATCGCCGCTTTTTTCACGACCTGACCCCACTGCCCCTGTTTCGTGTCGACCGCGACGGCGACCCCCAGCGGGTGGCGATCGCCGTCTGGAGCCATCGCCGCAGTCAGCGGTTCGAGCGACGTCTGGTCGAACCCGCCCGGCACCTCGACCGTTCGATAGCCGCGCAGGCAGAGGTAGACGCGGTTGTCGGCATCGACGACGTCGGCATCGAATGACCGGCGATCGCCGTCCGGCCGCACGATGGCGAACAGCGGAATGTCGGACGGCCCGACGGGCTCGAAGGTCGCGACGCGATCGATGTGGTACGGCAGCGACAGTCGCCCCTTCGTCCCGAGGTCCCACAAGCCGGCGGTCTGGAAGCAGAGTTCGATGAGCCGCGGCGCCATGAGCGTGGCACGCTCCGCGGGAACGTGCGACGCGGGAGTGCACGGGCGAGACGGCCGATGACGACGTCGTCGCGTCGCCAGGCGCTGTCCAGCACCTGGTAGGCGGGGCCATGGAAGTAGACGCGGTAGATTTCCGGGGCGCACACGCGGCGATCGCCGATGTGGGGTGGCGCCTGAGGATCGGTCGGAATCCGCCTCTGGCGCGACAGGCGCACCTGCCCGGTGAAGTGAACGGTCTCCTGCGGCTCCGACTGCGTGGGCACCGTCCGCATGCCGATCAACCGGCAGCGCGCCATGACGCCGTCCTGGCAAGGAGAGAGGACCGCGCGGAGAGTCACTTCCCGAGGATTCTGGTCGTGGCGGCCGGCAGGAACTCGAGCAGGTCCGCCACGATGCCGACGTCCGCAACGCGGAACATCTGGGTTTTCGGGTTCTTGTTGATGGCGACGATGAACGGATTGCCCTTGAGTCCCGCCAGGTGCTGGAACGAGCCGCTGATGCCGCAGGCCACGTAGACCTTCGGCTTGACAATCTTGCCGGACGATCCGACCTGTCGCGACTTCTCCATCCACTTCGCGTCCACGACCGGTCGCGAGCAACTCACCGCGGCGCCAATCGCGTCGGCAAGCTCCTTTGCAAGAGCCACGTGCTCGGATTCCTGGATGCCGCGGCCGATCGACACCAGCACCAGTTCCTGTCCCAGGAGCGGAATGATGGAGAAGAGGACACGCCCGGAAATGAACCAGTAGGTCGCTTGCGCGGGGGGCGCGATGTGTTCCACCATGACGCTCGACATCTCCTGGGGGACCTGGGCGGCCGCACACGGCGGCAACCTTCCCGAGCGGCAGTGGGGGGCAGACACACTTATGGCGGGCCCGCGTGTCGAGGGCCGTCAGGGACGCGGCCACACGACATAGATCGATGAATGGAAGATATACACCGCCTAGCCCATAACGGACTGGCCATGCGCCGGACGTTCTGGCTGGATTCGGCCGGCTTTGTCGTGGAGAATCTTTGCAGCAACAAAAGGGGGCGTGATGCCTGACCGTGAGTCATTGCTCGATCGGTTCCGTCGCTATGTGCAAATCGACACCCAGTCATCCGACAAGTCATCGACCTATCCATCCACCGAGGGACAGAAGGACCTGCTGCGCGCCCTCGTCGTCGATCTGCAGGCAGCCGGGCTCACTGACGCCGTCATGGACGAACACGGCTACGTGATGGCGACGCTTCCCGCGAACATTGCCGAGGGCCACCCGGCTCATGGGAAGGTGCCGACCATCGGTCTGCTCGCGCACGTGGACACGTACCACGAGGTCTCGGGCAAGAACGTCAAGCCGATCGTCCATCGCAACTACGACGGCGGCGACCTGGTCCTGCCCGGCGATCAATCGATCGTGCTGCGCGCGTCCGAGGAGCCGGACCTGGCCGCGTGCCGGGGGCTGACGATCATCACCGGCGACGGGACGACGCTGCTCGGCGCGGACGACAAGGCGGGGGTGTCCGAAATCGTCGAGGCGCTGTGGCGGCTGCGGGAGGATCCGGCGCGGCTGCACGGCCCCATCCGCGTCGGTTTCACCCCAGACGAGGAAGTGGGCAAAGGCACGCTGCATTTCGACGTCGCGCGCTTTGCCGCCGACTTTGCCTACACGGTGGACGGCTCAGGCCTGGGCGCGGTCGAGGCGGAGAGCTTCTGCGCCGACTCCGCGCATGTCACGGTGACGGGCGTCGATGTCCACCCCGGCTATGCCAAGAACAAGATGACCAACGCCGTGCGCGTCATGACCGACGTCATCCTCGCCCTGCCGCGCGACCGCACGCCGGAGACCACCGAGGGCCGCCAAGGCTACCTGCATCCGATCAATGTGTCGGGCAACGTATCAGAGGTGCACGCCCACTTCCTGGTGCGCGACTACACCGAGGAAGGCCTGCACGAACTCGAGGACGTGCTGCGGCGCACGGCCGCGGACGTCGAAAGGCGGTATCCGGGCGCCCGCATCGCGATCGCGATCGAGGAGTCATACCGGAACATGCGCTACGCGATCGAGAAGCAGCCGAAGGTCGTCCAGTACGCCGAGGAAGCGATCCGGCGCGCCGGCGTGACCCCGAAGCACGAGTCGATCCGCGGTGGCACGGACGGCGCCCGTCTCTCCTATATGGGACTGCTCACGCCGAACCTGTTCGACGGCAGCATGAACTTCCACGGCAAGAAGGAATGGGTCCCGCTCGAATGGATGGACAAGGCGGTCGAGACGGTGCTGCACCTGCTCGACGTCTGGGTCGAGCGCGCATAGTCGTTAGTCGAAATGAACATTCTGCTGCCCATCTTCCTGGACGATGTCCTGCCCATTTTCCTGGTGGCCGGCGTCGGGTTCCTGCTTGCGCGGTACCTTCGCGTCGACGTGCGCGTCGTGTCGCGCGTGGCGTTCAACGCGCTGTCGCCCTGCCTGGTGTTCACGCTGCTGATGAATTCCCGCATCGGCGCGGGCGAGTTCGGCCGCCTGGGGGTCTTCTCGGTGGCCTCGATCCTCGGGATCGGGCTCATCGCCTGGGCGGCGGCGCTGCTGCTTCGCCTCGATCGCGCGACCGCGGCTTCGTTCCTCATGGTCGTGATGTTCTCGAACACCGGCAACTTCGGATTGTCCGCCATCATGCTGGCGTTCGGGTCGAACGCGCTCGCGCGCGGCACCGTCTACTTCGTCATCAGCAGCTCGATGATGTACACGCTGGGCGTGTTCCTGGCATCGAGCGGCAAGCGCAGCGCCCGGGAGGCGCTCGTCGGCATCCTGAAGGTGCCGCCGATCTACGGGGTCGGGCTGGCGGCGCTGTGCCTGGCGACTGGGGTGAGGTTGCCCTCGCCGGTCACCACGGGCATCGACATGCTGAGCGCCGCCGCCCTGCCGGTGATGATGCTCGTGCTGGGGATGCAGTTCGAACGCGCGGCGAGGCCGGAGCGGCCGATGCTGGTCGCGCTGGCGGCCGTGCTGACACTGGTCGTGTCGCCGCTCCTGGCGTTCGCCCTGGCCGACCTCACCGGCCTCGTCGCGACCGCCAGGCAGGCTGCCGTGCTCGAAGCGTCGATGCCGGCGGCCATCATGACGACGGTGCTGGCGCTCGAGTACGACGCCTCGCCGTCATTCGTCACGGCGGTGGTCTTCGTCACGACGCTCGTCAGCCCGTTGACGGTGACGCTCGTGATCGCGATGCTGAAGTAGCGCGGCCGTCCCTACTCCTCGAACCGGACGAGCGTCGTCGGGCCGTCGTCCTGCTCGATCTCGATGGCCGGCGTCCGGCGATGAGCTTGTCGCGCGACACATGAAGCTCGTCCACCATGCGCGGCTCTGTTGAAACGGGTTGAGATGCTCCTTTGCGGCTCGTCCAGCAAGATCGATGCGCGGGCGGGCCGCGGCGACAGCAGAGCCGCTAACCGACGAACTTGTAGCCGAGCCCGTGGATGGTGAGCAGGTACTGCGGATGGCGGGGATTCGGTTCGATCTTCTGCCGCAGCCAGGCGACGTGGACATCGACCGTGCGCGTGGATGGCGCGGCGCGGTACCCCCAGACCTCCGTCAGCAGCTCGTCACGCGACACGGTCGCGCCGCGATGTTCGATCAGGTAGCAGAGAAGGCGGAACTCGCGGGCCGAGAGTTCCACCTCCGCGCCGTCGCGATGGACTTCCGCGCTGCGCAGATCGATGCGAATCGATCCGAACTCGTACGTGCCCGCCGCTGAAAGCGCAAACGGCGCGCGCCGAAGCTGCGCCTCGATGCGCGCGAGCAGCTCCACCATCTCGAACGGCTTGGTGACGTAATCGTCGGCGCCGAGCTTCAGCCCGGACACCTTATCCGCCACGTGCCCGCGCGCGGTCAGCATGATGACGGGCGTGAGGATGTCGCGCTCGCGCAGCGCGCGGCACATGTCGAAGCCGTTGCGGCGCGGCAGCATCACGTCGAGGAGCACGAGGTCGAAGCGCTCGGACGCGGCGCGCTCGAGTCCGGTCTCGCCGTCGCCAGCGGTCTCGACGAGGTAGCCTTCGTCCCTCAGCCGATCGGTCAGCGTCAGCACCAGCCCGGGCTCGTCCTCGACGAGCAGGATCCGCCGCGGCGCCCCGTCGGTCACGGCGTCCCTCCGGCCGGCTCGCACGGCAGGTGCAGCGTGAACGCGCTGCCCTGCCCCGGTTCGCTGCGCACGCCGATCGACCCTCCGTGCGCCTCGACCACCCTGCGGGCGAGGCTCAGGCCCAGTCCGCTGCCACGGACAGTCGATGCGAGCACGTCGCGCCCGCGGAAGAACGGTTCGAAGATGCGGCGCTGCTCGTCGGCCGGAATCCCGACACCCCGGTCCTCGACGGTGATGCGCACTTCCCGGCCCCGCCGGGTCACGGCCGCTTCCGCCGTGAGGCCGATCCAGCGGCGGCTTCCGCTGTACTTGACCGCGTTGCCGATCAGGTTCTCGATAGCGCGCGTCACCGCCGCCGTGTTCACCTTGATCGGCGGCAGATCGGGGCTCACGCGCCGATCCAGCGTGAAGCCGTTCTGCGCGATGAGCGGTTTCGTGCCTGCAACGGCGGCATCGATGAGATCCGCCACCTCGATCTCGGTGCGGCCGCGCAGTTCGCGGCCCGACTCGAACCCGGCAAACGACATGACCTGCTCGACCAGTTCCGTCAGGCGCCGCATGTAGTCCCGATCGAGCTGGACGATGATCGAGCCTGACATGCTGACGAGGTTCATGATGCGGACGCGTCCCGGCTCCGATCCGAGTTCCGTCACGCGCAGGCGCGTGATGGGCACCAGCAGCGCCGGAATGTCCGGCACGGTCTGTAGGAACAGCGACCGCCCGCGGTCGTTGGCGGCGTGCTCGAACGATGGCTTCAGTTGCGCGAGATCGGATGGCCACGCGGCAGGCTCGAACCCGCGGCCGGGCGCGAGCTTCTGCAGATCGGATCCGCCGGCGGACGTACGCACCAGGTAGACGGCGCGCACCAACCGCGCGTGCGGACTCGCGGCCGCCCAACGCGCGAACTCGCTGGCATACCGCGACGCTTCTTCCGCCGAGATGGGAGTGCTGGCATCCTGCGGCGGGCCGGTCGCGCTGATCGGCTGCGTCGAGGCGGGAACATTCGTCAGCTGGGAGAACGAGAGGAACAGGCCGGTCAGCGTGCCGTCGAAGTCCTCGGCGAACTGGTCGGCGCGCGCCTGGGCGCCCGTTCGCATGCGCTGGCGTTCGGCGTCGCCGATCTGCCCGACCCACTGATACTGAAGCGTCGCCAGCAACGCAACCAGCGCCAGCAGCACGACGGGAACGACCAGGCGGTGCCATCGCCGCGCGGCGAATCCTCGTGTCCAGCCTCCGTTGCGCACGCCCACAATCTACCATGCCACCCGCGGCGCTCCCGCGGTCACCGGCCTTCTTACGTCCTTAACAAATCTGCGGGTGGTCGTTCCGGGCGGGCACGGCCGCAAGGGCAACGCGAGCGGCCTTGCTCAGTCAGCGCGCTCCGGCACGTTCGTGACGAGATACTCGAGCACCGCGCCCCGGCACGCGCCGTTTGAATTGATCGCCCGTCTCGCGGGAATCCTGTAAGCGCGCAGTCCGACTTTCCGGGCCGGTTCGTTGCTGTCATAGAGCCGCTCGATGATTGGCGCCGTCGAGTTGCTCAACACCACGTGACATCCGCGGGCCGCCAGTTCGATGACGGTCTCCTGCAGCCGGACCTGCTGCCCATCGTCGAACCCGCCCGACGTGTAGGACGTGAAGAGCGCGGTGCCGCTGAGCGGTGCATACGGGGGATCGAAGTAGAGGAAGTCGCCGCGCCGCGCTTCGCCGAGAACCGACGCGAAGTCAGCCTGCTCGATGCGCGCTCGCGATGCGGATAACGCCGCGGCCACGCGACGGAGGTTCGATGCATCGCAAATCTGGGGGTTCGTATATCTGCCGATGGGCACGTTGAACAGCCCGCCCGCGTTCAGCCGGAACAGCCCGTTGAAGCCGGTGCGGTTCAGGTAGATCAACATCGCCGCCAGCGCGGGCGTGTAGAGGCGCGGGATACCGCCGCCATTTCGCGCGCCCAGTCGCTGCCGTTGCGGATTGAACCGCTGTTCGCGCACCACGTAGTAATGCGCGTGCGGATCGGCGGTCCGCTCCGCCGCGAGCTTCTCCAGGTGACGGATGACAGGATCCACGTGGTCGCGGACGGTCAGGAAACAGCCGACCAGATCGGCGTTGCCGTCCATGAGGACAACGTCACGGTCGCGCAGCAAGGCGCGGTTGAACAGGTCGAAGAAGACGGCGCCGCTGCCGACGAACGGCTCGAAGTAGGTACCGAAGCCTGATGGGTAGAACCGGCGCAGTTGAGGGAGAAGCTGCCGCTTGCCGCCGGCCCATTTCAGAAACGGGCGGACGGCCTCGCGCGGCCGAGGCACGACGTCGGACGCTCTCGCAGAACCGGACGAAATCTGCATAGGGGAAGGCCGTACAGGCGACGAGACGCCGGATGATAGCACACCGTTCGAAGCCCATCAGCGCGCAACCAGGGGTCTTCGGTTGTGCGCGTTTGCTGCCTTATCGCGACCTTTTGCCTGCTCGGGTTGGCACCAGAGGCGGCACCCGGGAAGAAAACGCCGGAATCCAAGGTCCGACATCCGGACTCGCTCGTGCAACGGCAGAGTGTCTGCCGCATGTTCAACCTCGGTGTCGCTCCGGCCGTGTCCGACTCGTGGCATCACCGCATCCTCGTCCAAAGGAGCCCCCATGTCTCGTACGCCCCGTTTTGCCCGGTTCGTTGCCGCGCGTGTCCTCCTGCCGCTCTTCGTCTGTCTGCTCGTAACCGTGGCCGTCGCCGCCCAGGACAAGCCCGTGGGCACCGCGGGTGCCATGTCCGCCGAAGCGAAGGCGATGATGGACGCGATGGAGAAGGCGGCCACGCCAGGCGCGAACCACGAGACTACATGACCGGCCAGTACGACCCGGCCACCAAATCCATCACCTTCACCGGCCAGGAGGACGACATCGCCAAGCCCGGCGAGAAGATCAACGTGCGCCAGGTGGTCCGCACCGTGTCACCCGACTCGCAGATCATGGAGTGGTACGAGACGCGCAACGGGAAGGAAGCAAAGACGATGGAGGTCGTCTACAGCCGCGCGAAGTAGCCGGCTCCCCCATCTTGCATGGCCGGCCAGGGCTACCGCGCCGGCGCGTCGTAGCCCTGGCGGCCGGTCACGATGACGTGCGGTGCCGCGCGCGAATTTCCACGCTGCGCCAGCGCCCACCGCGCGTGGAGTTGGTGGAGGTATAGCTGATCATGTACCGGCGCCGCAGGTTCTCGAGGGCGCTTGCTCGTGCGGTCCTCGTCCATCCCGTCGGTGACGACCACGATCGCCCGGCGGCCTTCCACCATCTTCAGCGTGTGGAGCGACCCGAACAGCGCGTCGTAGAGCGCCGTCCCATCGCTCGTGAACGAGTAGACGTCCACCCGCGGGACGCTCTGCGCGGCAACGATGTCCGCGCCGAAGCGCACGTGGCCCCACAGATCGGGGTCTGCCTCGGTCCTGGCCATGACGGCCAGGCAGACAAGAAGCAAGCCCAGCCGCATCACGAGCAACGGATCGGGCGCGACGGCGCGCAGACGGGAGGCGACGGTGGGAGCCGCGAATTCCGGAGCATCGGGAAGGCCGGACGGGCCCGGGCGCCCTGGCGCGAGCGCAATCGGATTCTCGGCGGAGGACGTTCTCATTGACGTATGGATCGGCTTGCGAGCAAACCCCGTTCCGGGGGTTCGTCGTGCGCGGCCGGAGCCACGAAATCGGGGTCAGGACTGCCCGCGTCGAAAGTGGACCCAGTGAAGGCGTTGCGGGCGGACTGACCGGCCGGAGTTCACTTGTGTGGACGTCGAGCGCCGATGGCAGTGCGAGGCCTCAGCCAGCCTCAAGCCTCTTACCGATGCAACCGCAACGGCTCACGCAGCGCCTCGAGCAGTTGCGTGACGTGCTGTGCGTCACCCGCGGCGTCGGCCGAGCCGCCTTTGTCGGCGCCCCGCAGGTCGAAACCCTCCTGGATCGCCGGCGAGGCGAGCAGTTCGTGAACCGCGCCCGAGAGCACCAGCAGCCTCGCGTCGCCGCGAAAACGCGCCAGGGCCCAGTCCATGAAGGCCGGCGTTGACTGGATTTCGTGCTCGGACGCGAGCAGCGCCGCGACCGTGCGGTACCAGTCGAGCGCGAAGATCTTGCCGCCGCTGCCGTGTTCGCGCAACCACTCAACCAGCTCCAGTGCGGCCCCGATGTGGGGTGCAGGCACGGCAGATACCCACACCAGATCGGGCGCCTTGGGTCCTGCCATCGCGAGTGCGGCGACGTCGGTGTGAAGCACGACCGCGCGCTTCAAGGCCGCGAACTTCTGAATGTCGGTGACGATCCCGAGCCGCCAGAGATCGTGCGTTTCGAATGCGATGACGGTATCCGCCAGTTGACCGATCGTCCAGCCCGACACGAGGTGAACGGCAGCGTCTGATTCGCTGGGCTGGGTTGCGGACGGCATCAAGCCAGGCCAGCAGGAGGGTTCCCTTCGCCGATGCCGGCCGGCCCTGAAAGGGTGGAGGCTTCAGCGGGAACCGGGAGCCTTTTTACGTCCTTAACAATCTCTTTGCCTCCCCTTAACACTACTTTGTCACCTTCT
>PMZR01000099.1 GCA_003170135.1 Acidobacteriota bacterium
TTCATCACGTCGCCGCATTCCGGCGCGCCAACCATTCCGGTGCCGACACGCGGGTCGGATTTATCGAGCGAGCCGGCGTTGCGCGGGTTCGCGTAATGATCGATCACCTTTTCCGAGTACATCGCCTACTCCTTCGCCCACTCCACTTTCTTCAGATCAATGCCCTCTTTGGCCATCTCGTAGAGCGGGGAAAGCTCGCGCAGCTTGCGAACCGCCTCGGTCCGCTCGGGCGGATCGTTCTTCAGGTACGACGCCAGCGCGACGATCTGGATGACGCCGCCGTTCTTCGCGAGCGCCTTGATCTGGTCATCGTCCAGGTTCCGGTCCGCCTTCGCAACCGTCATGCAGCCCGAGTGCGAGGCGATAATCGGCGCCTTCGACGCCGCGATGACGTCCCAGAACGACTTCGCGGCGATGTGCGACACGTCCACCATGATGCCCAGGCGGTTCATCTCGGCCACGACCTTCTTGCCGAACGGCGAGAGGCCGTTGTGCAGCGGCGGCGTGGTGTCGCTCGACGAGTCGCAGATCTGGTTGTGCCCGCTGTGGCTGAGCGTGATGTAGCGGGCGCCGAGATCGTAGAACTTCTTCACGTTGCCGAGGTCTTCGCCGATCGGATAGCCGTTCTCCACGCCGATCATCACGACGCGCTTGCCGGTCCTGGCGATCTGCTCCACCTGGTCGGGCGTCGTCGCCAGCGCGCACAGTTCGGGGTGCATCTGCTCGGCCAGCTTGTGCACCGCCTCGAACTTCGCCATCGCGGCCGCGTGCACGCGCTGGTAACCCTCCGGCGTGAGGCCGTGGTCCGGCGTGCGCGGCTGCCCCTCGTACACCGCCATGAACACGCCCTTCAGCCCGCCGTTCTTCATCTTCACCAGGTCGCACTTGTTGGTGGTCAGGGTCCCCGGGTCCTGCTGCCAGTTCTCGGGAATGTCCACGTGCGTGTCGATCGAAATGGCCTCGGCGTGCACCTTCTTCGCCCGCGCCATGATTTGATCCTCGGTCAGCTTCGACTGGGCGTGCATGAAGCCCCCGAGAAAGATGAGGACCAGGCAGGCGACCATCATCCGTTTCGCGTGCATTTCGGTTCACCCCTCGTGTTCGGCGTGTTTGTGCGGGGGGCGCTTTTGACACCTCCAGCATGTGGAGTCGGCCTCTGATTCACGAATACGTCGCGCGAACTCGACTGTTTACAGCCCTACACCGGCTGGCGCACCTTCCGGATCGTATCGACGGCCCGGTGACAGTCCTCTGCGCTGATCCCAAAGTGCGTGACCAGGCGCAACCGTCCGCCGCCGAAATTCGACACCAATACGCCTTCGCGCTCGAGCGCGCCGGCCAGCGCTTCGGCACCTTCGGCGCTGCCCACGTTGAACACGACGATGTTCGTCTCGACGCGCGGCGGATCGAGCGAGACGCCAGGAAACGACGCGAGACCCTGCGCGAGGATCTGCGCGTTCGCGTGGTCCTCGCGCAGCCGATCGACCATCTGCGTGAGCGCGAACAGGCCGCCCGCGGCGATGATCCCCGCCTGGCGCATGCCGCCGCCCAGGATCTTCCGCATGCGGCGCGCGCGCCACATGAACTCCTTCGGCCCGACGATGACCGACCCGACCGGCGCGCCCAGTCCTTTCGACAGGCACAACTGGATCGACGTGACGTGGCGCGTCCAGTCGGTCACCGGGCGGCCGAGCGCCACCGCCGCGTTGAACAGCCTCGCGCCGTCCAGGTGCACCGGCAGGCCGTGCCGGGCCGCGATTGCCGCGACCTCGGCGAAGTACTCCGGCGTCAGCACGACGCCGCCGCACCGGTTGTGCGTGTTCTCCAGGCAGATGACCCCCGGCGGCGCGTAGTGGAACATGTGATAGTTGTGCGCCGGCGAGTGAACGGCCCCTTCGAGCGCCTCGAGCGCCAGCGTCCCGTCAACTTCCGTCCGCACCGGCAGGTAGACGATGCCGCCGAGCGCCGAGGCGGCGCCGTTCTCGTAGACATAGATGTGGGACTGGTCGCCGAGGATCGCTTCCTGGCCCCTGCCGCAGTGCGCCAGCAGCGACGCGAGGTTCCCCATCGTCCCGCTGGAGACGAAGAGACCCGCGTCCTTGCCGAGCATCTTCGCCGAGAGCTCTTCGAGGCGGTTGACCGTGGGGTCCTCGCCGTAGACGTCGTCGCCGACCTCCGCGTTGGCCATCGCCTGCCGCATGGCGGGCGTCGGCAACGTGACCGTATCGCTTCGTAAATCGATTGGCATTGAGATCACTCGTCTATTCACTCTAATTCGTCGTCTTCGCGTCCGCCTTCACCCAGCGATCCATCCACTCGATGAAGCCGTGGTACCACAGCGCGCTGTTGCCCGGCTTGTTGATCCAGTGGCCCTCGTCGGGGAAATAGATCATCTTCGAGGGCACGCCGAGCCGCTGCAGCGTCGTGTAGAGCTGCAACCCCTCGCCGATCGGCACGCGGAAATCGAGCTCGCCGTGCGTCACGAGCGTCGGGGTCTTGAAGTTCTTCGCGTAACGGTGGGGCGAGAGCTTGTCGTAGAGCGCCGGATTGGTCCACGGCGTCCCTTTCAGATCCCACTCGGGGAACCACAGCTCCTCGGTGACGCCGTACATGCTCGCCAGGTTGTAGACGCCGGCGTGCGTGACGATCGCCTTGAAACGCGTGGTGTGACCGAGGAACCAATCCATCATGTAGCCGCCGAACGACGCGCCGGCGGCGCCGGTGCGGCCGCGTTCCACGTAGGGCAGCGCCTCGGCGTAATCGACGCCCTTCATCAGGTCCTCGAACACCTTGCCGCCCCAGTCGCCGCTGATTTCGTCCTCGAACTGCTGGCCAAAGCCGGTGGACCCGCGCGGGTTCGGCATGAAGATGACGTAACCGGCGGCGGCGAACACCTGCGGGTTCCACCGGTACCCCCACGAATCCATCCACGCGCCCTGCGGTCCTCCGTGGACGAGGAAGAGCAGCGGGTACTTGCCGTCGTCGCGGAAATTTGGCGGCTTCACGATCCAGCCCTGGACGCGCGCGCCGCCCGCGCCATGGTACCAGACGCTCTCGGCCGGCCGCAGGTGGGCGGCTGCCATCGCGTCCGCGTTGAGACGCGTGATTGCGACGGCGTTCGACCCGTCCGCGTTCGCGCGATACAACTCGACCGGCTCGCTCGCGGTGCTTCGCGAGAACACGAGGCTGCGACCGTCGGGCGCGACCTGGAGGTCGCCGGCCGATCCCGAGATGGCCAGCGGGCGCGGCGTCGTGCCAGGCACGTCGAGGCGGAACGCGACGACGCGGCCCTCCTGTTCCGCGGTCAGGTACAACGCCTTCGAATCGGGCGTCCAGGCGTAGCTGTCGACCGAGGTATCGAAGGCCGGCGCGATCGGACGCGCGTCATGCGTCTTCCGATCGAAGAGCATCAACTGCCAGCGATCCGATTCGCAGCCCGGGCGCGACTGCGCGCGGTAGGCGAGGTAGCGGCCGTCGGGTGAGTAGGCCGGACCCGCATCGGCTGCGCGGTTGGTCGTGATCTGACGGGCCGGCGCCTGCGGGCGGGTCAGGTCAACGAGGAACAGGTCGCTGTTGGTGCTCGTCGCCTCGACCGCGTCGGTCTTCTTCGCGTAGGCAATCTCCTTCGAGTCCGGCGAGAACGCGTAGTCGTCCGGACCGCCGAGCGAGAACGGCGGCACGTCGGCCCGGCCGGGCGTCAGGTCGGAGGGCGGCTGCGGGCTGTCGGCCGACACGAGGAACAGGTGGCTGAACCGCCCTTCCTTCCACGCGGTCCAGTGACGGAA
Source organism: Acidobacteriota bacterium (assembly GCA_003170135.1). Lineage (GTDB taxonomy): Bacteria > Acidobacteriota > Vicinamibacteria > Vicinamibacterales > Fen-181 > Fen-181. The sequence goes on from PMZR01000099.1 coordinate 3,786, forward strand.
CAGCAGCCCGTCGAACGTCCGCGCCTTCACCTTGTCCGCCTCGTGTTCGGCAAGCGTCTTCTGGTTGCAGTCGAGCGTCGCGCACTCCGGGTACACGTCGGACACGAAGGCGAGCCACTTGCCATCGGGCGACCACTTCACGCCGGCCGCCTCCGTCGCGATGCTCGTCACCTTGCGCGGCGTGGCCGGGGTGCCCTCGCCACCCACGTCGCCAATCCAGATCTGCGACTCGCCGTCTCGCGTCGAAATGAACGCGAGATGCTTGCCGTCGGGCGACCAGCGGGGCGTATCGTCGGATTTGGCCGACGCGAACACCTGGACCGGCGTGCCGCCCTCGGTCTTCACCATCCAGATGTGGCTGGCGCGCGAATTCGCCGCGAGGTTCGCTTCGGTGACGACGAACGCGACGCGCGTGCCGTCAGGTGAAAGCTGCGGATCGGAAACCCTCTCGAGCTTCAGCAGGTCCTCGACGGTGAACTCGCCGGGGCGCGCGGGCATTGACGCACGCGCCGCGGCCGGCACCGCCGCGGGCGCAGACGCGGCGGGAGCCGCCGGTGGCTGGGTGCCGGAACAGGCCACGACGCCAAGCGCGACAAGGACGAGAAGCGATGGAATCAAGAGACTGCCACTGCGAATTCGACGCATGAATGCCTCCACAAAACCTTCGGAGGATACCACTTTCGCGGGCCTCCAGGCGCGTGCTCGCCGCATTGGCCAACGGGCCTCCGATGGCCTCGCCACGCGTTCGAGGATCCGGCCCGCGCCTTGCTCATTGTCGAGGTCGATCGGCGAAACCCCCGCAACCGGGGCGTTCTTGTTTCAAAAGCTGCATGGACGCATCGCAAGGGCCGTTGCAACAATCGCCACCCAGGCCCGCCGGCGCCGCCGGTGATGACGACGACGACGTGGCCCGGCGCGAGACCGCATGGCCGCGCGGACAGCTTGTGCGGGTGCGCGGCGATCGCTGGCGCATCGAGAGCGGCCAGGCGTTTGCCGGATGTCGCCTGCTGTGGCTCGCCGGCGCTGGCCGGACGAACGGCGGCCGGCGCCTGGCCCTGCTCTGCCCGTTCGACCGCCCGCGGCCGCTGGCGTCCCCCGCCGGCCTGCGCCGCGTCGGGTGGCGGGCGTGGCTGCGCGCGTTTCGCGCGCTGGTCGCAAGCGCGACGCCGTGCGGCCGCCTGCGCACCGCATCGGGCGCGCGCATCGCGCTTCACGCGTACCAACTCGAGCCGGCGCTCGCCCTGCTCACCGGGCTCGCCACGCGGATTCTCGTCGCCGACGAAGTCGGTCTCGGCAAGACGATCGAGGCCGGCCTCATCGTCTCCGAGCTCCGCGCGCGGGAACCGGACGCGCGCACGCTCATCCTCACGCCTGCCGGCCTGCGCGATCAGTGGGCGTCGGAACTGCGCGATCATTTCGCGATCGAGGCCGCCATCGTCGATGCCGCGCTGGTCCGGCGGGCGCTCGGCCAGGTGGCCGCGGGCACCAACCCGTGGGCGATCTGGCCGGTCGTCATCGCCTCGCTCGATTTCGTGAAGCGCCCGGACGTGCTCCGGGCCCTGGACCCGTTCACCTGGGACGCTCTGGTCGTGGACGAGGCGCACCGGTGCGCCCTGGCGCCGGACCGATCCGCCGCGGTGCGCCGCCTCGCCGCGCGGGCCCGGCGCCTCGTACTGCTGACGGCGACGCCGCACGCGGGCGACGACCAGGCCTTCGCGGCGCTGTGCCGCATCGGGCAGATCGAACCGTCCGACACGATCGTGATGTTCCGGCGCGCCCGGCGCGACGTCGGGTTCGCGCACGTGCGGCGCGTGCGGTTGCTGCGCGTCCGCGTGTCGGACGATGAGCGGCGCATGCACCGCCTGCTCGAGCGCTACACGAAAGCGGTGTGGGCATCGGCGGCGGCCACGGGCGAGGCGCGGCTGGCGATGATCGTTCTTTGCAAGCGCGCGCTGTCGAGCGCCGCATCGCTCGCCCGGTCGCTCGAACGCCGGCTGGACGCGCTCTTCGACGTGCCGCCGGACGCCGCTCAGCTCGCGCTGCCGTTTGCCGGCGACGCCGAGCCCGAGGACGAGACACCGGAAGACGACGAGCCCGCTGGTTCGCTGGCAGCGCCAGGACTGGAGGGGCGGCGGGAACGCGAATGGCTGACGCGCGTGCTGGACGCGGCCCGGATCGCGGCACGGCGCGAGAGCAAGATCGCGTGCCTGGCGCGGTTGTTGAGGAGGGTCCGCGAACCGGCGGTGATTTTCACGGAGTACCGCGACACCGCGCGGTGGCTGACGGCGGCGCTCCAGGCGCTGGGCCCGGTCGTGCTCCTGCATGGCGGGCTGTCGCGCATCGAGCGCCAGCAGGTGGAACGCCAGTTCAGGACCGGCGGCGCGAATCTGCTCGTCGCCACCGATGCGGCGGCCGAAGGGCTGAACCTGCAGCATCGCTGTCGCCTGGTCGTGAACCTGGAGTTGCCATGGAATCCGATGCGGCTCGAGCAACGCATCGGCCGCGTGGATCGCCTCGGCCAGGCGCGGCGCCCGCACGCCATCCACATGGTGGCCCGCGCCACCGCCGAGGAACATGTCGTCCGGCGACTCGTTGTCCGCCAGGAACGTGCGCGGCGATCGCTCGGCGGCGTACTGTGCGACGCGGTCGGCGCCTCGCGGCACACCGTAGGGGAGGACGAGGTCGCGGCGGCGGTGATGGCGGGCGCGAGCGCGCCGCCGTCACACCAGCCTGATATGCGAGACCGCGCGAGCGATGCGCCATTTCAGACGATCGACCTTCGCGAACTGGCCTCGGACGAAGCCAGGCGGCTGCAATTCATCCGAAACGTGGCCGCTGCCGGCAGGCGGCCGGCAGCTCCGGGCGTCGCGGCGTCGTCCGGTGCGGAGCCGTATGGCGGCGGCTCGCCCGGCGGGTGCCTGGCGAGCCTTCCACGCCGCCGCGCCCGCCGGTGCAAGCTTCGGCCCGGCCTTCTCTGCGTCTTCGTCGTGCGTCTTGTCGACGCGCAAGGATCCGCAGAGGGCGAAGTCGTCGTGCCGCTCCACGTCGATCTCGCGCGGCCTGCCGCGGCCATCGACGGGGCGCTGGTGGCTGCGCTCGCGCGGTTCGACCGAGTGAAGGATCGTGCGCGTGCGGCGAGCGGTGATGTCGTCCGGTCATGTGTCGCGCTGCACGCGCAGGCGACCGCGGCGGCCATCGCACGCGAGCGGGCGCTCGCATCAGCCGACCGGCCGGCGGTCATACGGCTCCAGCCTGGGATGTTCGATCGCCGGGTGCTGGTCGAGGCCGAGCGCGTTCGCACCGAGCGCGCATCCCGCGACGCGCAGCGATTCGAGCGCCTCGCGGTGCTCGGCGCAGACGGGTCGCGGGCGCCCGCACCGCAGGTCGAACTGGCGTTGGTGCTAATAGTCCCTGGTCCCTGGTCCCTGGTCCCATGCTGACTGGCTTGCGCGGCACGCTCGTTTCCGAGTACTTCGCCGAGCACCTGCTCGACGAGCGCTTCGCCGGCCGGCTCGGGGAACGCGATCGCGAGGCCGCCCGGCGGGTGTTCGACCGGCTCACACGGGCCTGCGCGTCGCTCGGCCCCGCGTCCGGCGTTCGCGCCATCTTCGATGTCGGCGCCGCCGCGCTGGCCGGCATGCTCGCGTTTCGCGTGGCGAGCGTGGTCCCGCTGGGCCGCGCGGGTCGTCGGCTCTCGCCTGGCGGGACACGCGAGGACGGGACGAACCTGGCGGCCGTGCTGGAGCGCGGCGATGTCCGCGTGGCGCTGCTCGTCGTGCCGTGGGGAGACGATCTCGACGCGGCATGGCACGACAGCATTCGGGCGGGCATCGAGTTCGGCGTCCGCTGGTGCCTGCTCTTCAACGCGCGCCAGGTGCGCCTGGTGGATTCGTGTCGCTCGTACGGCCGCGATCATCTCGAGTTCGACCTGGCGGCCACGTGCGAGGACGCCGCGTCGTTCCATCTGTTGTGGGCGATGCTGCGGGCCGAAGCGTTTGCGCCCGGGCCGCAGCCGGGCCGGTCGGGCTCGCGCCCCGCAGATCGATCGGGCGGATGTCTTCTCGAGGAGATCCTCGGGCTGTCGGCGCAGCACGGCATCGGCGTGTGCCGCGCGCTGCGGGAGGGCGTGCTGGCGGCGCTCGCGGCGCTGATGCAGGGGTTCGTGGACGCCGGCAGGACCGCCCGCAGGCGTGACGCCGGCGGGCACCCNNCCGCCGCTGCCGGCGCTCTTCGAACAGTCGCTCACGATCGTTTATCGCATCCTGTTCCTGCTGTTCGCCGAGGCGCGGCAACTCGTGCCCACGTGGCACCCCGTCTATCGCGAGGGGTACAGCATCGAAACGCTGCGCGCGCTCGCCGAACAGCCCGGCGACCGATCGTGGGTCGGCCTCTGGGAGGCGCTGCAGGCGGTGTCGCGTCTTGCCCACCACGGGTGCCGCGCCGGCACGCTCGTCGTGACGCCGTTCAACGGCCGCCTGTTCTCGCCCGCGCGCACGCCACTGGCGGAGTCGGGCCGGCTGGACGACCGGGTTGCCCGAGAGGCCATCGTCGCGCTGTCGACGCACGACGCCGGCGCGGGCAGACATCGCGCACGCATTGCGTACCGGGACCTTGGCGTCGAGCAACTCGGCGCGGTGTACGAGAGCGTGCTCGACTACGAGCCGCGGGTGGCGATCACGGACGTCGTCCGAAGTCCGACGTCCGAGGTCCGAAGTGCGGAGTCCGGAGTCCGGAGTCCGGGGTCCGGGGTCCGGAGTCGGCCGAGCGATCGAGAATCGAGTTCGGACATCGGACACCGGACATCGGACGGTAGCCGAGGCAGGCACAAGCCGAGCGTCATCGTGCACCTGGAGAAGGGGTCCGGCCGCCGCAAGGCGACGGGCACGTTCTACACGCCGCAGTCGCTGACCGGGTACCTCGTCCGCCGGACGCTCCATCCGCTCGTCGAGCACGCGAAAGCCGACGAGATCCTGCGGCTGCGGGTCCTCGATCCCGCGATGGGCAGCGGCGCCTTCCTGGTGGCGGCCTGCCACTACCTGGCGGCCCGCTACGAGCGCGCGCTCGTCGCCGAGGGCGGGTGTCACGCGGGCGAGGTGGACGAACGCGATCGCGCGATGTTCCGGCGATCGATCGCGCAGCGGTGCCTGTTCGGCGTGGATCTGAACCCGATGGCCGTGCAGCTCGGGCGTTTGTCGCTGTGGCTGGCGACGCTCGCCGCCGACTGCCCGCTGACCTTCCTCGATCATCACCTCGCGTCTGGCGACAGCCTGGTCGGCGCGTCCGTCTTCGACGTGCTGCGGTACCCGGCGCGCCGCGCTCCGCGGCCCACGCCGCATCCGGGGCTGTTCGACACGAACCAGCTGCGCGCGGATCTCGAGCAAGTCCTTCCCGAACGACTGCGCATCGGCATGGAACCGGGCGACACGCTGGCGGCCGTCAAGGACAAGGAACGCGCCATCCGGCGGCTCGCCCGCCCGGACGGCCCGCTGGCGCGCTGGAAAGCCGCCGCGGACCTGTGGTGCGCGTGCTGGTTCTGGGGCGAGGCGACCGTGCCGCCGCGCGGCGTCTATCGCGATCTCGTGGACGCGCTCGTCGGCCGCCGCACGAGCCTGCCCGAGGCGTCTGCCAGCGCGCTCATCGCGCACGCTCGCGAGGTCGCCTCGGCGCGCCGCTTCCTGCACTGGCAGATCGAATTCCCGGAAGTGTTCTTCGATGACACGGGCGGCGCACGCCCCAATGCCGGGTTCGACGCGATCATCGGCAATCCGCCCTGGGACATGCTCCGCGCGGACCGGGAGGGGGCGGGCGCGGCCGACGACAAGGCCTACGACCGGGCGCTCGTCGGATTCGCCCGGAACTCGGGCTTCTACGCCGCGCAGTCCGACGGCCATCCGAATCGCTTCCAGCTGTTCGTCGAACGCGCGCTCGGCCTGGCGCGACCGGGCGGCCGGGTCGGGCTCGTCGTCCCGTGGGGACTCGTCGCGGATCGAGGATGCAGCGGCCTGCGCAGGCTGCTGTTCCAGCGCGCCGATACCGACAGCCTCGTCGGGTTCGAGAACACGAAGGCGATCTTTCCCATTCACCGGAGCGTGCGGTTCGCGCTCCTCACCACGACGACCGGCCGGCCGACGGCCCGCACGTGGTGCCGATTCGGCGAGAGAGATGTCGCGACCCTCGACGGCCTGCCCGATGCCTCGGATGAGGGCGGCCGCGGCGCGTCCTACCCGATCGTGTTGTCGCCGGCGCTCCTTTCGCGCGTGTCGGGCGATGACCTCGCGGTTCCCGATATTCGATCGCCGCTCGACCTGCAGATTCTCGAGGCCGCCTCGTCTTCGTTTCCGTCGCTGTCCGCGCCGGACGGCTGGGGTGCCCATTTCGGCCGCGAGCTGAACGCCAGCGACGACCGCCAGCACTTCGTCGAGACGGGCCGCGGCCTGCCCATCGTCGAAGGCAAGCACATCGAGCCGTTCGTCGCGCACGTCGCGCACGCACGCGTCCGGATTCCCGCAGCGGTCGCCGCGCGCCTGCTCGGTGGCAACGGGCAGTTCCGGCGCGTGCGTCTCGCCTATCGCGACGTGGCGAGCGCCACGAACCGGGTGACGCTCATCGCAGCGCTGCTGCCCCGCGACTGCGTCACCACGCACACGCTCTTCTGCCTCAAGACACCTTTGGACGAGGACGCGCAGTGGTTCCTGTGCGGCGTGATGAACAGCTACGTGGCGAACTACCTGGTGCGGCTGCGTGTGACCACCCACGTCAGCGCCGGCATCGTCGAGCGGTTGCCGGTGCCGTTCGTGACCGCCGGCTCGGGCCTCGGGCGCGAGGTCGCCACGCTGTCGCGGCAACTCGCGGCCCGCCTGCCAGGGGTCCGCGACGACCGCCTGCAGGCGCTCGTCGCGCGACTCTACAACCTGGCGCCCGCGCAGTTCTCGCACGTCCTGGCGACGTTCCCGCTGGTCGAAGCGGAGCGGCGCCAGGCGGCGTTCGCGGAGTTCCTGGAGCTGACGCGCCAGGAGGTGTGACGAGGCGCGCCGCCGAGCTCGAAATGCACGATAATGTGGCCAACTGAATGATGTGCACGGCCTTGCTTGGCCGTGTTGCCCGCTGGAGGAATCCGATGCGCCGTTGGACGCTGGCCTCGCTCGCCGTCGTGTTGTCGCTCATGTTCGTCGCGACCCTGGCAGGGTCCCCGACGCGGCAGCCGCATTGGGGTGTCTTCGCGGGGTCCCCGACGCGGCAGCCGCATGGGGGTGCGCTCGAAGCGGCTGTACCTCAGACGCCGCAGACGCCGGTCGGGTTCGCACGCACCGCGCTGTACGAAAACGCGCGCGTTCGCGTCGTCAAGATCAAGGCGGAGCCTGGCGCACGCGAAGCGCTGCACAAGCATGATTACGACATCGTCGTCACGCAGCTGACGCCCGGGCAGGTCGAGATGGTCGTGGGCGACGAGAAGATCACCGGCTTCCGCGAGGCCGGCTACACGTGGTTCGTGCCGAAGGGCACGATGCACGCGGGCGCCAACGTCGGCAAGGAGCCCTTCGAGATCGTGACGGTGATCCTGAAATGAGCGACACGGTTGACGGTTGACGGTCAACGGTCAACGGTCAACGGTTAACGGTCAACGGTCAACCGTGGCCCGTCTTCGTACGGCTTCAACACCGAGTAGAGGGCCAGCATCATCGGCGTCGCGACGCCGGCCGCGCGGCCGCGCCGCACGACCGAGCCAAGCAGCGCTTCGACTTCAATCCGCTTGCCTTGCTGCAAGTCGATCAGCAGCGAGGACCTCATCGTCGGCGGGACCGACTCCACGTACTTGACGATCTCGTCCTTCACGGTCGGCGACACCGGCACACCCTCGGCGCGCGCCACCTGTTCCACCTCGCCGAGCGCCTGCACGAACACGTCGCGAAATCCCGGCTTCGACCAGAGACCGCCCACCGGCTGCCGCGCCGCGCCCGTAAAGGCGGCGAACGGCGCCAGGTAGATGAACTTCTCCCAGAGCGGGACGCGGCCGTCGGGCACGGCTTCGGCCTGGATGTCGGCACCGGCCAGGGCCGCCCGGAGAGCCACGGCGCGCTCGCTGACCACGCGCAGATCCCCGAACACCTCACCGAAGACGATGCGGCGGTGCGTGCCGGTCTGGACGATGAGGCCCGGTTCGGCGAGGGCGGTTGCGATATAAGTCGGCCCTGCCAGCACGTTGTCCTTGCCGACGACCGCGCTCACCTGGTCGACGCTGTCCACGCCGTTCTGCAGCGTGAGGACGGCGGTTGCCGGACCGACAAGCGCCGGCAACATGGGCAACGCCGTGTCGTTGTCGTAGGTCTTCACGGCGAACAGCACCACGTCCACGGGCCCGATCCGGCCCGGGTCGTCTTCGGCCGGCGCGCGAACCGTGAAATCGCCGAGCGGGCTGCGAATGGACAGCCCACGCTCGCGAATCGCCCGCAGGTGCGCCCCGCGCGCAACGAACGAGACGTCGTGTCCCGCACGCGCGAGGCGCGCGCCGTAGTAACCACCGACCGCCCCCGAACCGACAACGGCAAATCGCATCTGTATCTCCGATCCTGGCTCCCGACTCCAGGTATCTGGCCCTCGGAGCGCTCGGCCCTGGTTGTCACTGTCTCCCGGCTTCAGGCGGGATCTGCACGGTCACCGTCATGACCACGGCGAGTGTCTGCCCGTCCGCCTGCCCCGGCTCGTAGCGCCAGAGCCGGACCGCTGCGATGGCAGCCTGATCGACGTCATCCCGCACTCCTCGCAACAGGCACGGAGACTTGACATTCCCGAACTCGTCGATCGCGATGGATAGGATGACAAGGCCACGAGGCAACGGCCTCGAGGCCCTCGACAGATCGGGTTCGAACCGCTTCACGAGACGCGGCAGTTTGGCGTCGGTCGGCAGCGAGAAGGCCGGCTGGGATATCAGGTCGGCGTACCACCGACACGGCTGGGGGTCCAGCGGCTCGGGAGGGATGGTCACGCCCACCGTGATGACGATGGGAAATGCGGCTCCGGTGCTGCGCCATCGGGCCGGCTCGAAACGCCACTGGCGCACGGCGGCTTCTGCGGCCGCGTTCACGTCGGCTCGCAGCCCTCGGACGAGGCAGACGGACCTCACTTCGCCGGTGTCACTCAACCCGACGTCGAACACGACGTGCCCGGTCGGATAGGGACGCGCCACACCCGACAGATCCGGCCGCACCTGCTTCAGCGGATGGGAAGCGAAAACCTGGGCGCTCAATCCTGCTCGTATCCGAATCGCGGCAGGATCGTGTCCACACGCTGGCTGGCTCGGCGGCGGAACGGCCAGTGTCCGCTGAAGTGCCTGAGGCGTCGCCGCGGTCGCCGGGTGACTCGCGGCCATCAGGGTGACAAGCAACGCCGCACGCCAGTGGTCGCTCACCTGTGTCACTTCAAGTACTTCGCGTCGCTGCCGACGCCGCCCATGCTGACCAGCGTGTCGCCCTTGACGAGCGACGGCACCGCGCGGATGAAGAGCACCACGCCGGCCAGCGGCGCGCGCACGTCGAGGATCTTCTTCCCGACGTAGTCGGTGACGTAGCCGACCACCATGCCCTGCGCCGCGTAGGTGCCGCGCTTGACGAGCGGGTAGAACATGCCGCCGACCTCGCTCGTGACCGCCTGCACCGGGTCGATCCACACCGGGTGCTCGATCATCTTCACCTCGCCGGCCATCATCTTCAGGTAGCGCATCACGTTCAGGCACCCGTTGACCAGCGCGTTCACATCGTCGGTTTCCACCGTGCCGGCGTATCCCGCCTCGGCGGCGAGCGACGGCTTGCCGCGCGTGGTGGCCGTGTTCTCGAGGTAACGCGACTGGTTCGGGTCCTTCGGCCGGTCGGCGGAAATGATGATGTGGTCGAGGCCGAAGGCGAGCGCCATGTCGTGCGACACGCGGTCCACGGCGGCATTGCCGGTGACGGTCCAGTAGGAGTACGGCCGCAGGCTCTCGTCGGTGTCGCCGCCGTGCAGGTCCATCAGGTGATCGCACTGCTCGACCACTTCTTTGGTGATGATCGCCGACGCGCGCTCGGTCTGCGTGCCGGTCATGTTCCCCGGGTAGAAGCGGTTCATGCTCTTGCCGTCGGTCGGGTTCACGTGCGCGACCCGCTGCTCGAACGATCCGAGGTTCACGAGCGGCACGATGATGACGGTGCCCGAGATCTGCGCCGGCTCGAGCTGGTCGATCAGGCGCTCGAGCGAGATGATCGACGAGTACTCGGTGCCGTGCGCACCGGACACCAGCGCGAGCACCGGGCCCGGGCGGACGCCGTGGATGACCACCACCGGAATATGGGTCGCGGCATCGCTGCCGGCCGGCACGTCGAGCGTGCCGCTGGCCTTCTGCCCGCGCGCGACGGTCACGGTGCCCACCTTCATGGTCGGATGGCGATCGCCCGCCTGGGCCGCGGCCATCGCGGGCAGGGCCAGGGCGACGACGAGAATCGAGACCAGGGCCAACGTCGTTTTCATCACGCCTCCCCTTTTCTTCACGCGTGGCGATAGCGCGCAACCGCTGGAGGATACCATGCGATAGTCGTTCGTCGTTGGTCGTGAGTTCCTGGTTCTACCGCCGACTCGGCGCATCTGCGGCGATCTCCGCGCGCAGCACCCGCTCCACGCGGAACCTGCCGGCGGTTGTCGGCCGCAGCAGCACCAGGTCGCCGGGCTGACCCGTCGCGATCGTGTTGCCCGTCCACGCCGTCCAATCCGGCAACCTCACTTCGTCGCCCGCCTGCAGCGCCGGATCGAACAGCGGCGCCAGCGTCAGCCCATCCGCCTCGATCGTCTCCAGCGCGCCGAGGACGCGCAGGTCCCCGACATCGTCCACGCGCGTCGTGACGCGCAGCTGCCGGTCGCCGTTCACCGTCTGCACGGCGCGGCTGACCACGAGTCCCACGTCGCCGCCAAACGGCGCGACGCCCGTGCCGGCGACGATCGACGCGTGCCGGATCAGCCGGTAGAACACGTTCGAGTCGGTGTTCATCGGCAACGAATCGTAGCGGCGCGGATCCGCGCGCTCGACCGCGCCGGTCGCGAGCGCCTCGAGCGAGGTGACGAGCGCCACGAAATTCAGGCGCACGCCGGCCGCGTCGGGGTGCTCCCCGGGCGACCCGCCGGTCTCGATGAGGACGACGCTCGTCCCCCATTTCGTGATGTTGTCCCCGAACGCCCGCACCTCGAACTCGTCGTCATATTTCGCGATGCGCCCCTTCGCCAGCGGTTCGAGCGCGTCGCGAATCACGGCGCACACCTTCTTCGCTCGAAGGCGGCCTCGATTGACGCTGCGCGCGGGATCGAACGCGACGGCGAGCAGCGAAATCGACGCCGGTTCGCCCGTCGTTCCGGCGCCGGTGCGCCAGTTCTGGTTGTGCAGGTTGAAGCCGAGCGGCGCGTTCAGCCGATCGCGCAGCGCCTTGAGCGCGCGGCCCTCGGGCGTCTGCAGCAGCAGCGCGTCGCGGTTGACGTCGATGCCCTGCGCGTTGCGCCGCTGGAACCGCTCGGCCCCGTCGGGATTGAGCATCGGCACAACGTGGACCGTCAACGCGTCCAGGATCCGGCGAACCTGCGGCTCCCCGCGATGGGCGCGCACGAACGCGAAGATGTCGACGAGCGCGCACGTCGCGCTCGGTTCGTCGCCGTGCATCTGCGACCACAGCAGCACGTGGAACGGGCCGTGGCCGAACGTCACGTGGTTGATCGAGCGGCCTTCGACCGATTGGCCGATCTGCTCGAGGGCGAAGAGGTCGGGCGACTGCTGACGGAGCTGCCCGAGCCACGCGACGACATCCGCGTGCCGCACGAGCGGAGGCAACGGCGGCGAGACGTGTTCGGCGTCCCAGAGGGCCGCGAGCGCGGTCGGAGAATCAACCGGCGGGGCCACGTCGGACGCAGGCACGGGCGCGGGCCGATGGGCCGCGCACGCAGACGAGATGAGGCCCGCAATGAACACGAGGATGACGCGGTTCGTGCCGCGTCGCGGCGCGGCGCGGCAGGTGCAGGCGCCATGGTGCGATCTCCTTGTCTACGAGTCGGGGAGGTCCGGCTGAAGCCGGATCCCGCGAATATGGTCGAGCCGCGGACTCGTGGCGGGGTTGTATCATGATTCCCGACGCCTCCGGCCCGATTTGTCCCCTTCCCCGGCCGGTGCTACCCTGGGGCGCCTTTTTGCCCCCCATTACGGCCCCCGTGCGCTCCCGCCGATACGTATCACGGCGGGTTCACGCGTCGGCGCCCGATTTGACGCGACGCGCGCCCGAATCTTTGAACAAGGACTCATCTCCAATGACGCGCGTATATGACGGCCAAACGACCCTCGGCCTCCCGCCTGACGCTCGACCGCTCGTCCTGCCGGCCTGCACCCTGGTTCGCCTCATCGGCAAACCGGCCGTCGAGTGGACGCTCGACGACCTGATGGATCTGGTCCCGGCGCTCGGCGTCCGGCTGGTCAGCCTGATGCACATCGGCGGCGACGGCTGGCCGAAAACACTCGACTTCGTGCCCCGCGACCTGGCGCACCTACGCGACGTGCTCGTCGCCGGCGAGCGCGCCGACGGCTCGAGCCTGTTCGGCGATCTCGGTGTGAGCGTCGGCTCCTCGGACATCGTCGTGCGCCCGCGCATCTCCACGGCCTTCATCGACCCGTTTGCCGACGAGCCGACGCTGGTGCTGCTCGCCGCACATTACGGGCGTGACGGCGCGCGGTTGCCGCAGTCGCCGACGACGCTCGTGCAGCTGGCCTACGAACGGCTGAAGCGGGAAACGGGCGTCGAACTGCACGCCCTCGGCGAGGTGGAGTTCTTCCTCGGCAAGCGCCCGGACGAAACCGACGTGTACGGGGCGGGCGACAAGGGCTACCACGCCAGCTCGCCGTTCGTCTTCGGCGAACGCATGCGGCGCGAGGCCTCGCGGATGCTGGCGGGGATCGGCGTGCCGGTGAAGTACGCCCACAGCGAGGTTGGCCACATCCAGCCGGACGAGGTGGACGCGCGGGTGTGGGAGCAGCACGAGATCGAACTGGGCCTGCAGCCGCTGCCGGCGGCTGCCGACAGCGTGATCCTGACCCAGTGGGTGCTGCGCAATCTCGCCCGCCGGCACGGCATGCGCTGCACCTTCGAGCCGATCCTGCGCAAGGGCCACGCCGGAAGCGGAATGCACTTCCACTTCTCGCCAGTCGTCGATGGCGTCCACGTGCGCCATACGACCAGCGACGGCACGCTGACAGACGAGGCGAAGTGGCTCATCGCCGGGTTGGTGCGACTGGCCGGCGCCTCGATGGCGTTCGGCAACCGCAGCCTGAACTCGTTCCTGCGTTTGAGCCAGGCGAAGGAAGCGCCGAACAACGTCACCTGGGGACAGTTCAACCGGAAGGCGTTGATCCGTCTGCCCATCGTCGCGACCGACGAGCGCGGCCGCCCGGCCATGGCCGACACGATCGAGTTCAGGCTGCCGGACGGATCTGCCCATCCTCATCTATTACTGGCGGTCGTCGCGCAGGCGATGCTCGCCGGGCGCCGCGCAGAGGACATCGACAGCCTGATCGACAAGACGCGGGCGACGCCGGGAGGCGCGGGCACCTGCCCTCCGAACGGCTTCACGGTACCGAAGAGCTTCCAGGACATCGGCACGGCGCTGGCCGCGGAACGCGCGGCGCTGGAAGCTGGCGACGTCTTTCCCGCCGCGATGATCGATCGGACAATCGAAGCGCTGGCCGCGCGCAAGGACTAGGCGACAATCGTCGTCCGGAGTCCGGGGTCACTCTTCGGACTTCGGACTTCGGACTTCGGACAATATTATCCGCTTGGAGCGAACCTCCGCGCCCCCGATCCCGTCCAACGGTACGCTGGTTTTCACCACGCAGGCCGATCTTCAATCCCGGCGTCGGAAGCCCGAGCTCCGACACCAGACGTCGGACATCGGACGCTGGACTCCGGACCCCGGACTCTGTGGACACCATGATCAACCTGAAGTTTGCGTTCCGCATGCTCTTCAAGACGCCGTTTGTGACCGTGGTCGCCATCGTGTCGCTGGCGCTCGGCATCGGCGCCAACGCCGCGATCTTCTCGCTGTTCGACCAGATGCTGCTGCGCCCGCTGCCCGTGCAGGAGCCGGATCGGATCGTCAACCTGTCGGCCCCGGAGCCGAAGCCGGGGTCGCAGTCGTGCAACCAGGCCGGCGATTGCGACGCCGTCTTCAGTTACCCGATGTTCCGCGACCTCGAACGCGTCCAGAAAGTGTTCACCGGCATCGGCGCGCACCGGGCGTTCGGCGCAAACCTCGCGTACAAACGCCAGACGATGAGCGGCGAGGGGATGCTCGTCTCGGGCGGCTACTTCCGGGTGCTCGGCGTGCAACCCGCGGTCGGCCGGCTGCTCGACAGCCGCGACGATCGGGCGACCGGCGACGGGCACGTCGTGGTGCTGAGCTACGAGTACTGGCAGACCCGCTTCGGTGCGAATCCGGCGGTGCTCGGCGACACGCTGATCGTCAACGGCCAGGGCATGACGATCGTCGGCGTCGCGCCGCGCGGCTTCGAGGGCACGACGCTCGGATCGCGGCCGCATGTGTTCGTCCCGATCACGATGCGCGATGCGATGCAGCCGGGCTGGCAGGGCTTCGACAACCGGCGCAGCTACTGGATCTACCTGTTTGCACGGCTCAGGCCGGGTGTCTCGATGGACCAGGCCCATGCCGCACTCAACCTGCAGTACCACGCCATCGTCAATGACGTCGAAGCGCCGCTCCAGAAGGGCATGAGCGACCTGACGATGAAGCGTTTCCGCGCCAGGCAGGTGGAACTGGAAGATGGCGCGCGCGGTCAGAGCAGCCTCCGCAGCGGCACGACCAGGGTCTCGCTGGTGCTGCTGATGGGCGTCACGTGCCTCGTGCTCCTCATCGCCTGCGCGAACATCGCCAACCTGCTGCTGGCGCGCGGCGCCGCCCGCGCCGCCGAGATGTCGATCCGCTTGTCGATCGGCGCGGGGCGATGGCAGCTGGTGGCGCAACTGCTCGCCGAATCGTGCCTGCTCGCCGTGATGGGCGGCATCGCCGGCCTCGTGGTCGCGCGTTGGACATTGCATCTGGTTGCGTCGCTCCTGCCGCTCGAGGCCACCAAGGTCGCGCGCTTCGAGCTGGACCCGACGGCGATGCTCTTCGCGGGCGCGCTGACAATCGGGACCGGCCTGCTCTTCGGCCTCTTCCCGGCGCTCCACGCCACGCGCACCGATCTGGCGTCGGCGCTCAAGGGCCAGGCCGGCCAGCCGGGCGGCGCGCGCGCGGCCGCCCGCTTCCGCACATCGCTTGCCACCGTGCAGATCGCGCTGTCGATGGCGCTGCTCATCGCCGCGGGTCTCTTCACGCGCAGCCTCTTCAACGTGAGCCGCGTCGATCTCGGCCTGAAGGTGGACAACGTCGTCACCTTCACCATCTCGCCGGCGCTGAACGGCTACAAGACCGAGCAGTCGCGCGCGTTGTTCGAACGCCTCGAGGACGATCTGGCCGCGATGCCGGGCGTGACCGGCGTGAGCGACGCGCTGGTCGCGCTGCTCGCGGGCAACAACTGGGGCAACGACGTGGCGGTCGAGGGGTTCAAGGCCGGACCTGACACCGACGCCAACGCGCGCTTCAACGAAGTCGCCCCCGGCTACCTTCGCACGCTCGGGATCCAGTTGCTGTCCGGCCGCGAGTTCACGCGCGCGGACGCGCAGGGCGCGCCGAAGGTCGCCATCGTCAACGAGGCGTTCGCGAAGAAGTTCAACCTGGGACCGAACGCCGTCGGCAAGCGAATCGGCCAGGGTGGCACCGGCAGCAAGTTGGACACCGAGATCGTCGGCCTCACGCAGAACGCCAAGTACAGCGAGGTGAAGGACACGGTGCCGCCGCTCTTCTTCATCCCGACCCGCCAGGGCCAGGGCCTTGGTTACCTGACCTTCTACGTTCGCACGGCCCTCCCGCCCGAGCAGATGCTGCAGGCGATCCCGAAGGTCGTCGCGCGGCTCGAACCGGACCTCCCGGTGGAGGATCTGCGCACCATGCCGCAGCAGATCCGGGAGAACGTGTTCCTCGACCGGCTCATCACCGTGCTGTCGGCCGCCTTCGCCGGCCTGGCGACGCTGCTCGCCGCCATCGGCCTCTACGGCGTGCTGGCCTACACGGTGGCCCAGCGAACCAGGGAGATCGGCCTGAGGATGGCGCTCGGCGCCGCACCCGCACGCGTGCGCCGCATGGTGCTCGGCCACGTGGGGCTCATGACGGTGGTCGGCGGAATCATCGGTCTGGCGGGCGGAATCGCTCTGGGATGGGCGGCAGGCTCGATCCTCTACGAGCTGAAGGGGTGGGACCCGACGGTGCTTGCCGCCTCGGTCGTCGCGCTCAGCGTCGTCGCGCTCGGCGCCGGCTTCTTCCCGGCGCTGCGCGCGTCGCGGATCGATCCCATGACGGCGCTTCGCTATCAGTAGGCGTCGTCCGAAGTCCGAAGTCCGAAGTCCGACGCCCTGTGGGTCCGGCTTCACGTGGTCACGTGGGATTCGGCTTCAGACGCAGGTCCGGCCGAGGCCCCGCCGCGCAGCCACCACGATTCGCAGCGCACGCCCGTCCGGGATCACCCAGCGCACGATGCGATCGACGAAGGCGACGAGCAGGATGCCGAAGAGACCCTGGAAGAGCAGCGTCAGCATCGACCCGATCTGTGTCGCGCGAAACGCCGACGCCTCCGCATCAGTCGGGGGTGCGAGCGTGGCAAACAATGTCGCCGCGGGCAGCGCCGCCAGCGCCCCGACGATGAGCATCGCGCCCCAGACCTTCAACGCGACCGCGGCCAGCGAGCGCGCGGTCAGGCCATCGTCGCAGGCGTCGGGTGGTGGCTTCGGGAGAGGCCGCGCGCTCGATCGGAGCACGCGCACCGTCGCAGCGAGGACTGCCGCCAACGACAGATCTCGTCGGCCGGTTACGGGGTTGTCGGGTGTTTCCACGGCAAGATCCCAAACGATGCGGGCTTACGCGGCGCCGCGGTCCCTGCCTCGAGGTGGGTGGCAAAGGGCTTGCCAGTCTGAAGTCTGAAGTCCGGAGTCCGGAGTCCGGCGCCAGATCATCAGTCGCCGCCTCGCGCGCGGCGTGCGGCCGCGAGTGCGCGGCCGAGGCGATCGCGCCAGAGGATCGCGGCGCCTGTGGCAATCATCGGAATCGATCGGGCGATTCCTTCCCGCTGGCCCTCGCGCAGTCGCTCCATCACCGTGGCCGCGGGAAGCCCGTGCGGCCTCGCGGCCAGCCCGTAGCCGGCGACGGCACTGGTCTGAAGCCCATCGACGAGAAGAAAGATCGCGACCAATGTGAGCGCCAGGATACCAAGTTGCGTGGCGCTGACACCGGCATCGGTGGAGCTGACGCCGGGCATCGCGTGTCTGGCAATGGGATCGGCGAGGACCATCAAGGCCATCCCTGCCAGCAGGTGAACGACGACTCCGGCCGGCCTCCCCGGGATGTCGTTGATCTGTCCCCGCGCCGCGAGCGTGGCGATAAACAGGTTCATCGGCACCGTGGCCAGAGTCCAACCAAGAAGGAGGACTCCCCAGATCCGCAGCACGATCACCGCCAGCGTTCGTACAGGCATTTCTTGAATGGCGGGCTATGTGTCCTGTTCGTCCGCTCTGCCGCGAAGCCGCCACCAGGCGGTCGCCAGGCCGTCTCTGCCCGCGATCAACGCGGCGCCAGCCACGATCTCCACGACCACCCGCACGACCGCGACGCGCTGCTCTCCCCACACGTACGACAACAACGGCGTCCCCGCCAGCCACTCAGGCTTCGTGAGCGCTGCGCGCACCATCGACGCGACGTCCTCGAGGCCCGAGACCAGGATGAAGATGCCGGTGATGGCGAACCCGAGCCTCGTGAGATCGACCGGGTCGGCCGCGATGGCGAGGGGCGCCGTGTCGGGGACGATCTGTGTCGCGATGCGATCGGCGAGCAAGACAAGCAAGGCCCCGACAACGCACGGGCCGGCGAGGTTCAGACCCCAGGCAGCAACGTAGACCATCCCCGAACCGGGAGCACCCGGCGAGGCGGTGAGCAGCGAGATCTGCGTCACCGCCGAGATGACGGCGTGGGCGAGCAGCACGACACCCCAGACCCGAAACGCGATCGCGGCCAGCGTCCGTCCTGTGATGACAGCATCCTCCCGCGGGCGGGAGCGCCACGCTATGCACCATCCTATACCGGATTCTTGGACAACCAGCCCGCGTACAACTCCGGCCGCCGGTCGCGGAAGAACAACTTCTTCGCGTGCGAGCAGGCAGTCTCGGCGAGCTCGACGTCCGCGTAGAGGATCGTGTCCTCGCCCCCCGGCGCGCGCGCGATGACGACGCCGTCGAAGTTGCAGACGAACGACTCGCCCGCGAACCTGACGTGCTCTTCCTGCCCGACCCGGTTGCAGAGCGCCACGTAATAGCCGTTCTGGAATGCCGCGACGCGCATCTCGGCCTCGTAGAGTCCCTCGGGCCACTCACCGGCCGCGCCGGCCTGCGGCACGACGACGAGATCCGCGCCCGCGACCGCCAGGCCGCGCATGTACTCCGGATAGTGACGGTCGTAACAGATGGCCACGCCGATGCGGCCGACCTTGGTGTCATAGACGGGAACGCCCGTGTCGCCTGGCGCGTAATACCCCTGCTCGTAGAAACCGGCGTAGTCGGTGATGTGGACCATCCGGGTGCGGCCGAGCAGGCGGCCGTCGGCGTCGATGACGGGCGAGCAGTCGTAGGTCTTGTCGCCGTCGCGTTCGTACAGATTCAGCACGATGACGACGCCGTGCTCGATCGCCGTGCGGGCGAAGGCGTTCACGATCGGGCCGGGCACGCCCTCGGCCTTTTCCACGGAAGATAGCGTTGCCGGGCATTGCGGGTAGAACGGTTCGAAGGCAAGCTCGGCAAAACAGACGAGCCGGGCGCCCGCGGCCGCCGCCTCGTCCACGGCGCGCAGCCCGCGTTCCACGTTCGCCTGCCGGTCGTCGGTCGCTCGCTGCTGGGCCAGCGCAATGCGCATAATGGGCTCCTGGTGCGAAAACCCAAGTCTATCGCGAAATCCGGCTCAGGCTGGGGCCCCAGATTTGCTATCATCGAAGTGCTGGGCACAGCACTGAAAACAGTCGATCCGGCCTCGGTCGGTGAATCCTCGACCGACAATCCGGAGTCTTATTGAAGGGTCGGGAGAGGCCACCAATCATGCAGACCGAACTGAAGCCGGCGGCCGCGGCGAAGCGCGAGACAAAGATCACCTACGCGACGATGAGCGCGGACGAGATGGAGGATCTGCATCGCGAGTTCGACCGGGCGACGACCACCGTCCAGTCCCGCTTCGGCGCGACGCATCCGATGTTCATCAACGGCCGGCCGGCCGTCTCGGCCGACCAGTTCGAGGACCGCAGCCCCATCGACATTCGCGTCCTGCTCGGGCGGTTCCAGAAAGGGACGCGCGAACAGGTGCGGGAGGCGATCGCCGCCGCCCGCGCGGCCTTCGCGATGTGGAACCGCGTGCCGTGGGAGGAGCGCGTCCACCAGGTGCGCCGCATCGGCCAGGCGATTCACGAGCGCCGCGCGGAACTGGGCGCGCTCATCGGCTGGGAGACGGGCAAGAACCGGCTGGAATCGGTCGGTGAAGTGGAGGAGGCGGCCGACTTCTTCGCCTACTACTGCGACGAGATGGAGCAGCACGACGGGTTCGTCCGGCCGATGGGCACGCCCGGCTCGCGCGAGGAGAACCAGAGCGTCCTGCGCCCCTGGGGCGTGTTCGCCGTCATCGCGCCCTTCAATTTTCCGATCGCGCTCGCGGCGGGACCCGCCGCCGCGGCCATGCTCGCCGGCAACACGGTCGTGTTCAAGCCGGCCACCGACACGCCCTACACCGGCCTGAGGCTCTACGAGGTCATCGCCGAGTCGATGCCGCCCGGCGTCTTCAACTTCGTGACCGGCGGCGGCGGCACCGTGGGACAATCACTCATCGACGAACCGGGCATCGACGGCATCGTCTTCACGGGGTCGAAGCAGGTCGGGATGCAACTGGTGCGCGACAACGCCGCGCGCGCGATCCCGCGGCCGGTCATCATCGAGATGGGCGGCAAGAACCCGGCGATCGTCATGCCCAGCGCGAACCTGGACGAGGCGACCGACGGCGTGATGCGATCGTCGTTCGGGGCGCAGGGCCAGAAATGCTCCGCGTGCTCGCGCGTCTACGTCGCGCGCGACGTGCGCCAGCAGTTCGTGGACCTGCTCGTGGAGAAGACCAGGCGGATCAAGATCGGCAATCCGCTGGAGCGCGACGTGTGGCTGGGCCCGGTCATCAACCAGGCCGCCGTCGAAACCTACGAACGCGCCATCGAGCAGGCGAAGAGAGACGGCGGCAGGATCCTCACCGGCGGCCACCGGCTGACGGGCGGCATCTTCGAGCACGGCTACTTCGTGGAGCCCACCGTCATCGACGGCCTCCCGGCCGCCCACCCGCTCTTCACCGACGAACTGTTCGTGCCCATCACGGTCATCGCACCGGTGCTGTCATTGGATGAGGCGATCGACCTTGCCAATCGGACCGAGTATGGCCTGACGGCCGGCATCTTCAGCCAGGACGACCACGAGATCCAGGAGTTCTTCGACCGCATCGAGGCCGGCGTCGTCTACGCGAACCGGCGCGCCGGCGCGACCACCGGCGCCTGGCCTGGACTGAACTCGTTCGGCGGCTGGAAGGCGAGCGGTTCGACCGGCCGCGGCACCGGCGGGCCGCACTACCTGCAGCAGTTCTTCCGCGAGCAGAGCCGCACGCGCGTGCGGTAATCAGTAAACGCCTTCCCGACCGTACTGCTCGAAGAGGTGGCCCCACTCGGAGTCCTTCAGCCAGCGTTCGTACACGGCGCGCTCCTTCAGTCGCCAGTGCAGGACGTCGTGGTAGAAGGACGAGTAGAAGTTGCCGACGTACAGCATCGGCGGCCTGGTGAGCCACGACTGCAGGAACCTGGTCGGCCCGAACCACGTCACCCAGGCCGCGAACTGGTGAAAGCACTTCCCCACCTCGAAGTGCCAGTTCTCGCGCGCCGCGTCGACGTCGCCCGCGATCTCGATGCCGTCCGGGCGCGCCACGCCGAGGCCCGCCTCGTGCGCCAGCGCGAGGTACCTGATGCCCATCGGGTCGAATCCCATCAGCTTCGCGGCCACGGCGTCGATGGCCACCTGGTCTCGGCTGGCCAGGATCACGTTCTTCCGGACCGGCTTCATGAGCCGCGGCCCCGTGCCGTTGCCGGCGGTCGTCCCGTCCATCACCGAGAACAGCCCGGCGTGAATCTCCTGCTGGATGGCGAGCAGGTCCACGAGCGTCTCGTGGATGTAGGTGTGGGTCTGGTGGCGCTTGTGATTGAGCAGCCCGCCGAAGGCGTTCTTCATCGCACCCGTGGTCGTCGTGTAGATATGGCACTTGACCGTCGGCAGGTGGACGATGTTCTTGCCGATGAAGTACTCGGGAATGCGCAGCGCGTCGCCGTAGATGCGATCGAGCGCCAGCATCTTCGCCTTCGGGCGGTACGGCACCCAGCGGGTGTCAGTGTCGCGGAAGTTGAACAGCACCGGCACGTCGTAGGTCCGGAACACCGGCGTGTAGCGGTTCAGGTCCTCGCCCTTCAGCGCGTCGGTGACCTCGGTCTTGTTCTGCACGCACGACAGGCGATCGAAGCCCCGCGCGCGCAGGGCGCGGATCGTCCCCTCGAGCTGCCAGGGCGTGGTGTTGGCCGACGGAAAGGGATAGTGCCAGCTGATGTTGTCCTTGAGGATGGTGACCGCGCCGCGAGAAAGCGCCTCGGCGCCCCCTGCGAGATCGAACAGCGTCAGGTGATCGTCGAGCACGGTGTCCGGCGTGGTCCGGAGGATGGCGACAACGGGTTTCGGCATATGACCTCGATCTATTCTTCCCGCAACGCGATGTTCGGATCCAGCCGCGAGGCGCGCAGCGCCGGCAGGTAACTGGCCGCCGCGGAAACGACGGCGAGGCCGATCGCCGCGCCAGCCAAGGCGATATGCCGGAACCGTCCGGGCGCCCGGCGGCTTCGTTCGCCGCCACAGCTGAGTTAAGATGCGCGCGTCAGGGCGCGCCGTCATGCGGGTGAAACACTCTCCTTCAACGCGGTGAAACCCATGAGGAAACTGCTCGTCGTCGCGATCGTCCTTCTGGTCGTCGCGTGCCTCGGTGTGCTCGCCTACCGGATGGTGTGGCTGCCCAGGCAGAGCGCGGCCGGCGGGCAGACGGCCGCTCCCGGCACGCCGGGCGGCGGATCCGTCGCTTCGGCCTCGCCCGCCGCCGGCGGCGCGCCGGCCCAGGCACCTGGCGGGAGTGCCGGCACGGGCTCAGCGCCGGCCTTCGACGGCAATGTCGCGTCGCTCGAGTTCGGCGCGAGGCTCGAAAGCGCGCCGAACCCGGAGGAGAAGATTCTGTCGGACCAGAACGAGGGCGACGCGACCTGGAACAGCGGGGACGCTCCGGGTCCGAAAGAGATTGTCATCTCGTTCTACGAGCGCGAGCCGGCACTCATCGACGCGGTCGAGTTCGACGGCGACGCCACCCTCGTCGCGCAGAGACCGGATTTTGCGACGCGGGATCTCGAGATCTGGACGTCCCGGACAGCGCCGGATGCCGGGTTCACCAAGGTGACGGCGGCCACCGTACAGCCGCTCGAGCAGGTGGTGGTGAAGTTCCCGCCGGTGGAGGCGCGCTTCGTCAAGGTGCGCCTGCTTCGCAATCAGGCGAATGGCGAGCAGTTCTTTGTGCGCCGCGTCAAGGTCCACGAAGCGCAGGCGGCCGGCTACGTGCCGCTCCTCACGCGGCGGCCGGACGTGCTCGGTCCGCTGGCGCCGAATGTGCCGCCACCTCCGGTGGCTGCAGCATCTCAAGCGGCCGCGATCGGCGCGTGCGTCGTCGCGCCGGAGACGCCGCCGAAGCCGGGGCACGCCGAGAGTCACAAGGTCCTGGTGGTCAGCTACGAGAACGGCACCCGCTCGCCGTTCTTCCCGATGCCGCTCGCCGAGGAGCACGCGAAAGAGCGGATCGCCGCCATTCCCGATCTGGCGATCTCCGGGCGCATCGACGCGACGATGGTGAAGCCGGACCGCGCGCAGCTTTACATGCTGTCGGAGGGTCGCGGCGTCGACACGGTCATCGCCCTGCTGCCGTGCAACGGCTACCAGATGACGGCCGTCTTCAAGCAGGCGCTGCTCAAGTGGGTGGCCGCCGGCCACAAGCTGATCATCCAGGACTCCGACAAGTGCGTGCCTGGCCCCGATTACAGCTGGCTGCCCTATCGCATCCAGACCGACACGCCCGGCGCGCGGGGTGAGCCGGGCACCGGGCTGCGGATCCTCGAGGACAACTGGATGGCGCACAACCGTCCGGGCCGCGAGGGATTCATCGATGCCGCCGCCTGGGTGGCGGCCGGCGAGCCACCAATCAACGAGCTTGGCGACTCGAACGTCGTCACGGCGTGGGATGCGAACTGGTGCGGGCACATGGTCGTCCGCAACGTCCAGGGCGTCTTCGGATTCGTGCATGCCTACGCCCACTACGGCCGCGGGCTGATCATCTATAGCGGGATCGACGTGGACGCGAGCGGCACCGACTTCTACGACCATCTCGTGGCCCGGGAACTCGCGCAGGGCTTCGCGCCCGACAACCTGCCGTGCTCGATTCACGTCGGCGGCTTCGTCATTTCCACCGAGAGCCGCCTCGGCTCGCGGGCCGTCGAACCGGGCCGGACCTACGAGTATCCGCTGACGCTGCTCCCCAACATGAAGTACCAGGGTACCGTCACGCTGTCCGCCTCGGCGATCGGCGCCTCTGGCGTGCAGGCGGTCTTCGAGCCGGCAACCGTCGCCGTGCGCGACGAGCAGCGGGCGACCATGAAGCTGACCGTGCCGGCCGGCGCGCCCCGCAACCACTTCGCCGTGGAAGTGAAGGGCACCGACACGGACGGGAAGACGAACACGCTCTGCCTGCAGATGGCTCCGCCGACCGGTGGCGAGCTGAGGGTCGTCAGCGCGCTGGCACCGGCCGCGCGCACCGGGAAGAACCTCGAGATCATCCTGGACGCCTCGGGCTCGATGAAGACGGCGATGGGCAAGAAGACCCGGTGGGACGTGGCGCTCGACACGCTGCACCAGGTGCTCGCGAGGCTTCCCGACGACTTCAACGTCGGCCTGCGCATCTACGGGCACCGCGAGTCGTCTCGATCCCCGCGGACCTGCACCGACAGCGAGCTCGTGGTGCCGATCGACAAGATCGATCGACAGGGCATCCTCGACCGCGCGAAATCGTTCAAGCCGAAGGGTGAGACACCGCTCGTGTATTCGGCCATGCAGGCACCGGCCGACCTGAAAGAGGTCGGCGGCGGCACGGTCATCCTGATCACCGACGGCGAGGAGAGCTGCCACGGCGACCCCGTCAAGGCCGCCGCGGATCTGAAGGCGTCGGGCCTGGACATCAGGTTGAACATCGTCGGCTTCGCGTTGAAGGACCCGAAGGTCCAGAAAGACCTGTCCGGGTTCTCCCAGGCGACCGGGGGACTCTTCTACGCGGCTGACAGCGGCGCGACGCTCGGCGATGCGTTGATGCTTGCGGCCGTCCAGAGTTTTCCCTACACGGTCTACGACTCGGCCGGCAAGACGGTCGTGTCGGGTGAAGCCGGCCGTGGAAGCGAGGAGTTGCCGCCGGGCGACTACAAGGTGGTCGTCAAGGCCGGCTCGCGCGAGCTCGTGGCGCCGCGCGTTGCCGTCGCCGTCGGCCAGGCGACGACGCTCACGATCGCGATGAAGAACGGCCAGCTCGTGCTGCAGTAGTTCACAACCCGGACAGACGTGGAGAACGCTCATGCCCGACAGCTTCACTGACATCACCAGCCAGGGCTGGCTCTCGCGTATCGGCCAGGCGATCACGGGCGTTCTGGTCGGTCTCGTGCTCGTGCTGGTCGCGTTCCCGCTCCTGTGGTGGAACGAGGGCCGCGCCGTCCGCACCGCGCGCAGCCTGCAGGAAGGCGCCAGCGCGGTCATCAGCGTCCAGTTCGATCGTGTGGATGCCGCAAACGAGGGAAAGCTGGTGCACCTTTGCGGAGAGGCGACGACCAGCGAGACGGTGTCCGATCCGGAATTCGGGGTGTCGGCGCCGAGCGCCATCAAGCTGGTGCGCAACGTCGAGATGTACCAGTGGCAGGAGGAGAAGAAGTCGCAGGAGAAGAGCAAACTGGGCGGCGGCAAGGAAACGACCACGACCTACACCTACAACACGCAGTGGTCGGGCCGGCCGGTCGATTCCTCGTCGTTCAAGCACCCCGAGGGGCACGCTAATCCGGGCAGCTTCCCGTTCGAGTCGAGGACGATCACGGCGGGAACGGTCACCGTCGGCGGATTCACGCTCTCGCCGGATCTCATCGCGAAAATCGACACCCGGGAGGCGCGGCCGGTCGGAGAGAGCGACGCCGACGCGTTGCCGGCCGGTTCCAACCTGACGATGGCCGGCGGCGTGTTCTATCGCGGGGAGAACCCGTCGGTCCCGAAGGTCGGCGACCTGCGGGTGAAGTTCGAAATCGTGAAGCCGCAGGTGGTCAGCATCGTGGCGGTGCAGCGTGGCAACTCGTTCGAGGCGTACCAGGCCAGAGCGGGCAATTCGATCCTGCTGCTCCAGGCGGGCACGGTCAGCGCCGATTCGATGTTCAAGGCCGCCGAGAGAGAGAACACGATGCTGACGTGGCTGCTGCGCGCCGGCGGGTTCCTCATGATGCTGGTCGGCCTCGTGCTCGTGTTCCGGCCGATCGCGGTGTTCGGGTCCGTCATCCCGTTTCTCGGCTCGCTGCTCGGCGCGGGGCTCGGCGCGTTCGCGTTCTTCGTCGCGACCAGCCTGTCGCTCCTGACCATTGCGCTCGCCTGGATCGCCTATCGGCCGCTCGTCGGGATCGGGCTGCTTGTTGTGGCCGGCGGCGCGTTCGTCCTGCTGACCAGGATGCGGAAGAAGCACGTGCCCGTGCCGGCGCCGGCGAAGTAGGGCGGGGCTTCAGCCCCGCCGTGCCCCCCGGGCCTCGAGGCTCGGCCGTAGGACGGCAACTTGCCCTTCCCAGGGCAATTCACCGATCATAGGAGGCTTCCCAAAAGCCTCCCCAGGAGGGGCCATGACGGTCACCTACGACTACACGAAACGCACTTCATACACCGCCGACGTCGACCATCAGAAACGCGCGCATAAAGTCCTGATGGAAGTTCCGTTTACGCCGAGCCAGCCGCACCGCGGCTACACCAACCGCACGCTTCACGTCGACCTGGGCGCCATGAAGGTGACCGAGAAAGCGGTGACCGCGCAGATGAAGGACGTCTTCATCGGCGGCCGTGGCTTCGGCCTCTGGTACCTCTGGAACGCGATCACACCGACGACGAAGTGGAACGACCCGGAGAACGAGATCATCATCAGCCCAGGGCCGCTGGCGGGGAACACGCAGTACGCCGGCTCGGGCAAGTCGCTCGTCGTCACGCTCTCGCCGCTCACCGGCATCCCGATCGACAGCAACGTCGGCGGTTACTTCGGGCCGCTGATGAAGTTCTGCGGGTTCGACGCGCTGGAGATCCAGGGCAAGGCGCCGACCGACGTCGTGCTCGTCATCGACGGCCCGAAGGGCACGATCACGATCGAGGCGGCACCGGAGGAGGAGTACGACAGCCACGTGGCGGCCGAGGTCTTCACGCACGAATACGCGGACGGCCCGAAGGACTTCGTGAACGTCGGCGTCGTCTCGGCGGGGCGCGGCGCGGATCACAGCCGCATCGGCTGCCTCAATTTCTCGTGGTGGGATCCGCGGCGCGGCGCCGCGCGGCTGAAGCAGGCGGGGCGCGGCGGCATCGGGCGGGTGTTCCGCGACAAGGGCCTGAAGGCGCTCATCGTCCACGGCTTCAAGCTGAAGTCCGACATGAACAACGCCGAGGACGTCGAGCGCACCGCGAAGGTCGGCCGGAAACTGGCGAAGGAAATCCACGACTTCGACGACCAGCAGTGCAAGATGCGCAAGATCGGCACGGCGCACCTGGTCGAGGTCATGGACGCGTACGACCTGCTGCCGACGCACAACTTCCAGTACGGCAAGCATCCCGACACGCCGAAGATCGCGTCGCCGGTCTGGGAGGCGCGCTTCACGCAAGGCATCTTCGACGGCTGCTGGTACGGCTGCCACATGGCGTGTTCGAAGGGCGCCGACTGCCACCACGTGAAGACCGGTCCCTACGCAGGGCACTTCGTCACGGTGGACGGTCCCGAGTACGAGACGGCCGCCGGCCTCGGCTCGAACTGCGGCATCTTCGATCCGGAATGGATCCTCGAGTCGAACTTCTACTGCGACACGTACGGCATCGACACGATCTCGTTCGGCACCGCGTGCGCCTTCGCCATGGAGTGCTACCAGCGCGGCATCCTGAACACGGACCGCACGGGCGGTCTCGATCTGACGTGGGGCAACGGCGCGGCCCACGTCGAGCTGCTGCACCAGATGGCCCGCGGCGAAGGCTTCGGCCTCATTGTCGGCCAGGGCGTGAAGTACATGCAGGAGCACTTCGCCGGCAAGGGCTGGGGCGACCTGGCGTTCCTGCGCGACATCGGGATGCAGGTGAAGGGCCTCGAGTACTCGCAGTACCAGTCGAAGGAATCGCTCGCGCAGCAGGGCGGCTACGCGCTCACCAACAAGGGCCCGCAGCACGACGAGGCGTGGCTCATCTTCATGGACATGGTGAACAACCAGATCCCGACCTTCGAGGACAAGGCCGAGGCCCTGCACTACTTCCCGCTGTTCCGCACCTGGTTCGGCCTGATGGGCCTCTGCAAGCTGCCGTGGAACGACATCGAACCGGCCGACAACGCCAAGCACGGGAAGGAAGCCGCGAAGGTGCCCGAGCACGTCGAGAACTACCTGGAGCTCTACCAGGGCATCACCGGCAAGAGGCTGACGAAGGACGGCGTGATCGCCCAATCCGAGGCGGTCTACAACTTCCAGCGCGTGTTCAACCTGCGCATGGGGCTGGGCGGACGCCAGAGCGACTGGCCGCCGTACCGGTCGGTGGGACCGGTCACGCCCGAGGAGTACGAGTCGCGCGCCGAGCGCTACGACAAGCAACTCCTGGATCTCATCGGCGTCGATCCGGCCGGCAAGACGACCGCCGAGAAGATCAAGCTGCACCGCGCCTGGCGCGAGGATCGGTACCGCCAGCTGTGCGACGCGGTCTACAAGCGCCGCGGCTGGACCGACAACGGCATCCCGACGATCGCGACGCTGAAGAAGTTCAAGGTGGACTTTCCGGAAGTAGTGGCGGTCGTCAAGGCGGCAGGGGTGACGGAGTAGCCGCAGGAATCAGGAATCAGGAGTCGGGAGTCAGGATTCAGGAGCCGGAGTCCACGGAGACAATGATGACCGTGAAGAGCTTCCGTGACCTGGAGATCTGGCAGCGGACCATGGCTCTCGTCACTCGTTGTTATCGCCTGGCCGAAGGACTTCCGCGGTCGGAGGCCTTTGGCCTGGCGCTGCAGCTGCGACGCACCGCCGTTTCAGTCCCCTCGAACATCGCGGAGGGCCACGGCCGCTCCGCCACCGGGGAATACCTCCATCACCTGGCGATCGCGCACGGTTCGCTGATGGAACTCGAGACTCAAGTCGAAATCGCGGGACGATTGGGATATGCGAAGGAGGACGTCGTCGCGGACATCTTCCGAGAGACGGGCGATCTCGGCCGGATGATTCACGGCTTGGCGCGCAGTCTAAAGGCGCGCCGCGACGCCTGAACTGGTCCGGTCCTGTTTCCTGGCTCCTGATTCCTGATTCCTACGATGATCACCGTCAACAACACCCCCATGCCGCACCGGCCGGGGATGACCGTGCAGGACATCCTCGACGAGCGGAACTACGTCTTCCGGATGCTGGCGGTCTCGGTGAACGGCCGGATCGTCGCGCGCAAGGACTACAAGACGACGATGGTGCCAGACGAGGCCGACGTGCAGGTCATCCACATGATCAGCGGTGGGTGATAGTCGTTGGTCTGGGTCGTTGGTCGTTTGTCCGTCGATGATCCACCGGCCAACCACCGACCTCGGACCTCGGACTCCGGACTCCGGACTTCCGTGGTCATTCCGCG
Source organism: Acidobacteriota bacterium (assembly GCA_003170135.1). GTDB lineage: Bacteria > Acidobacteriota > Vicinamibacteria > Vicinamibacterales > Fen-181 > Fen-181. Next base: position 32,981 of record PMZR01000099.1, read on the forward strand.
CGCAGCACTGACGCCGGGTCCAGACGCGTTGCGCGCCGCGCGGGAATCCAGCCAGCCGCAAGCGTCACGATCGCGAGCGCAAGAACCACGCCGACATGGGTCAGCGCGTCAGTGGCCTGACGACCAACGACTACACAGTGGCCGCCGCGCGCACGTCGTCGATCTGCTCGGTGATGGCGAACCCGCGGCGCCGCGATTCCTCCACCACGCGCCGGCCCGACAGCGCGAGTTCCACCGGCACGACGCCGCGCGATGTTTCACCGCGCACCGCCACGATCGTCATGATTGACGCGTGCCAGCCGGTCAGGCGCTGCATCGCGGTGAACCCGGTCGCCTCGTCGTAGCGGTCCACCAGATCGACGGTCGCACACGCCGGCCGGCCCTTGGTCTCGCCGACACACTTCACGCGCATCACGCAGATGTCGCGGACCAGGTCGCGGCTGATCTTCGGGCCGAGCAGCGCGTGGAAGAGATCCCTGGGCACGATCGTCGTGGCCCCGGGCGTCGGCCCTGTGCTCGTCTTCACCTCGATCGGGTCGAGACCGAGCAGGCCGAGGTCCGAGAATGCCTTGAACTGCGCGCAGTGGCCGCGGTAGCGCAGCGTCTTGTTCTCGAGCCGCCGGCGGAGCTTGCCCTGCAGCGTCCACGGCGAGGTGGAGAGGCCGCCGGAGGTGACGAACGCTTCGAGCCGGCCGATCGGCTGCGGAAAATCGACTTCCTCGAGATCCGCAAAACACGCCACCGGCGTGATCCGGCCGTCGCGCAGGAACATGGCGTGGCCGTCGTACTCGTTGGTCAGGCCGCCCATGGCGAACGTGCACGCGTAGTTCCAGGGCGGCTCGGGATCCTGCGGGAGGCCGCCGTCCCAGATGAACACGTCGCGGGGCACATCGACGAGCGACATCGCGTAGGTCGCGAGCGACACGTTCAGGCCCGGACCCATCCCGCAATCGGGCACGATTGTGATGCCGGCGCGCTCGGCATCCTCGGCCAACGCACGCTGCTGCCAGACGACGTCCGTGTTGCCGCCGAAGTCGGTCATGTGCACTTTCTTCTCAATCGCCAGCAGAGTGATGTCGACGTTGTAGAGGTAGTGCACCGAGCTGATGCACGCCGAGGCGCCATCCAAAGCCGTGGCGACCGTGCGCGTGTTCGCGACGTCGAGTTGCCGCGAGCGGGCAACCCGTCGGCCGAGCAGACGGTTCAGGCGCTCGGCGCCCGAGTCAGCCACCTTGCCGTCGATATCGCAGAGCAGGATGTCGTCGGCGTCGCCGAAGCGGCCGAGATCGTAGGCCGCGGCCAGACCCTGGCGGCCCGTGCCAAGCAGGACGTATCGGTACCCCATGATGAACCTCCGGAAGAGCGTGAAAAAAGGCTTACGGCTCAGGGCGTCGGGCTCAGGGCGTGACTCGGCTGACGGCCGGGTCGCCTGGAGCATGCGCACGCGTGAAACGAAGCAGCGAAAAAAGATGAGGCCTAGCGGGTGAGAATCACAGACCGGCGCTGCGGGAGATGCCGCCGATCACGAGCGCGTGAAGCGCGAGGTATGCGAACCTGCGGGACATAGCGTGACGATAGCACAAACGCGACGGGGCGAACATCGAACGGACAACGAAGTGCGGCCGCCGCGACCAGGCCTACTTGCTGCGCTGGTCCAGGATCGCCCGCCAGTTGATGAGCGCGTTCCACAGCAGGCGATAATCCGAACGGTTCAGATCGCGGTGCTGCGGATTGAAATTGAACGCGATGACACGGCCCTTCCCGGCCGGCAGATCGAGGATCGCGGGGCGGCCTTCGAGCGTGTCCTCTCCTTTCGCGCCTCCGCTGACGACCATCGGCGTCGCGGGCGCAGCCTTGTCGGGCACCGCGGGCCTGCCCTGGGCGGCGCCGGCGGGTTCCGCGCCCGCGGCCGGCGGCTCGTCGTCGCGTTCCTCCTTCGGCGGCCGCGATCCCCACTGCAGCACGATCCACGCGCGGTCGACGCGCCGGACGGTGTAGACCGGCGCCGAATCCCTGAAGACGGACGTCGCGTGCGGGTACCCATACGAGATCGGATGGTCCGGGCGATTGAAGGTGGCCACCAGTTCGACGCCGGGCGTCCAGACCGATGACGCGCCTGGCGCGGCCGACACGCCGCGTACGAGACCGCCCTCGAGCGGCAGCGCCGAACCGTTGCCCAGCGTGACGAGCAGGCCGCCTTCGTCCAGGAACTGCTGCAGGTGAGCGAGCCCCGTCCAGCCGATGCCGCCGGTGATGTCGTCGGATCCGTCCGGCTGCCCGTGGCTGGGGAACTGCGCGGTGCGCGTGTAGGCGAGCGGCCCGAACTTCGGATCGATGCCGTGGATCTGCTCGCGGAGCGCCAGGTCGGTGTTCGCGTAGAGAATCACGGCGTACTTCTGCTTCAGCCCGCCCGTCCTGATGTCATCGTCCCGAACATACGTGTACGGGATCTTCTGCCGGTCGAGCGTCAGGCGGACCCAGCCGACGTCCTGCGTGTCTGCCCACGTGTGCCACAGGGCCAGGCGCGGCAACGGCGCGTCGTGCCGGGGCACGTCCGGGACCGCGCTCGTCGCGTCAACGTCGAGCGCCAGCTCGCGCGCCACATCGGACAACGCCGCGGCAACGCCTTCCTGCGCAGGCACGATCCACGATCCCGCGGGGTACTGGACATCCCCGAGCGCGAACGGTTTCTCGGCGATCGACACGGCGTAGCGCGCCAGGCGCGCCCGCGCCGCCATCAACGCCTCCTGGCCGGTGTCGCGGACGATGAAGACGTCGCCCTGTCCACGGACGCGGCCCGTCACCTCGACGTCGCCGAGCACCGGTTCGACCGGGGCGCGCTTGACCGTCTCATCGTCGATGCGGACCGCGCGGAGGCCGTAGTGCACGGGCAGCGCCCAGGAGATGTCGTCGTAGGGCTGATACTCCGCGTCGGCGGGGAACTTCTGCGGCGCCAGCAGGTCGACGGCGTAGTTTCGATAGGGCTGATCGAGCCGCACGAGGAACGTGCCCGCCGGGAAGGCGCCTTCCTTCAACGCGACGTCCGAGGTGAGACGCGAGACCTCGAGGCCCTGGCTGCGCAGCAGGTCGATCATCTGCGCGACGCGGCGGCGGTCGCCCTGATCCGCCGGGATCGCGAAGGCGTAGGGCGCCTGCGTGAGGCCTTTCTGCCACGAGTTGTAGCCTTTGCGATAGAAGTTGCGCAGCATCTCCTTCCCGTTGCGCGCCGCGTAGGAGAGGATCGCGAGACAGCCCGTTTCCATGTAGTTCGTGTTATCGCGCAGCGACCAGGTGAACCTCGCGGGCGGCGGCAGCGGCCGGTACCATTCCTGACCGGTGACGGGACGCCCGAGATACTTGCGGTTCGTGATCGTCCGCGTCATGGTTTCGGCCGTCGCATTGCCGAAGGTCTCGTACCCCCGGCCGATGGCGTTGTGATTGGTGGCGACCGACTCCATGTAGTGGTGGCCGAAGCCTTCGCCGAACGCCCACGTCCAGACGCCCGGCATGCCGAACGCGGTGGCGGCGCGCACCTCCTCGAACGACATCTCCATGAACTCGCTGATCACGATCGGGTCGAGGTTCGGGTTCCAGGGCCCGGTGCCGTTCCAGGTTTCGAGCAGTGCGATCGACTCGTGCAGGTCGTGCACGACCGTGGGATGGTAGTCGTAGAACATGCGGTGCACGGCCCGGGTCGATTCGAGCGCCTTCTGATGCGTGTCGCGGTTGTTGTCGTGATAGACGTAGTGCCCCCAGTAGGGCGGCGAGACTTCGGGGAGGTTGTCGTAATCGGTGCGGCCCTTCAGGTACCGGTAGAACCATTCGACGAAGCGATCGCGCCCGTCGGGTTCGGACACCGGGTTGATGAGGACGAGCACGTTCTTGCGAATCGCCTGGATCATCGGCTGGTCGGACACCGCCAGCCGGTAGGCCAGTTCCATCGCCATCTCGGGGCTGCCCGACTCGCTCGAGTGCAGGCCCGCGTTGAAGTAGTAGATCGGCCGCGCCGACGAGATGATGCGCTCGGCCTCCTCGGGCGTCGTGCGTCGCGGGTCGGCGAGCGCGGAGGTGGCCGCTTTGAGCTTCGCGAGATCGCGCATGCCTTCGTCATCGGCGATGGCCACGAGCAGGATGTCGCGGCCCTCGTCTGATCGGCCGATCGTCTCGACGCGCACGCGCGGCGTCGCTTTCGCCAGCGCCCGGAAGTAGCCGTAGATCTCGGTCGTCTTTGACAAGTCGCCCGACGCGCCCACCACGTGCCCGAGCACGCGCGTCGGCGACGGCACAATCTTCGAGTCGGGCACGTAGGCGACCCATGGGCTGATGAAGCGCGGATCGGTGGTGAAGCGCGCGATCGCTTCGATCGAGCCTGGTTCCGCCACGTCGGGCGCCGCAAGCGCGCCGTCGTCCGACGTCCGACGTCCGATGTCCGAAGTCTGCCCGCCCTGAGCGAGCGACGATGGCGGTCGCGAGTCGAAGGGCCCGCCGATGTCCGATGCCGGCTGACCCGGCTTCTGCTTTGCGAAGAGCGAAGGCGCCAGCACGACCGCCAGCGCACACACGAGCATCGTGAACCGCCGCATCAGGATCTCCTTGCGGGGACGATTGTCCCGAGGGGTTCTTATATCAGAAAGCCGGGACCTTGGGCCTGGCTCCTCGCGTTGCGCCGTTTTTCGGATTTCGGTGTCCGGCTTGGCGCTACCCGCGCTTGCTCGACCGCTACGCGCCGCGCCGGGAAAAACGGTGCAAGGCGCTCGTCGCGTTCCGGCCTCGCGCGCCGACTGCTCCGCACGGCTCGTTCGGTGCTGCGTCCGCTCCGTGTGCTGCGACCCGGAATCGTGGTCCCGTCGCGAGCACGGGCGCGGCGGCGGTCATCGACGAGCCTTGGAGGTCGCCGGCGGTCGAAGCCGGAAAGCGGCGTGGCGGCGCGGCGGTTTCCCCGGCGACCGACGGCTCGTCGAGGCCCGCGGCGGCGCCCGTGCTCGGTGGCCCGCCTGGCGATGGCCGCCCTCGCCCGCTCAACCTATCGAGCCGAGGCAACACGAAACGCGCGGGCCCCTTACCCGCCGTGGGTGCCGGCGCCGCCCCGCTCGAGCGCGCGGCCGGCCGCCACCTCGCGCGCGGCGTCCTGCGGGCGGCCGAGCCGGTTGTAGAGGTCGGCGAGCACGTAGTGCGCGAGCGGCGCGAGGCTGGAACGCGGCGCGATCTCGAGCGCCTTGCGCGCGCAGGCGACGGCCTCGGGAAGATTGAGGCCCGCGTCGAGGTAGGCCTTCGCGAGGAAGATGTTGGCCTCGGGGCTCGCCGGGTTGATGGCAACCGACTGCTTCAACGCCGCGATCTGCGCCTGGTGGTTGCCGAGACGTTCGTAGAGCCGCCCGAGGTTGAAGGCGGCCTTGTAGGCGTCGGGATGGAGGTCGAGCTCGCGCCGGTATTCGGCTTCGGCCGTCCGCGGGTCGTTGCGCTCCTCGGCGATGAGCGCGAGGTTGTAGTGCGCGAGCCGCACGTCGTTCTTGATCTCGAGCGCCGCGCGCACGTCGCGCTCGGCCGTCGCGAGGTCGCCGCGCTGGAAGGCCAGCACGCCGAGCGCGTTGCGCGCCGGCGCGACGCGCGCGTCAATCTCGAGCGCCTGACGGAAGTTCTGTTCGGCGCGCGCCACGTCGCCCCTGTCCAGGTAGATCTGGCCGATCTCGTAGCGCACGTGCGCGTTCTTCGGATCGATCGTCAGGTAGTGTTCGTATCCCGCCAGCGCCGCCTCGTCTTTCCCGAGGGCGCGGTAGGCGTTGGCCATGTTGATGACGGGCAGGTCGTAGTCGGGCTTCAGCGCGAGCGCGCGCTTGAAGTACGTGATCGCCTCCTCGTAACGGTGGACGCGCTGGCACGCGTTGCCGAGGCTGAACCAGGCATCGATGACGTTGGGATCCTCCGCGACCACCTTCTTGTAGATCGCGATGGCCCCCTCGGTCACCTCGTCCGGGGTCTGCGCCGACTTGCCCTGCTTGGCGGTCTCCCGCGCCTCGGTCATCAGGTTGAACAGGCCGATCTTGTCCTTCGGATCCGCGCGCTCGGTCCGCGGGCCCGACACGGTGGCGACAAACGATCCGACGTAACCGAGAGCGGCAAGGCGCGCCCTGGCTTCCGGGTCCACGTCCACCGCCGGCTTCGACGCCCCCTCGCTGCCCGGCGTGTCCTTCTCGTGCGCGCGCAGCCGCGCGATCATCTGGTCGGCCAGCGTCCGGCGGTCGGCATACAGGTTCTTGTCCTCCTGCGGATCGCGCTCGAGGTCGTAGAGCTCCGGCCGCGGGGCGTCAATCACCTTGTAGCGCCCGGCGCGCCACGCGCGCAGGTCGCTCCACCCGAAGTGGTGCAGCGGGTACAGCGCCTCGGCATAGCCCTCGAGATCGAGCGTCGTCCGGACACCGGTCATCAGCGGCACGAGGCTCGTCCCCGCGATCCCGCCGGGCGGCGCCATGTCCATCAGGTCGAGCACGGTCGGCATCAGGTCCACCGACCGGACCGGATCGGCCACGCGGCGTCCGCGCATCCGATCGAACGGCGCGCGGATGATGAACGGCACACGCGTGGTGGCCTCGTAGATGAAGAAGCCGTGGCTGCCCTCGCCGTGCTGATTGAGGGATTCGCCGTGATCGCCGATGACCGCAATCACCGTCTTGTCGAGCAGCCGGTTGCGTTCCAGGAAATCGATGACGCGCGCGATCTGCGAGTCCATGAACGCGATTTCCGCGTTGTAGGGATGGTTCGCGTAGCGCGATTTGAACGGTTCCGGGGCGTCGTACGGCTGGTGCGGATCGTAGAAGTGCAGCCAGCCGAAGAACCGCTGGTCCTTGACCTTCTCGAGCCACGGCAGCGCCTTGTCCACGACCTCGTTGCCCGGCCGCTGAATGTCGCCCAGGCCGAACCCGCCCTGGGTCTGCGTCAGGTCGAAGTCGTCGACATAGGTCTCGAAGCCCTGGTTGAGACCCCACTTGCCGTCGAGCACGTAGGCGGCGACGACCGCGCCCGTCTTGAGGCCCTTGCGCTTGAGAATCGTCGCGAGCGTCAGCTGTTGCGGCGACAGGAAGAACCCGCCGTTGTCGCGCACGCCGTGCTCGGGCGGAAACTTGCTGGTGAAGATGCTGCAGTGCGCCGGGAGCGTCAGCGGCGCTACCGCCATCGTGTGCTCGAACAGCACGCCCTCGCGCGCGAGCCGGTCGATCGTCGGTGTCTCGATGTCCCGGTAGCCGTACGCGCCGATGCGGTCGGCACGCGTGGTGTCGAGGGTGATGACGAGCAGGTTCAGATCGTCCCGCCCAGCCGCCGCCCGGCCGAGATCCAGGCCGCTGGCGCTGCGGGCGGAGCGCGACGCGAGAAACCACCACGTCGTGCCTGCGGCCACGACGATCGCCGCCGCCAGCAGGAGCCCGACCAGGCCGCGGCGACTCCGCGCGCGCCTGTCGCCGCTCACCTGGGCCGGCGGCGCCGATTTCGGACCGGGCGCCGAAGAGGAGCGCCCTTTCTTGCGACTGGACATATTCCGATCCTAGTCCCTGGTCCCTAGTCCTTGGTCCCTGGTCCCTGCTCCCAGATCCCTACCCCCAAGTCTCGAGCTCCGTCAACCGGCAGGGGCTACGGCAGAGGCGGCTTCAACCTTTTGGAGAACATATCCCGGCGTTTGGATTCCACGCGTCCGGACACAGCTCGTCGGCATCTGGAGATCCTTGGCTGTCAGCGACTTAGCCCCACATCACGATGTCCATTCGGTGGCAGAGTGTTTGAAGTATTCTTCGGTCGGTTCTTCAACCCGACCCGTGCCCCCCCTTCGTGTAATTCGTGCCACTGCCGTTCGCGGGCGCACTGATGTGCGCTTGCGCGTCCCGCTCCTCAGTGAGGAGGAAGAACATCGTGAACTACCCAGATCGCACGTCGCGGCCGATTCTGCGCGTGCTCGCGATCGTCCTGGCCCTTGCGGTTCCTCTGCCGGCGCTCGCAGCCGACGGGAGCCAACCGGCCGCGAAGCCGGGCATTCGTGCCTCGGTCGCGACCGCCGTCGCGGCGGTTGGTCCGACCGCGCCCTCAGGCCGGACCCTCGCCAGCAAAGACGCATCCCAGGGGACGCCCGACCGGAAGGCTCCCCTCGCCTCGCGATCGTTCTTCAAGACGACGCCGGGCGTCATCATCCTCGCGGTCGTCGGGGCCGGCGCCGGGTACACCATCTACTCCGCCAGCCACGATCGCATTCACTCCGTCATTCGGCAGACCCAGTAAGCGAGGAGGCAGGAAGCATGAGACGCACAATCGTACTTGCCCTCCTTGTCGCGACGGTCGGCTTCGCCGGCGTGGTTGGCGCCCAGACGCTGACCGGAACGATCGCCGGCAAGGTGAGCGACGAACAGGGAGGCGTGCTGCCGGGCGTGAACGTCACGCTGACCGGCAAGACCGGATCGCAGACACAGGTGAGCGACGCCAAGGGCGAGTTCCGCTTCCTGGGCCTGGCCCCGGGCATCTACTCGGTCAAAGCCGAGCTCCAGGGCTTCCGCCCGAAGGAGCAGCAGAATCTCGACGTGAGCATCGGCAGGACCGTCGAAGTGGCGCTCGCGATGGTCGTCGGCGGCCTCACTGAAACGGTGGACGTCATCGCCAACGCGGTGACCATCGATACGACCTCCACCAAGACCGACAGCAACCTCTCGCAGGACCTGCTGTTCAGCATGCCGCTGTCGCACAACAACCCGGCGGTCAGCATCCTGCAGTACTTCCCCGGCGTGAACGACGGCTCGGCGTTCGGCGGCGCGTCGGACGGCGCCAACTCGCTGATGCTGGACGGCGTGGACACACGCGACCCCGAGGGCGGCACCGCGTGGACGTTCTACAACTACAACATCATCGACGAAGTGTCGGTCGGCAGCCTCGGGCAGCCCGCGGAGTACGGCGGGTTCACCGGCGCGGTGGTCAACACGATCACCAAGTCGGGCGGCAACCGGTTCTCGGCGCTGTCCGAGTTCCGGTGGACGAACGACAGCCTGGCGAGCAACAACGTCCCGGCGGACGTCATCGCCAAGAACGCCACCCTGGCGACGCCGGACCAGGTCCTGACGATGAAGGACTTCACGGTGCAGCTGGGCGGGCCGATCCAGAAGGACAAGATCTTCTTCTTCACGAGCATCCAGCGCTACCACATCGAGCAGAAGATCGCCGGGCCGATCCGCTCCGAGATCAGCCCGCGCTTCAACTTCAAGGTCACCTTCCAGCCGACGCCGACCGACAACATCGTCGCGTCGCTGCAGTACGACCAGTACAACCAGCGGGGCCGCACCGGGCTCATCCCGGGGTACGCCGTCTCGTCGAATTCCCAGACGATCGACCAGGATTCGCCCGAGGCGGTCTACAACGCGCAGTACCGCAAGACGTTCGGCGGATCGACGCTCTTCGAGGCGAAGTTCACCGGCTGGTGGGGTTACTACGACCTGAACCCGGTCAGTTCCGCGCCGACGCACTTCGACGGCGAGACCGGCAAGTTCTCGGGCGGCGCGGGCTACACCGCGCAGTACGACCGCACCCGGAACCAGTTGAACATGGCGCTCTCGAAGTACGCCGACCTGGCCGGCACGCACAACTTCAAGTTCGGGATGGAGATCGAGCGCAGCAGCATCCGCGATCGTTTCCAGTACTCGCACCTCCCCGGCCAGACGCAGGGCGTCTACCTGTACGACTACGGCGGCCAGCCGTACCAGGCCTGGGGCTATTCGTATGACCTGCAGGGCAAGAACAGCCGCGACTCGTTCTACGCCCAGGATCAGTGGAGGATGGGCCGCGCGACGTTGAACCTCGGCCTGCGCGCCGACAGCATCAAGGGCGCCGACGAGGCGACCAACAAGCAGCTCTACTCGACCTTCTCGGTCGGCCCGCGGCTGGGCGCCGCGATCGACCTGACCGGCAAGGGCACGTCGGTCCTGCGGGCCTTCTACGGCCAGATGTACGACGCCGCCGTCTTCAGTTCCTGGAGCCGCGCGACCAGCGGCCTCACGCCGACCAACTATTACGACGTCGGTCCGAACTGGAACTCGCTCACCCTGACCGACACGGTTGCCAAGACCTATACCGTCGGCAACGATCTGAAGCACCCGCGCGTCGATGAACTCAACTTCGCGTGGGAGCAGCAGATCGGGAAAAACTTCAAGTTCACTGCGACCGGCATCTGGCGCGAGTGGAAGAACTTCCTCAATTCCGTGCTTCCCAACGGCTTGTGGACGCCCATCAACTATCCGACGCCCACCGGCTGGTCATCGCCGACGCTGCCACTCTACAGTTGGGCGAATTCGACCTCAGTTCCGCAGTTCACCATCCTGAACACGGACCAGGTCACCTACAACCTGTCCAACGGGCAGGCGGTCACCGTGGACGCGTCCCGCAAGTACAAGGGGATGATGCTCGTGCTCGAGCGCGGGTTCCGGAATCGCTGGCAGGCCCGCGTCTCCTACGTGCTGTCGAAGACGACCGGCACCATCACCAACAGCACCTACGCGGGCATCACGAGCAGCCAGTTCGAAACGCCGAACACGATCGTGGTGAATGCCGACGGTCCGACCACTTATGACCGCAGACACGAGGTCAAGGTGTTCGCCGGGTACCAGATCCCGAAGATCGAGGTCTCGGTGAACGGCGGCTGGACGTTCCTGTCCGGCTCGCCGTATCCGGCCAACTTCCGCATCAGCGGGAGCACGACCAGGCGGCTGCTCTGGCCGAGCACGGTCACCGTCAACCTGGATGCGCCCGGCAGCCACATGAACGACCGCCAGAGCAATCTCGATCTGCGGCTGGAGAAGGTCGTCAACATCGGCTTCAACCGGTTCGGCTTCTACGCCGACATCGCGAACGCGCTCAACCAGGCGACGGTTCTCAGCCGCCAGGCGCGGTTCCCGACCCGGACGCTGACCGATCAGAATGGCAACGACGTCGTCGTGGCGTTCGCCGACCCGCTCACGCTGTCGGCCGGCCGCCAGGTCACGTTCGGCGCGCGCTGGTCGTTCTAGGGCAAGGCGCAGGGCTTCGGCCCCGCCGCTGACACATCGACCGGCCCCGGGGGCACATGCTCCCGGGGCCTTTTTCTTTGCCTCTTCGGACATTTCCGTGGGTGATTCCGCCAGTCGAGGCCGCGCCCGGATGCCGAATGACGCGTGACCCGCGTGGCGCGGCGCAGGCACATCCCCTCCCGAGCCGGGCTCCGCAGGCCGGGAAAGGCACCCCGCCCCGCCGGCGCGGCTCCGCCGGGAAACCGGCGCAAGCGCTCCTCGGGTTCCGCGCCCCGCGACGCTCTGCCGTGCGCGGCCTGCTCCGCACGGCTCGTTCGAGGATGCGCCCGCACCGGTCCACGCGCTCGGGTGCGCCGGGGGACGGGGCGCGCGAGCGGTTGCTCAAGGGGGCCGTGCAGTGCCCGGAGACGCTCTGCCTCTGCGTCGGTGACATCGAGAACGCGAGAGTCATCGCGCACGGTCTCGCGCCGACGTGATGCCGGTCGTGCACGGAGCGGCTGCACCCCCGACCGAGCCTGCGGAGCAGGCCGCGGTCGATCCTGGACCGCGAC
>PMZR01000097.1 GCA_003170135.1 Acidobacteriota bacterium
CACCAGATCTTGTCCATGCGGTTGTCGTGGCATCCCGACGCCGCGGCTGCGGCCTTGTAGAACTCCGGGTGGAAGAGCACCGCGCCCATCGCGTTCTGGCCGCCGGCCGACGTGCCGTAGACGCCGACGCGCGAGATGTCGTAGGAGGGATACTTCGCGGCGACGGCCTTGTGCCACAGGATCCGATCCGGGAACCCGGCGTCGCCCAGGTTCTTCCACGCCACGTCGTGGAACGCCTTCGACCGGTTCGCCGTGCCCATCCCGTCGATCTGCACGACGATGAAGCCCAGCTCGGCGAGCGACTGCATGCCCGTCTGCGTGCTGAAGGTCTTCGGGACGAACGATCCCTGCGGCCCGGCGTAGATGTTCTCGATGACCGGGTATGTCCGCTTCGGATCGAAGTTGGTCGGCCGGACGATGATGCCCCAGATGTCGGTGGCGCCGTCACGCCCCTTTGCCACGAACACCTCGGGCGCCTTCCAGCCCGCCGCGACGAGCTCGGTCGCGTCCGCGCGCTCCAGTCCCATCACCAGCGAGCCGTCGCTCGTCTTGTGCAGCTCGGCCACGGGCGGCGCATCAACGCGCGACCAGGTGTCCACGTAGTAGTCGCGACTTTGCGACCACGACACCGAGTGCGTCCCGTCGGCCGTCGTGAAGCGCGTCAGCCCCGTCCCGTCGAAGTTGATCCGGAAGTGGTGGAGGAAGTACGGATCCTTGCCCGCGTCCATGCCGTTCGCCGTGAACCAGATCTGGCGCTTCTCCTCGTCTACGCGTTCGACGAAGTGCACCGCCCAGTTGCCTTTCGTGATCTGGTTCTTCACGCGGCCGGTGGCGCCGTCGTACAAATAGAGGTGGCTCCAGCCGTCGCGCTCCGACATCCAGACGACTTCCTTGCCGTCGGCCACATCGTAACGGTACGTGCGCCCGGAGTCGCTCGTGCCCGCCGTCGCGCGGCGATAGTCGATGAAGGTCTTGCCGGTCTCCTCGATGACCGTTTGCGCCTTCCCGGTGGCGGCATCCACTTCGATGACGCGATACACCTGGTGGCCGCGCTGGTTGTACTCGAAGGTGAACGTCCGGCTGTCCTTGCGCCACTCGACGCTGCGGCCGATCGAGTATGGATTCGGGAAGAGCGCATTGTCGATGCCGATCGCGCGCTTCGCGACGAGATCGAACAGCACCAGCTGGTCCAGATCGACGACGTCACCGGGCTTCTGGTAGTAGTTCGAGGAGAACTTCGGCTGCAGCTGGTCGTCGGGCGACGACTGCACGTAGTTGACCATGCGGCGGTAGCCGGGCCGGCGCCGGTAGGCGGCGATCTTCTTCGAGTCGGGCGACCAGGCAATCGAGTTGATCGTGTACGCCTCGCCCTCCGAGCCGTCCCACGACAGGGGCGTGATGTTGGCGGAGGGCGTGGACGCCGGCGTCCCGCCAGCCGCGGTCGCTCGCAAAGTCGCCTCGCCCTGCGCCGCTCCCTCGCTCTCGCGCCGGGCGGGGCGAATGTACACGTTGTAGTTCTGAATGAAGGCCTCGGTCGTGCCGTCGGGCGACACGCGCACCTGCGGCTGATCGGCCGCCTGGGGGCCGACTGGCGCAGCGCCGCGTCCCCGGCCGCCCGCGCCGGCCGGCGTCGCCGCCGCCGTGCGCCGCGTGCACTGGTAGTCGGTGAGCGTGCAATGCCATCGTGGAACCGCCGGCGCGCCGGGCGCGCCCGGTCCCGTGGCGCGGCCGCCGCCGCGACCGCCGCCCGTCGTGAACTCGATCGCCTTCATGTCCTCGACGAAGGTGAACGTGCTGAACGGCAGGGTCAGGGCCGTATATTTCGCGTTGGCCGCCGCCGACAGCGCCGCCGCCAGCTTCTCGTGATCGAAGGCGGGCGCCCGGGTGGCCGCGCTCGCGTCCACGAGGACGAACTGGTTGCCGCCCTTCACCGATTTGCGATACGTGAACTTCGTCGTCTTTTCGACCCAGGCCGGCGCCTCGGGGACGTTGAAGACCTTGTCCTGCACGCGGTCGCGCAGGCCGTAGGCGCGGCCGTAGTCGGCGACGATATCGGATGCCGGCAGCGCGGGCTTCGCGGCCGCGGTGCGCGCGCCCGCTTTCGCCGGCGTTCCCTGCGCCGCGAGCCATGCGGACAGGACGACCACGGTGGTGGCGCCGGCCGTGAGTCGGATTGCGTGCCTGAGTGTCATCGGAGACTCCTTGAAGGCGGCTTAAGGCTCAGGGCGCCCTGAGCCGATGTCGACAGGCCCCGTCAGTTCGCCGCCTTGGTTGCGATCGCCAGCTTCGCGTTCGCCTTGTTGAACGCGGGCACGTCCTTTTCCATCAGCGTGTCGTAGTCCCTGCCGGCGGCGGCCAGGTCCTTCTCGATCGTCTCGAGCACCTGCACCGACGCGTCGGTCGGCCGGTAGTCGGCGCCGCCCTGCACGTCGCCCGCGCCCGTGCCCACCTCGCCGCCGAGCCACAACAGGTTCAGGTACACCTTGTAGGCCTCGACGTACCACTTGTCGTCGCTGTACAGATCGCTTTGCGACAGCAGCTGCAGCTCGACGTTCATCATCTTCCGATCGAGATCGCCAAGCGCTTTCTCGGCCGCCTTCCTGCCGGCGTTGGCCTTGAGCAGGTCCTCGATCTGCTTGCGCATGATCTCGAGGCGGTTCACCATCGTGACGGTCCGGTTGATGTCGTCGCGGATGCGGACCTGCATCAGCGTGGACGCCGCGAGATCCGCAGGCGAAGAGGCGATCTTCGGATCCGTGAGGACGTCGAACGCCCGCGTGTACGCCTGGCCGCCGAGCGTCAGCCGCACGGTGTAGCGGCCGGGCGCCGCCACGGGGCCTCCGCGCTGCGGTTGCTGGATGCCCCAGTGCGAGATCGGGCGCGTGTCGCGTCCCTTGAACCGCGCCTCTTCCCAGATGTGCGGGTTGTCGGGCGGGATCGTGCGCAGGTCGATCTGCGCCGGTCCCTCGCCCCGCAGATCCCAGGTGGCCCGGTTCAAACCGGCGCGCGACGACCCGCTCGTCTTGCGGATGACCGCGCCGCTTGCATCGAGAATCTCGAGGGTCACCGGATCGGTGGGCGCCGCTCTCAACTGGTAGAGGAATTCCACGCTGCCGCTGCGCGCCAGGCGGAAGCCGGGTCGCGGCGCGTAGAGATACGCCGCCGCGTCGGTGGTGATCTGATCCTGCTGCTCCAGCCGCGTGATGTCGCGCAGCAGGTACAGGCCCCGGCCGTAGGTGGACACGACCACGTCGTGGTACTGCGGCTGCACCTCGATCCAGCTGACCGGCGCCGCGGGCAATCCGTCCCGGAACGGCTTCCATGTCCGGCCGTCGTCCATCGAGTAGTAGAAGCCGTTGCCCGTTCCCGCGAAGAGCATGCCCTTGCGGTTCGGGTTCTCCGCGATCGACAGCACGTAGGCGAGCGGCTGGCCTTTGGGCAGGCCGTCGCTGATCTTCGTCCATGTCTGGCCGAAGTCCGCCGTCTTGTAGATGAACGGATCGCGGTTGTCCATCAGGTGCAGATCCACCGCGACGTAGGCCGTGCCCGCGTCGATGCGCGATGGGACGATCGTGCGGATCGTGCCCCACGCCGGCAGGCCGGGGATGTTCTTCGTCACGTTCGTCCAGGGCTCGCCGCCGGTCTGTGTCACCCAGACGAGGCCGTCGTTGGTGCCGGCCCAGATGAGGCCCTTCCGGATTTTCGAGGGCGCGATGGCGAACACCACCTCGCCGTAGAACTGGCCGAGGTTGTCGCCGATGATGCCGCCCGACGAGGCGATGCGCGAGGGATCCTGGGTGGAAAGGTCGGGGCTGATCACCTTCCACGTCTGTCCCTGGTCGCTCGTCTTGAAGATCACCTGGCAGCCGTAATAGACCGTCTCCTTCTCGAACGGATCGAGTGCCAGCGGCGGCGTCCAGTGACAGCGGTACTTCGTCTTGTTTGGCTCGGAGTCCAGCGTGTGGATCCACGGGCTGACCGATCGCGCGGCGCCGGTGCGGTTGTCGAAGCGCGTCACCTGGTTGCCGTAGCAGGACGCCCAGATGACGTCCGGGTTGCCGGGCACCGGAAGCGTGAAGCCCGATTCGCAGCCCCCGATGTTCGCCTGCCATGCTACGCCGGCGCCGCCACGGCCGCCCCCGCCTCCCGCGCCGCCTCCGCGGCCCCCGCGGCCGGCCCCCGGCGCGGCCGGTGCGTACGACGGCACGTTGGCCACCGGCACCGGTGAGTTGCTCGGCCCGCGCATCGTGCCATCGTCCTGCCGGTTGCTGTAGATCCAGTACGGCACCTGCTCGTCCACCGCCACGTGGTACATCTGCCCGATGGGCAGGCTCACGCTCGTGAACGTCTTGGCGTGGTCGCGCGTGATGCCCATGCCGCCGTCGCCGGTCGCCACAAAGTGATCGCCGTTCTTCGGATCGATCCAGATGTCGTGGCAGTCGCCGCATCCGCCGCCGCCGCTTGGCGGGAACGTCAGACCGCCGTCGGTGGAGCGGTGGAAACTGCTGTTGGCGATGAGCACCTCGTCCGGGTTCTGCGGGTTCACCGCCACCCGGATGTAGTAGCCGGCGCGGCCGATCAGCCGGCGATCCCAGCTCACGACCTTCCACGTGTCGCCGCCGTTGTCCGAGCGCCAGAGCGAGCCCTGGTTCGCCGTCTGGATGAGCGCGAACATCCGCTTGCCGTTCGACGGCGCGATCGCGACGTCGATCTTGCCCACCGGCGACTTCGGCAGGCCGGGGCCCTGGAGCTTCTGCCACGTGGCGCCGCCGTCGCGCGATCGATAGACGCCGCTGCCCGGCCCGCCGCTGAACATCGCCCAGGTATGCATGACGACTTCCCACGTGCCGGCCAGCAGCACGTTGGGATCGTTCGGGTCGATCGAGATGCCCGAGCACCCGGTGTTGGGGTTCACGAAGAGCGTCTGCGTCCAGGTGCGGCCGCCGTCGGTGGTCCGGAACACGCCGCGTTCCTGCTGCGGGCCCGTGGCGCGCCCGAGCGCGCAGACGAGCACGATGTCCGGGTTGGTGGGATGCACGAGGATATGTGCGATGCGACCGGTCTCGGGCAGGCCGGAGTGCGACCAGGTCTTGCCCGCGTCCGTCGACTTGTAGACGCCGTCGCCCATGATGTCGGCATCACGAATCGCCCACGCCTCGCCGGTGCCCGCCCAGACGATGTTCGGGCTGGACGGCGCGACGGCCAGGGCGCCGATCGCCTGCGCCGGCTGGTCGTCGAAGATCGGCTCGAAGGTGTCGCCGCCGTCGGTGGTCTTCCAGACGCCACCCGAGGCGGCGCCGGCATAGTAGGTTTTCGTGTCACCGGGCACGCCGGCGACCGCCGAGATGCGGCCGGCGCTTGGCGGCCCCATGTACCGGAACCGCAGCGGCTCCGGCGATTGATCCTGGGCGGGCCCACCGGCCGGCCGCTGCTGCGCGTTCAGCGCGACCGCGGCGAGGAGGGCGAGGAGCAGGCCGAAGCCGATCCGGAACAGCCGATGACGCCTGACATGCATGGGGTTCACCTCCGTGTGGCGGGGAGTATAGCTCTTCAGAGTCCGGAGTCCGGGGTCCGGAGTTCGGGAGTCGGTCCCGAAGTCGGAGGTCCGAAAGCCCAAGGCCAAGGCGGAAGGCGGAAGGCGGAAGGCGGGAGACGGAAGGCGGAAGCAAACGCGCGCGGTTACGATTTCAGGTACTGCTCGAGATCGCGTCGCAGGATCTCGTAGCAGTCGCACGAGCGGCGGGCCAGGCCCACGGGGTCGGCAATGGCGATGACGCCACGCCGGTAGTGCACGAGACCTTCACGCTGGAGCTGCCCGGCGATTCGCGTCACCCAGGTCCGCGGGACCCCCACCATGTGCGCCAGCACCTCGTGCGTCAGGTTCAGCGTGTCCGTGCCCGCGCGGTCGCGGCACGCGAGCAGCCATCTGGCCAGCCGCTGCGACGACGCGTGGAAGCGGTTGCAGACGGCGGTCTGCGAGACCTGCATCAACAACAGGTGCAGGCTGCGGAGCATCCCTTCGTACAGCGTCGGCAGGCGAGGGAGCAGGCGCTCGAGGATCTCCACGGGCACCACCAGCGCGTCGACGTCCATCTCCACCGTCGCGCGATAGGGCATCGCGGGATGATGCAGCAGGCAGGTCGCCCCGACGACGCCTTCGCGCCCGATGAGCGCCGCCTCGATCACTTCGCCGCGCGTCGTGGTCGAGAGCAGCGAGATGATGCCGGTCTCGATGAAGACCACCCGATCGATTGCGTGCTCCGCTTCGTAGAGGATGCTGCCCTCTCGAAGCTGACGCGCTTCGAGTGGGGCGCGAGCACCTCGTGCTCGGCGGGCGGCAGGCGTCGCAACAGGTGATTGGTGGAGGGAATGTCGTCGGACGGCATGGTAGAGAAACACGGCCACCCCCCGGCCGGGGCCGTACCTCTATCGCCTCTCTTTTTTGGGGCGAGGATTACTTCTGCACGTCACCTGGCTCGGGCTTCCCCTTCGTATCGAGCGTCCGCAGCAGTTCCTCGGCGCGGATGCTCCAGACGTGCGAACAGTCGTCGCAGCGAAGGTACACGTAATAGAGCGCGTCACTCGCGATCCGAACGCTTCGCTGCGAGCACCGTGGGCACGAAACGGGAACGGTGAGACCAGGTGAGAACATCGGCAGCCGGAGTATAAGCAGTGGCTGCAGACGCGTCTGTCAACTGACAGACATACGTCGGTCCCCGATTCATGCCGCGTCGCGGCATCGCACCTATCGAGGCACGACCGTCCGGCGCGGCCCGGCGGCGCGTTTGGGCGGCGACACGATCCGTGCGTTGGTCTCGAACCGCCGGAAGTTCGTATACGTCGCGGTGCCGTCAATGAACTCATCCGCTCCGGCCCGATGCCGCTCGTGCATCGCCAGCGGCTCCCACGCGTCGAGCCGCGCGTCGCGGCCGTAGGTGACCTCGGTCTCGGTCATCCAGTGCTCGCCGGCGTCCACCTGGAGAATCGTCTTCATCACGCGGCCGGTGGCCCAATCGATCCAGGCGCTGCCCCTGGCGGGACGGTCCTCGCCGCGCGGCGACCGGATCATGGTCGGCCGTTCGCGCTCGCGGTAGGTCACAACGATGGTGCGCGTGCCGTCGATCGCTTCCTCGCCCGTCAGCGCGAAACGAAACCGGGACTGGTTGTGCGGGTGCAGGACGAAGAGCGCGAACGACGGGACGTTCATCTCGTGGACGAGCGGGCCGAGGTTGAAGCGGGCGCTCTCCTCGATGAGCGCCCGCCCTTGCGAGTACGAAGAGCCGGACACATCCTTGAAGAGTTGCTCGAGCCGGCCGCGGTGATCGGGCAGCGCGACGCCGTCCACTTCGACGACGTCACGCAACTGCACCCACGGAAAGCCGCGCCGCGCCTCCGCTTCGGGCGTCGCGACGACGACGATCTCCGACACCAGATCGCGGTGCTCCACCCGCCAGGATCCCCGCTCACGCACGCGGTACTCCTGTCCGTACCGCTCCTCGGCCACCACGAACACGCTGTCGGTGGCAAACTGCTGCACCCACTGGCCCGCGCGGCGCAGGACGTCGTCGAGCGGCCCGCCGGCGACGGCCACGCGGGCCGCCCCGCCGATCGGCGCAAGGGCGATGACGAGCGCAAGGAGCATCAGACGACGCACGAGGGCATTATGCACGCGGTTGGGTGAGTGCGGGGTGCGAAGTGCGGAATGCGGTGCGTCGTGCGACGTGCGTGCGGGGTGCGCAGCTCAGCCGCGCCGCCGCCCGATCTTCACGAGCACCGCGCCGTGCGCGGGGACCGCGGTCGTGTAGCGATCGGCAAAAACGCCGAGATCCTTCTGCAGCCACAGATCGCGCACCGCCTGGCTGGGGCTCACCTTCAGATCGGCGAAGCGCACGCTGACGCTGGCGGCCTGGAGTCCGCGGTTGAACAGGCCCGCCGCGATCGTGCCGTCCGCGAGCGGCCGCGCCCAGACCTCGAGACGCTCGTCCTGGAACACGCGCGACGCGCCCCGCCCCATGACGTCCTGGTCCACCTCGAGCACTTCGCGGTTGGTCATCAGGTCGGTCGTGAACGTGTCGAACTGCGACATGTCCGCGCCGATGAGCAGCGGCGCCGCCTGCAGCGCCCACAGCGTGATGTGCGTGATCTGTTCGTTCGGCTTCAGGCGCGTGTCGTGGATGGCCGGTCCCCAGCCGACCTTGCCGACGACGAGCATGTCGGGATCCGTCCAGTGTCCGGGCGTTGACCACTTCTCGCGCCCGGCCTGGCGGAAGCCGATGGCCGCCATGTTCGACCAGACGTCGGTGAGGTCGCCGCTGACGCGCCAGTAGTTGCCGCCCACCTGCGCGCCCCACTCCCAGACCTGGCCCATGCCGTACTGGCACAGGCTGTACACGATGTCGCGGTTCACCTTGTTCAAGGCCTGTCGCATCACGACGTACGGCTTCTGCAACTCCGCCAGGCTGGGCGCTGGCGCGATCTCCTCATACGAGCACCAGTCGTACTTCAGCAGGTCGATTCCCCAGGCGGCCCAGGTCCGCGCGTCGATCTCCTCGTGCTGGTAGCTGGCCGCCAGGCCCTGGCACGTGCGCGGCCCGGGCGACGAGTAGATGCCGATCTTCAATCCGCGGCGGTGCACGTAATCGGCCAGCGCCCTCATGTCGGGGAACTTCCGGTTCGGCTGCAGCGCGCCGTTGGCGTCGCGCGCTCCCTCCCACCCGTCGTCGATGTTGATGAACTGGTAGCCGTGCGCGGCAAGGCCGCTCGCCACCATGGCGTCGGCGGCCGCGCGCACCTTGGCGTCGTCGACCGAATCACCCCAGACGTTCCACGAATTCCAGCCGAGCGGCGGCGCCAGCGCCAGCGCGTCGCTGCCACTGACGATGGTGAGCGTGCCGGTGGCCTTTCCCTTCGGCCCCGTGACCGTGAGGGTCACCTGCGCGCGGCCGGCGCGCGCCAGCGAGCCGGTGAGGATACCGGTCAGATGGTCGAGCGTCAGGCCCGCGGGCAGGTTCGTTGCCGTGAAGGTCAGCGGCGGTTCGCCCGTGGCGGGAATCCGGAACAGGAACGGCCGGCCCGGCGTGCCGCCGGTGATGTGCGGCGCGTTGATGCGCGGCGCAGCGGGCCAGCCGGATGCGATCGGCGGCGGCGGCTCAAAGGGGAGGCTCCAGCTTTCCGGCCTGTCGGTCGCGCCCGGCGTCATCACGATCATCGCGCCGGCCCAATCGACGTAGTCGCCCGTGCTGACGTCGCCGCCATCGTCGATGAAGAGCTCCAGGAACCGCGCGCCGGTCAGATCGATCGACACGAGGCGGGGCTTGTCGCCGGCCTTGATGACCCCGGAGATCTCGCGCTTCCTGTTGTCCACCCAGATCTCATAGGTGAACGATCCCGGCCCGGTCTTCGAGTCGTCGTCGATGCCGATCATCGATACGAAGCGGGTGGCCTGGCCCTTCAGATCGACGATGAGCTCGTTGATCGAGAGGGTGCCGATGCCGTGCTGATAGACGACGCCGTCGAGGGTGAGCGGGTTGTTGCGGCACGAACGGCCGGCCCGTGGTTGCTGGCGGCGCTGGACCATCTTGCGCAGGTCGAGGCTGTCCAGCCAGATCGCGCCCGGCGGCGTCTCGGCTCCGCGCAACGTGGCGGATTCCTGCCCGTGGATGATCGTGGTGCGGCTCCCGGTGGAGGCGAATGCCAGGGTCGCGACGACCAGGATGGCGGCTGCACGTTTCATGGACTCCTTCCGAGCCGGGGAGCATTGTATACTCCGGCCGCTCGACGGGAGTCCGAAGTCCGAAGTCCGAAGTCCGAGGTCCGAAAGCCGAACGCCCAAGGCCCAAGGCCCAAGGCCTGAAACCCGCCCCCCAAGCGAGGCCGCCATGCGGACGTTCATTGTTCTCGGGGTCGCCGTGCTCGCGTTCGTGTCGCTCGGCTCGCGCCAGGGCCACGTGGCCGCGTCGTCGCAGCCATCCCCGTCGCGCGCGCCGTTCACCGCGCCGGACATGTTGACGGTCGCGTCGCTGTCGATCGCCGATCTCTCCGACGACGGCGCGCGCGTGGCGGTGACGCTGCGCCGCGGCTTTGACAACGCGGACGTGGACAACTATCGCGCCGGCGATCCGACCTACGTGGCGCCGTCGCGCTCGCGGCTGCTCGTCATCGACACAAGGACCGGCGCCTCGCAATCGCCGTTTCGGGACAGCCTCGTGAATGTCACTCGTGCGGCGTGGTCGCACGACGGTACGCGGCTGGCGATCCTGCTGTCCGAGCCGGCGCTGCCGGGCTTTGCCGCGCCGGGCTCCCGCGTGCCCCCCGCGGCGCGCGCCGGCAGTCGGGCGGGCGCGAAGGATCCCGCGCCGCCGCTCTCCACCGGGCCGGCGCTCTATGTCTGGGACGCCGGGCGCGCCACGCTGTCCGAGGTCCCGCGCCTGGCG
Organism: Acidobacteriota bacterium; assembly: GCA_003170135.1. Lineage (GTDB taxonomy): Bacteria > Acidobacteriota > Vicinamibacteria > Vicinamibacterales > Fen-181 > Fen-181. The sequence continues at coordinate 10,434 of PMZR01000097.1, forward strand.
AACGTGACCTGCAGCACGAACAGCGGTCTCGAATGGACGCCCGGCGACCGCGGACTGCTCGTCACGCTGCGCACGCCGGAATGGGAGCGCGACGCCCGCGACAGGTTCAAGCAGCTGACGACGGGACCGATCATCGTGCACTCGTCGAAGGAACCGTTCCTCGAATGGGACGCGCTGCAGCGAAGCGCGCGCAAGCGGGTGCTGGCCGAGGTTGACGTGACGACGGGCGAGGCGACGCGCCTGTTGCCCGAGCAGAAGATCAGCAGCTACACGATCGCCCGCGACGGATCGTTCGTGACGTTGCTCGAGGACGTCACCGAGAAGACCGACTACGACGAGATCAACGGGACGAGCAACCGGTTGGTGCTCGCGGACCTCAAGGTCCGCGACAATCCGAAGACCATCGTCGAAGCGAAGGAACTCAAAGGCGTGACACTTCGGTGGTCGGATGACGGGCGCACGTTCGCGTACGCGAAGAAGGGCGAGGTGTTCGTCCAGCGGCTCGACGAAGCGAAGCCGCGCAACCTGACGCCGCCGCCACCGGAGAAAGGCGGATCCGGCGAGAAGGCACCTGCGGCGCCCGACTCGACGCCGGCCGACGCGAACGCCGACAAGAAGGAGACCTTCTCGGTCGGCCCGTTCAGCCGCGACGGCTCGCACCTGCTCATCACCAGCAGGAAAGCGTGGTACGTCGTCACCGTCGCAAACGCGAGGCGCGAGCAGGTCCTCGCGTTGAACGAGGAAGACGAAGAGAAGAACCCGAAGATGGACGCGCTCGACTGGAGCCCGGACGGCGCGGCCATCTACCTCACCTGCTCGGAGCGCGACCGCTGGGAGCGCGGCCTGCAGCGCCTCACCATCGCCGCGAAGACCCGGACGCCGCTGGTCAAAGACAGCCGGCTGTACGGCAACTTCCGGATGGCGCGCGACGGGCGCTCGTTCGTGTTCCTCGCCTCGGACGGCGATCGCCCGGGCGATCTCTATGTCGCCGACGCCGCGTTCACGTCGATCCGGAAGCTGTCCGACAGCAATCCGTGGCTCGCCGACCGCCTGCTGCCGAAATCCGAACTCGTCCCCTACCGTGACGCGGACGGCAAGGTGCTCTACGGCGTGCTGCGCTACCCGGTCAACTACGTCAAGGGCCGGACCTACCCGACGGTGTTCGAGATCTACGAGACCTTCTTCGACAACGGGTTCAACGCGCGCGCCGCCTACCTCGCGAACAACGGCTACGCCGTGTTCCAGCCCTCGGTGAACCTCGTCATCGGCCGGCCGGGCGAGGCGTGGGTGAAAGGGGTCACCTCCGCGGCGAACAGGCTCGTCGAGATGGGCGTCGCGGACCCGGATCGCCTTGGCGTGCACGGCACCAGTTACGGGGGCTACGCGACGGTGCTGCTCATCACGCAGACGGACCGCTTCAAGGCGGCGGTCAACATCTCGGGCAAGGTGGACATGGTCAGCTTCTACACCGACAGCCCGCGCCTGGGCGTGCGCAACATCCACGCCCCCGAGAAGAGCCAGGACCGCCTCGGCGCCACGCTGTGGGAGCACCCGGATCGCTACCTCGATCAGTCGGCGATCCTGCACGCCGATCGCATCACGACGCCGCTGCTCTGCATCACCGGCGACCAGGATCCGAACGTGCCGTCGAGCCAGTCGCGCGAGATCTATTACGCGCTGCGACGGCTCGGCAAGGAGGTGGAGTGGGTGCGCTACGTGAACGGCGCCCACCGCCCGCCGGACAGCGTGTCGGAGAGCATCGACTTCGAGCAGCGGATCCTGGCGTGGTTCGACAGCCACCTCAAGGGGGATGTGAAGAAGAAGAGCACGACGTAAGGCCGGCAGTCTGGCGGCAGGCCGGCTCGACCGTTTCCGGCACTGTTCCCACTGACGTGCTCCCGGCGGTAGAATTCAGGGACCTACCTGATGACCATCGAACGAAAACGGCCGCTCACCTATTACGACTCTCCCGTTCGGACGCCGCCGGCAATCGTCCACCGTACCGCCGCAGATCTGGAACACTCGCCGCTGGTGGCCGGGATGCTCGAGGCGTTTCCGACGCCTGCTCTGCTGCTCGATGCAAACAGGCAGATCGTCGCCCTCAACGGCCGCGCGCTGGTGGCCTTCGACGTGATGTCGGGGTTCGACGTGCACGGCCTGCGGCTGGGCGAAGCGCTCGGCTGCCTGTCGGCCGACAAGATGGACGGCGGGTGCGGCACCGCGCGCAATTGTGCCGAATGTGGTGCGGCCCACGCCATCCGGGCGGCTGGTGGCGGGGCGCAGACCGTGCGCGAATGTCGCATCACGGCCATGGGCCCCAATGGCAAGGAGCGGTCGTTCGAGTTCCGCGTTTTTGCCACGCCGATCGAGATGGCTGGTCACCGCGTGACGCTCGTCGCGCTCGAGGACATCGGCGACGAGAAGCGGCGCGAGGCGCTCGAGCGTATCTTCTTCCACGACGTGCTCGGCGCAGCCAATGCCGTCGTCGGTCTGGCCAGGCTGGTGTCGGGGACGGATCCCGCGCAGGCGAAAGACGCCGCGCCGTCGCTGGTCCGCGCCTCAACCCAACTGCTCGAGGAAATCCAGGCGCAGCGCGACCTGATGCTCGCCGAACGCGGCGAGCTGACGACGGGCGTGGGCGCGGTGGCGACCAACGATATCCTGCAGGCCGTGCACCAGCAGTACCGCTGGTCGCCGCTGGCCGAGGGGCGAGAGGTGGTCTGCGAGTTGGCCTCGCCGGAAGGTCATCTGCGAACGGATCGGACGCAGCTCATCCGCTCGCTGGGCAACCTCGTGCGCAACGCCCTCGAAGCGGTGGCCGAGGGCGAGCGCGTCACGATCTTGGCGCAGACGGTAGCCGACGGCGTGCTCTTCCAGGTGGCAAACCCGGGCACGATCCCCGCGCACCAGCAACTGCAGATCTTCCAGCGTTCGTTCAGTACCAAGGCGCCGCGCGGTCGCGGCATCGGCACCTACAGCGTAAAGCTCATCGTGGAACAGTACCTGGGCGGGCGCGTGTCGTTCCTCTCGTCGCCGGAAGCCGGCACCGTGTTCTCCATCTGGGTACCGGCACGGCCGCCGGTCCAGCCGCCAGACTGAACGACCCTTTCCTCACGTCGATCGGCGCCTCGATCGAGCAGGTCATCCGGCTTGTGCTACATTCGAGTGATGTCGCTCATCTTCAAGCTGTGCGTCGGCGTTCTCGCCCTCATCATTCCAGCAAACGCCCAGACAGATCGGCCGCAGCGTGCGAAGCCGCGGCCGCCATCTGAAGCGGCGGCGCCCGCCCCGGCGGTGGCGGGCCCGAAGGTCGATTCCGTGCTGCTTTCGGCGCTGACGCCGCGCAGCATCGGGCCGGCGGTCATGGGCGGCCGTGTCTCGGACATCGCGTTCGATCCCGAGAACCCGCACGTGTTCTACGTGGCGCTGGGAACGGGCGGCCTGATGAAGACGACCGACAACGGGGGCTCGTTCGACGCCGTGTTCGAACACGAGGCCGTCGCATCGATTGGCGCGGTGGCGGTGGCACCGTCCGATCCGAAGGTCGTGTGGGTGGGCAGCGGCGAGGCCAACGACCGCAACAGCTCCGGATGGGGCAACGGTGTCTATCGATCGACCGACGGCGGCGGCACGTGGACGCACGTCGGCCTGGCGAACAGCCGGACCATCGCGCGCATCGTCGTGCACCCGAAGGACCCGCAGACGGCGCTCGTCGCCGCGGGCGGCGACTTGTGGGGCCCGAGCCCGGAGCGCGGCCTGTACAAGACGACGGACGCGGGACAGACGTGGAAACGCATCCTGCAGGCGCCGGCGCCCTACGACACCCGCGTCGGGTGCGGGGACGTCGCGATCGATCCGACGAACCCGGACACGATCTATGCCGTGATGTACGCGCGCCAGCGCACGCCGTGGGCGTTCATCGCGGGCCCGGACGACACCGACGGAAAGGATCCGGGCGGCATCTTCAAGAGCACCGATGGCGGCGCCACGTGGAAGAAGCTCGCCAACGGTCTGCCGGGTGCGACCGGGCGCATCGGGCTTGCCGTGTTCGCGAAGAATCCGCGGATCGTGTACGCCGTCGTGCAGAGTTACGAAGGCGGCACCGCGGACATCGACAGCCCGCTCAGCAAGATGGGCGGCGTCTTCCGCTCGGAGGACGGCGGCGACCGGTGGACGCGGATGAGCGCGCTCGATCCGCGGCCCTTCTACTTCAGCCAGATCCGCGTCGACCCGGAGAACGACCAGCGCGTCTACGTGCTGGGCTTCATGCTGCACGTGTCCGAGGACGGCGGCCGCACCTGGCGCGAGGACCGCTTCAAGTCCGTGCACGCGGACTGCCATGCGCTCGCCATCGATCCGCGCGGGCCGAAGCGCCTCCTCCTCGGGACCGACGGCGGCGTGTATCAGAGTTACGACCTCGGCGGGCACTGGGACGATTTGAATCGAATGGCGGCCGGCGAGTATTACCGCATCTCGCTCGACAACAGCACGCCCTATCGCATCTGCGGCGGGTTGCAGGACAACGCGAGCTGGCTGGGGCCGAGCGCCACGCGCACGAAGGAAGGCATCCTCAATTCCGACTGGATCAACATCTATGGTGGCGACGGCTTCGGCTGCGCGTTCGACACGGCCGATCCGACCATCGTCTATGCCGAGTCCCAATCGGCCGATTTCTACCGCCTGGATTTGAACAGCGGCCAGATCAAGAACCTGCGGCCGTCGCCGGCCGAGGGGCAGATGGGATTCCGCTTCAACTGGGATTCGCCGCTCGTCGCGAGTGTGCACCACAAGGGCACGATCTACCTGGGCGGCAATCACATCTTCGCGCTGACCGACCGCGCCGAACACTGGAAGGTCATCAGCCCGGACCTCTCGGCGCAGGACCCGGCGCGCATCATGACCACCGGCAGCGGCGCCGAGACCTACGGCGTCGTCTTCACGATCGCGGAGTCACCGGTGCAGGCGAACCTGCTGTGGGCGGGCACCGATGACGGGAAAGTGTGGATCACGGACAACGAAGGTGGCACGTGGACGGACCTGACGCCGAACCTGCCCGCGGCGGTCAAGGGCCTGTGGATCAACCGGCTGGCGGCGGGTCACTTCGATCCGAAGGTCGCCTACCTCGCCGTCACCGGGTACCGCGCGGGCAGTTACGCGCCCCTCGCGTACCGGACGGCGGATGCGGGGAAGACGTGGCAGAGCATCGCGGCCAATCTGCCGGCCGACAATCCGGTGCGGTTCGTCTACGAGGATCCGAAGAACGCGAACCTGCTGTTTGCGGGTACCGAGTTCGGCCTGTACTTCAGCTTCGATCGGGGCACGTCGTGGGTGAAGTTCACGGAGCTGCCGACGGTAATGGTGGACGATCTCGCGATTCACCCGCGCGAGTCCGACATGGTCATCGCGACGCACGGCCGCAGCCTCTACATCGTCGACGACGTCCGGCCGCTCGAGGACCTGACGCCGGAGATCCAGGCGAAGGAGATGCACCTGTTCGCGCCGCGCGCCGCGTTTGGCTTCGAGCCGCTGCCCGGCTACGTGGACTCGGAGGGCAGCGCCGTGTTCCGCGGGGCGAATCCCCCGCTGGGCGCCATCATCACGGCCTACGTCAAGCAGTACAACGGCGAGCCGCTGAAGGTCTCGATTAAGAACGCCGCCGGCGTGCCCGTGGCGAACCTGACGATGCCCGGGACGCCGGGGCTCAACCGGGTCGCGTGGGATCTGAAGCCGACCAAGGACGTACTGACCGAGTACGGCGGCCAGGGACAGAAGTTCGTCGCCGCGGGCGAGTACGAGGTGACCGTGACGCGCGGCGCCGTGAAGGAGACGCAGAAACTGCACGTCGATCTGGCGCCGGGCCTGGAGACGCGCTAGCCACCTTTTCTCGGTGAGTTTCAGTCTCAATTTGCCTGGTCGAGGCGGCGCGGGACGTCGAGCGTTGCGCCGGCAGAGGTCCACGACGGCGCATCGCTGGCGGGAAACGAGCCGGCCGATTCATCGTCCACCAGGTCGTCCCGGCGCCGGGCGCCCAGCGGCGTCACCGTCACCGTTTCCCGCACGCTGCGGTACAGGATCCGGGCTCCGACCAGCGCCGCCATCACCCCGGCGGCCATGAGCAGCGCGCCGCCGACTTCGGACTGCCATCGACCAGCGTGTCCGTGCTTCAGCCAGAGGTTCGGCCCGCGTTCCGGCGTGAGGTTGAGGTTGGAAGGCATGCGGTACCGGCGTTCACGATTCGAGCCAGCGCCGATGACGCGTCCGCTCAGAACACGCGAAGGAATCTCACGACGATCAGCACGAGCAGGACGATCAGGTAGACCCTGAGGAAATAGAGGGCGGCTTTCGTCAGCGGCGTCATCTTCACCCGAGCCATAACCGCTCCTGTCCACAGTTGACCGTCGACAGTCGACCGCGGCGCAACGGTCAACTGTTGACCGTTGACTACACGTCGCTGTGTTCCCGCACCCGGATGTCGGGACTCATCATGACGTCCTTCGCCCGCACGATGCCCAGGATGTGGTCTTCGGCGTCCACCACGGGCAGCATCCGGTAGTGATACTTGTCGAACATCTCGGCCAGTTTGTCGCGCACATCGTGCTCGTCGGCCGTTACGACCGGCGATGTCATCAGATCGGCCAGCCGTACCTCGTCTTGCGCCAGCACGAGCTCGCGCAGATCGACGACGCCGTGCAGGACGCGGTCGCCGGGATCCACGACGTACACGTACGAGATGCTCTTCGGGTCGAGCGCCGATCGCCTGATGGCGGCAAGCACCTCGCCGGTGACGGCTTCCCGCGGCCACGCCAGGTAGTCGCTCGAGATGAGCTCGCGCGCCGGCGCCTCCTGCTCGGCCAGGATCTTCTCGACCGCATCGGCGCGATCGACCGGCAGCAACTCACTGAGCTGGACCATCTGCTGGTGCGACAGCGACGAGAAGAGGTTGGCGATCTCCGGCACGCTCATCTCCTCGAGGACGGCGCGCGCCTGCTCCTTCGGCAGGTTCGACACGATCTGCCGCTGCGCGCGCGGCTCCGCTTCGACCAGCGTCTCGGCGGCCTTTTCCGGCTCGAGCGCGAGGAACAGCGCCTCCTGCTCCTTGCCGGAGAGTTCCTCGAGCGCGTCGGCCAGGTCCTCCTCCGGCAGCTCGGCGAGCTGCTGGCGGGTGACCGACAGGCGCACGCGATCGGTCGGCACCGCGTCCTCGAGCGAGAGCGGCTGCACGTATTTCCACGAGATGAGCCGTTCCTGCGCCCAGTTGCGTCCGCCGAGGCCCCACCGGCGCAGGAAGCCGTTGAACGAGACGTCGACGTCCACCAGCGCCAGGCGCCCGCGCGCTTCGAGCAGTCGCACGTCGTTGACGACCTCCGTGCGCCGTCCGTCGGTGTCGAGGATGGTGCGGCCCATCAGGTGCGTGTCGACGAGGATCCAGCCCGCCTGATCGACAAACGGCGGGTACTTGCCGCCGTCGGGCGGCATCACGAAGATCGCGTCCTCGTCTATCTTCACCACGCGATCCCACGGGATGAGTTCGGTCGGTTTGCCCCACCCGTGCTCGAGGTACAGGCCAACCGCCTCCGGGTACGGCTCCGCGAGCTGGAACACGATGTCGGTCAGCCGGCCCAGGCGGTGCTGCAGCGTGCCCGCGCACACCGGCCGTTTCATCAGGTCGGTGAAATACCGCAGCCGGTAGTGACCGTTGCCCGGTGCCGTGTCGCCATTTCGTACCAGCGGTGTCGCAGCCATACGCGATCTCCTATGCGCCTGCCGCGAACAGGTTGGGGAAGAGCGTCGTGAACGCGAACACGGTCGACATGATGGCGACCACGATCACGATGCTCCAGTTGGCGATGTTCTGCGCCCGCGTGTTGACGTGCTCGCCCATGTGTCCTTCGTCGTTGAGGAGCAGCAGCAGGAACACGAGCGCCGACGGCAGCAGCGTCACCGCGACCACCTGCACGAACATCGTGATCGTGACGAGCGGCGCGCGGGGGATGAGGATGACGCCGCCCGACGTCAGCAGCATGACGAGGTAGAGGATGTAGAACCAGGGCGCATCCTTGATCTTGTTGTTCAGCGAGTGGGCCCAGCCGAACACTTCGCCGAACGCCCACGAGGTGGACAGCGAGATGCACAGGGCGCCGAGGAACCCCGCGTCGAACAACCCGATCGCGAACAGTTTCCGCGCCATGTCGCCTTCGCCCGCCGGCAGCAGCGGCACCAGCGCCTCGGCCGTCTGCTTCGCGTCCTCGATCGTGATCGGCGGCTTGTGGTAGAAGAACGCCGCCGCGGTCGCGATGATGATGAACGCCGCGACCAGGCACGTGACGACGCTGCCCACGAAGGTCTCGATCCGGCCGAACTTCACGTCGTTGATGTCCAGCCCCTTGTCCACGACCGCGCTCTGCTGGAAGAAGATCATCCACGGCGCGATCGTCGTCCCGACGTTCGCCAGCAGGATGAACACCAGATCGGCCGAGAACGACACGCCGTGCGGGCGGTAGAACCCCTCGAGGACGCTGCTCCACGCGGGCGCCGTCGGCATCTGCATCGCCCAGATCGCGGCCGGGATGTAGACCAGGTTGAACGCGCAGAAGAAGAGCGTCATCTTCTCGAAGGTCCAGTACTTCCCGCTCAACACGACGCCGAACAGGATCACCGTGACGCCGACGATGGTGATGAGCGGCGGGATGCCGAACAGGCTCAGCGCCGCGGTCATGCCGATGTACTCGGTGACGAGCGTGAGCCAGTTCACGATGCCCAGATCGATGAGCGAGAACCAGCCCCAGAAGCTCCCGAAGCCGTCGAAGATCGCCTCGGCGTGCCCGCGCTTGGTCACGGCGCCCAGGCGCACGGTCATCTCCTGGACGTAGTAGGCCATCGGCACCAGCAGCACGAAGATCCACAGGAGCGAGAACCCGTACTTCGAGCCGGTGACGGCGTAGGTGGAGATGCCGCCCGCGTCGTTGTCGGCCACCATGACGATGATGCCGGGGCCGAGCACGGCGAGGAAGATGAGCAGCTGGCGGCGCAGCCGCGTCAGGTAGTGAAAGCTCTTGTTGATCCAGTACACCACGCACCTCCGTCGTTCATCGGGCACCTGCCTTCGACGGGAGACACGCGTGGCGTAACGGTCGCAGTGTGGGTTTGCGGAGGATCACTGCACATCTCCTTTCCGGGCCCCTGCCCAGCCGGAGATGTGCCTCGGCGCTCTAAACGCGCGGGGAGGTCACGTCAACCGGAGGACAACAACCCGCGTCAACCGACGCGGGGCAGCGGGACCAGTCGGGGTCGGATATCGCACCCGGCCAACCAGGGGGTTCCATGAAACCTTTCCGATTCCCTGCGTCTGCGCCGACGCGCGCATCGACAGGAATCACCTCGATCGCAGTCTACCCAAACCGCTAGTGGGTGACAAGCGAAAAACACCTACCGCTAGTGGTCTTCCGGTGCGAACGCTGCCGTCGCGGCCACAAACGCCTCGATGTCCCGGTCCGTGTGAGCGGCCGACACGAACATGTGCGGCAGGCCCGGACTCAGATAGGCGATGTGACGGTCCCGCATGTGATCGAAATACGCCCTGGCCAGCCCGGTGTCGTCTTCGGCCGCCTCCCGCGCGTTGCGCGGCGCGCCGGTCCGGAAGTGCACGCCGATGGCCGAGCCGATGCCGGTGATGGCGGCCGCAACGCCGCTCGTGCGGAACGCGTCGGCAAGTCCCGCGCAAAGCAGCGTGCCGAGACGATCGACTTCCCGGTGGACGCTGCCGTCGGCGAGCGCCTTCAGCGTTTCGATGCCCGCCACCAGGCTGACCGGGTTGGCGCTGAACGTGCCGCCCTGGAAGACGCGTTCGTTCTTGCCGCCGAACCGGCGGTGGTCGAGCCGTTCGAACACGTCGCGCCGCCCGCACAGGGCACCGATCGGGAAGCCGCCGCCGAGGATCTTGCCGAGGATCGTGATGTCGGCGACGACCCCGTAATGCTGCTGCGCGCCGCCGGGCGCCAGGCGGAAGCCGGTGATGACCTCGTCGAAGATGAGGACCGTGCCGTACTTCGTGGTCAGCTCCCGGAGCCCCTGCAAGTACCCGGGAAGTGTGGGAACCGCCCCGCCCGCCGGGCCGTCGGCTTCCAGGATGACCGCGGCGACGTCGTGCGGTGCCAGTGCCGCCTCCATGGCGGCCAGATCGCGGATGGGNNGACCTCGTCGAAGATGAGCAGCGTGCCGTGGCGCCTCGTCAGGTCGCGCAGGCCGACCAGGTACTCGCGATCGGCCGGAATGCAGCCCGCCGCGCCCATCATCGGCTCGACGATCAGGCAGGCCAGGTCCTTGCGGGCAAGCGCCTGCTCCGCCGCCTCCAGGTCATTGAAGGGGAGCGCCATCGTGTCGGCCATCGCGTGCGGGTTGAGGCCGGCCGAGTCGGGGACGTCGAACGGCGGCTTCACGGCCTTCTGCAGCGATTCGACGCCGCCGTGCCATCCGCCCTCCATCTTCGCGATCCGCGTCCGCCCGGTATACCCGCGGGCGAGGCCGATCGCGTACATGTTCGCCTCGGTGCCGGAATTCGTGTAGCGCAGCATCTCCGCGCCCGGCACCAGGCGCGTCACCATCTCGGCCAGTTCCACCTCGAGCGGGTGCGCAAAGCCGAAGTGGCTGCCGAGCGCGATCTGCCGGCCGGCGGCCTCCACGACAGCCTTCGGCGCGTGGCCGAGGATGAGCGTGCCGTGGCCGCACCAGTAGTCGGTGTACTCGTTGCCGTCCACGTCGAACAGGCGCGAGCCGGAGGCGCGCGTCACGTAGAACGGGTACGGCGCCAGGTCGCGGATGCCGTACGACACGCCGCCCGGCAGGACCTGCCGCGCGCGTTCGAACCAGGCGCGCGAGCCGGGGGTGCTGGTGACGTAGGCAGAGGTTTCGGTTTCGGCCATTCGGGTCTCCGGTGATTTGGCGGTTCGCAGTCAGCGGTTCGCAGTTGGCGGCTGGCCTGCAACCGCGACTGCCCGATCGCGACTTGCCGGCTACCGACTACCGACTACCGGCTGCCAACTCATTATAATCACCGCGTGAAAGCCATCAGCATCTTCAATGACGTGCTCGGACCGGTGATGCGCGGCCCGTCCAGTTCGCACACGGCCGGCTCGTTTCACATCGCGCGGATCGTGCGCGACCTGGCCTGTTCCGGCGCTGGCGCGGACCGGGTCGCCGGCGAGGCGAGCCGAGGGGACGCCCCCGCGCGCCACGCGGTGACGCGCGCGACGTTCACGTTCGATCCGCGCGGGTCCTACGCGCAGGTGTACCGCGAGCAGGGGGTCGATCGCGCCTTTGCCGCGGGGTTGCTCGGCTGGGCGCTGACCGATCCGCGCTTTTTCGGGGCGCTGGATCTGGCGCCGGTCGAAGGCCTGGATCTGCACTTCGACGTGCAGCCACTCGAGCAGGCCGACCATCCCAACACGGTCGATATTGCCGTCGCGGGCGACGACGGGGAACTGCGCGCCACGGCGCGATCGATCGGCGGCGGCGCGGTGGAGATTGTCTCGGTCGATGGCTGGCCGGTTCGCCTGACGGGCGAGACGCACGAGGTCCTGGTAGAGGTCGAGGCAGGATCGCGGGCGGCTGCAATCGACGAGCTGTCGCGCGACGGGCAACTGGCGGGCGAAGTCCGCGCGTCGGAGCGCGACGTGCGCGTGCTGCTGCACGGCCGCCGGTTCGCGGCGCTCTCGGCGGACGCGCGCGGCGTCCTCGAGCGCCTGGCGCGCGACGGTCGCGTGAGAGAAGCGCGTCCGATCGCATTCGTGAAGCGCGGGCGCGCGCTGTTTTCGAGCGGTGCCGAGATGATCGCGCTTGCGCGGGCGGGCAATTTGTCGCTCGGGCGGCTCGCGCTCGCGCACGAGGCGTCGCTGCTGGCGCTCAGCGAAGACGAGGCGCTCGCCGAGATGTTGCGGCGGCTGGACGTGATGTCGGCGGCCGTCGCCAGCGGGCTGTCCGCCGACGCTGCAGATCCTGTCCCAGGCGACACGCCGCCCCGTCCGCAGATGCAGTTGCTCGAGCCGAGCGCGCGAAGCGTCTTCGAGGCCGAGGCGGCCGGCCGTGTCGCGATCGGCGGCCTGCACACGCGCGCCGCCGCTCGCGCGCTCGCCGCCATGCACGTGAACAGCCGCATGGGCGTCGTCTGCGCCGCGCCGACAGGCGGATCGGCCGGCGTGCTGCCCGGCGTGATCGTGACGCTGACGGAGGAGGCCGCCCTGCTTTACAACGACAGCTCGCCGGTTGCGCGACTTCGGACTTCGGACTCCGGACTTCGGACAACGTTGCCCCGCGAAGCCGCCGCCCTCGCCCTTTTCGCGGCCGGCGCCATCGGTGTCGTCGTTGCCGAGCGCGCGACCTTCGCCGCGGAAGTCGCCGGCTGCCAGGTGGAGATCGGCGCGGCGGGCGCGATGGCCGCCGCGGCGGTCGTCGAAGCGGCGGGCGGGACGCCCGAGCAGGCGGCCGATGCGGCCGCCATCGCGTTCCAGAACACGATGGGATCGGTCTGCGATCTCGTCCAGGGCATCGTCGAGATCCCCTGTCACACGCGCAACGCGGTCGCCGCGTCGAGCGCGTTCGTTTGTGCGGACCTGGTGCTCGGCGGCTACCGCAACCCGATCCCGCTCGACGAGACCGTGGACGCGGTGTTCGCGGTCGGCAAGATGCTCCCCGCGGAACTCCGCTGCACAGCGCGCGGCGGTCTCGCGGTGGCGCCGTCTGCGCTGGCACTGACACGCCGCAGGCACTAAGGTCAATGCCTTTCGAAAATTCTCTGGCTGCAGTTCCGGCTGGGGGCGCAGCCCGCAGCCGGCTCCGCCGCGTGCCGGGCTCCGCGCTCCGGAAAACTGCGCTCCGTCCGCGCTGTTTTTCAGATCCTTGCGCCGCCTGGGGCTAAAGCGCCTGCGGCGGGTAAAACAGCGCTACCTCCGCTCCGTTTTCGTCGCGTTGCCCATCGGAGCGCTACGCACGGCCCGCCGCAAAGCCGGCCGCGGGCTGCTTCGCACTGCACACCAGCTATTTCCGAAAGCATTGGCACCAAGGTGCGCTGGCTGGCGCCAACGACGCGGACGAACGACCCAGACCAACGACGAACGACCACCGAGGTTTACACGGGACCGAAGTGAGGTTCGCGGGATCCGGCACGACGCGTGAGCCGCGGTCTACTTCACCGTGACGCTCAAGGTGTATTGCTGCTGCGCGTCCGGGGCCGATTCCCAGGGCCGCCCGTAGCGAAGCTCCATCGACGTGGCGCCCCCGCCGGTCGCGCGACAGACCCACCACGCCTGTTCCGCCGCGCCGGGCGCGCTGCCCGGCGGGACGCCGTAGCCGGAATCGACGACGATGAGCATGCGCGCGTCGGGCGGCGTGACGACTTGCCACGCATGCCCTGTGCTGAGGTCGGCTGCGAGCGCCAACGTGAGCGTCTGGCCGACCGCGAGCTGCACCGTCCGGCCGCTGTCGGCCGCGCCGAGCCTGAGCGGGCCGGCGCGACGCACGTGCGCGCACCCGCCGAGCGACAGCGCGATCGCGATGAGGGCAAGCGCTCGTTTCATACGGCAGGGATCATAACGCGGGAGGGCCCGCGCCGGATGTCCTGCGTGAGCCGCCCCGCATTCCCGCCGTTTGGAATCAGCGCACGTTGCCGGCAAAACGCGCATTGCTGGGAGACAGGAACACCAGCAGTGAGAGCACGGACGTGCCGGTGTTCTGCACGCTGAACGACTCGGTGCCTTCGCACTGAACCAGCGAGCCCGCGGCCAGCGGTTCGACGAGACCGTCCACCGTGGCCTGCCCCTCGCCTGCGAGCACCGTCACGACGATCTCCGAGTCCGCGTGCGTGTGCGCCGGCAAGGTCTGCCCGGGCTGGAAATTGAGCGTGAACACGAGGCCGTGTGGCGACTGGTGGACCATCCGCTTGGTGAAGCCGGCGGGTGACGTGTCCTGGTGCTGGCCAAGGTGCAAGAGTTTCATCGCGCTCTCCCGGTTGATTGAGCAAAGCCGCGGTCGGCACGGCGGCAACCAGATGCATTGCCACGCCCGATCGATGATAATGGGTCCGTCGGGGCGTAGCGCAGCCTGGTAGCGCACCTGCCTTGGGCGCAGGGGGTCGCTGGTTCGAATCCAGTCGCCCCGACCACCTCCCTCACACATCTCCACAACCCACAGCGCGGGCCGCTATCGCGTCTGGTGAGTCGCGGCCGGGCGACCGCCGCGGCGGCCGTTGCGGCGAGCCGCCGCGGCTTTCTTCGCCGATCGCTCGCGACCAAGCAACGCCGCAGGACCGAGGATCGCGACGGTCGAACGGCCACGGGCCGTCGTCACGCGGGCCACCTTGACGTCCGTTTGTGGCTCCGGCAGCGCGAGCCCGCGGGCCCGCCGGTCGTTGACGAACAGCGCGAGCAATTCCCGCACGGCCTGTTCGGCTTCCTCCGCGGTGTCGCCGGCCGCGTAGACCGGCAAGCCCGGCACGTACGCGCTCACCGCTCCGCTGTCCTCGGCCTCGAAAACGACGGGATACCTCGTCGTCATTCCAACCCCGCATCCTTCAATATGCGACAAGCGAGCCGCCCGACGTCCTTCTTCGTGTGGATCGACACCCAGACTTCTTTCTTCGTGACGGGGTGCAAGAACTTGCGGTGGCTCCCCTTGCCGATCCGCTCTTCGACGAACCCGGCGGACCGAAGGCGACGGACCAGCGCTGCCCATGTCATTCAAGACAGTATAACCGAACGTTGGGTTTATGCAGCATCTCCTCCCTGTCGACCAGACAATCACCGCACAGGATGCGGCGAATCGCCGGTCTAATCGCCGCACTCGGACTCGGGGCTGTTGCCCTGTTCGCTTCGCTCGGCCCGGCCCGCCGCGCGTCGAAGGTCGATTCGCGGGTCGCCATGCGCAACGAATGAGTCTGGCGTTGACCCCGGCCGGACTCCGGACTCCGGACTTCGCGGCTCGCCCGCGTTGCACAACATCTGCGCTGCGCCGCTGTTTCCGCCTAACGTCCCGTCAGGTGCCCGCCGAGAAGCAGGGGTGATACTCGGAGAGATTCGAGCATGCCCTTGATCCATGCCTACGAGAGACTCGGCCAGGGAATCGACATCCTCGCCACCAGTCCGGGTCCCATCAAGGAACGGTTGCTGAAGGCCTTCCTCCAGGCGCTGGCGGAGATGCCAGACGAAGCGTTGCCGCTCGAGGCGAGAGGGCGGTGGCGACAGGTCTGGCAGCGCGTCACCGCAGTGCAGGGCCGGCCGGAAGAAGGCCGGCTGGTTGCGTCGATTCGCGCGCTCACCGAAGACGAAGCGACCGTCGTCGCGGAACACATCGTCACCATCCACGCCATCGTGCAGTTGACCGTCCCGGCCAGAGGCAGGCGCCGGATGGCGGCCGCACAACACCCGAGCAGGTCCTGACCTCACGCCGTCCAGTCCGCGGCGGTTCTTGCAGTCAATCCGGTTTCTCCTCCAAGCCTTCGGACTGTTCTCTCCGGCATGGCCGGGGTAGGCACCCCGGCCGTTTCACCCGTCCTCGTCGCGACGGGTCGAGGAGCAAGGCTGTGAAAGCGCTGATCATCGTCGACATGCTCCAGGACTTCGTCGAGGGCGCGCTCGCGAACCCGCGCGCCGTCGCTATCGTTGAGCCGCTCCAGCGGCTGCTCGCGCACGCGCGCGAATCCGGCTGGGTTGTCGTGTTTTCGAACGACGCGCATCTTCCGGACGATCCCGAACTGCGGGTGTGGGGTCCGCACGCGATGGCCGGCTCTCCAGGCGCGCAGGTGATTCGCGCGCTCGCGCCCGCGCCCGGCCCGCGGGAATTCGTGTCTCCCAAGCGCGTCTACGGTGCGTTCGACGGCACCGGCCTCGACGAGCGGCTCAAGGCGTTCGGCGTCGACGAGGTCGTCATCAGCGGGCAGCACACACACATCTGCGTGCGCCATTCGTCATACGGCGCGTTGACCCGCGGCTACACGATCACGATTCCAGCAGACGCCGTCTGCGCCTTCGAGGGCGTAGACGAAGAGGCCGCGCTCGAGTACCTGAAGGGGGTATACGGCGCGCGGATCACGACATCGGACGCGCTCATGCAGGAAACGCCGATGGCGAAGTCGGTGGAGACGCGCTAGCGCCACCTTGTCAGGTCGAAGCTCGCGCATGTCAGTCGCGCGAGCACGGGCGCGGCCACGGCCCTCGACGAGCCGTCGGTCGCCGGGGAAAACGCCGCGACGTCACGTCGCTTTCCGGCTTCGAGCGCCGGCAGCCTCCAATGGCTTGGTGCAGGGAGTGGGCGCCAGTCGGCCGCCGGGGAAAGCGTCGTGTCGCACGTCGTTTTCCTGATCGACTGCCGGCGACCTCCAAGGCTCGTCGCGGACCGCGGCCGCGCCCGTGCTGGGCAATGATCGCGAATCGCGGTGTCGGACCTTACGGTTTGGCCGCGACCAACCGCCCGACGAGCGCCAGCAGCACGACCACGGCTGCCACGAGCGCCGACCAGAAGATGATCCCGGCTGGCAGCGCGTTCGTCGTGGTTCGCGGTTCCGGGCCCGGGACGACCTCCTGGGCCGGCGAGGTCACCAGCCAGCGCGCGGCGAGCACCAGGTCGTAGCGCGCCGGTTCCAGTTCGCGATTGCCGTAGACCAGTTGCAGCGGCACATTGGCAGGCCGGACGAACCGCACGCGATAGCCCGGCAGGAGCAGCGTCGGCACGCCGATCGGCAACGGCGCGTTATCACCTTCCTGGACGATCAGACGCAGCGTTGTCGATTGGAGCGACTCGATCGTGAACGTCAGCGGCGACGCGTCGGTGTCCGGCATCGCGTGCTGCCAGGTGGCGACGCCGAGCGTGTCCGGTGCCTTGTCGGCCGGGCCCGGGTCGGCTTGCAGGATGAGGGTGCGCGTGAACATGCGCGCCGTTGTCGTCAGCACGAGTTGCGCGGGCGGCAGCTTCGGATAGGGCAGTCGGATGACGTATCGGCTGACCGTGCCGCGCGCGCGCTCGCCGCCTGCGGAGGCCCCGGGCGGCGAGGTGTCCCTCTCGAGGTGGGACAACCGGATGGCAAGCGGCTCGTTCATCTTCGCGATGAGATACGGGACCTGCCGTCCGTCGCCGGCCACGATCCGCAGATCGGCGAACTGGCTCCTGCAGTGCGCCAGCGCGGCGGCATCGAGCCGCAGCTCCGCGATGCCGGCCGCACCGGCGGGGATGTCGCGCCGGTAGGCGAACGCGCCGACGTCAACCGGCGCGCCGTAGTGAAAGTCCGGCCCAGCGGGCGACTGCGCACCGGTGCCGACGACCATCACGCAGAGCGCCGCGGCGGCGACGGCCCGGCTCGTCCTACCTGACTCGCTCATGCACATCTCCGGGATGCGGGCGGAGCACGAACCTCTGCAGCACGACGGCGACCAGCGCGAGGCAGATGGCGAGTCCCACGAACGACGCGACGCGGTAGAGCCCGCCGAGGCGTGCCACGTCGTGGAGAAATCCCTTGATGACGGTCACGACCAGCAGCGCGAGCGCCGCGAACCGCGCCGCGCGCGTGTGGAAGACGATGCCGGCCACGAGCAGGGCGACGGCGAACACTCCCCAGCCGAGCGTGTAGGCCATGTCCTGCGCGAGCGTCGCGCCCAGGTTGAACGTGATGCTGGGGCCGACCGAATAGAAATCGGCGATCTCGATGTTGAGGAGCAGGAAGAGGAGCACGGTGCCGCCCGATGCCACGAGCGCGCGCACGCGCGGAAAGCCGGACGCGCCAGGCACCAACGTGTCGTCGGTTATCTGGACCAGCCGGCCGGCGGTGAGCAGCGCGGCAGCAGACACGAGATACGTGTAGAGGTACCAGTTCCAGATGCGGTACGCGCCGCGCGGCTCATACACGAGCACCGCCGGATTGAGGGCCAGGCGCACGAACACGGCGGCGAGCAGGCCGGTGGCGGCGAGCAACAGGCCACGGTGCGGGATCTTGCGATAGAGCCACGCGAGCGCGGTCCCCTCGAGCGCCCAGCCGATCGTGATCCACTCCTTGTCGAGCTGCAGCGGGATGGCAACCGTGATGAAAGCCAGCGCCGCGCCGGCGACGAGCGCGAGGCGGCCCGTGGCGCGCGCCCCCGGCGCTTCGAGTCGCAGCAGGTTGACGAGCAGCAGCGCCATCAGCAGCGCCTGGCACACCGGAAGGATGCCAATCACGTCGCCGAAGCCTCCCGCGGTGAGGCTGTGCCGGGCGGCGAAGAAGAAGACCGCGCTGGCCACCACGGCGGCCAGGTACGGCCCCATCGCCCCGCCGGCTCGGCGTCCGAGGAGCAACGGATACAGGAGAAAGACCGCGTAGCTTCCGCCGGAGAGCAGCAGCAGCGGAAGCCAGAAAGCCGGCTCGGCATGCGCCGCCTGCCAGACGGCGAGCGTGAGCGCGATCGGGACAGTCGCACCCACGGCGAGCATGTGCCAGCGCCGCAGAGCGGCCACGCCACACAGGCCAGCGAGAAACACGATCTGCGCGACCGTCAGGAACACGACGCTCGGCGCACCGTTTCTTGGTGCGGCCGCGAACATCAAGACGACGAGCGCCGCCAGCAGCGCGAGCGCGGCGCCCGCGTCGAGCCGCGTGACGAAGTCCGCCGCGGCGTCTGTGCGGCGGCCCAGCCGCATCCATGCGCCCGCGAGCGACGCCAGGACGCCCGCTGCCACGATCGCGACCGCCGGCCACGGTTCCGCGGTGGCGTGCGACAGCCAGGCGACGAGCACGAGCGCCGAGGCGACGATGGCCGAGAGGTGCAGGTCGGCGCGCCGCAGGTAGAGCGTGCTCGCCCCGATGGCGAGATCGAGGACGAGCAGCGTCCCGAGCATCGGCCACGGCGGAATCGAGAGCGCCGGTTGGCCCGCGACGAACAGCAGGAACAGGTGGCCCACCAGGCCGAGATACGCGCCGTTCTGGACGGCTGCATCGTCCTGGCTGCCGCGTCTCGCGTTCCAGAGGTGCCCGCCCAGCGTCAGCATCGCGAAGCCGGCGACTACCAGCAGACCAGGCCCCGCCACGCTGCCGGCGCTCGCCCGCGCCCACCAGGCGCAGATGACGAGCCACGAGACGACGCTCGAGACGAGCGAGAGCACCGGTCGCCGGATCGCCACGCCCTCGACGAACATCGCGACGTTGAGGATCGCCAGCAGCAGCGCCAGGCCCCACAACGCGCTGTCGGTCGCCAGGAAGCCGGCGGGGAAGAACAGCAGCGCCAGGCTCACGAGCAGGATCACCGCCCCCGCGCCCTGCGGCTGCAGCGGTCGATCGAGCCGGCGCGCCAGCACGGGCACGCCGATGTAGAAGAGCGCGAAGACCAGGTAGACGGCCAGACCCGGCAGCAGACGTTCGCTCGTCAGGAAGCGACCCGACCAGACGGCTTCCGCGACCAGCGCGAAGAAGGCCGCGATGAAGTGGACACCACCCTGCCCGGGCGCAGGTGCAACCAGCGTGTACGCCGATGCGGCGCCGAGCAGCACGAACAGCACGGCGAAGACCAGCGCCGGCGAAGCGGTGGCAGGTTCGAGCGCAACGAGCAGCGGAAACGTGAAGAACAGCGTGGACCCGGCATAGGCGGCGCCGCGCCCCAGTGTCCCGAACGGACGGCCCCATGCGCGTGTGACGAGCGGCGATGCGAGGTAGAAGGTGACGAACAACGCGATGAAGCCGAGGACGGCCGGCCACGCGGCGCTTTGATACGACACGGCCAGGTAGTACAGAAAGATGATGTTGGTGGAGAAGCCGCCGGCGCCGTGGAGCAGTTCTCCGCCGGCGCGGCGCGCGACCGCCACGACGAAGAGGCCCACGTCGACGCAGAACAGGAATCCGAAGAGCAGGCCCGGGTGCGCGCCGTAGATCGGCACGCTCGCCATGTAGGCGGCAAACAGCAGCGGCAGGAGCGCGCTTGCGTTCGCCGTGAGGGTGAACGTCCGTCCGGACGCTTCGTCTGCCGCAGGCCGCCCGATCGCGAGCGCGATGAAACCGAGAATCGGAAAGACCAGGAAGATCGCCGCGGCCAGCGGCAGCTTCGCCTCGGTCAGAAACGTTCCCACCCAGGTCCATTGATAGAGCGTCGTCAGGACCAGGCTCACAGCCGTGAGCAGCGCCCATCGCTTGCGATACGCGACAAACGCCAGGCCGGCGTTCAGCACCAGCAGGTAGCCGAACAGGCCGATCGGATTGTCCTGGCCCGTCGAGAGCAGCGCCGGCGTCAGGAACCCGCCGATGAGGCCGAGGACCGCGATAAACAGTGAGTCGCGCCGGATCGACAGGAGCACCGCGACGGCGGTGACCAGGATCAGGAACCCGAAGGCGGCGCCGATGCCAATCAGGTGCCAGAGCGCGAAGGCGGCGAAAAACGTCGAGAACAGGATGACGATGCCGGACGCGTCGAGGGCATTCGCGGTGACCGGGTAACTGCGTGCGACCTTCATCTCGCACCCGACGAGCAGGCCGAGGCCGACAAGAATTCCGATCGCCATGCGGATGGGCGGCTGCAGCCAGCCGGCCTGGATCGCCAGTGTGAGGAAGAAGACGACGGCGAGCGCCAGGGCGATGGCCGCGATCCACGAAAACAGCTTCACGCCGACCAGGTTCTCCCAGTCGAAGGCGGGCCGGGGGACCGGTGGGACGGGCGGGGCCCACCCGGCAGGTAGTGCCGGCGGTGGGGCGGGCCGCGGTGGCGTTGCCGAGGGCGCGGGCGTCAGGGATGGCGCTGGAGTTACGGTTCGTGCGGGCGTTGCGGGTGGCGCCGCTGCGGGTGGTGTGGGGATTACGGGTCGCGCGGCCGGCTCGGGCACCTGGCCGTCTTCGACCCGGAACCGCTGGACCTCGCGCGTGAGAACGTCGAGGTGCCGTTCCAGCCGCTGCAGGGTCCGCGAGCGCTCCGCGGCCGCCTTTTCCACGTCGAGCACGCGGGTGAGGGCGATGAGCCCGACGACGAGCGCGCAGAACGCGACCAGGGCGAGCAGCAGCACGTCGAATCCTCCAGGCGGCCGTTGTTCGCTCGCAACCTTACTCCTTGCCCCGCGCTCAATCAATTAGTCGATCGACAGTCCGCCGTCGAGCAGATATTCGTCATCCCCGGCGCTGACGACAGTCTCGGGCCGGTCCGGCAGTTGAAACGTCACCCGATAGACAGCCACAGGGCATCATCGCATGCCGCCGCGGGCGGTCGCCTCATGTCGCGGTCGTTGCGGCGACCGGCGGCGGGCTGGCTGCCAGCCCGGCCGTTCGGCGGATCCAAGTTTGCGATGCGCTTCCGCCACCACCCATGCGTGCACCGCGCCTGCGCCGGCACTTTCAGCAACTCGATCTCTCGCGGCGCGTCGCGATCCGTGCCCTGGTCGCGTTTCTCACGACATTCGCATTTCTGCGCGCGCTGACCGCGGTCATCCACTTCCAGCTGCTGCCGATCCACAACATCGTCACGCAAAGCGGCCTGCACATCCATCATCTGTTCTGGGGCATCCTGCTGCTCATGGTCACCGGCTTCGCCGCGCTCGCCACCCGCAACCCGGCGTGGCACCTGCGCATCGCCGTCGTGTTCGGCTGCGCGATGGCGCTCACGCTGGACGAATTCGCGCTGTGGCTTCGGCTCGCGGATGTCTACTGGAGCCCGGAAGGCTGGGAGAGCGTCAAGGCCGCGGCCGTGGCCGTGGCCATCCTCGCGCTGTTCGCGCTCGGCGGCCCCTTCTGGAAGGCCGTGTGGCGCGACATGTCGAGGTGACCCTCGCCCGCCAACTCGCCGCCGCTCGCCGCGTCCGGGCATCCCCCTTGCTGTGAAGCCTGACCGTAGCTTACGAAATCTCGGTTCTACGCCCATTCACGGCCTTGTTGTGTACGGCGGCGGCCGAGATTTTCGAATTGTGAAAGAAAGGCAGAACGTGAGAGTTCCCAAATCGGGAAATGGAGTTCCGCGGACCTGCCGTGTTTTACCAACGAGATCTGCCGTCACGCGTGCGGTGTCACGGCCGGAGCCGGACTGCTCATGACCGCACGCGGGCGCGCCGGGGCGCATTCGCACAAGGAGAATCGAACGATGGCTGTCGCTGGTGGTGGTACGCCCGATCACGGGCGAGTGGTGCGTGGCCTTCTGACAGGTCGTCTCGCCCGAGGCGCGTGGACCGCGTTGTTGGTGGCCGTGTGGCTGATCTCGGCTCATGCGCAGGGAACGTGGGTGACCGAGACGAGCCTGCCGAGCGCGATCCAGGAATTCTCGGTGGGAGTGCTGAACAACCTGGTGTACACCGTGGGAGGCAGCGTCAGCCAGGTACGATCGAACGCCCTGCAGGCGTTCAATCCCTCGACGCATGCATGGTCAACGGCCGCACCGTACCCGGGCACGGCGCTCGATCATATCGCCGTCACGGTCTGGAACGGCATCCTCTACAAGATCGGCGGTCTCAGCACGTGGCCGTCGCCCGCCGTGGCGACGGTGCAGAGCTACAACCCGTCCACCAACACCTGGACGGCCCTGGCGTCGCTGCCCGTCGCGCGCGGCGCCGCGGGCGCGGCGGCCATCAACGGCAAGATCTACGTCGCCGGCGGCCTCGAGGGGGGCGTGCCGGTGGCGGACTTCACGGTCTACGACATCGCCAGCAACACGTGGACGACGCTGACGAACATGCCGACGGCGCGCGACCACGTGTCGGCGGCGGCGGTCAACGGGAAGTTCTACGCCATCGGCGGGCACACGACGCCCGTGTGCGGCGTGACGACCGTCGAGATCTACGATCCATCCACGAGCACCTGGAGCACGGGCGCACCGATGCACAACGCGCGGGCGATCCCCGCCATCGGCCTCGTCAACGGGCACATCCAGGCGTTTGGCGGTGACGGCAATGCCGTCAACTGCGGCGTCACGGGCGCCGCGGAGGACTACGACCCGGTGGCCAACACCTGGACGCCGCTGCCCGACATGCCGACGCCGCGCCACGGCACCGGCGGCGCGACGATCAATACCAGCGTCTACATTCCCGGGGGCGCGACCGCGAGCGGCGACGCCGCCACCACCGTCAACGAGCGCTTCGATTACATGGCGCAGACGCTGCCGGCCGGCTGGGCCGACCAGGACATCGGCGCCGTCGGCCTCGTCGGCGGCGCGAGCTTCTTCAACGGCGCCTTCACGGTCGAGGGCGAGGGCACCGACATCTGGAGTACCGCGGACTCGTTCCACTTTCTCTCGCAGCCGCTCAGTGGCGACGGCCAGATCGTCGCGCGCGTCGTGTCGGAGCGCGGGGCGAACGGGAACACTCTCGCCAAGGCGGGCGTGATGATCCGCAGCGCGCTGACCTCGGGTGCCCAGGACGTCATCCTCGACGTGAAGCTGGGCGGCGGCCTCGAGTTCATGTCGCGCGCCGCAAACGGCGGCACCACGGCATTCATCGCGGGCGGCACCAGCACGGCACCGGTCTGGCTGAAACTGGTCCGCTCCGGGACCACGATCACCGGCTCCTCGTCGCCGGACGGCGTCACGTGGACGACGGTGGGGGCGACGTCCGTGGCGATGGCGGCCAGCGTCTCGGTCGGCCTCGCCGTCTGCAGTCACAGCGCCGGCTTCCTCAATACCTCCACGTTCGACAATGTCACGGTCACCGCCGGCGGCGGCGGTGGCGGCGGCGGCGGCATGTTGCCGACGCCGTGGGTGGACGACGATATCGGCTCGGTGGGCCCGGCCGGGAACGCCACGTTCGCGAGCGGCACCTTCACGGTGCAGGGCGCCGGCGCCGACATCTGGGGCACCGCCGACTCGTTCAACTACGTCAACGAGAGCGTCGGCGGCGACAGCCAGATCGTCGCCCGCGTGGTCACGGTGCAGAACACCAGCACGTTTGCGAAAGCCGGCGTGATGTACCGCGGCGACCTGACCGCCGGCGGCATGACGGTGCTTCTCGACGTCAAGCCCGGTGGCGGGCTCGAGTTCATGGCCCGCTCCTCGACGGGCGGCTCGATGGCGTTCATCGCCGGCCCCGCCGGGAGCGTGACGATCTGGCTGAAGCTGACGCGCACCGGGAACACGTTCTCCGCGTTCTCATCGCCGGACGGCGTCACCTGGACGGGTGTCGGCACGACCACCGTCGCCATGTCGTCGAGCGCGTTCGTCGGCCTGGCCGTGTGCAGCCACACGACGAGCGCGCTGAACACGTCGACGTTCGATAACGTGACGGTGACGGCCGGAACGACCGACCTGCCACCGGCCGTCTCGATCACGAGCCCGACAACCGGCTCGGTGTTCACGGCGCCGGCGAGCATCACGATCGCGGTGAACGCGACCGACACCGATGCGACGCCGGTGGCCAAGGTGGACTTCTTCGCCAATAACGGCACCACGAACACGCTCATCGGCACCGACACCACCAGCCCCTACTCCTTCACGTGGACGGGCGTGGCTGCCGGCACCTACTCGCTGACGGTGGTGGCGACCGACACCGCGAACCTGGCGACGACCTCCGCGCCGGTGAGCATCACGGTCAGCGGATCGGGCGGCGGCGGAGGGCTGCCCACGCCGTGGATCGACGCGGACGTCGGGGGCGTCGGCCTGGCCGGCAGCGCCACGTTCAACGGCACGACGGGCACGTTCACCGTGAAGGGCGCGGGCGCCGACATCTGGAGCACCGCCGACTCGTTCAACTTCGTCTACCAGACGCTCAGCGGCAACGGCCAGATCACCGCGCGTGTCGTGACCGAGGCGAACACGAGCGTGAACGCGAAGGCCGGGGTGCAGATCCGCAGCTCGCTCAACGCGGGCGACCCCGAGGTGACGCTCGACCTGACGCCCGCCAACTCGACACCCGGCGGCGGCGGGATGGAAATGCTCGCCCGCACGGCGAGCGGAGGGGCGACGACCTTCGTCCAGGGCGAGGTCGCGGCCGCGCCGGTGTGGGTGAAGCTGGTGCGCAACGGGACCACGATCACCGGGTACGCCTCGACCGACGGCAACGCGTGGACGCTGGTGAACAGCGCGACGATTGCCGGGCTGCCGTCCACCGTCTTCGTCGGCCTGACCGTGTGCAGCCACAACACGTCGGCGCTCAACACCTCGACGTTCGACAACGTCTCGGTGAGCACCAGCGCGACGGTGCCCAATCCCACCACGTTCACGACGAAGGCGCTCGCCGCGGCCACCGCGTCGGGAACCGCGGTCGGCATCCCGAACCTGCTCGGGCCGACCGTCGTCAAGCTCGGACCGGATGGCCGGTTGTGGGTGTCGGGCGTCAACGGCAAGATCTTCATCCTGACGCTCGACCAGACCAAGCTCACGCAGGCCGGGCAGACGGCCGTCACGAACGTGCAGGAGATCGACACCATCTACAATCACCCGTCGCTCATCTGCAACGTCAACAACCAGCCGTTCAACTGCCAGCCCAGCTCCACGCCCGCACGCCAGGTGACGGGGATGACGTTCGATCCGGCGAGCACGGCGTCGAACGTGATCCTGTATGTGAGCAACAGTTACTTCTCGACGACCGTCACGAGCATGTCGATCGACACGTATTCGGGCACGATCACGCGGTTGACGCTGCAGCCCGGCACCGGGAACACGATGAACGTCGTCGGCAACCAGGACCTGGTGGTCGGCCTGCCGCGGTCGCGCGAAGCGCACGCGACCAACGGCATCCGCGTCGGCCCGGACGGCTGGCTGTACATCGCGCAGGGGAGCAACACGAACGCCGGGCAGCCGAGCAGCTACTTCCTGAACCTGCCCGAGTACTACCTGGCGGCGGCGGTGCTGCGCCTGAACCTGGGCGCCCTGCCGTCGAACCTGCCGATCGACATGCACAATGCGACGGCGTCGATGGTCAGCGGATTCAAGGGCGTGTTCGAGATCTACGCGACCGGGTACCGGAACCCGTACGACCTCGTCTGGCACAGCAACGGGAAGCTGTACATCAACGTCAATTCGCCGAACCTCACGCAGGGCCTCACGCCGAGCGCGAGCGATGGCTGCGGCAGCACGCCGTCGATCGACGTCGGGACGCCGCCGGATTTCCTGCGGCTGGTCACGGCGGGCACCTACGGCGGCCACCCGAACCCGGCGCGGGGCGAGTGCGTCTGGGGCGACGGCACCCTCTATTCGCCGGCGCAGCCGACTCCCGGGAACTTCCTGAAGTACATCGGCAACTACGTGCGCGGCTGGGGCGACAGCAGCGACGGGCTCTCGGAGTACACCTCCACCGCCTTCAGCAGCGGGATGCTGCACAACCTGATCAGCGCAGCCTTCGACACCGACCTGCACGTGAAGCGGGTCATCCTGACGCCCGACGGCAGCGGAGTGAACGCCATCTTCGACCTGCCGATCACGCTCAACGAGCCGCTCGCGGTGTGCGTGGACACGGCCGGCAACATCTACGTGGCGGAGTACGGCGCGAACCAGATCACGCTGCTCATCGCCAGTTCGCCCGGCGCCTGATGTGGTCGTTAGTTGTTGGTTGTTGGTGTTATTCAGCAGTCGTTGGTCAACAGTCGTTGGTCGTTGGTCGTTAGTCGTTGGTAGGAAGTCGTTGGTTGTTCGTCCAGAGTCGTCGGTCACTGGTCGGCAGGTCGTTGACCAACGACCAAAACGAACGACCAACGACCAAGACTAACAACCAACAACTAACAACCAACGACTATTGCAGCCGCGTTCAGGTGGAAGGGCTTCGACCTGACCGGCGGCGGCGCGGCCGAGCGCGTTTCGGCGATCGCCGCCTCGCCGGGGCTGTTCGAAACGCTAGGTGTGGCCCCGGCTCTCGGGCGAACGATCAGACCTGAAGACGATTTGCACGTCGCTCTCATCACCCATGGTCTCTGGGCGAGACGCTTCGCCGCCGATGCCGCGATCCTCGGAAGGCCGGTGCATCTCGACGGTGCGGATTTCGTGATCGTTGGCGTGCTGCCGCGCAGCTTTCACTTTCAGCCACGCCGCGGCGACGAACCGGATCTGGTCATCCCCCTCGAGCCCGACGCAGACAGGGGCCGTTTTGAGCTGAGCGTTGTCGCGCGTCTTTTGAGCGGCGTGACGCGCGAACAGGCGCAGGCGGAAGTCGATCGCATCGCCGTCCGCATTGCCGGGCAGAATCCGGAAGTCGACCGGCGCCAGGGCTTCCGCCTCATTCCGCTCCATCAAGCCGTCACGCAGGGGACAAAGAAGACCGCGCTCGTGCTGTTCGGCGCCGTCGTCTTCCTGCTCCTCATCGCGTGTGCCAACGTGGCGAACCTGCTCGTCGCGCGAGGCGTCGGGCGTGAACGCGAAATCGCGATTCGCCTGGCGATCGGTGCCAGCCGGCAACGCCTGTTGCGGCAGATGCTGACCGAATCGGGGGTGCTCGCGCTGCTCGGTGGCGGCCTCGGCCTCCTGCTGGCCTACGGCGCGTTGCCGCTGCTCGCGGCCATCGCGCCGGCACAGACGTCGTTCCTCAACCGGATCCAGGACAACGGCATCACGGTCAACGGCGCAGTGCTCGCGTTCACCGTCGCGATCTCGGCGACCGCCGCCGTCCTGTTCGGCATCCTGCCGGCCGTGCGCTCCACCCGGCCCATGCCGAGTTCCGCCGCAACCGGCTGGGCGTCCTCATCCGGCGCCGGCCGGACTCGCTCGGCCGGGGCGCTCGTCGCCATCGAGGTGGCCTTGTCCTTCGTGCTGCTCGCGGGCGCCGGGCTGATGGTCACGACGCTGTGGCGGCTCCTGGCCGTCGACCCGGGATTCCGCACCGAGCGCCTGTTGACGATGAGCGTGTCGCTGCCAGAGGCTCGATATCCCGATGGCGCCTCCCAGTCCGCGTACGTCACGCAGGCGCTCGATCGCCTGCGCCGGCTGCCCGGGGTGCGCTCGGCAGCCGCCACCAGCCTGCTTCCCATGCGGCGCGAGAGCTGGAGCATCCCGTTCGACGTGGACGGACCGCGCCCGCTGTCCGGCCAGGCGTCGTTCCACACCGTGAGCGCCGCATACTTCGAGACGATGGGGATCCCGGTTCTGCGAGGGCGGAGTTTCACGGAGGCAGACCGCGCCGGCGCCGTTCCGGTTGCCATCGTCAGCCGGCGGATGGAGCAGCGCTACTGGCCTGGCGGGTCCGCGATCGGGCGGACGCTCACGGTGGATGGCCCCACGCCGCCCGCGGATACGACGGCGCCATCAGCTGCCCGTCTCCACCTGGAGATCGTCGGCGTCGTCGGCAATGTCCGCCAGCTGGGACTGGACGATGACCCGCGCGCCGAGTTCTTCACACCGGCAGCGCAGTGGGGCGTCGGCAACAAGTTCAACGGAATGACGTTCGTCCTTCGCACGATGGGCGTGCCGACGGCCGCGCTCGCGAACCGGGCCGTCGATGAGATGCACACGGTGGACGCCGACCAGCCGATCACCGACGTGAAGACCATGGACGAACTGATTGCGGCCGACACCGCGTCGCCGCGTTTCGTGCTCGTGCTGATTGGACTGTTCGCGCTGACCGCAATCGTGCTCGCGGCGTTCGGGATTTACGGCGTGGTCTCGCACACCGTCGCGCGACGGACCGGCGAAGTGGCGGTCCGCCTTGCGTTGGGCGCCCGGCCAGCCGAAGTGGTGGGCCTCGTCGCCCGCCAGCACCTGGCGTGGGTGGCGGGCGGCGTGGTCGCCGGCGTCCTGGGCGCACTGGCCCTCACGCGGCTGCTCGCCAGCCAACTGTTCGGGGTCCAGCCGATCGACATCCCGACCTACGCCGCGGCCGCGGCGCTGCTCGCGCTGGTCGCGATCGTGGCGGCCGTCGTGCCCGCCTCGCGTGCCGCGCGCGTCGAGCCGGCGGCCGTGCTGCGGAACCTGTAGGGCGCGATAGGTCGCGGCCTTCCTCGCCGGCCTGCCAGCCCCGCCGCCGTTGACATCAATATGTCACCGCCCTAAGATTTGATGATGCGCACGACCATCCGTCTCGATTCCGGTCTGCTCGGCCAGGCCAAGAAGCTGGCGGCGGAGTCGCATCAGACGCTGACCGCCATCATCGAGGATGCCCTGCGCGAACGGCTGGCGCGCCGGAAGAGCCGGCCGCGTGCCGCTGTGCGCGTGACGACGTTCCGGGGCGACGGGCTGGTGGCGGGCGTGGATCTGGACGACACGGCCGCCCTGGAAGAGGTGATGGAGGAACGGTGATCCTCGCCGACGTCAACGTCCTCGTCTATGCGCATCGGCAGGACGCGCCCAACCATGTGGCCTTTCGCCGGTGGCTCGAGGCCGTCATGCGGTCCGACGAGGCTTACGGGATGTCGGATATCGTCCTCGCCGGCTTCCTGCGCATCGTCACGCACCCGCGCGTGTTCAAGACGCCGACGCCGCTGAACCAGGCCCTCGCCTTCGCGCGCGAGGTGCGGGAGCAGCCCAACTGCATCGTCGTCATGCCGGGCGACCGGCATTGGGAGATCTTCGGGCGCCTGTGTCGCGCGGCGGGCGTTCGCGGCAACCTCGTGCCCGACGCGTACCTGGCGGCGCTCGCCATCGAGGCCGGGTGCGAGTGGGTGACAACCGACCACGACTACGCGCGATTCCCCGGCCTGAGGTGGCGAACGCCGGATTTGGAGATATAGGGCGCAGTATATTCCGCCCCTATTTCTCCGGAACCCACCTCGGCACCCGCCCCGGCGACCAGGGCGCACCGACCGCTTCCAACCGGTCCGCGAGCGCCTTCATGTCCACTTCCACCAGCGCGTGCAGCCTGTCGAGCACGGGCGCGAAGGCGTCGGCGGCAATCGCGTACGAGCGCTGCTGGGTCCCTGTCGCCGGCGCTTCGGCCCCCCACGTGCCGCCGACGACGCCCTGCACGCGATCGACGATCGCCGGCGGCGTCGGTTCGCTGTAGCGCGCGACGACTCGGTCGCCGCCGAGCGCGACATCGATGTCCTTCACCCGCGTCTCCAGCGCGCGCACATCGTCCATCAGTTTCGCGTCGGCTTTCGGCGCGTCGTCGATGGTTTTTTTCGCGAGCGAGATCTGGTGCTCGGTTTCGCGCACCACCTCGACTGCACCCAGCACCGCCCGCTGCAGCCGCGCGACCTTCTGCTCGAACTGCAGGTTGGCGGCGCGATCCTGGACCGACATCGTGGAGGTCGAAAGCGGCCGCGTGACGAAGGTCTGCGGTTCGCCGAGCGGGACGAGCTTGCCGTCGGCGCGCTTGAAGAGCGCGACCTTATAGGTGCCGGGAGCCGCCATCGGCCCCATCGGCGGGCTGCTGAAGAAATCGTCCGCCTCCGGCGGCGGCGTGGTCGTCGGCTCGGACGGCGGGAATCGCAGGTCCCACGCGACGCGGTGGAACCCGGCCGTGACGGGCCCCGTCACGCGCCGGACGATGTTGCCGGCCTCGTCGGTCACGACGAGCAGGATGGCCGGCGCTTCCTCGCGATCCTCGGCGCGCAACTCATCCCAGCTCGGGTAGAACACGTCGCCGCCCTGCTTCTCGATCTTCTTCTCCTGTTCGCGTCGCAGTTCCTTTTTCGTCTTCAGCCCGTCCCGCAGGTAATAGCTGAAGACCGCGCCGAAGGGCGGGTTGGGCGCGCGGAAGAACGACTCACCGAAGAAGCTGTTGTCGCGCAGGCCCAGCGGGTACTGCTCCATGTACATCCACGCGTTGCGGACCGGGAAGAGCGCCGCGTCGGCGTCGAGCATCGCGGGTGTCACCCGGCGCAGCGGCGTGTAGTCGTCGAGGACCCAGAACGCGCGCCCGAACGTCGCGATGGCGAGATCGTTCTCGCGCTTCTGGATCGTCAGGTCCCGCACGGCGACGACCGGGAAGTTCCCCTTGAGCTGCGTCCACGCCCGCCCGCCGTCGATCGTGAAGAACAGCCCGAACTCGGTGCCGGCGAACAGCAGGTCGCGCTTGCCGGGATCCTCGACGACGACGTACACCGAGCCGCGCTCGGGCAGGTTCCCGGTGATTGAGGTCCACGTGCGGCCACGGTCCCCGCTGCGGAACAGGTACGGCTTCAGGTCGCCCATCTTGTGGTTGTCGAACGCCGCGTAGGCGACGTCCGCATCCGAGGGCGACGGCTCGAGGCGCGAGACGTAGGTGTTCTCCGGCACGCCGGCCACGCGCTCCACCTTCCGCCAGTTGGCGCCGCCGTCCTCGGTCACCTGGATCAGGCCATCGTCGGTGCCGGCGTAGATGAGGCCTTCCTTCACCGGCGACTCGGCCAGCGAGACGATGTTGCCGTAGAACGAGGTGGACGTGTTCTTGGCGACCGCGTCGGGGCTCCACACGCGGCCCATCACCTTCAGCTTGTTGCGGTCGATCTGCCGGGTCAGGTCCGGGCTGATCGGTTTCCACGAGTCGCCGCGATCGTCGCTGCGGAAAACGCGCTGCGCGGCGAAATACAGGCGCGTGTGCGCGTGCGGGCTGATCAGGATCGGCGAGTCCCAGTTCCACCGGAGCGCCGGCTCGCCGGGTCCGGGCTGCGGCTGGATCTCGATGGCCACGCCCGTGCGGCGATCGAAGCGGACCAGGCCGCCGTGCTGGGACTCCGCGTAGACGATGTTCGGATCTTCCTGGTCGACGCGGCTCTGGAAGCCGTCGCCGCCGGTCGTGACGAACCACATGTCGTTGGTGATGCCGTGCTCGGTGGTCGTGCGCGACGGCCCGCCGAGCGACTGGTTGTCCTGGGTGCCGCCGTAGACGTTGTAGAAGGGGAGCGCGTTGTCGGTCGCGACCCGGTAGAACTGCGTGACTGGCAGGTTGGCCTTGAAGTTCCACGTGGCGGCGCGGTCGAAGCTCTCGTAGACGCCGCCGTCGTTGCCGTTCAGCAGGTGGTCGGTGTTGTCCGGGTCGATCCACAGCGCGTGGTTGTCCACGTGCTTGAAGCGCTCGCCCGCATGGTGAAACGTCTTGCCGCCATCGTCGCTCACCGAGAGGTAGACGTCCATCGAGTAGATGCGGTCGGCGTTCTTCGGGTCGACGAAGATCTCCTGGTAGTACTGCGGCCCGCCGCTGACGTACTTGCTCATCTTCTCCCAGTTGGCGCCGCGGTCGCGCGAGCGGAAGAACCCGCCGTCATCGCCCGCCGCCTCGACGATCGCGTAGACCGTCTCGGGACTGGTGGGCGCGACGGCGAGGCCGATGCGGCCGAGATCGTCGGTCGGCAGCCCCTTGACGATCTTCGTCCAGGTGGCGCCGGCGTCGGTCGTCTTGTAGATGGCGGACTCGGGACCGCCGTCGATGAGCGTCCAGACGTGACGGCGGCGCTGGTAGGCCGCGGCGTAGAGCACGTCCGGGTTGCGCGGATCCATGGCGATGTCGCTGACGCCGGTGTTCTCGCTGATCTCGAGGACGCGCTTCCAGTTCTTGCCGCCGTCGGTCGTCTTGTAGAGGCCGCGATCGCCGCCGGGCGACCAGAGCGGGCCCATGGCCGCGACGTAGACGACGTTCGAGGCGCGGGGATCGACGACGATCTTGCCGATGTGCATCGAGTTCTTGAGACCGGTATTGGTCCAGGATTTCCCGGCGTCGATCGACTTGTAGACGCCGTCGCCGTAGGAAACGCTGCGCTGGCTGTTGTTCTCGCCGGTGCCGACCCAGACCGTCAGCGGGTCGTTCGGATCGATTGTGACGCAGCCGATCGAGAACGACCCTTCAGAGTCGAAGACCGGCGTCCAGCTGATGCCGGCGTTCACGGTCTTCCAGACGCCGCCAACCGACGCGACGTAGTAGGTCGAGTGGTTGCCCGGCTGCACCGCGAAGTCGAGGACGCGACCGGAGGTGACCGCGGGACCGATGGGCCGCGGTGCGAGGCCCTCGAAGGTCGCGGGTGTCATGCGGTCCTTGGTCTCACTGGTGCCGGCCTTTGCCGCTGGCGCCTGGGCGGCGTGGCCCTTCGCAGTCTGCACGGCCGGGCCCGTTGCGGCTGCCTGGCCCGCGTTGCCCTGGAGCCACAGCATCGCCAACATCGCGGCCACGATGGATGTGCGTTTCACGAGCGTCCTCCTCGCAATCGTCAATTCCTTCGAGTCTAGCAAATGTCGGGAGGCGACCGAGAGGGATTGCCGTGGCGCGGCGGAACGCCGGGAAGTTCGAGACGGCTCCAGGCTCCGGGCCCCAGGCTTCTGGCGCGGCTCGGGCTTCAGGCTCGCTGGCTCCAGCGATGCCTAGAATCCGGGAATCAGGTTGAAGCTGAAGGTCCAGCCCTTCCGTACTGGAAGGCGTGCACGAGCTCGTGGCCGAGCACGCGGTTCGTTTCGGCGAGGCTCGCGCCGAAGGGCAGAACGGCGCGGTTCTTGTCCGACTCGGTGAAGCCGCCCGTGCCTTCGCGCGGGCTCTCGGCGACGACGTTGGTCTGGGCGAAATCCGGGTGCGACGCGTAGAGCACCAGCGGCTGGCGGTCGTGCAGCGTGTGCGCGAGCACGCGCGACAGGTGATCGTACCAGCGCTCGGCCATCCGCGCCGCCTGGTACACCGCGTCCTGCTCGGACGTGTAGTAGTAGATGTCGAAGTGCGCGGTCTGCAGAATGCGGAAATCGAACCGGCGGTACTGGACCTTGTTCTGGCCGAAGTACTGCGCTGCGGTCGTGCGCGCCAGGACGATTCCGGGACCCGCTGCGAGCTGGGCGGGTTTTCCGCAGCAGCCCATCCACGCGATCAGGTCATCGGGAGGTTTTGCGGCGGCCCGCGCCGACACCGCGCCCACACAAATCTGCGCCGCGGCCCGGCGGTTCATATACGATGGACTTCATATTCATTACCGCCAGGCGCCAGTGGCCGATCGGCCGATGGTGTGCCTCCAAGAGGAGACGTGCGATGCATTCAGCGGCAGCGAGACGCGCGTGTGCAGTGGCGATCGTGGCGCTCTGGCTCGCGGGCCCGAGTCCATCGTGGGCGCAGGCCGGGGGTGGCACGGTCTCGGGCGCCGTCACCGATCCGTCAGGCGCGGCCATTGCCGGCGCCCAGGTCTCGGTGAAGAACCTCGCCTCGGGGCAGTCAACAGACGCGCGCACCAATTCCGCCGGGGCCTACACGATCTCGAATCTCGCGCCAGGCGATTACGAGGTGTCCGTCTCGGCGGCGGGGTTCACCACGCGAACGACCAAGGTCACGCTGGCGGCCGACGCGAGGCAGAACCTGGACCTGGTTCTGGCGGTCACCGCGAGCAAGGCGGCGGCGCCGTCGCTGTCGGACCTGGGCTTCCGTCCAGAGCAGATCCAGGGCAGTGCGGAAGAGCAGGCGCGGCTCGACAAGCGATCGCACATGCTCAAGATCCATCAGCGGCTCGGGTTGATCACCACCGCTCCGCTGGTTGCCACCGTCATCGCCGGCACCTTCGCGGGCGGCAGGCAGCCCACCACCACCGGCCGGCGGGTGCACGCCGCGCTCGGCTCGCTGACTGCCGGCCTCTATGCCACGACCGCGTCGTTCGCCATCTTCGCGCCCAAGGTGCCGGGAAGCCCGGCTCGCGGATCGATCCGGGCGCACCGGATCCTGGCGTGGATCCACGGCACCGGCATGATCCTGACGCCCGTGCTGGGCGCGATGGCGTACGCGCAGCGGGGCCGCGGCGAACGGGTCCACGGACTCGCGAGTTGGCACGGGCCGGTCGGCATCGTCACGGCGGGCGCGTACGGCGCCGCCATCATGGCCGTGTCGGTCAAGTTCTAGCGGAGCGCTTATGCCCAGGATCGTTGCGGTCGCTCTTCTCCTGTTCCTGACGCGTCCTCTGCTTGCCGCACCGGACAGTCAGTGGGTGCTCCAGCAATCGACGCTCACCTATCACGTGTCGCACCCGCTCCATCAGAGCGAAGGCACCAGCCACGCGGCGCGAGGCAAGGGCACGTGCAGCGCCGGCCAATGCGACTTCCTGATCGCGGTGCCGGTCAAGTCGTTCGATTCAGGGGACAGCAACCGCGACCTCCACATGGTGCAGGTAGTGCGCGGCGCGCAGTTCCCGATGGTGACGGTGCGGACCCGACTGCCCGAAGACGCCGCCGCCTCGGCCACGATCCATGCGGATCTCGAGGTGGAGTTCGCGGGGCAGACATCCCAGTACAAGCAGGTCCCGTTTCAGCTGGTGACCCGGGGAAACGAGACTCGCATCACGGGAACGATTCCCGCCACGCTGGCCGACTTCAAGATCGACCCGCCCTCGCTGCTGGCCATCCCCGTCAAGAACGAGATCCCGGTGCGCATGGAGCTGACCTGGCGGAAGGAGTAGGGCGGCGCGACGCGATGGCGCGGATCAGAATCCCTTGAACCGACGCAGCGCGCGGCGATCGCGTTTGTCGGGGCGTCCCACCGGGTGAACGGGGCGTACGAGGCGCTCCATGCGCCGCAACTCGATTTCTTCGGGCGTCGGCGGCGGCGTCTCGTCGCGATAGAGCTCGCGGGCGAGCGCCCTGGGCACGTGGTGTTCAGCCAGGCCGCAGATGATGACGGTCTGCTTGCCGTGCGTGCGCGTGATGCTCACCTCGTCGCCGGACCGGACCTGGCGGTGCGGCTTGCCTGGATCGCGGTTGACCTCAACCTTGCCGCCGTTGCACGCCTTCTGCGCTTCAGAACGCGTCTTGAACAGGCACGCCACGTCCAGCCACACGTCCAGGCGCTGCTCCGCAGGCGGCGGATGCCGGGGGCCTGACTCGGGTTCGGCGTCTTGCGTCTCACGGCTCGGGCCGTCGCGGGCCCGCTTCGATCCGCGCATGTCGCCGATTATATGCCGCAGATTCACCCAATCCTGCCAGAAAGCCGATCGCTTCAGGCCGCCCGGTAGCGGGTTGAAGCGATTCCTGACAGAGGCACCGCGCGGTCGTCTCAGGATCTGACAGCAGAGGCGACGTGCTCGGTCGCCTATCCCGACGATGAGTCCTGGCGCGCCAGCGGAACCTGAGCAATGACAGGCAGTTACTGCTGCACCTTGCTCCCAGGCTGAAGCATGGCACGCCGGTTGCTCTGGCTCATCGCGTCCCCCGCCCCCATTTTTTCAATCCCCGGAGTTCGCGTCATGGCAGACACGCGGATCGCCGACGTTGTGCGGCGCATCCAGGGCGAGTACCTCGAGATGCCCGGCCTGCGGCTGACCCCCGCCCAGGCGCAGCGTCTCTGGGATCTCGAGGAGCCGGCGTGCGACGCGGTTCTGGGGGTGCTTGTCGATCTGAAGTTTCTGACGCGCACCGGCGACGGTGCGTTCATCCGTTCGAGTTCGGCTTCGCCCCTGCGGCGAGGCGTCCGGCTGCGGCCAGGCGCCCGACGCGATTGCCCAGGAGTGCCATGACGTATCGTGCGAAGCGCAGCGGTAGATCCCGACGAACCTGATTCAGTCGCCGATTTTTCCTACCCTGCCGGTTGGCCGTTGATTCCACCAACGTGCCGTGAGCCGGCCGTGAAGCCTTCCTCATTGATCCCGGGCGGAAACCATCGGGTCTCCGCCCGCGGCCTGCCCAAAAGAAAGTGCGAAGTGCGACGTGCGTAGTGCGACGTGCGCGGTGCTGTGCTACGGTGCGGTGCTGGGTGCATGCGAGGTGCTACGCGCCACGTCGCGCCCATCGGCACCGCACGTTGCACAGTACGCAGCACGTCGCACCGCACTCCGCACCTCGCACCGCGCACCCCGCACTAGTCTGCTCTCTTCTCCAGAAACGCGCGCAGTTGCCGGAAGGCGTGCCCGCGGTGGCTCACCTGTGCCTTCTGATCTTCGGGGATCTCGGCGAGCGTCTTGCCCAGCGGGGGGTAGTAGAAGATCGGGTCGTAGCCGAAACCGCCGTCTCCCCGCGGGCCGTCCGCGATGCGGCCTTCGATGACGCCCCGGGCTTCGAAGAGCACGTGCCGGTCGTGCGCGACGGCCAGCGCGCACACGAACCGCGCGGGGCTGCTGGCGGACTGGCGTCCGCGCAGGCGCTCGTAGATGATCTCGAACTTGCGCGGGTAGCCGCCGACGATACCGCCGAACCTGGCCGAGTGCACGCCCGGCTCGCCGCCGAGCGCGTCGATCTCGAGGCCCGAGTCTTCGGCGACCGCAATCGTGTCGCAGGCCTCCGCGTAGTATGTCGCCTTCGCACGTGCATTCTCGGCGAAAGTGCTGCCGGTTTCGGCCGGCGGCGCCACGCCGGGAAACGCGCCAAGGCTGACGATCTCGACCGGCAGGCCGGCGAGGATGTGGCGAATCTCGCGAAGCTTGTCCGGGTTGCTGGTGGCGACGAGCAGACGCATGGGCTGATTGTAGCGCGGCGCTCTCGGGCCTCGCACTTCGGACCTCGACCTCCGGACTTCGGACGTCACTCGGCCTTCCGCCGGGCGTCCGCCTCCGAGTCCCGACGGAGATCCTCTTCAAGGCGGTGGCTCCGCCGCCGGCCGCGCGCTCGGGCCAGGCGGCAGCCGGGACACAGGACGCGCCAACCGCACCGGCGGGCGACTTGGTGGTCGTCGACCTCGGCGCCGAGTACGAGGGCTACTCGGGCGACATCACGCGGACGATCCCGATGAGCGGAACGTTCACGAAGCGCCAGCGCGACATCTACGAGATCGTCCTCGGCGCCAACGAGCAGGCGATCGAGATGCTGAAGCCGGGCGCGAGCATGCGCGACGTGAGTGCGAAGGTCCAGGACGTCCTGGGCGAGGGGTTGCTCGAGCTGGGCGTGATCAAGGACAAGGCGGAAACGATCCGGTACTCGCTGCACGGCCCGACGCATCCGATCGGCCTGCAGGTGCACGACGTCGGCTCGACGGCCGTGCTCGAGGCGGGCATGGTGGTGACGATCGAACCGGGACTCGACCTTCCGGAGGAAAGCCTCGGCATCCGCGTCGAAGACGACGTGCTCGTGACGCCAGGCGGGCACGAGGTGATCACCACGTCGGCGCCGAAGAGCATCGAGGCGATCGAAGCGCTGATGAAGCAGGGCGGCGGCATCGACTTCCGGCGATACCTGGTTCCGAAGATCGGCACGAACTGATCACGCAGGCTCCAGGCTCCGGGCTTCAGGTTCCTGATTCCTGACTCCTGATTCCTGATTCCTGAGGCGTTTTGATCATCGCGCCGACGATCTCGCGCTGGAACTGGATCATCTGGCGGATGCCTTCATCGGCCAGCGCCAGCAGCCGGTCGAGCGTCGCGCGATCGAACGGCTTGTGCTCGGCGGTGCCCTGCACTTCGATGAACTCGCCGTGGCCGGTCTTGACGATGTTCATGTCCACCTCGGCCTTCGAATCCTCGTCGTAGGCGAGGTCGAGCAGCGGGGTGGCGTCGACGATGCCCACGCTGGTCGCCGCGACGTAGTCGTCCACCGGCACCGTGCCGAGCACGCCCCTGGCGCGCAGCTGTTCGAGCGCGAGCACGAGCGCGACGAAGGCGCCGGTGATTGCCGCGGTGCGCGTGCCGCCGTCCGCCTGGATGACGTCGCAGTCGAGCCAGATCGTCCGCTCGCCCAGCTGGTTCAGGCGCGTGACGGCACGCAGCGAGCGGCCGATGAGCCGCTGGATCTCGTGCGTCCGACCGCCGACCCTGCCGGTCGATGCCTCGCGCGGCATGCGGCTGGAGGTGGCGCGCGGCAGCATGCCGTACTCGGCCGTGACCCAGCCCTTCCCGCTGTTCTTGAGAAACTGCGGCACGCGCTCTTCGACGCTGGCGGCGCACAGAACGCGCGTGCGCCCGACCTCGATGAGCACCGAGCCCTCGGCGTGCGCGAGGTAATTCGGGGTGAGGGTGGTCGGACGAAGCTGGTTCGTCAGCCTCCCGTCTGATCTGCAGTAGTCGTTGGTCATTGGTTGTTGGTCAGCGTCGTTGGTCGTTGGCCGTGATTACTGGCTGCGCGCGGCATCGGTGACCCAGCGCGCGCTTTTCGCCAGCGGGCGGCGCAGGTCCACGTGGCCGGCCAGCGTATCCACTTCGCGGCCGTCCACCAGGATCTGCACCGCGTGCACCGCGGGAAGGTTCGCGGTCAAGGCGTCGACCACCGCGTAGACGGTCAGCAGTTCGTTCAGCGAGCCGCCCGGGTGCGCGGTCACCAGGTCGGTGCTGAAATCGACGAACGCGTCGCCCTGCCCGCTGACGTACAGGGCCCGCAGTTTCGTCGCCGCCGGCAGCGCCGAGACCAGCGGCGAGGGCGCCGACCCGATCTCCGCCTCCACGATCCGCTTGGCCTGTTCGAGCAGGCCGTCCCCGTAGGGTACCTCGCGCTCGATCGGCACCAGGCGCTCGCCGTCCTCCGACACGTAGAACAGCGTCGCGTGGATCTTCCGGATCGCCACCGGCTCCGCCGTGGCGGTCGCGGGCCGGCCGGCGACCCTGTCGGCAGCATACCACTGTGGCCCGACGACGATGAGCACGATGCCCACGGCAGCCACGAGCAGGACGAGCAGGATGAGACCGAAGGCCCTGGTGCCTGTCATGGGAGACCGGCGGGCCGTGCAGCCGGCGTGGTCGTCGAGGGCGGCTGCCCGCGCTCGATCGTGTCGCGGAAGCGCACGATCGCGTCGAACAGCGCCTGCGCGATCGTGTTCTGGAACTCGTTCGACTTGAGCGCCTGGTCCTGCTCCGCGTTGGTGAGGAACCCCATCTCGACGAGGATCGCGGGCATGTTGGCGCCCACGAGCACCCGGAACGGCGCCTGCTGGACCGGGTGGACGCTCATCGGGACGTGCGCGCGCAACTCCTGTTCGACCAGGCCGGCCAGCACCGCCGATTGCGTCAGGTGCTGCGTCTGGGCGACCTCCCAGAGAATGAGATCGATGTCGCGCGATCCGCCGCCGAACGCGGGCAGCGTCGTGGTGGACGTGGCGGCCTGCTGCGCCTGCGCGTACCCCTCGGGACTCAGGTAGAACACCTCGGCGCCCTTGACGTCCTTCTTGAGCGACGCGTTGGCGTGGAGGCTGATGAACAGGTCCGCCTTGTTGTTGTTCGCAAACGCGGCGCGGTCGTCGAGCGAGACGGCCGTGTCGCCGTCGCGCGTGAGCAGCGCGCGCAACCCGAGCCGGGCCTCGATGGCGGCTTTCAGCCGGCGCGCCACGCTGAGCGTCAGATCCTTTTCGAGGCTGCCCGAGGCGCCCCGCGCGCCCTCCTCCGATCCTCCGTGGCCAGGATCGATGACGATCGTGCGGATGCCCGGCGGCAGCGGAGGGACCGGCTCCAACGGGGCGGCAGGCGGCGCGGCCGAGGGCGGCGTGGCTGGCGGCGGGACCGGAATGGCGGGCGCGCTGGCGGCTCCGGCCGCCGTCACGTCGATGACGATCCGGCTCGACGCGGCATCGGTGGGCACCAGGGTTGCGCGAAACGATCCGAACCGGGGGCCAAGCACGATCGCGATGGTGTTCGGCTGATCGCCGAAACGGATCGTGTCCACGAGTCCCTGCGTCGCGACCGCGGGCATCGTGGCGTCCAGCGCGTCGGCGTCGAAGCGGACCAGGAGCCGGGTGGGCTCCTGCACGATCGTGTTCGAGGTCTTCGGCGAGGTGTCGAAGGTGACCCGCGCCTGGCCGCCCTGCAGCTCCGGCCGGATCACGAGGCGCGGCACGCGCAGATCGCCGATGACGACCAGGTGCGATGCCTTCCGGAGGTCCAGCTTCGTGTCGTAGACGAGCGCCAGGGCCCGGTCGATGAACTCGATCGGGACCAGCCAGCGCTTGCCGCTGCGGACGACCGGAGCGGGAAGCGACACCAGGCGGCCCCCGACCGAGGCGATCGCCTGGTCGGGCATCAGCGCGATCGTCTTTCCCTTGAAGGTGATGGTCATCCCGCCGGCCAGCGGATCATCGCGCAGCGACAGCTGGAACGCCGAAGCGAGATCGTCGAGCGCGACCATCTCGCGGTCGGAGACGACCGTGGTCGGCACGGCGCGGCGCCCGGCCGAGGACAGCAGCACGAGCGGCGTCGCCGCCGGCGCCGGCACCTGGCCAAAGACGAGCGCAGACACGCCCAGCGCGATCGCGACGAGCCACGCGGCCAGGGTCAGGGGAATCGGCTTCAAGGCGGGTACATCATAACGCGGCGGGCCCGCCTGCACACTTTCTGCACGCCGCCCGTTGACAACCCAACCGGACGCGTCCGAGGATCGCGTCGCCGCCACCTCTCCGGGAGGGCACCGATGCGATCGAGAGCCATCTCGCTCGGCGTGTTCCTCGTCTTCGCCATCGCGGGTTCGTCTCCAGCCACCGCCCAGATCTCCTCGGTGCCGCTGACCTTGCGCGAGACGACCGGCACCTGCGCCAAGGACTGCACAGGCTGGCCGTTCTGCGTGCTCTCGGCGAAGGGCGCCTGCGTGACGCCGCTTCAGGAGCTGACGCGCCTGCAGCTGGCGGGCGACTCTGAGGTACTGCACGCGTTCGGCCTCAGGCTCGTTCAGGCGCTCGCGGCCCGGAAGGATCTCTCATCAGACATGGGCAACGTAGGGAGGGATTACTACCGGCTGGTCTGGCAGGGGACCGATGTGGACGGGAAACCGAAAGCGTTCCAATTGCTCGTCCACGAGGGGCGGCGGCCCGACCAGGCGACGCGGCTGAACGGAATCACGACCGGCAGCAGGCAGCGCCTCATCGACATCCTGGTTGCCGATGACGAGCAGAGCATGCTCCACAGCGTCTACGTCTCGACGCCGGTCGCGAACCCGCTGCTCGAACAGATTCCCGACGTGCTCAAGAAGGTCGATTTTCTCGGGTTCGTCGCGACCGTGCGTGACCGGACGAACCTCTTCGCCGTCCCGGAAGCTCCGACTCTGCCAGGCGCGAGATTCGCGCTCTACCGGCCACAGCTGCCGTACAGCCGCGCCGACGTCCAGGTGGCCGACGCCATCATCGTGCCGACGACTGCGGCGAAATTCGTGCATGGCGCGGACGAACTGGCGATGCAGGTGGAGCACCGCGAGGCGCGCACCTCGATCTGCGCCGCGCAGCTCGCCGAAGCGTATCGCCACGCCATCGCGACGGTGGCACTGGGCGAGGCCTGTCAAGCGGCGAAGAACGCGGAGGACGGCCGGGACGCCTGCGGCAAGGCGCTCGAGAACGCGCTCGACGAGGCGTACAAGGAACAGGTGGCCGCGTGCTCGCGGGAGCCAAATGGCGCGGCGCAGGATCCGGTGCTGGTCGTCGACGACAAGTTCCGCGCGCTCGTGGCGACCTTCGGCCAGAAGATCGCCCGCAACGAGTCGAAGCTCCAGAACGTGCCCGACACCCGCTACTCGTTCGCCCTGATGACCGCCGTCATGGTTGGCGCGCCGACGCTCGGCGCCACGCGCGTGAAAGTCGACCAGGGAACGCTGACCGACGATCCGTTGCCCAGCCTGTTGACGATGGCCGTTGTCAACATTCACCCGCGGCCGTACGACGCGGCCGCCTTCAGCCAGACGTGGGCCGAGCGCGTTCGCTTCTTTGCCGGCGCCACGATCACGCCGGACTTCGGAGCGGCCGCCGGTGCCGGCATCGCGATCATTCGCGGCCTCGCCGTGAACGCCGGCGCGGCGTGGCTGCTCGTGAGCGGGCCGGGACCTGGCGAGACAATCGGCCAGGCGCCGGTCGACAAGAACCACCCATTCAAGCTCGCCACCGGGCGCGTGTGCTTCTTTGGTCTGAGCTACACCGTGAAATGACATGGGCCTTGGGCCCTGGACCTTCGGCCTTTGGACTTGGCAGCGGGCGAACCGGGGACACCATCAATGGCCGCAGCGCTCGTGAATGATGCGGACTAGAATGTCGCATGCTCTGCCCAAGCTGCCGCACGCCCAACCCTGACACCCGCCGGTTCTGTTCCTCCTGCGGTGCGGCGTGCGCGCGCTGTTCACATCGCTGTCGATCGTCGACAGCCCGGCTGGTGCGCGGATTTCCACCGCGGTGTTCGCCGCCGTCACTATCGCGCTCACCCTCTGGGTCATCCTGCGAATCGGGTTGTTGGCGGCGGTCGTGATGTTCTTCGTCGAGTTCGTACTGGA
This sequence comes from Acidobacteriota bacterium, assembly GCA_003170135.1. GTDB lineage: Bacteria > Acidobacteriota > Vicinamibacteria > Vicinamibacterales > Fen-181 > Fen-181. The sequence goes on from PMZR01000097.1 coordinate 53,276, forward strand.
TCGTTTGCCGCTCACGCTCGATCCGAACCGGCTGTACTTTGCGAGCGGGTGGGCAACCATGGCGGCCGTCGCCGCCCTTGCCGCGATGGCGTTCTGGATGGCCCGCGCGGGAGAGCCGCTGTTCGGGCGGGGGAAGGCCGTCGGTAGTCGGTAGACGGCTTGTCATGCGCTTCGCGGAATGTGGAATGTGAGAGGTCGCAAGCCGGCTCGGCACCGCGGCAAAACGGCTCGGCGGCACTGGTCGTCGGCGGTCAATCAGGAAGAAGACGCGCGACACGGCGCTTTCCCCGGCGGCCGACTGGCGCCCACTCCCGTACACCAAGCCATTGGAGGCTGCCGGCGGTTGACGCCGGACAGCGGCGTGGCGTCGCGGAGTTTTCCCCGACGACCGACGGCTCGTCGAGGGCCGCGGCTGCGCCATTGCTCGTGCAACTCACACTGGCCGACTCGGATTCTGGCACAGCAGTCCAGGCGTCTACCGACACGCAAGCGTACTGATCGCGGAGGCATAACGGTGAGCAAAACAATTCTGTTCGCGGGAGTCCTCCTGCTGGCGTTCACGGTGTCCCCGGCGACCGAGCAACCGCCTCCCCGTCCCGAGTATCCCCAGCCGCAGTTTCAACGCGAGCGATGGGTGACCCTGAACGGCGAGTGGCAGTTCGAGTTCGACGACGGGAACGTCGGGCTCGAGCAGGGGTGGCCAACGTCGGCGCGCGCGTTCTCGCGCACCATCAAGGTGCCGTACTGCTTCGAGAGTGCGTCAGGCGGCATCAACGACACCGCGTTCCACCCGTGGCTCTGGTACCGGAGGACGTTCACGGTCCCCGCCGACTGGAAAGACCAGCGTGTGCTCCTGAACTTCGGCGCCGTGTTCTATCGCGCGACCGTGTGGGTCAACGGCCAGGTGGCGGGCAGCCACGAAGGCGGTGAAACACCGTTGCGCTTCGACATCACGCCGTACCTCAGGAGCGGGTCGAACACGATCGCGGTGCGCGCGGAGAACATGCCGACCGATCGGTCGATTCCACGAGGCAAGCAGTACTGGGAACCGAAGTCCCGGAGCATCTTCTACACGCGCACGAGCGGCATCTGGCAGCCGGTTTGGCTGGATGAGGTGGGCGACACGTACCTGGACAACGTGAAGATCGACGCGGCGCTCGACGGCGCGGTGCGGTTCGAAGCGGCCATCGCGCGCCCGCAGGCCGACCTCGATCTGCGTGTGGCCGTCCGCAGCCTGGCGCCGATCGCCCCGGCCACAGGCGCAGCGGCCCCGGCGGCCGGTCCCACGCCGCGACCGGAGATCACGAGCGCGACGGTCCGCGCCGCGGGCACCCGCGCCGTCGTGGGCGTGGTCGTGGCCGAGCCGCGGCTGTGGACGCCGCGGTCGCCGAACCTGTACGAGGTGACGCTGGAACTTCGGCGCGGAGCGACCGTCATCGATCGCGTCGCGTCGTATTTCGGCTTCCGGGATGTCGGTGTCGAGGGCGGCCGGGTGACGCTCAATCACAATCCGATCTATCTGAAGCTGGTGCTCGACCAGGGCTACTGGCCCGAGAGCGTGATGACGCCGCCGACCGACGAGGCCATCCAGCGCGATATCGCGCTGGCGAAGGAGATGGGGTTCAACGGCGCGCGGAAGCACCAGAAGATCGAAGACCCGCGCTACCTCTATTGGGCCGACCGCCTCGGGTTCCTCGTGTCGGCCGAGATGCCCAACGCCTACGTGTTCACCGACGAGTACGTCGCCCGCTTCACGCGCGAGTAGATCGAGGCCGTGCGGCGCGATCGCAACCACCCCTCGATCGTCATCTGGGCGCCGCTCAACGAGAGCTGGGGCGTGCCGAACCTGCGCGACCCGCGCCAGCAGGCGCACCTGCAGGAGTTGTACTGGCTGACGCGCACGCTGGACCCGTCGAGGCCGGTCATCGACAACGAAGGGTGGGAACACACCGAGACGACGGACCTGTTCGCGGTGCACGACTACGCCAGGACCGGTGACGACCTGCGCGAGCGCTATGCCGGTTTCGCCAACGCGCGGGTCCTGGGGGCGGGGACGACGATCCCGAGCGCGGGGACGCCCGTGCTGGTGCCGGGCTTCCGCTACAACGGTTCGCCCGTCTACCTGTCGGAGTTCGGCGGCATCGCGTTCATCCCGCCCGGCCACCAGGTGCCGGGCGACGCGTGGGGCTATGCAGGCGTGGAGAAGAGCCCTGAGGCGGCGCTCGAACGGCTGCGCGGGCTCTACGCCGCCATCGCGCGCATCCCGGCGTTTGCCGGCGTGTGCTACACGCAGCTGACCGACGTCGAGCAGGAAGTGAATGGCCTGCTGACCAACGAGCGCAAGCCAAAGTTCGACACGAAGGCGGTGCGGGAGATCAATGATCTGTTGAAGTAGTGCGGCGTGCGAGGTGCGGAGTGCGGGGTGCGGTGCTACGTGCTGAGTGCCATGTGCGGGGCGCTGCGTGCTGGGTGCTACGTGCTGGGTCCGCGCACACAGCACGAAGCACCCGGCACGTAGCACGGCGCGGCGGCCTTCGCGCGCCGCGCTACTTCCACGTATACCCGATCCCGAACTTCACCTGCGGGCTGTCGATGAAGCCCAGCTTCACCTCGGCGAAGAGGCCGCCGGTGTGGGCGATGCCGCCGACGATGTTGAAGCCCGGGTCCACCTCGGTGTTGCCGCCGTGCGCGTCGTTGAACCGGAACAGGTTCACCGCCGGCCCGCCGCCCGCATAGATGCGAAACGGGTGCTTCGGGATCGGCCACCAGTAGACGAATTCGAAATTGCCCGACACGGAGGTCCGGTCGTCCCCCACGCCAATCTCCGCGTTGGGCCGGAACGACAGGCGGTCGATGATCGGGCCGGTGTCGAAGTGCGCCCCGAAGTAGAACTGGTCTGGCGAGCCGCTGACCCCCGCGCGCACACCGATCCCGGGCTGTTGCGCCCGTGCGGCGGATCCGGTCAAAACGAGCGCGCATGTCGCCAGGATGGCAAGCCGAGCGAGGCGTGCGGTCACGATTCTGGCGCTGAGGTGTCGAAAAGAGGTCGTCCGAGCCGTTTTCGTCATGGCGGTCCGATTGAGCAAGCGGAGTACCACGTCCCGCCGATCGCGAACGTCCCGCCATCTCACGACTTAGCGGCCGATCGCGCCGTTGCCGGGCGCTTGGCGATTGCGGATTCGTAATCGCGCCCTCAACGCTGTCGCCTCGGCCCCCCCCGACCCGCCGGTGGACCAACGACCCCGACCCACCTTCGCTCGTTCGTCCGGATGCGAGCTACGGTGGGCAAGCCAACGACGAACGACGAACGACCCCGACCAACAACCAACGGCCAACAACCAACGACCAACGACCAACGACCAACGACCAACGACCAACGATGAGCGCTATCTCGTCTGTGCTATCCTGTGTCGCACTTTTCTGCCGCGCGCGCACTGGCCGCGCCGTCCGGCCGCCCCCGCATCCCGCCACCCGCTGTCGAGGAGACCGCCGTATGACGCACAGACGAGTGATGTCGATCGCCCTCGCCCTGTGCCTGCTGGGCATCGTCGCGCCGCTGACCGGTCAACAGATTCCGAGCCTCAAGGACCAGGTCATCGAACGCGTGCTGCCCAACGGGCTGAAAGTTCTCATGGTGAAACGTCCGGAGGCGCCGCTGATCCGGTGCATCCTGGCCTACCGGGTCGGCTCGGTGAACGAGCGCCCCGGCATCACCGGCATTTCGCACTTCCACGAGCACATGATGTTCAAGGGGACGCGGTCCATGGGCATCAAGCCGGGCACCCTCGCCAAAGACGACGAGTACAACCGGCAGATCGACGCGCTGATGGCGAAAGTGGCCGACGAAGAAGCGAAGCCCAGGGGGCGCGACGACGCGAAGATCGCGTCGCTCAAGAAACAGGTGTCCGCGCTGATCGACAAGGAAAAGAAAGAGACGATCGTCAGCGAGGAGATCTGGGGCGGCTACCAGCAGGCGGGCGGTACCGGCATCAACGCGTCCACCGGCCAGGAGATGACGCAGTACTACGTCACGCTGCCGAAGAACGCGATCGAGATGTACCTGGCGCTCGAAGCCGACCGGATGGTGAACCCGGTGTTCCGCGAGTTCTACTCCGAGCGCGACGTCATCACCGAGGAGCGCCGCCAGAGTGAGAACGGTCCGGGCTTCTTCTTCCAGGAGCAGCTCAACGCGACCTTCTACGCCGCGAGCCCGTACCACTGGGAAGTGGTCGGCTGGATGTCGGACATCAGCAAGGTCACCAAGCAGGAGATGATCGACTACCGCGAGCAGTTCTACCGGCCGGACAACGCGACGCTCGTGCTGGTGGGCGACGTCGACCCCGCGAAGATCATGCCGCTCGTGACGAAGTACTTCGGGCCCATCAAGCCGAAGGGCAAGTCGCCGCGCGTGCGCACCGAGGAGCCGACGCCCGAGTACTACAGGCGCACGATCAGCCCGAATTTCAACCCGCCCTACATCGAGAAGCGGGTCATCGGACGGGCCGCCACCACCCCGAACGTGACGCTGCTCTTCCACATTCCGCCGATCTGGCACGACGACCTGCCCGCCCTCTTCATGCTCGGCCGCGTGATGAGCGCGCGCACGGGCAAGATGTACATGGACCTGGTCGAAAAGCAGCAGCACGCGATGAGCGTCAGCGCCAACGCGTCCAACTCCGAGTACGACGGCCGGTTCCAGATAAGCGCGGGCGGCCGGGAAGTGCAGGGCGCACTGGCCGTGCCGCTCGACCAGATCGAAAAGGAGCTCTGGACCTACATCGAGGACGCCAAGAAGACGCCCGTCGACGCGAAGGTCCTGGATCGCATCAAGACGTCGGTCGAGGCGCAGTACCTCCAGAGCCTCGCCGGCACCGGCATCGCCGGGACGCTGGCCAGCATGGATGTCGCCTACCGGTGGCAGCACATCGAGGATCAGTTCAAGGCGCGGATGGCCGTGACGCCCGAGCAGATGATGGCGGTCGCGCAGAAGTATTTCACCCGCGACAACTGCGTCACCGGCATCCTGGAACGTGACGGCGGTGGCGGCCGCGGCATGACGGCCCCGAACGAGCGCGAGCAGTAAGGCGCGAGGAGGATATGAACATGATCAAGAGAACACTGATATCCATCCTGGTCGCCGCCCTGCTCGTCGTGGTCGGGGCAATGGCGACACAGGCACAGGCGCCCAAGGCGCCGGTGCAGAAGGCATCTGCGGCAGGTTCCGGCCCTCAGGCCGGGACGAAGAGTGCCCCGGCCGCGGCGCCGGGTGCGAAGGCGAAAGGCCCACGCGCCGAGGATTTCCTCGGCAAGTTTCCGCCGCTCGATTTCAAGGTGCCGAAGGCCGCCGACTACCGGACGACGCTGTCGAACGGGCTGGTGGTCTACCTCGCGGAGGACCACGAAATTCCGTGGTTCGAAGCCACGCTTCTGACGCCGGTCGCGGGCGGTGGCGGCGGCGGCGGTCGTGGCCGCGGCATGGGCGGCGACGACGAGGGTGAGGAGATCTTCTATCCACAGGGTCGCGGCGGCGGTGGCGGCGGCTCGCGCTCGTTCCTCGAGCCGAAGGACAAACTGGGCATCCAGAACCTGTGCGGTTCGGTGATGCGCTCGGGCGGCACCACGACGATGACGGCCGACCAGATCAACGAGCAGATGGACATCCTCGCGGGCAGCGTGTCACCGACCTCGCTCTCGATCCACATGCGGCATCTGGACGAGGGGCTCAAGATCTGGCTCGACCTGCTCACCAACCCCGCGTTTCCCGAGGATCGGATCACCCGCGAGAAGCAGGCCATGGCGGCGCCGCTCAGGAACCGCAACCGGAACCTGACCGGCGTGGCCACGACCACGTGGGACAAGCTGATGTACGGCGAGGACTCGCCGATCACGGCCGAGGCGACCGAGGCGACCATCAACAACGTCACGCGCGCTGACATCGTCGCGTGGCACAAGAAGTACTGGGGCGCGAACAACGCGATCCTCGTGGTGGCGGGCGACTTCAACAAGGCCGAGATGCTGCAGAAGCTCGAGGCTACCTTCGGCAAGTGGCGCGCCGCCGACATCAAGGCCGTGCCCAACTATCCGAAGGTCGCGGGGCTGGCGTCGAAGCCGGGCGTGTACATGGTGCAGCCCGAAGGGGCGACGCCGAACCAGGGCGTCATCCGCGTCGGCACGCTCTCGCTCACCCAGGACGACCCGGATTACCCGGCCGTCGAGCTGATGAACTACACGCTGGGCGGCGGGTCGTTCTCGTCGCGCATCACGCAGATCGTCCGCAACGACAACGGGCTGGCCTACAGCGCCAGTTCGAGCGTCGGCGCCGACCTGCACTACCCCGGCGCGTTCGCCGGGTTCACGCAGACCAAGAACTCGACGGTCGTCTTCGCGACGCAGCTCATCGTGAACGAGATCGAACGGATGTACGCGGGCGACGTCACGCAGAAGGACCTCGACTTCGCCAAGACGGCTCGGATCAACTCGTTCCCGTCGACGTTCTCGACGGTGTTCGGGAACATCCAGAACTTCGCGCGGCTCGAGCTGGACAGCCGGCCGGCGGATTATTACGACACCTACGTGGCCAAGTACCAGAAGGTGACGCTCGGCGACATCAAGCGGGTGGCGAAGAAGTACCTGCAGCCGGACAAGATGGTGATCCTGGTGACCGGCTACATCGACGAGTGCCGGGCCGGTGCGGACAAGCTGCTGCCGAACCAGGCCGCGATCGACGCGATGGCCGCCAAGTACGGTGGCCGGACCATTGACGGCCTGGCGAAGAAGTTCGGCGACGGCCAGGTGCACATCGTCTCGCTCAGACCGACCAGACCGACGACGAACTGACGCCCAGGGACCAGGGACTAGGGACCAAGGACAGGTCCCTGGTCCCTGGTCCCTGNNTTCCATCCCGAGGAACTGGCGGCCTTCGCCGATCGCGGCGACGGCCGTCGTGCCGCTGCCGAGGAAGCAATCGAGGACGAGATCGCCGGGTGCGGTGAGCAGGCGGATGACGCGGCGGGGGAGTTCAACCGGGAACTTCGCCTCGTGGTCGTCGTTGGCGCGTACCGACGGGATCGTCCACACCGC
>PMZR01000047.1 GCA_003170135.1 Acidobacteriota bacterium
ACGTTCGTCCACGTCTTGCCGCCGTCCATGGTGCTGTAAATCTGGCCGTTGCTGCTGCCCGACCAGACCACGCCCGGCTTCAGCGTGGAGACGGAGAAGTCGGAAATGGACGCGGCGCCGCCCCCTCGGCCTCCGCCAGCGCCTGCTGCCGGTGCCGGCCCTGGCCGGGCGCCCGCCGCTGGCGGAGCGCCCGGCGGAGGTGTCGTGGGCGGCGCGGCCGCGGGCGGCGGATTTCCTCCGGCCTGCGCCGGCGCTGCCCCACGGCCGCCTGCCCGGCCACCCGCTGCGGCCGCCTGCGATATGCCGCACGGCACCATCGGCTGGCCTTTCGCCGTAGTGAGATCCGGACTGAACGCCTTCCAGCTCTCGGCGCCGTCGCGCGTTACCAGGATGCAGTTGTAACCGACGTACAGCGCTTTCGGCTCGAACGCGGTGTCGAACCGCTTCCAGAAATCCCTGCCGGCGGAGTACAGCCCCGAGTCGGCGCCGAAGTTGGGCGCCACGTTCCCCCACTGGCCGGTCGCCAGATTGATCTTGATCAATCCGCTGCCCTGCCCCAGGCCGTACCCGACGCCGTACACGGTGGTGGGATTGAGTGGATCCGGCGCCACAGTACCGAACTCGGAGGACGGCAGCGGGGACCAATCGACGATGGTGATCTGACCTTGATCGCTGCGGCTGCGCGTCATGATCGCGCCGGTATCCTGCTGCGACCCCATCACCCAGTACGGATACCGCGTGTCGGTGGTGACGTGGTAGACCTGGGCAATCGGCAGCACATAGAAGCTGCTCCAGTTCTTGCCGCCATCAAACGTGACATTCGCGCCCTGATCGGTGCCAAATAACATGCGCTGACCGTTGGTCGGGTCAATCCACATGTGGTGGTAGTCCTCGCCGCCCGGCGCGCCCTTGAACGCGATGAACGTGTTGCCGCCGTCGGTCGAGCGATACGCCGCGGTTGAGACCGTGTAGACGATGTCGGGATTCTGGGAATCCACCCACACGCCGCAGCTGTAGGCGCCCTGACCGTTACTGATGCGTGTGTCGGTGCCGGCCATGTGCTTCCACGTCGCGCCCTGATCGTCGGAGCGATACAGTCCGGAGCCGCCCTGCAGTGCGGTGCCGACCACGTAGACGCGCTGTCCATTGGTGTGCGCCGCGACGGCCACGCCGATGCGTCCGGTATACGGAGGCAGCGTGTCGACCTTCTTCCACGTCTTGCCCTCGTCGGTGGACTTGTAGAGCGCCGTGCCGTTGTTGGCTGGGGGAGCCGCGGCGGCCGCTCCGCCGCCGCCTCCGCCAAACCCACCACCACCGCCGCCGGCGGTGCCCTGGCTCGTGGCGAAGACGAGGTTCGGCATGTCAAAGGCACAGGCCACGTCGCGCGTGCCATTGGCATTGTCGGGGCGCAGCGTGTTCTGCCACGTGCGGCCGCCGTCGGTGGTCCGGAAGATCCCCGCCCCGGTGCGCCGCGCATCGCCCTGCGTCGAGGCGAGGACGATGTTCGGATCCTCGGGATCGATCACGATCCTGTTGACCTTGGTGGTCTCCTCGAGGCCGACATGCGTCCACGTCTTGCCCGCGTCGGTCGACTTGTACATCCCGTCACCCAGCGATCCCTGGATCGAGTCGCCGGTGCCGGCGTAGACGATGTTGGGGTTGGACGACGAGACCTGGATGGCGCCGATGCTGTCCACCTGCGGGAACTGGTCGAAGATCGGGTACCAGGAGATGCCGGCACTGGTGGTTTTCCAAATCCCCCCCGCCGGCGTGCCGGCGTAGAACGTGCCGGGTTGGCCGATGACGCCGGCCACCGCAGAAATGCGCCCGCCGTGAAACGGGCCGATGTTGCGCCACTGCAGGCCGCCGAGCAGATTCGGGGCCACCTGCTGGGCCGTACCCCATGTGCCCATCGTGGCCATCGCCAACACAGTCAGTCCAACCACGAGCGAACGGCGCGAAAATCCAGGTGACATCCCAAACCTCCAAGCAACGCTTCGCAGCCTGCACGTGCCGCCTCTTGAAATTGATGGCCAAGAGGATAGTCCGGATTGGCGTGAGCCCGGTCAAGATAATCCAACGCGCCACATCACGCGCGCCGCCCGCCGACTTCCTCGCATTCGCGCGCAAGAACCCACCGCTTCCGGGCGGTGTCGCGCGGGGGCCAGATGAAGTGGGGCGGTGGCAGCCCGTGCCGTTTGGTCGCAGAACGGCGTTGCAACGCTTCATTTTCCTGTTGACCTTCGATGGTTCGCTGGCTCATAGTTCCCATCGAGCTACGACAGGAGGCACCTTGCCCAAGACCGACCTTCTTCAGGGCACCCTCGACCTTCTGATTCTCAAGATCCTCGCCCTTGGCCCCAATCACGGGTGGGGCATCTCCAATCGGATTCGGCAGATCTCGCGGGAAGGTCTGTGTGCCAGCCAGGGCTCGCTCTACCCCGCGCTCCACCGGCTGGAAATGCGCGGACACATCACGTCGGAGATGGCGCCCTCAGAGAACAACCGGCGGGCGAGAATCTACACGCTGACGGAAGCCGGCAAGCAGCAGTTGGAAACCGAGACACAGACGTGGGAGCAATTCGCGTTGTCGATGCGGCGGGTGTTGCGCACGGCGTAGATGGCCAACGGAGAAGACCATGCTGACGCGCGTGCTTGCGTACGTGAAGGGGCTGGTCCGGCGGGATGCCATCGACACCGAGGTGGACGAGGAGCTTGGCTTTCACGTCGAGATGGAGACCCGGGCAAACATCGACCGCGGCATGAAGCCGGCGGAGGCGCGGCGCGTGACGCTCCGGGATCTCGGCGGCGTGACACAGACGAAGGAAGCAGTTCGCCAGACACGCGGCGGCTGGATCGACGCCGTCGTCCGCGACCTGCGGCATGCCGTCCGGCTCCTTGCGCGCAATCGCAGATTCACGGCCGCCGCGGTCCTGACTCTCGCGCTCGGTATCGGAGCAAATGCTGCCATCTTCGGCATCGTCGATGCCGCGCTGTTTCGACCGATTCCCTACAAGGACGCCGACAGGCTGGTCCTCGTCCTGGGGAGCGCCTGGACAATTGTTGACGACGGCCAGAACCTGAAGAGACAGCCAACGTTTTCGCTCATTGGCAGAGATGTCGACACGGCGCGGGTGTTCACCAGCATCTTCGAGGACTTCGGGGCGTATCGCACTGCGCGCCCCGCGGCACTCGCCACCGGCATCGACCAGAACCTGCGCGTGGGGGGATTCACGCCGAACCTCTCGAGATTCCTTGGCGTGTGGCCGGAGATCGGAAGGGCCTTCACACGCGACGACCTGCAGGCGCACGACGCGATCATCGTGAGCGACGGGTTCTGGCAGCGCACCTTCAACCGGGATCCCCATGTCATCGGCAAGACGCTCGCCTTCCCCGACCACACGTACGTTGTCGTCGGTGTCATGCCACCGACCTTCAGGCTCTTCGGGGGCGCGCAGACCGACGCCTGGCTGCCCATCAACGAGAAGGACGGCGACCACCTCGTTGCCCGCCTCCGTCCCGGGCTCACGTTTCCGCAGGCCGAGCATGCGCTGAAAGCCGAGAGCAAACGTCTGCCCGTCCTCACGTTCAGGGGAAAGTCCTACCCGATGGAGTTTCAGATTGTTGCGCCCGATTGGGAGCGGGCGGCCCATCTGCCTGCCGGATTCGTGGAACGACCGCAGAGGAGGATGCTCCTCAGCCTGATGGCCGCCGTGGGGTTCGTGCTGCTCATCGCGTGCGCGAACGTCGCCAATCTGCTGCTCGTGAGGACGCTGGCGCGCCAGGACGAGATCGCGGTCCGTCGAGCGCTCGGCGCGACTCGCGCGCAGCTCGCGCGTCAATTCCTGATCGAGGGGTTCGTGCTCGCCGGCCTCGGTGGCGTGGTCGCGAGCTTCGTCGCCTGGGCCGGCATCCGCACGATTCCTTCGATTGCGCCGCCGGACCTGATTCCGACGCTGCTCGGCATCTCGCTGCCGCAGTTCGATCTGCGCGTGCTTGCCTTCGCGGGTCTGACGGTGCTCGTGGCCGGCATGTCGTCAGGCGTGGCATCCGCGATCCGCGCATCAGGTTGGGCTGCCGACAGAGGACTGCTGTCGGGCGGGCGTCGCATCGCCGGCTCGCGTGGTCACCGGCGGGTTCGCCACGCGTTTCAAGCGGTGCAGATTGCGCTCACGCTCGTGCTGCTCACCGGCGCCGGTCTCTTCATCAACAGCTTCGTGCGCATGGTGAGTGTCCCTGCGGGCTTCGACTCGCGGCAGTTGGCCGTCGCCGGCTTCAAGTTTCCGTCAAGAGAATTCGCGTCGAGGCCGCAGGTGGTTGCCTTCGTCAACGAGTTGGCCGCGCGCGTTTCCCGCATGCCAGGTGTGGTCGGCGCATCGGTCGGCGACCCGCCGATATTGGTCCCCTCCGACACAGACCGATTGGTCCCGGACGGCGATGCCTCGCGCGCCACTCGAGATGAGAACGACCAGTTTCTGGGTCGGGCCGGAGTACTTTCGCGTTGCGGGCATCGCGCTGAAGCAAGGGCGCGCCTTCACGGAGCACGATCGACAGAACAGCGAGCCGGTCGTGATTCTCAGCGACGCCGTCGCTATGCGTTTGTGGCCGGGCCGACACCCGGTCGGCAGACAGGTCCACATCGGCAAGGACAAGTTTACGGTCGTCGGCATCGTCCCCCACCTGCGCACGAGAGATCTTGCCAAAGACAGCGTCGAGATCTTCTTCGCCGCCGACCAGTCCAAGTGGGAGTGGGCGTCTGGGTCGGCGAGTCTTCTGGTGAGGACGACGGGGGATGCAGATCGAGTTGCGGCGATGGTTCGTACCGAGGCGCACGCGATCAATCCTCGCGTCACGGTGAACGGAATCAGCACCGTGGATCGCCTGTTCGCCGAGTTCGATCCCTTTGGCCCCTCGCGCTTCTACGCCGTGATGCTGACTGCGCTCGCTGTGCTTGGCCTGCTGACAGCGGCGGTCGGGCTATATGGTCTGATGTCGTTCGCAGTCAGGCAGCGCACACACGAAATAGGGATCCGGATGGCGCTCGGCGCCGATCCAAAAAGCGTCCGCAGGTTAATCGCCGGCGATGCCATATGGCCGGTTTCAGTTGGCTTGGCCGTCGGCGTCCTGGTCGCCTGGTGGTTCTCGAAGTTCCTTGCGTCGCAGCTGTTTCACGTCTCCCCGCACGATCCGGTGACAATGGCCGCAGTTGTCGGCGTGCTGCTCTTGGTCTGTCTCTTCAGCGTCTTGGCACCTGTGCGCCAGGCGACGCATACGAATCCGGTGGACGCGCTGCGCGAGGAATAAGCAGTGTCGGGGGGGCTATCAGAACTGTTGCGATTGTTGCAGTGGCGGAGAGGGGGGATTCGTCCGAGTTCGCTGCGGTCCGGAGGGTTCGGCTCCTCCCGCAGCTTCGGCGGGACATCATCCCTGCGCGGAGCTATCCCGCCGTAGCTCGCCGAGAAGGCGAAACGTGATTCGCAGGCGAGCGAAGGATTCCCGTCGGACGTTTGCCTTCGCGACGCTGTGGCCGCCTCGCATCTCCTCGCGTCGCTACGGCAGACAACCTTCGCTGGCGTTGCGGTTGGCTTGCCAACCGAAGCTCACCGAGGACGTGCGAAGGTCCCGCAGGCGAGCGAAGGTTGGCGGAGAGGGGGGGATTCGAACCCCCGGTGCGGTTGCCCGCACGCCGATTTTCAAGACCGGTGCAATCGACCGCTCTGCCACCTCTCCGACGTCGTCCAGTTTACGCGAACCACGCGGTTGCATGTGGTTGCACGTTGGTGACCATGGCTCAGGGCCAGACAGGGCTTAAGCCCAGTCAGGCCGTAAGCCTTGCGTCCTAAGCCTTCTTCGGCTCGATCACTTCCAGCCCGTTCATGAACGGCCGCAGCGCCTCGGGCACCACCACCGAGCCGTCCTTCTGCTGGTAGTTCTCCAGCACCGCGATGAGCGTCCGGCCGACCGCCAGGCCCGAGCCGTTCAGCGTGTGCACGAACTCCACCTTGCCGCTGCCGCCGGGGCGGAACTTGATGTTCGCGCGGCGCGCCTGGAACGCCTCGGTGTTGCTGCACGACGAGATCTCGCGGTACGTGTTCTGGCTGGGCAGCCACACCTCGATGTCGTACGTCTTGGCAGAGGCGAATCCCATGTCGCCCGTGCACAAGAGCACCGTGCGATACGGGAGCCCGAGCCGCACGAGCACCTGCTCGGCATCGCGCGTCAGCGCCTCGAGCTCGTCGTAGGACTGCTCCGGCGTCGTGAACTTCACGAGTTCGACCTTATCGAACTGGTGCTGCCGGATGAGGCCCCGCACATCCGCCCCGTACGATCCGGCTTCGCTCCTGAAGCACGGCGTGTAGGCGGTGTAGCGCAGCGGCAGCAGCCGGCCGTCGAGGATCTCGCCGCGATAGAGGTTCGTCAGCGGCACTTCGGCCGTCGGCACGAGATACAGATCCCAGTCGCCCGCGATCTTGAACAGATCCGCCTCGAACTTCGGCAGGTTCCCGGTCCCGGTCAACGCCGCCGCGTTGACCATGAACGGCGGCTCGACTTCCGTGTACCCATGCTCGCGGGTGTGCAGCGCGAGCATGAAATTGATGAGCGCACGCGACAGCTGCGCGCCCGCGCCCATCAGCACGGCAAAGCGCGCGCCGGACATCTTCGTCGCCCGCTCGAAGTCGATGATCCCGAGCTCGGGGCCCAGATCCCAGTGCGGCCTGGGGGTGAAGTCAAACGCCCGCGGCTCGCCGCCGCGGCGCACTTCCTGGTTGTCGGCCGCGCTCGATCCTGTCGGCACCGACGCGTGCGGCACGTTCGGGATCGTCAGCAGCAGGTGGCGGCGGTGCTGTTCGATCTCGTCCACCTCGGCTTCGAGCTGCTTGATTTTCTGTCCCCGCTCGCGGCTCGCCCCGTGAATCGCGCTGGCGTCCTGGCCCTGGCGCTTCGCCCGCGCCACCTCGTCGCCCGCCGCGTTCTGCTGGCGCTTGAGTTCCTCGGTCTCGGGAATGAGCCGCCGACGCCGCGTGTCGAGCCGGCCGAGCTCCTCCAGTTCGGCATCCGCATTGATACCGCGATGGGCGAGCGCGGTGCGAACCTCTTCCACGCGATCACGTACGAGCGCTGGATCGAGCATGATGAGTTAATGTGATACGATGCCGCCAAAGGAGTCAAGCGTGAGGAGCAGCGTGCGAAAAGCGGTCTTTCCGGCCGCAGGCCTCGGCACCCGGTTCCTGCCCGCCACCAAGGCGCAGCCGAAGGAAATGCTGCCGATCGTCGACAAGCCGATCATCCAGTACGGCGTCGAGGAAGCCGTCGCCTCGGGCGTCGACAACATCATCCTCGTCACCGGCCGCGGCAAGAACGCGATCGAAGACCACTTCGACGTGTCGGTGGAACTGGAGACCTTCCTGGAGTCGCGCGGCAAGACATCGCTGCTCGCCCAGATCCGCCAGATCTCCAACCTGATCAACTTCGCCTACGTGCGCCAGGGCGAACCGCTCGGCCTCGGCCACGCCGTGCTGGTCACCAGATCCCTGATCAACGACGAACCGTTCGCCGTCATCCTGGCCGACGATGTGATCGACGCGGACCCGCCGGGCCTGAAGCAGATGATCGACGTGTTCGATCGCGTCGGCGGCCCCGTGCTCGCCGTCGAGCGCGTGCCCGAAGCCCAGGTCTCGAGCTACGGCATCGTCGACATCGATCCGGCCGGGGGATTGGGCGAGGGCGTCTTCCGCGTGCGCGACCTCGTCGAAAAGCCCCGGCGCGAGGATGCGCCCTCGAACCTCGCGATCATCGGGCGCTACATCCTGACCCCCGACATCTTTCCCGCGCTCGAGGCCACGGCGGCCGACCGCACGGGCGAGATCCAACTCACCAACGGACTGCGGCGCCTGCTGCGGGACCGGCCAATCTACGCCTGCGAGGTGAAGGGCGTCCGCCACGACACGGGCAACAAGCTCGGGTTCCTTCGCGCCGTGGTGTACTTCGCGCTGCGCCGGCCGGATCTGGCCGAACCGTTCGCAGAGTACCTGCGCTCACTGGACCTCGACGCGCTGCTCGAGAGCCAGCGCGCGGCACAGAAGGCGGTCGGCGGACAGTCAAAAGAGGGCTTAGGGCTTAAGGCTTAAGGCTCAGGGCCTGGCGCCGCGCCGGGCGCGCGACCTCAGCTCTGGCTCTTCTCGCTCTTGCCGCTTTTCTCCGTCCTCTCGCTCTTCTCGGTCTTCCTGGCGCTCGTGTCCGTCGAGGCCGGGGCGGGCGAAGACGAGCCGGAGCTCTTGGCCGAATCCGCCGCCGCGGCCGCCTTGTCGTCAGACGCTTTGCCCGCGTCCACCGAGCTCCTCTTCGCGTAGTCGGTCACGTACCAGCCCGAACCCTTGAAGTGAATGGCCGGCGCGGACAGCACTTTGTGCACGGGCGCGGCGCCGCAGGCGCGGCAGATTTCGATGGGCGCGTCGGAGAATCGCTGGATCACCTCGAACGTGGCTCCACAGGCGTCGCACTTGTACTCGTAGAGTGGCATAGGGTCCTGAACATCAATCCAGCGCATCCCCGCCCGGCCCGACCATCATCTGGCGGTGCGCCCAGATGGGCAGGCCCCCGTGACCGAGCAGCCTGTCGTGGAACGAGCGGAGCGAGAACGCGTTCCCTTCCCTGGCGCGGCAATCCGCGCGCAGCTTCAAGAGCATCAACTTGCCGATCGAGTAGACGAGATACGTCGCATCGAAGGTCCCGCGCTCGGCTTCGCGGCGCGCCGACGGCTCCTCCATGAACGCCTCGTCTCTGAAGAGGCGCATCCCCTGCTCGACCGACATGTCTTCGGCGTGCAACCGGATGGCGACGATCACCCGCACCAGGCGGATGAGCGCCTCGGCCAGCTGCCCCAGGCGGATGGTCGGGTCCTCGCGGCCGAAGCCCGCCTCCATCATCATCTGCTCGCAGTAGTGCGCCCAGCCTTCGACGAACGACGCCGGCGAGAACATGATCGACTTGCGCAGCTTTGACTCGTTCCGGCGCAGGTGCTGGTAGTGCAGGAAGTGCCCCGGGTAGACCTCGTGGATCGAGATTGACCACAACGTCGGGTAGTTGAAGTCGCGCAGGTGTTCCTTCTGACGTTCGGGCGGCCATGCGGGATCGACATCCGTCAGGTAGTAATAGGCGGGCGTCGGCCGCGTCTCGAACGGGCCCGGGGTCCACATGCTGGCCGTCGACCAGCGATAGAAATCCGGCGTCGGCGCGACGACCACCTGCTCGCCACCGGGGATCGAGACGATGTCGTGGCGCTCGATGAACTGGACCAGCTCCGCCAGCTGGTCCTGGGCGTCGCGCACCAGGTGGCCGACCTCCGGATGCTGCTGCTTCGCGCGGCGCCACGCTTCGATCGGATCGCCGCTGTTCAACCGCCCGGCCACGCGCCTGAATTCCTCCTGCGTGGCGGCGAGTTCACGCCCCGCGATCGCGAGCAGCCGCTCGGCGCTCAGGCCGATGCCCTCTTCCAGCCGCAGCTTATCCTCGAGCCGCTGCCGGCCGAGGCGGAACGATGCCCGAGCTCTGGGCGCGAGATCCTGCTCGAGGTACGCGATATAGCCATGCATCGCGTCCGCGGCCTCGGTGGACGCGTCGGCCAGATCGCCGAGCAGGTGCAGATCGTCCACGTCGGCGAACGCCCTCGGCAGATCGGCCTCGACGAACTTGAGCACGCCCCGGAACGTCTCCAGCCCCACCTTGACGTAAATCCCGGGCGGATCCTTGACGTTCTCGCGCGCCGACTGGAGGAACCTCGGCAACTGCCTCAGCTTGGAGAGGACGCGGCGGGCGCGCTCGGTCGCGGGTGCGTAATCGAACAGCGTCTGGCCGACCAGCGTGGACGCCAGCGTATGGCCGTAGATGAGCGGGTTGCGCTCCCAGCCGCGCACCTCTTCCAATTCGTAGAGGCGCGCCCGGATGTTGGCCGCGACGATCGGGTGTTCGATGCGCTCGGTCGCGGTCAGGCTGTCGGGCGCAATCTGGTCCAGCCGTCGCGAGAACCCGCCAAGCGTGCGGGCATGGGTCTCGATCGCGGCGCGGCTGAAGTCCTCGAGCAGATCGTCGTACGCGTGCACGCCGTCGAGCGTCGCGTCCGTCGGTTGTGACTCGTGAAGGAACGCCAGGTAGTGGTCGACGAAGTGATGCAGCGGTTCCGATGAGTACATGAGATGACCGTGCGGTCCATCGAGCGGTCTCGCCACCGGCTCCGGCGGCCGGCGGTCCCGTCGCGTGACTCCAGGCTCAGTAATGGTACAATATTTGGTCCGCCGATGGTTGGCACACTCTACGTTGTCTCGACCCCGATTGGAAATCTCGAAGACGTGACCCTGCGCGCCCTGCGGGTGCTCAGGGAAGCCGATCTCATCGCCGCGGAGGATACCCGCCACACCGCCCGGCTCCTGCAACGCTACGAGATCGGAACCTCCACGACCAGTTTTCACGAACACAACGAACGCCAGAAGCTGCCGGCGCTCCTCGCGCGGCTGAAGGACGGCGCCAGGATCGCGCTGGTCTCGGACGCGGGAACCCCCGGCGTTCGCGACCCCGGGTATCGGCTGGTCCGCGCGGCCATCGACGAGCAAATCCACGTGGAAGTCATTCCCGGTCCGAGCGCCGTCCTGACGGCGCTGGTCGCCTCAGGCCTCCCCATGGACACCTTCACCTTCCTCGGTTTTCCGCCCCCGAGAGCGAAAGCGCGGGCCGACTGGCTGGCGCGCATGGCTGGCGAGCCCCGCACAGTGGTGTTCTTCGAGGCGCCGCACCGCATCCGCGCCACGCTCGAAGAGCTGGTCCGCGTGGTGGGCGGCCGGGAAGTGGCTGTTGCACGGGAACTGACCAAGCTGCACGAGGAAGTACTGCGGGGAACGCCATCTGACCTGCTCGCGCGCCTGCCGGAGCCCCGGGGTGAATTCACCGTCCTCGTCGCACCGCCTTCTCCGGACCTGGCACCCGTGGCCATCCCGGACGATGATTCGATCAGCCGGGCGTTCATGGAGATGGTCGCCGGCTCCGCGACGACCCGACGCGGTGCAATTTCTGCACTGGCGAGACGCTACGGCATGCCATCAAAGGAGATTTACGCGGCCATCGAGCGCCAAAAGCTGCGGGCTGCACAAGATTAGCTGGCTCATTCGTCTGTCCAGGCGTGGCACGTTCCTTGGTTGGGGTCGAGGTGTCCTGGCCCTGGGCTTCCGTCTCCTGGCCCATCGGTTCAACGTGGCCCATCGCCGAAACGGCGCGACGGCCGAATCCGTATGGCTGTGGTTGGCTTGACCGCGCATGCAGGCTTTTGCTAACGTAGCGCCACTCGCTGCACAACGATGGCGTGGTCGGTTGCCCGGGACACCAGCCTTATGGCCAAGCACCGCCGGCTTTCGTCCAGACGCGGTTCACCGAGTCCAGCGCGGCCGGCGCGCACCCGCCTTCCGGCCCGCTCTGCGGTTCCGGCCCGGGCGGGACGCTCGCGTGTCCCACACGCCGAGCGCTCCTCCGATGCGCACACCGAGGCGGTCCGAGCCTACGAGCACGGCGTCGGGGCGCTGCAGCAGCGTGATTACGGTCGCGCGGCCCAGCTGCTCGAATCCGTCATCCTTCGTTACCCCGACGAGAAGGAACTCCACGAACGGGTCCGCCTGTATCTCAACGTCTGCCACCGGCAGGTGGCGCCGCCGGACCGCACGCCGCAGACCACCCAGGAGCGCGTTTACGCTGCGACGCTGGCGCTCAACGCAGGAGCCTACGAGAACGGCCTCGTGCATCTGCGGTTGGCGCTCCAAGCCGAACCGTCCAACGACCACGTCCACTACATGCTGGGCGTCTTGCACGCGCTTCGCCGCGATTTCGCCTCGTCGCTCTCGCACCTGCAGCGCGCCGTCGAACTCAACCCGGAAAACCGGTTCCTGGCGCACCAGGATGCCGACCTGGCCGGGCTGCGCGAAGCCGATCCCAGCTTCCGCACGATTATCGATGGGGCCGTCACAGCGCGGCACGAGCGGCGTGACGCTCACCGGCCTCGAGCGGCGCGCTAGCCCGCCGCTTCCGCGTCAGATGATTGGACATGTCGTCGGGGGTGTCCCGGCTGGCGGGGGTGTCTCGTCCTTCGCTTCGGCCGGGTCGTCGCCGAAGGTCCCGGACCGCCAGTCCCGCATGGCGGCGTTGGACGCTGCCCGGATTCGGGCGCTTGCGGCGCGAGGGGAGCGGTGATCGTGTCAGAAACGCATGTCGTGATCCTGGCCGCCGGGAAGGGGACGCGGATGAAGTCCGCCTTCCCGAAGGTCCTGCACCGCGTCGCCGGCGCCCCGATGATCGAGTACCTGCTGGCCGCGGCGCGGCCGCTCGCGCCGGCCACCATCACGCTCGTCGTCGGGCACGGGGCGGACCTTTTGCGCGACCGCCTGGCCGGGCGCGGGAACCTGCGGTTCGTGGTGCAGGAACCACAGCTCGGGACGGGCCACGCCCTCCGGCAAACCGAAGCGTTGTTTGCGGGTGTCGGCGGCACTCTCGTCATGCTGCAGGGCGACGTCCCGCTGCTCACGTCCGCGACGCTCGAGCGCCTGGTCATGACGCACCGCTGCTCGCAGGCGGCGGCGACGGTCGTGACCGCGGTGTTCGACGATCCGTTCGGGTACGGGCGCATCATCCGTGAAGGCGGCGAGCTTGTCCGCATCGTCGAGGAGCGCGACGCGACCAACGCCGAACGCGGCATCTGCGAAGTGAATGCCGGCATTTACGCGTTCGATCTCGCCATGCTCTTCCCGTCGCTGGCGCGCATCGCCGCGGCCAATGCGCAGGGCGAGTACTACCTGCCGGACCTGGTCGGCATCTACCGGCAGGAAGGGCGCGCGGTGGGCAGCGTGCGCGTGGACGATCCCGATGAGATCCGCGGCATCAACAGCCGCAAGGAGCTGGCAGCGGTGAGCAGGATCGTGCGACAACAGCGAAACGCCGCGTTGATGGCGGCGGGCGTCACCCTCGAAGACCCGGACACGACCTACGTCGGGCCGGAGGTCGAAGTCGGCCGCGACACGATCCTGCACCCCGGGGTCGTGCTCGAAGGACACACGCGCATCGGGTCGAACTGCGAGATCCATGCGCATGTCCGCATCGTCGACTCGACGCTCGAGGACGGCGTGACGGTGTTCAACTTCTGCGTGCTCAACGGCGCGCGCGTGGCGGCCGACGCGCGCATCGGGCCGTTCGCGCACCTGCGGCCCGACGCGGACGTCCGCGAGGCGGCGCACGTCGGCAATTTCGTCGAACTGAAGAAGACGGTGCTCGGCGCCCGGTCCAAGGCCAACCACCTGGCCTACCTCGGGGACGCGACGATCGGCGAAGGCGTGAACGTCGGGGCGGGCACGATCACCTGCAACTACGACGGCCTCCGCAAGCACCCGACGACCATCGAAGACGGCGCCTTCGTCGGCAGCGATACGACGCTGGTGGCCCCCGTCACCCTCGGCAAGGGCGCCTACGTCGCCGCCGGGTCGTGTATCGTGAACGACGTGCCTCCCGGGGCACTCGGCATCGCGCGCGGCGTCCAGGTGAACAAGGAAGGCTGGGTGGCGCGGAAGCAGGGGAAGAAGTAGGAAGGATCGACCATGTGCGGCATCATCGGCTACATCGGATCGAAAGACGTCGTGCCCGTGCTGATTGACGGGCTGCGGCGGCTCGAGTATCGGGGCTACGACTCGGCGGGCGTCGCCGTCGTGCGCGACGGCAAGGTCCTCCTGCGGCGCAGCGCCGGCAAGCTGTCGAAACTCGAAGAGGTCATCGAACGCGATCCGCTGGTCGGCGAGTACGGCCTCGGCCACACGCGCTGGGCCACGCACGGCCGTCCGACCGAGGAGAACGCGCACCCGCATCGCGACTGCTCCGGCCGCATCGTCGTCGTGCACAACGGCATCATCGAGAACTACCTGGACCTGAAGCGGGAACTGCAGCAGCAGGGTCACCTCTTCGTCACGGAGACCGACACCGAAGTGGTGGCGCACCTGGTCGAACGCGAGATGCGCGAGGCGAACGGCACGCTCGAGATCGCGGTCCGGCGGGCGCTTCGCCATCTGCGAGGTCTCTTCGCGGTCGTGCTGATGTCGGCCGACGATCCCGAGAAGCTGGTCGCGGTCCGCAACGGGCCGCCGATCGTGGTCGGCCTCGGCGACGACGAGTTCTTCGTCGCCTCGGACATCCCCGCCATCCTGTCGCACACGCGGGACGTCGTCTTTTTGGGCGACGAGGAGATGGCGGTCATCACGCGGCACGGGGTCCAGTTCACGAACTTCGAGGGCCTGCCGGTTTCCAAGGCCACCCAGCGCGTGCTGTGGGATCCGATCATGGCCGAGAAGTCCGGCTACAAGCATTTCATGCTGAAGGAGATCTTCGAGCAGCCGCAGGCGGTGCGCGACACGATCCTCGGACGCGTGTCGCCCGATACCGGCCGCGTGTTCCTCCAGGAGATGGTGCTGTCGGACGCGGATCTGCGCACGATCGACAAGGTGACGATCCTCGCGTGCGGCACGTCCTGGCATGCCGGCCTGGTCGGCAAATACATGATCGAGGAATTGGCCCGGCTGCCGGTCGAGGTCGACTACGGGTCCGAGTACCGGTATCGCAAGCCGATCGCGGACAAGCGCACGCTCGTCATCGTGATCACCCAGTCGGGCGAGACGGCCGACACGCTGGCCGCGCTGCGCGAGGCGAAGCGCCATGGCGCGCGCAGCATCAGTATCTGCAACGTCGTCGGCAGCATGGCGACCAGGGAGACCGAAGGGACGGTGTACACGCACGCGGGCCCCGAAATCGGCGTCGCGTCGACCAAGGCGTTCACGTCGCAGCTGGTGGCGCTGTATCTGCTCGCGCTGCACCTGGGCCAGGTGCGCGAGCAGCTGACGCCCGAGGCGTCGCGCAGTCATGTGGAGGCGCTGCTGCAGCTGCCGCAGATCCTCGAGCAGACGCTCAAGGACTCGGCGCCGCTCATGGAGCGCATCGCGAAGCAGCTCTACAACCGGAAGGACTTCCTGTACCTCGGCCGCGGCATCAATTACCCGATTGCGCTCGAAGGCGCGCTGAAGCTGAAGGAAATCTCGTACATCCACGCCGAAGGCTACCCGGCCGGCGAGATGAAGCACGGGCCGATCGCCTTGATCGACGAGCAGATGCCGGTGGTGACGATTGCCCCTCACGACGCGGTCTTCGAGAAGATGATCGGCAACATCCAGGAAGTGAAGGCGCGCGGCGGCCGGGTCCTGGCCCTGACGAGCGAAGGCGACGACAAGCTGGAGGCCGTGCTCGACCCGGCGATGGATTTCGCGGTGCCGCTGGCCGTGACGCACCCGCTGTTGACGCCCGTCGTGATGGTGGTTCCGCTGCAGCTGCTTGCGTATCACATCGCGGTGCGGCTGGGCTGCGATGTGGACCAACCGCGCAACCTGGCCAAGAGCGTCACGGTAGAATAGATGATGGTAGGGGCACAACATGTTGTGCCCCTACGGTGACATTGGTCGGTTTTCGGTCGGTTCTCCATTTGGACAATCATCTCGCCCAACTGAATCCCGAGCAACGCGAGGCCGCGCTGCACGTGAACGGCCCGCTGCTCATCCTCGCCGGCGCCGGCTCCGGCAAGACGCGCGTCATCGTGCATCGCATTGCGCACCTCGTCGAGGAGGGCCATGCGCGGCCGGGCGAAGTGCTCGCCGTCACCTTCACGAACAAGGCCGCCGAGGAGATGCGGCTGCGCGTCGAGCGGCTGCTCGGCGGGGCGTCCCATGACGTCTGGCTGTCCACGTTTCACTCACTGTGCGCGCGGCTGCTGCGGCGCGAGGCGCCCCACATCGGCCTGACACGCGACTTCGTGATCTACGACGGCACGGACCAGCTCTCCGCCATCAAGCAGGCCATGCGGGAGCTGCAGGTGGACGAAGCCCTGATGCAGCCGAGGGCCGCGCTCTCGATCATCAGCCACGCGAAGAACCGCATGGAAACGCCCGAGACCATGGCCGCGCACCGCGGCAACCCCAGGGACGAAATCGTGGCGCGCATCTTCGCGCGCTACCAGGCGTCGCTCGCGGCGAGCGGGGCGCTCGATTTCGACGATCTCCTGCTCAAGAGCGTCGTGCTGTTGAAGGAGACCGAGGCGGGGAAGCGTTACGCCTCCAAGTTCCGGTACGTGCTCGTGGACGAGTACCAGGACACGAACCGGCCGCAGTACCTTCTCATCCGGCACCTGGCGGCCGCCCATCAGAACATCTGCGTGGTGGGCGATCCCGACCAATCGATCTACCAGTGGCGCGGCGCAGACCTGAAGAACATTCTCGACTTCGAGCAGGACTTCCCGAACGCGACAGTGGTGCGGCTCGAGCGCAACTATCGATCCACCCAGATCATCCTCGACGCGGCGACCTCGGTCATCAGCCGGAACCTGCTGCGCAAGGACAAGCGCCTCTGGACGGAACGGGCGGGCGGGGACCAGATTGCGTACCTCCGGGCGGGCGACGAGATCGAGGAAGCCGACTTCATCGCGCGGACGGCGCGCATGGCCCTGCGCGAGGACGAGGACGGCCGGATGGCGGTGCTCTACCGCATCAACGCGCAGTCGCGTGTCCTCGAAGACGCCTTGCGCCGCGAGGGCGTCGCGTACCGCATCGTCGGCAGCGTCAGGTTCTACGAGCGCAAGGAGATCAAGGACGCGCTCGCGTACCTCAAGCTGATGCTCAACGCGGACGACGACGTGAGCTTCCGCCGGATCGTGAACGTGCCCGCGCGGGGCATCGGCAAGAGCGTCATGGACGCACTGGAGCACGTGCCGGCGGGCCACGAGACGCCGCTGCTCGGCGACCTCGTCCAGGAATCGTCGCTGTGGTGCCGCCTCGAGCGCGGCCTGCGCGAGGGGCTGTTTGCCGGCCGCCAGGCGGCATCGCTGCGCGCGTTCCACGAGATGATGATCGGGCTGCGCGAGATGGCGGCCACGGAACCGCTCTCGACGGCGATCGGCAAGATGCTCGATCGCTCGGGCTACCTCCAGCATCTGCGGGAAGACCGCAGCGAGGACGCCGAGGCCCGCATCGAGAACCTGGCCGAACTGGTGTCGGCCGCCCGCGAGTTCGAGGCGCGGCAGGACGAGGCCACGCTCTCGGGGTTCGTCGATCAGCTGTCGTTGCTGTCCGATGTCGATGAAGAACAGGGGAGCCGCGATGCGCGAATCCTGCTCATGACCATGCACAGCGCCAAGGGCCTCGAGTTTCCCGTCGTGGTCATCGCCGGCATGGAGGAGGGCCTCTTCCCGCACTCGCGCTCGAATGCCGACGACGACGACCTCGAGGAAGAGCGCCGATTGTGCTACGTGGGCATGACGCGGGCGCAGGATCGGCTGATCCTCACCAGTGCCGCGAGGCGGCGGGTCTTCGGCGAGTACCGCAACACCGAGCCCTCCCGGTTCATCGCGGAGGTCCCGGCGGCGCTGGTGCGCGAGATCCCCGGCGCGGCGCCCGCGTACCGTTCGACGTTCCAGTATCCCGAGTACCGGGCACCGGGGTCGTCGTTCCGCCGCGGCGGGGGATTGCCGCGCGTGCGCGAGGAACAGCCGACCTATACATACGAGAACGAAGATCAGTCGGCGGGCGTGTTCGGGACGGGCACACGCGTGCGCCACCCGCAATTCGGCATCGGTACCGTGCAGACCGTCGAGGAAATCGGGAACGACGTCAAGCTGACGGTAAAATTCGCGAGCGTGGGTCTGAAGCGGCTGATCGGCAAGTACGCGAAACTCGAATTGGCGTGAGGCAGGCCGGCTTTTTCATTTCACCGCGAACTCCACCAGTGGCGTCTGCACCGTCGGATGTCCATCGCCGTCGACGATCGCGACCCGCCACAGGAAGCGGTGCGTCGACGCCAGCAAGGCCTGCATACCGGGCGGCGCCTCCAGCTTCATGAGCCGCGTCTCCTGCTCGACAAGCGGGCGCTCGGCCAGATCACAGACCGTGACACGGTAGACCGCCCCGGCCCCGGCCGCCGACTTCCACTCGAAGACGAACGGCCACGTCACCGCGCCCTTTGGACCCATCGCCTCGATGGTGATGTTCGCGGTCGGCGGCGCGTCTGTCCGACTGGCTGTTGGCTGGCAGCCGCAGAGGGTGAGCGAGAGCACGGCAACGGCGAGGGCGGCAGTCAGCGTGGCGGGAACCGGTGGGCAGGGCGCGGGCACAGCAGTCCGGGATAGCGCACTCGAAATGAGAAGGCGGAACCAGGAGCGGCAGCGCCGCGCTCCTGGTTCCCGACTTCCGGTTGCGTCGCCGCCGGTCCGCGGACCGGCGGTACTGCACAGAAACTACGAGGCGTTGCCGCCGGCCGCCGGCGCGATTTTGGTGATGATCCACTTGCCGTTGATGTCACCCTTGTCGCCCTTGAGCCGCACCTGCTGCAGGGTGATCACCAGCGTCTTGGTCACCCGCTTCCCGTCCGGCGTGAGGATGTTCGCGGAAATCGTGTAGTCCTTCGACTCGACCTCACCGTCGTAGGCGGTGACATCGACCGCGGTCTGCGGATTGAACGTGCTCATGTCCGCGACCGAGCGCTCGGCCGACAGCTGCTCGCGCGCGGCCGACACCTTCTTCTCGACCGCGATCGTGTCTTCACGCCACTTGTTCCACGACACCAGGAACTCGGCGTCCTTGCCCTTGACCTTCTGGCCCTTCTGCTCGGCCTCCAGGAGCCGCTTCAGCTCGTCGGCATGCGCGTCCTGGTAAGTGCGTTTCTTCGTGTTCAGATCCTCGCTCGCCTTGACGGCCTCGGCCTGGACCTTGGCCAGCTCCTTCAGGTGCAACGGCTGCACCTGCGGCTCGCTGATCGAGACCACGCTGAAGTTCTCAACCACCCCTTCGGTGTTCTTGTCGAAGGTGACCATCGCCATTCCGCCCAGCGTCACGTTGTCACGCAACTTCGACGACTGGAAGAACCTGTCGAGGATCGTTCGCTCCGGCCCGCCGCCGCTGCAGGCGAGGGCCACGAACACCAGGGTGAAGAGGATGGGGGCGAGCAGGAAGCCTGTGGCGTATCTCGGCCGATGCATGCGCTGCCTCCTTCTCGGCAACCGGGCCCGGGCCAAGCGGCCCAAGGCCATGTTTACGCGGATTACTCTTCGTCCGCTTCGCGTTCCGCGAGCCGGGCGACCGACACGACCCGGTCATCCGGCTCCATGTCAATCAGCCGCACGCCCTGCGTGGCACGCCCGATCGTTCGAATATCGCGGGCCACCATCCGCAGCACCTTTCCCTGCTGAGTAATGAGCATCAGTTCGTCATCGTCGTGAACGTAGGCGATGCCCACGACACGGCCATTGCGGTCGGTCGTGTGGATGTTAATAATACCCACACCGCCCCTGGACTGCACGCGATATTCGTCCAGCCCGGTCCGCTTGCCGTATCCGTTCTCGGATACGCTCAGCAAGGTCGCGCCCGGGGTGACCACTTCCATGGCCACGACCGCGTCGCCTTCGCGCAGGCTGATCCCGCGGACGCCATAGGCCGTCCGGCCCATCGGGCGGACGTCGCGTTCCGGGAAGCGGATCGCCATGCCGTCGAGCGTGCCGATGAAAATCTCCCCGTTGCCGTCGGACACCTGCGCCGTGATGAGCGCATCGTCGGGCTCGACGCCCATGGCGATGATGCCGCCCGCGCGCGGGTTGCTGAACGAGGCGAGCTGTGTCTTCTTGACCACGCCCTTACGCGTGCCCATCACGACGAACTTGTCCTCTTCGAACTCCTTCACCGTCAGCAACGCGGCGATCTTCTCCTCGGGCGTCATCGCCACGAGGTTGGCGATGGCCTTGCCCTTGCCGCCGGGGCCGACGTCGGGGATCTCGTGGACCTTCAGCCAGTAGGCGCGCCCGCGGTCGGTGAAAATCATGATGTAGGCGTGCGTCGACGCGATGAAGAGGTGGCTGACGAAGTCCTCCTCGCGCACCCGCATGCCGAGCCGGCCCTTCCCGCCCCGCCGCTGGTTGCGGTATGTGGAAATCGGCGTCCGCTTGATGTACCCGGTGTTGGTGACCGTGATCGCCATGTCCTCCTCGGCGATCAGGTCCTCGATGCTGAAGTCGCCGGCGGCGTTGATGATCTCGGTCCGCCGGTCGTCGCCGAACTTCTCGCGCGCGGCGCGCAGTTCGTCGAGCACGATCTGCATGAGCAACGGCTGGCTCGCCAGGACCGCCCGCAGCCGCTCGATGGTCTTGAGCACCTCGGTGAGCTCATCGACGATCTTCTGTCGCTCGAGGCCGGTGAGCCGCTGCAGCTGCATGTCGAGGATGGCCTGCGCCTGGATCTGGCTCAACCCGAACTCGGTCATCAGGCCGTCGCGCGCTTCCGGCACGGTCTTCGACGCCCGGATCCGCCGGATCACCGCGTCGAGGTGATCGAGGGCGATCTTGAGGCCCTCGAGGATATGCGCGCGCGCCTCCGCCTTCCGCAGCTCGAACTCGGTGCGCCGCCGGACCACCTCGCGCCGGAACTCGATGAACTGCTCCATCAGCTCCAGCAGCGACAGCACCTTCGGCTGCCCGCCGACGATGGCGAGCATGATGATGCCGAACGTCGTCTGCAGCGGCGTGTGCTTGTAGAGATTGTTCAGGACGACGTCCGGCACCTCGCCGCGCTTGAGGTCGATGACGATCCGCATGCCGTCGCGGTCCGACTCGTCGCGCAGGTCGGCGATGCCTTCGAGCGTCTTCTCGCGCACCAGGTCGGCGATCTTCTCGATGAGCTTCGCCTTGTTCTGCTGGTAGGGAATCTCCGTGACGACGATCGACACCCGCTCCGTCTTCGGGTGCGTCTCGATCTCGGCGCGTGCCCGCAGCGTGATCATGCCGCGGCCCGTCCGGTACGCCTGCGCGATGCCTTCGCGGCCCACGATGAAGCCGCCCGTCGGGAAATCCGGCCCGGGCACCAGGGCGAACGCGCGCTTCAGCTTCTCGTCGGGCGTCGCCTCCGGGTGCTCGATCACCCAGGTGATGGCGTCGACGACCTCGCGCAGGTTGTGCGGCGGGACGTTGGTGGCCATGCCGACGGCGATACCGACCGACCCGTTGATGAGCAGGTTCGGCACCGGGGCCGGCAGGACGGTCGGCTCCTCGGTGGTCTCGTCGTAGTTGGGAACGAAGTCGACCGTCTCCTTCTCGAGATCGGCCATCAACTCCTCGGCGAGCGGCTTGAGCCGTGCCTCGGTGTAGCGCATGGCCGCGGGCGGATCGCCGTCGACCGATCCGAAGTTCCCCTGGCCGTCGACCAGGGGATAGCGCATGTTGAAGCCCTGCGCGAGACGGACCAGCGTGTCGTAGATGGCGCTGTCGCCGTGGGGATGGAAGTTGCCCATCACCTCGCCGACGATCTTCGCGCACTTGCGGTAGCCGCGCGTCGAGCCGAGGCCCATCAGGCGCATGCCGTACAACACGCGCCTGTGCGCCGGCTTCAAACCGTCGCGCACGTCGGGAAGCGCGCGCCCGATGATCACGCTCATCGCGTAATCCAGGTACGACCGCTTCATCTCGTCTTCGATGTTGACCGGGAACTTGGCGCCGACTGTGGACATGATGCTGTTGGCTTCAGGCTTTCGGCTTTAGACTTTAGGCGCCGAAGGCCCAAGGCCCAAAGCCGACAAGCGTCAAATATCCAGGTTCCTCACGTTGAGGGCGTTCTCTTCGATGAACTTGCGCCGGGGTTCGACCTGGTCACCCATCAGCGTGGTGAACATCAGGTCGGCCTCGGTGTGGTCCTCGGCGCGCACCTGCAGCAGCGTCCTCGACTCCGGCTTCATCGTGGTGTCCCAGAGCTGATCCGGGTTCATTTCGCCGAGGCCCTTGTATCGGTTGATCGTCACGCCGCGCTTGCCGACCATGATGAAGTACTCGAGCAGCTCGTCGATCGACGCGATCGGGACGTCGCCTTCCTTCTTCGCGGCCTTCTTCGCCACCCCCGGCTCGTCGTCTTTCGGCTCGGCGGCCAGCTTCGTCGGCCGATCCATCTCGCCGCCGCCGATGTTGGTGCCGTCGGCGCTCGCGCCGGGGACCTCGTCCGCGTCGGGCTCGGGCTCGTGGCCGGCACCCGGCTGCTGCGTCACCACCATCGGCCCTTCGATGTTCTTGATCTCGCGGTAGCTGCCGAGCAGCGTGCGGTACTCGCCGGTCGTGACGAACTCCAGTCCGATCGCGTAGTGGCGCGCGTAGCCGTTGGACCGGTCCTCGACGGCCAGCGAGAACAGGTTGTGCTCCTCGTCGGCTTGCACGGTCACGCTGCGCAAGGGCCCGGTCAACTCGTCGGCCAGCGCGTCGAGACCGTCCTTGCTGCCGAAGAACGTCTTGTCCTTCGCCTCCCGGTCGAGCAGGGCCTTGACCACCGGAAACGCGTAGCCCCGGCGCTCGACGATCTGCACGTACTTGCGGAACGCCAGCAGCCGGTGCAGCAGCTTCTCGAGTTCCGCGCCCGACACCTCGGCGTTGGTCCCGAGCAGCCGCAACGCGCGGCTCTCCGTCGCCCGGCGGATCAGCCACGCCTCGAGGTCGCGTTCGTCCTTGATGTAGGTCTCGCCCTTCCCCCGCTTGACGCGGAAGAGCGGCGGCTGCGCGATATAGATATAGCCGTTCTCGACCAGCGCGGGCAGCTGCCGGTAGAAGAACGTGAGCAGCAGCGTCCGGATGTGCGACCCGTCGACGTCGGCGTCCGTCATGATGATGATGCGGTGGTAACGGAGCCTGGCGAGATCGAAATCCTCCGCGCCGATTCCACAGCCGAGCGCCGCGATCATCGTCTTGATTTCGTCGCTGCCGAGCATCCGGTCGAACCGCGCCTTCTCGACGTTGAGGATCTTGCCCTTGAGCGGCAATATCGCCTGGAATCGACGGTCGCGGCCCTGCTTGGCCGATCCGCCGGCCGACTCGCCCTCGACGATGTACAGCTCGCTCTGCTCGGGATCGGTCTCCTGGCAGTCGGCCAGCTTGCCCGGCAGTGAGCTGTTGTCGAGCGCGCCCTTGCGCCGCACCAGATCGCGCGCCTTGCGCGCCGCTTCGCGCGCCCGCGTCGCCTCGACCGCCTTCGCCACCACGCGCCGGGCGATCGTCGGGTTCTCCTCGAGGAAGGCGCCCAGCTTGTCGTTGACGATCGCCTCGACGATGCCCTTGACCTCGGTGTTGCCCAGCTTCGTCTTGGTCTGGCCTTCGAACTGCGGCCGCGGGATCTTCACGCTCAGCACCGCGGTCAGGCCCTCGCGGATGTCGTCGCCGCTGACGCTTTCCTTCAGGTCCTTCGCGAGGTTGTTCTTCGTCGCGTAGAAGTTGACCGTGCGCGTCAGCGCCGCGCGGAAGCCCGACAGGTGGGTACCGCCTTCGTGCGTGTTGATGTTGTTGGCAAACGTGTAGATGGTCTCGGTGTAGCCGTCGTTCCACTGCAACGCGATCTCGGCGTCGACCCCGTCCTTGTCGCCCCGCATGTAGATCGGCTTGTCGTTGACGGCCGTCTTGTTCTTGTTCAGGTGCTCCACGAACGAGACGATGCCGCCCGCGTACTGGAACTTGTGGCTCTTGCCCTCGTGCTCGTCGTCCAGGGTGATGAGGACGCCGGGATTGAGGAAGGCCAGTTCGCGCAGCCGCTGCGACAGCGTGTCGAAGCTGAACTCGACGGTCTCGAAGATCGTGGAATCCGGCAGGAACGTGACTTTCGTCCCGCGGCGCTTCGTCTTGCCCGTCACGTAGAGATCGCCGGCGGGCTTGCCCCGCTCGTAGCTCTGCTGGTAGACGAGGCCGTTGCGCCAGATCTCCAGTTCGAGCGACTCGCTGAGCGCGTTCACCACCGACACGCCGACGCCGTGCAACCCGCCCGACACCTTGTAGCTGTCGTTGTCGAACTTGCCGCCCGCGTGCAGCATGGTCATCACGACTTCCGCCGCGGATCGGCCGCTCGCGTGCAAATCGACGGGGATCCCCCGGCCGTTGTCGACGACCGTGATCGAGTTGTCGATGTGGATCGTGACGTTGATCTGATCGCAGAACCCGGCGAGCGCCTCGTCGATCGAGTTGTCGACGACCTCGTAGACCAGGTGGTGCAGCCCGAGCGGCCCGGTGGACCCGATGTACATCGCCGGGCGTGTGCGGACGGCTTCCAGCCCTTCGAGGACTTTGATCTTGTCCGCGCCGTAGTCAGCCGTGGCGTCCAGGCCGCCGACGGTCGCGCCGTCGCCGCCGGTGGCGTCGTCCCGGCTTTCCGGGGTCTCCGGGGTCCCCGGGGTCGCGCCGGCGGGCTCGGCCGGGTCCGGCATCACCGGCTCGCCTTGATCCTGGTTACCTTTGCGTGTTTCGAGTTGGGCCATTTACAAACGCATCGCGGGCCCCGGACGCAGCGACGCGTCGGGGTGCCCTCTACTGGTTTGGGAGCAACGCCGCGCCTGATCGCGCGGCACTCGACATCGCCCACAGGGCCGCCCCTGTGCCACGACTGGTGGTCGTCCCTGGCGGATGCCCTGCGCCATTTTCGTCGATGCCCCGTGGCCGATTCGTGGCGCAGGACGTCAGTCAGTCCCGGGAGTCAGATCCGCATCGGCATGACGACGTAGGTGTATTCGTAATCGCTGACGCCCTGCGGCCGCAAGACCGCCTGGCTGACTTCATCCTTGAGCTCGAGCGCAATGCTGTCGGTTTCGACGACGCCGAGAAAATCCAGGACGTACTGCGCGTTGAAACAGATCTGCAGCGCCGGCCCCTGGTATTCCACCGGCAGCAGTTCCCTGGCTTCGCCGAACTCGGGGCTGCTCGACGTGACCTCGGCCTTGCCATCCTCGAGCCGCAGCTTCACGGCGCGCGATCGCTCGTTGGACAGCAGCGCCACGCGCCGGATCGCGCTGGTGATCCGTTCGCGCTCCATCTCGACGCGCCGGTCGTTCCCCTTCGGGATGACGCGCTCGTAGGCGGGGAACTGCCCCTCGATCATGCGCGAA
The DNA here is from genome assembly GCA_003170135.1 of Acidobacteriota bacterium. Taxonomy (GTDB): domain Bacteria; phylum Acidobacteriota; class Vicinamibacteria; order Vicinamibacterales; family Fen-181; genus Fen-181. Next base: position 24,991 of record PMZR01000047.1, read on the forward strand.
ATCAGCACGCGCCCGCCGATGTCGAAGAACAGGTGGTTCTCGCCCCGCTCGACCTTGACGTCATCGTCGCCCTCGACCAGCAGGCGTGCCAGCTCGAGGAGCGTCTTCTTCGGCAGGATGATGCGGACCGGCTCGGCACCCTTCTCGGCGTCCGGCACCTCGCGCTTGGTGGCGACCAGGGCCAGGCGATGGCCGTCGGTCGCAACCAGGATCATCTGGTCGTCCTTGAGCACCAACAGCGCGCCGTTCAGGAAGTAGCGCGTGTCCTCGCCGGTGATGGCGAACTGCGTCTTGGCGATCATGTCGCGCAAGCTCTTGCGGGGCAGCACCGCGCAGCCGCGGCCGGTGCCCTCGGGGACGGCCGGGAAGTCCTCGAGCGGCAGCGTCTGCATGCGCGAGTCGAAGCGATCCGCGGCGACTTTCACGCCGCCCTTGTCCTGCTCGATTCGCACGTCGGTTTCCGGCAGGGCCTTGATGATCTCGTAGAACTTCTTGGCCGGCAGCGTGAGGGCGCCGGGTTTCGATACCGACGCGGCGCACTTGCTGCGCAGCCCGACTTCGAGATCGGTCGCGAGCAACCGGACCTCGCCGTCCTTGGCCTCCATCAACACGTTGGCCAGAATCGGGATCGTGTTCTTGCGTTCGACAATCCCCTGGAAGAGCTGGAGTTCACGCAGGAGGTCGTTCTTGCGGACGACAAGTTCCATAGTCCTGTTGACCTTCAAAGGGCGGGGAGAAGACCCGCAATCTGTACTGGAAGAAGAAGGAACAACCAGAAGAAGAAATTATACAAGGAAAAGGGTGTGTTGAAAAGGGTGATCGGTGCGATTAATCCTTGTTTTTGAACGACTTAAGCTGTGCATTTCAGGGGCCGTTTCCGGCGGCCGGTGTGGATCGTCGAGAGCAGGTGCCCCGTGCACATTCGCTGCACAGCCTCGAGCGAGGGGGTCCTGTGGAAAAGGCGCGGGACCATGTCGGTTTTCGCCACCAGGCTTCAGCGAAACGAGTCGATGAAGTTGTTGATGAGGCTGTTGAAATCGCGGTCGCGCTTGCGCAGCAAATCGATCTTCTTGATCGAGTGAATGACGGTCGAGTGGTGCTTGCCGCCGAAACTGCGGCCGATCTCGGGAAGCGACGCCTGCGTCAGGTTCTTGCACAGGTACATGGCGACCTGCCGCGGCATCGCCACCGATTTCGAGTTGTTGCGCGATTTCAATTCGGCCAGCTTCAACTGGTAGAAGTCGGCGACGTGCTTCTGCACGATTTCAATCGTGACCGCCTTCTCGTCGTGGTCGAGGATGTTCTTGAGGACGTCCTGCGCCAGGGGCAGCGAGATCTCGCTGCCGGTGAGCGAGGCGTAGGCGATCAGCCGGATGAGCGATCCTTCCAGCTCGCGGATGTTCGACTTGATCTTGCTGCCGATGTAGATGGCGACGTTGTCGGGCAGCGGCACCGCCTCGGCTTCGGCCTTCTTCTTGAGAATCGCGACCTTGGTCTCCAGGTCGGGCGGCTGGATGTCGGCGATGAGCCCCCACTCGAACCTCGACCGCAGCCGCTCCTCGAGCTGCGGGATTTCCGCGGGCGGCGAGTCGCTGCTGACGACGATCTGCTTCTGGAAGTCGTAGAGGGCATTGAACGTGTGGAAGAACTCGTTCTGCGTGCCTTCCTTGCCGGCCAGGAACTGGATGTCATCGACCAGCAGCACGTCCACCGTGCGGTAGCGTTCGCGGAAGTCGATGATGCGGTCGTAGCGGACCGCGTTGATCATCTCGTTCATGAACCGCTCGGTCGAGATATAGGTCAGCTTCAGGTCCGGGTTGTGCTTGAGGACGTAATGACCGATCGCGTGCATCAGGTGCGTCTTGCCCAGACCGACCCCGCCATAGATGAACAGCGGGTTGTAGGAGCGCGACGGGGCTTCGGCCACCGCCCGGGAGGCGGCCTCGGCGAACTGGTTGGAGGGCCCCACCACGAAGGTTTCAAAGGTGTAACGTGGGTTCAGGCCGCGGTTGGGCGCCTGCTGCGGGTCGGCGATCGGTTCGCCGTCCGGCTCGGTGAGAGGGTGGGGCGGGGCAATCCCCTCCGCGAGGTCCGCCGTGGGGTCGGCCACGAACTCGACGCTGATGCCCGCGACCCCGACGTCGGCGATCGCTTCGGCGATGATTCCGGAGTAATGCTTCGCGAGCCAGTCCTTGAACAGCGCGTTCGGGACGGCCACGGTGAGCGTGGTGCCCTGTTGACCGAAGAACAGGGTCGGCTTGAACCACGTGTTGAAGCAGTGGCGGTTGACCTTGGTCTCGATCCGGTCGAGGATCCGACTCCAGAGGTTGGTGTCCGTCATAGCTATCCCAGACCGGCTTTCGCTTATTGATGGGCTTGGCGCCTCAGCGCCAGCCAGAAGAGCCCGTCCGTAAAGCCGCGCAGGCACCTTTGCCGCGCCAGCCCGGTATCTGACGGCGTTTCCGGTCAACCAGGCACGGAAAGCGCCCGAAAACACGGGTTCTGGCGACTTTCGCCCCCCGGAAAGTCCGAAATTTCGGGCCTCTCGGGGGGTGGCCCCGGCGTCTCAGCCGGTTTTTCCACATCTTTTTCCACAACTGTGGAAAACTTCGGGGGAAGCCCAAACTTCATTGCATTACACATGGGGGTCGGCTGCGGGGAAGGTCGCCCACTGTACCACAGGCGCCAGAGCGCCGAAAGGGCCGCCAGGCGCTCCCGCGCCCCGCCCCGCCGCGATCTGGTGATTGACAGCCCAAAGAGCCGTCCGATAGGATAAGAAGTTCTGCATCGCTGACTTTCCGGGGTTTATCATGAAGCGTACTTTTCAGCCCAACAACCGGCATCGCAAGCGCACGCACGGATTCCTGGTTCGCATGAGCACGAAAAACGGGCGCCTCGTCCTGAAGCGGCGGCGGGCCAAGGGACGAAAGCGGTTGGCCGTCTAGCGGGATTCAGACGCGCCGGTTTCCATGACGCAAGGTCTGAGTCCTCAGGAGCGTATCAGGCGGCGGCCCGAGTTCCAGCAGGTCTACGAGCACGGCCTGCGGACCCACGCGCGCTTCATGACGTTGTTCATCCTGGCCAACAACCTGCCGGTCACGCGCCTGGGCGTGGCGGCGACGCGCAAACTGGGCGATGCGGTGCACCGCAACCGCGCCAAACGCCTCGTGCGCGAGATGTTTCGCCGGAACAAGACACTCCCAGGCTTCGATGTTGTGGTTGTGCCGCGCCGCGAACTGCTCGATGCCGAGTTCTCCAGCCTTGAAACCGATTACTGCACCGCGCTCCGGCGCCGTGGCCGCTCTCCCCGGTCCTGAGCCGCGCTCTGCTCCGGGCCCGCTCGCCCGGCTCGTGCTCCTGGTCCTGCGCGGGTACAAACTCCTGATCTCGCCCCTGTTCGCCGGCTCGTGCCGGTTCACACCCTCGTGCGCGGATTACACCGCCGAGGCGGTCCGGCTCCATGGCGCGGTCGGGGGCCTCGTCCTCGGCGTGAAACGCCTGGCGCGCTGCCGCCCGTGGGGCGGCCAGGGCTTCGATCCTGTGCCCGCCCACACACCGGCGGGCCGGCGCGCGGCGCGGGCCGCCCATGACAGCGAGACGGCCCGGGCATCGGCCGTGAAGGTGCAATAGCCGATGGACGAACGAAGAATCCTGCTCGCCGTCTTCCTGATGTTCGTGTTCTTCTACGTGTATTCCACGTTCATCGTGAAGCCGGTGCCCCGTCCACGCACGCCCCAGGCCGCGTCGAACGCGCAGCCCGCTGCCCCGCCCGCCGCGGTCCAGACGGCGCCCCAGGGCGCGGAGGCCAGTCCGGCGCCTCGCCCGCCCGCCGCCACCGTGGTGGGAGAACGCGCGGAACGCACCATCACCATCGACACCCGCGTCGTCCGGGCCGTGTTCACCAATCGCGGCGGCGAGCTGGTGAGCTGGCGCCTGAAGCAGTACTTCGACGACAAGAAGCAACCGCTCGAACTCGTGACGAAGGATGTGCCGGGGGGGGCGCCCCGCCCCTTCACGCTCCGGACCGAAGATCCCGAGGTCACGGCGCGCCTCGACGAGGCGCTCTTCCAGGCCTCGGACGAGTCGTCTGTCGTCGACGGGACGAAGAGGCCCGTACACCTGGCCTTCGACTACCAGGACGAAGCCGGGTTGCGGGCGCACAAGGACTTCGTCTTCGAGCCGGGCTCCTACATCGTGCAGTTCGACGCCACCGTCTCGCAGGGCGACCGCACGTTCAACCCGACGATGGTCTGGGGACCGGGATTGGGCGATGCCGCGACGTCGGCTGAAACGAGCCGCTACCTGCAGAAGCCGGAGGCGATCTTCTTCCGCGACGGCAGCGTGCAGCGCGTGCCTGCCACGACGTTGACGCCGGACAAGTGCCAGGGCGCCCGCACCGACACCGGCTGCGCGTGGGAAAGCGACTTCCGCTTCGCCGGCGTGGACGATCACTATTTCGTCTCGGCGGTCCTCCCGAAGGGGAAGCTCCGGGTCGACTACCAGCCGGTTGCCGTGCAGGTGCCGGGGCCGTCGAGTCAGGGTTTGTGGGAGACCGTGCTCGCAGCGCTTGGCCTCGGCAGTCCCGCCAGCACCACGCCGAAGATCGCCACCACCGAGCTGGTCAGCTACACGGCGAAGGTCTCGCACACGACGCCCGGCATGCGGGTGTTCGCCGGGCCGAAGGACTTCGACGTGCTGGCGGCGGCCGATCCGCAGATGGTGCGCGTCATCAACTTCGGCATGTTCTCGATGCTCGCGGTGCCGCTGCTGCGCGCGCTCAAGAGCATCAACGGGTACGTCGGCAACTACGGCTGGTCCATCATCATCCTGACCATTCTCATCAACGCCGCCATGTTCCCGCTCCGCCACAAGAGCATGGTGTCGATGAAGAAGATGCAGAAGATTCAGCCGCTGGTGAAGGCCATCCAGGACCGGTACTCGAAGCTGAAAGCCACCGATCCGGCGCGGCAGAAGATGAATGTCGAGGTGATGGGCCTCTACAAGGAACACGGCGTGAACCCGGCGAGCGGCTGCCTCCCGATGCTCCTGACGATGCCGGTGCTCTTCGCGTTCTACGCGATGCTGGGACAGGCGATCGAAGTGCGGGGCGCCCCGTTCGCGCTGTGGCTCCGCGACCTGTCGCGCTACGATCCCTATTACGTGCTGCCCGTCCTGATGGGCCTGACCATGCTGTGGCAGCAGAAGATGACGCCCAGCTCGGTCGATCCCGCGCAGCAGAAGATGATGATGTTCATGCCGATCATGTTCACGTTCTTCTTCCTGTGGGCACCGAGCGGCCTGGCGTTGTACTTTCTGTTGAGCAACCTCCTGGCGATCGGCCAGCAGTACGTGACGAACAACCTGATTGCGCCCGCGCCCGCGCGGGCGCCGCGCCCCACGGGCGGCCGCCGCGGGAAGGGCAACACGGAGTGATGACGCACATGGCGGACAACGTGAACGCGGACATCCTCGACTTCGTGAAGGCGACGACGGCGGCGATGGGACTCTCGCTCGAGGCGACCATCGAGCAGACCGCCGAGGGTCTGCGCGTGAACCTGGACGGCGAGGACGGCAGCGTGCTCACGCGCCGCAAGGGCGAGGCGCTCCAGGCGCTGCAGCACCTCGCCACGATGGCCTTCCGGCACCGGCTCGACGACCAGCAGCGCCTGGTGGTCGACTGCCAGGGCTTCCGGCGCGACAAGGACGCGGAGCTGCGGCAGATGGCGCGGTTCCTTGCGGGACGCGCCAAGAGCACGGGCGTCGAGCAGCAACTCGGGCCGCTCAATCCCTACGAACGGCGCATCGTCCACCTGGCGGTCTCCGAGGAGCCCGGCGCCGCCTCGCACAGCGTCGGCGACGCCTTCAGCAAGGTCGTCATCATCTCGGCCCGGAAGTAGGCTGGCCCCGGGCCCTCCGCACCCGGCGGGCCCTCGGCGAGCCAGTCTCGCGGGCGCGGAGCGGCCGCTGTAGTTCTCGCTGACACAGTCCACTGACCGTCAGCCGTCGAGCCGATGTCCGCGTGCCTGGCATGTTCTCCCCCGCCGACACCATCGTTGCCATCGCGACGCCGCCAGGGCGCGGCGGCATCGGCGTGGTGCGTGTCAGCGGGCGGGACGCGCAGGCGGTGGCGAGCCGCATCCTCGGGACGGCACAGCGCCTCGCGCCGCGCGTGGCGACCTTCGCGCGCGTCGTCGCAGCAAGCGACGGGGCCGGCGCCGGCCCGATCGATCAGGTTGTCGCCACGTTCTTCCTGGCGCCTGCTTCCTACACCGGTGAGGACGTCGTGGAGGTGGCGGCCCATGGCAGCCCCGTCGTCCTCGAGTCCATCCTCCGAGCGGCGATGGCGGCGGGTGCGCGGTTGGCGGAGCCGGGCGAGTTCACCTTTCGCGCGTTCCTGAACGGCCGTATCGACCTCGTGCAGGCGGAGGCGGTCGCGGACCTGGTGAACGCCGTGACGCCGCTCCAGGCGCGGGCGGCCTTCGATCAGCTCGAAGGGACGCTCACCGGTGCGATCGCGCGCATCGACGCGGCGCTGTTCGATCTCATCGCGCGGCTCGAAGCGTCCATCGACTTTCCCGACGAGGGCTACCACTTCGTCGCGCCGGGCGACATCGATGTCGAGCTGCATCGTGTCGCGGTGGACATCGGCGTGCTCGTTGGCGACGCCGGGCGGGGGCGGATCGTGCGCGAAGGCCGGCAGGTGGTCGTCGCGGGCAAGCCGAACGTCGGGAAGTCGACGCTCTTCAACGCGCTCGTCGGCGCGGAGCGCGCCATCGTCGCGCCGCAAGCCGGGACGACGCGCGACCTGGTGAGCGAGACGGTGGACATGGCGGGCGTTCGCGTGTGCCTGGTGGACACGGCGGGCGTGCGCGACCCGAACGACGCGATCGAACGGGAGGGCGTGCGGCGCGCCGTGGGCGCGGCGTCCATCGCCGACCTGGTGCTGCTCGTGCTGGACCGTTCTCGGCCGCTCGACGACGACGATCGGCGGCTGCTGGCGTCTGGTGCGGACCGGCTGATCGTCGTCAACAAGTGCGATCTGCCGGCAGCATGGAACAGCCTCGCGACCGGGCGTCCGGCGGCCGGGTTGGCTTTTGACGATGCGATCGACGTGTCGCTTCGGACCGGCTTTGGTGTTGCAGAATTGAAACAGCGTTTGGGCGCACGGTTGCTCGGCGCCGATCCGCTTCGCGACGTTCCCGCGGTCACCAACGTGCGGCACATCGATCTGCTGGTGAAGGCGGGCGATGCGGTTGGCCGTGCCAGGACGGCACTCGCCGACCGCGGTGGCGACATGCCCGAGGAGTTCCTGCTGGCCGATCTCCAGGAAGCCCGGGCCGCGCTGGAGGAGGTGACCGGCAAGCGGACCAGCGAGGATCTGCTGCGTCACATCTTCGCGCGATTCTGTGTGGGGAAGTAGTGCGAGGTGCGAGGTGCGGAGTGCAAAGTGCGTGGTGCAACGTGCAAAGTGCGGGGCGCAGGGTGCGTGCTCAGTGCGGAGCGTGGCGCATGTGCGCAGCACGGCAAGGCGCACGTGAGCCTTGCACGTCGCACCACGCACTCTGTTGGTCACATGCCCAAGCTTGACGCGATTATCGTCGGCGCGGGGCATGCGGGCTGCGAGGCGGCTTTTGCGGCCGCTCGTCTCGGTCTGCACGTGGGCCTGTGCACGCTGTCGCTCGACACGGTCGCCCACATGCCGTGCAACCCGGCGGTCGGCGGGACGGCCAAAGGCCACCTGGTGCGGGAGATCGACGCGCTCGGCGGCCTGATGGGCCTGGCAATCGACGCGACCGGCATCCAGTTCAAGCTGCTGAACCGGAGCCGGGGCCCTGCGGTATGGTCGCCTCGGGCGCAGGCCGACAAGCGGCGATATCGCGAGTGGATGAGGGCGAGGCTGTCCCGCGAACCGAATATCGAGTGGATCGTCGGGCGTGCCGGCCGCGTGCTGGTCGAGGATGGCTCGGTCTGCGGACTGGCCCTGGAAGACGGCACTGTGCTCGCGTGCCGCGCGGTCGTCGTCACGTCGGGCACGTTCCTCAACGGGCTCGTCCACATCGGCCCCGAGACGCATCCGGCCGGGCGAGCGGGCGAGCCGGCGTCGCAGGATCTCGCGGAGTCGCTGAAGGGTTTCGGGCTCGAATGGGGACGACTGAAGACCGGGACGCCGCCGCGGCTTCACAAGGACAGCATCGATTTCAAAGGCGGAGTGCGTGCGGGGCACTTCGTCGAGGCGCTGGGCGACGACCCGGCCCTCCCCTTTTCGTTCCTGACGGACCGCATCGAGCAATCGCAGATCGTCTGCCATCAGCTATTCACCAACGAACGCGTTCATGCCATCGTCCGGGCGAACGTCGGGAAATCGCCGCTCTTCAACGGGCAGATCCGGGGAGTCGGCCCGCGCTATTGTCCGTCGCTCGAGGACAAGGTGCTGAAGTTCCCCGACAAGGAGCGCCACCAGGTTTATCTCGAGCCCGAAGGGTTGGACGTCGACGAGATTTACGTGAACGGTTTCTCGATGAGTCTTCCGCGCGACGTTCAGATCGAACTGGTTCGGGCGTTGCCGGGGCTCGAAAAAGCAGAGATGCTGCGGCCCGCCTACGCCGTAGAATACGATTTCATCCAGCCGACCGAGCTCGAGGCGACGCTGGAGACCAGGCGGGTGGCGGGGTTGTTTCTGGCCGGACAAGTGAACGGCACGTCCGGGTACGAGGAAGCGGCGGCGCAGGGGATCGTCGCCGGGATCAATGCCGCGATGCGGGTTCTGGGGCGTCCGCCGCTGGTGCTCGACCGGGCGGAAGCGTACATCGGCATTCTCATCGACGACCTGGTCACCAAGGGCTGCCTGGAGCCGTACCGGATGTTCACGTCGAGGGCCGAGCACCGGCTGCTCCTCCGGATTGACAACGCGGACCTTCGACTGACGGCCCGCGGCCGCGCCATCGGCCTGGTGGACGATGAGCGGTGGGAGAAATTCGAGGCGCGGAAGGCGCGGTTCGAGAGGAACCTGGCGACGCTGGAAGGGACGCTCGTTCGCGTGTCCCAGGGCGACCGTCTTCCGGCATCACGAGCGCTCAGGCAGCCCGAAATCAGGCTTCGGGATCTCGTCGGGCGCGGTGAAGTTCAGTTGGACATCGACGGCGTGAACGCCGAGCTGGATATCGCGAGCGTCGAAACAACCGTGAAGTACGATGGCTACCTGAAACGGCAGCAGGCAGAGGTGGAGCGGTCGCGACATAGCGAGCGCCGGTCGATTCCGCGTGGCTTTCCTTTCGACCGTGTGCCCGGCCTTTCGAATGAAGTCGTGCACCGGCTGAGCCAGGTTCGGCCGGACACGCTCGGCCGGGCTTCTCGCATTCCGGGCATGACGCCGGCGGCGGTGGCGATCCTGGGAACGTATCTCGAACGTGGTGCGGCGTTCGACGGCTTGCGGCTGAACTGCCCCGCCGAGCCCGGCCAACGCGCCGGAATCACGGGTTCTGCCGAGACGACATCCGACCCCGGGCCACGGACCGTGGACACGGCACGTCTCGATGTGCCGGCACGGGAACCAGGTTCGGAGAGACCAGGCGACGGGAGCCGCGCGTGACAACCAGAGAGTTCAACGACCGGCTCCGCCGCAAGGCCCGAAGGGCCGGGCTGTCGATCAGCCCGGAGCTGGCTGAGGGCCTGGAGGCGTACTACCGGCTGCTCGAACTCTGGAACCAGAAGATCAACCTCACGGCGCTGCAGCTTTCGGACGCGCCAGATGAGGCGATGGACCGGCTGTTGATCGAACCGCTGCTGGCGGCCCGGTTCCTGCCCGGTCCGGATTGCCGGGTGATCGACGTCGGGTCTGGTGGCGGGTCGCCCGCGATTCCGATGAAGCTCGCGGTGCCCGGCATCCAGATGTGGATGGTGGAAGCCAAGACCAGGAAGTGCGCATTCCTGCGGGAAGCGACGCGGCAGCTTGCGCTCTACGACACGATCGTCGAGACGGCGCGGTACGAGGAACTGCTCACTCGTCCGGACCTGCACGAGGCAATGGACGTGGTGACGGTCAGGGCGGTCCGCGTCGAAGTCCGCGTGCTCATGGGGTTGCAGGCCTTCGCACGTCCGGGCGGTCAGATGTTCCTGTTTCGCGGCCGAACCGGCCCGGACGTTCCCGCCACTCTCACCCCGCCACTGGCATGGCAGGCGACGCATCGCCTGTTCGATTCCTTCGACAACCGCCTGGTCATTATTCGCAAGGTCGCCCTGGGCGGCGGTGTTCCACGTGGAACAGTCGGGCAGTTCTAGCGCGCGGCGCTGAAGTGCGGAGTGCGACGTGCGTCGTGCGCGGTGCGGCGTGCGAAGTGTGAAGTGCGTCGTGCGCGGTGCGGGGCAGGCGTGCGAGGTGCTCGTCGGGATGCGCGTCACGGGGTGAAGGCGCGCGTTTACCGTGCCGGAAGTCGGCAATGACGCGGCCGTGCGAGGGCGCGGTGCACACCCCCCGCACCCCGCACCCCGCACTTCGCAC
>PMZR01000044.1 GCA_003170135.1 Acidobacteriota bacterium
AGACGCAGGCCGCGCTGCTCGAGGCGATGCAGGAGTACCACGTGACGGCGGCCGGCCGCACCTACGAGCTCGAACGGCCGTTCTTCGTCCTCGCCACGCAGAACCCGATCGAGCTCGAGGGCACGTACCCGCTCCCCGAGGCCCAACTCGATCGGTTCATGTTCAACATCACGATGGACTACCTCGCCGAAGACGAGGAGGTGCGCGTGGTGACCGGCACGACCGGCGCCGACCATCCGACGCCCGAGCGGGTCTTGAACGGCGAGGACATCCTGCTGTTCCAGCAGATCGTGCGGCAGGTGATGGTCTCCGAGCCGGTCGCGCGCTACGCCGTGCGGCTGGTGGACGCGACGCGCCCGGGCCGGAACCGCGCCTACGACTTCGTGGACAAGTGGGTCAAATGGGGTGCCGGGTTGCGCGCCTCGCAGGCGCTGATCCTCGGCGGCAAGGCGCGTGCGCTGATACACGGCCGCTATCACGTGTCGGTCAAGGACATCCAGGCGCTCGCCGCGCCCGTGCTGCGGCACCGCGTCATCACGAACTTCTATGCCGAGTCCGACCACGTCACCTCGGACGGCATCACCGAGCGGTTGATCGCCGCGGTCCCGCCGCCTGCGAGCGGCTTGTAGGGACCCCGGACTAAGAAATGGCCCCAGCATCCCGCGAGCTTCGTTACCTCGATCCGGCGGTCCTGGCGCGGCTAGGCACGCTCGAACTGAAGGCTCGCACCGTGGTCGAGGGATTCCTCTCCGGCCTGCACCGCAGTCCGTTCAAGGGGTTCAGCGTCGAGTTCGCGGAATACCGGCAGTACATTCCGGGCGACGATCTGTCGACGATCGATTGGAAGGTATACGCCCGCACCGACCGGCACTACGTGAAGAAGTTCGAAGAAGAGACCAACGTCGAGTGCCGCCTGCTGCTCGATGTGAGCGGGTCGATGGCGTACGGCTCGCGCCGGCCGGGCAAGCTGGAATACGCGTCGTATCTCGCGGCGTCGCTGGCCTACCTGATGCAGCGCCAGCGCGACGCGGTGGGCCTGGCGACGTTCGATTACCGCATCGTGTCGATGCTGCCGCCCAGCGTGCGGCCGGGACACCTGCGTGCGCTGCTTTCGATGCTGGACGGCGTGCGACCCGGCGATCGCACCGACGTCGCGCGCCCGTTTCACCAGCTTGCAGAGAGCCTCTCCAAGCGCGGCCTGGTCATCGTCATCTCGGACCTGCTGGACGACCCCGCGCAGGTTGTCGAGGGGCTGAAGCACTTCCGCTTCCGGGGCACCGACGTCATCGTGTTCCAGGTGCTCGATCCGGACGAACTGCAGTTTCCATTCGAGGTGCCCGCGCGGTTCGCGGATCCGGAGACAGGGGAGGAGGTGACCGCGGCCCCGCACCTGGTCAGGACGCAGTACCTCGACGAGTTGCATGCGCTGTTGACCCGCTACCAGCGCGAGCTGCGCGTGGCGGGCATCGACTACTGCCTGCTCGACACGTCGCAGCCGCTCGATCACGCGCTGCTGGCGTATCTGCACACCCGGGGACGGCGGCAGTGAGAACGTGAAGCTATGTTCGGGTTGTCATTTCTCTCCCCCGCGTTCCTGCTGGGCGCCCTGGTCGCGGCGCTGCCGATAGCGCTGCACCTCGTGGGACGCCGGCCGGAGGTGCGCGTGCTGTTTCCCGCCGTCCGTCTGCTCAAGCGGGCGCCGGCACAGGAAACGCGCCGGCGGCGCCTGCGCGAACTGTTGCTGCTCGCACTGCGGGTTGCCTCCATCCTGTTGCTTGCTCTTGCCTTTGCGCGTCCGTATATCGCCCGCGCCGTCCCTCAGCCGCGTGCATCGGCCGTCGTCGTCGCACTCGATCGATCCTTCAGCATGTCGGCGCCCGGCCAGTTCGCGCTGGCGGTGTCGCTTGCCCGCGACGCGATTGCGCGGGTGCCGCCCGGCGCGCCCGTGGGCCTGCTCGTGTTCGACGATGACGCGGAGGTACTCGCGAGGCCGACGCTGGACCGGTCGGCGGTACTGAGGCTGCTCGAGGGTCTGCAGCCGGGCTACGGCGGCACCTCGTATGGCGCGGCGCTCGCGAGCGCGGCCGACACGCTCGGAGCGGCGCCTGGGCGCGTGGTCCTCGTCACCGATCTGCAGCGCAGCGGCTGGGACCATCGCGACATCGCGATTCCCGATCGCGTTGACGTCACGGTGCAGGAGGTCGGCGGGCCGGTGGGGAACCTGTCGGTCGGCGGGTTGCGCCGGAGCGAGAACGGTCTCGCAGCCGTCGTCAGGAACCACGGGTCGGTCAGGCGGACGGGACGGGCACGGCTCACGATTGGCGGCCGCCTGCGCGGCGTGATGCCGTTCTCGATCGAGCCGGGCGCGTCGCAGGAGATCGTGTTCGCGGGGCCAGTACCGCCCACGGGCGACGCGGTCGTCGAGATAGACGATGCCATCGGCTACCAGGCGGACAACACGGCGTACGCGCTGCTCGATCCGCCGGAGCCCCTGGCGCTGCTGGCGGTGACGGGGGACGGGGATCCGTCGCGGGGCGCGTTCTACCTGCAGCGCGCGCTCGAAGTGGACAACCGGCAGATCTTCCGGCTCGACACCGACACCGCGGCTCGCTTTTCGGCCCACGCGTCGGCGGCGATGCTGGAGAAATACTCCGGCGCGATCCTGCTCGGCACCCGCGGTCTGCGCGCGAGCGCAGCCAGCGCGCTCGGCGAGTACGTCGCGGCCGGCGGAGGCCTCCTGGTGGTGCTCGACGACCAGGTCGATTGGTCATCGCTGACGGACGTGCTCGGGACGCCGGCATCGGTCTCCTTCGACGGGGCGCTGCCGCCGGGCACCCTGGGGCTCGTCGCCTCGGACCTTCGCCATCCGATCCTGCAGCCGTTCGAAGCCGGGGCGTTCGGGGACGTGCGGTTCGAGCGCATTGCCCGCGCGGAGGCGATGCCGGGCACCGTGCTGGCGCGCTTTACCGACGGCCATCCGGCGCTGGTCGAGCAACGCCGTGGCGCCGGCCGCGTGCTCGTCTTCGGCTCGGACCTCAGCAACCGATGGAACGATCTGCCGTTGCAGCCGGCGTTCCTGCCGCTCGTTCATCAGATCGCCCGGTACCTGGCCGGCAGCCGGCTGCCGGCGCGGGACCTCATCGTGTCGTTTGTGCCGGCGGGCGTGCCGCGCCAGCCGGGAATCGCGAACCTCCGCAGCGGGCAAGCGGTCGGACAGATGCGGCGGATCGCCGTCAACGTCGATCCGCGCGAATCAGAGATCGGGCGAATGACAGTGGCGGAGTTCGAGCAGGTCGTCGCTCGCCGCCGCGGTGTCGCATCGGGCCATGCGCCGGTTGATCCGCGGCAAGCCGAGCAGCAGCAGGGAGGCTGGCGCTTCGCCATCGCCGTCGCCATCGGCTTGTTGCTGGCCGAAGGGTTGCTGGGGAAACCGGCCGGGGCGGCGGTGGAGAGACCATGACGCGCGACTTCGCTGAGATTCGGAGCGTGCTGCGGTCCGTCCGGCGGCGGTGGATGTGGCAGACCATCTTCCGTTGCGGGACCAGGGCGGCGCTCTCCGGGGCGGCCGTCCTGCTGCTGGCGTGGATCGCGTTCCGCCTTCCGGCCACCGGATCGACGCCGGAGGCCCGGACCTCGGTGACCGCTCTGACGTTGCTGGCGCTGCTGGTCGTCGTCGCCCGGGCGTTGTGGCCGCTCACTCGCCGCCCGAGCGACGCCCGGGTCGCGCGCTTCATCGAAGAACGGTGCCCGCAGCTCGAGGATCGGCTCGTCACGGCCGTCGAGCGCGCGTCGAGCGAATCTGCGGCTGCGCCGAGCATGCTGGCGGGGCTCCTGTATCGCGACGCCGCCAGGCGCGCGGCCGAGCTGGACCTGGATCGCACGATCAGCCGGCACGCGGTTGCCCGGCGCGGAGCGGCGGCCGTCGCGTCGGCGCTGCTCGTTGCCGGCATCGGCATCGGTGTCGGCCCGCACATGCGTGAAGGCGCGCTGGCCGCGCGCGGGCTCGTCAGTCCGCCGCGGCTCGTGCTGCACGTCTCGCCCGGCGATGCGAAGATCGCCGCCGGCGCCCTGCTTCGGGTGGAGGTCCGGATCGACAACGCGTCGAGCGATCGGGTCCCCGAGCTTCGCATTCGCGATCGCAGTGGCATCGTGCGCAGGACGATGACGCCGGAGGGCGTGCGCGGACGGTATCAGTACACGTCCCGGCCAGGCGACGACCTCATGTATTCCGTCTCGGCTGGAGCGGCTGCGTCCAGGGACTACCGCGTCACCGTGCTGCGTCCGGCCTCGGTGGCCGGCATCGATGTCCACTACCAATATCCGCCGTCGCTTGGCCTGGCGCCACGGACCGAGGCGAACGGCGGCGATATCTACGCGCCGGCGGGCACGAAGGTGGATCTGCGCATTCACACGGACGGACCGGTGCGCGGCGGCTCCCTGCTCGTCGCCGGCGCCGCGCCGGCGCCGCTCGTGGCGCAAGGCGATCGGCTGCTTGCGGCGACGCTCACGGTTGCCGAGGACGGTTCGTATCGCGTCGGCTTGACTGGCGCGGATGGCCTCGAGAACGCCGGCGATACCGAGTACTACATCCGCATGCTCACCGACACGCCGCCCGATGTTCGCATCGTCCAGCCAGCGTCGGATCGCGAGGTGACACCGCTCGAGGAAGTCACGATTGCGGCGCACGCCGACGACGATCACGGTGTGAAGGAGTTCGACCTGGTGTACTCCGTGCGCGGTGGGCCCGAGACCGCGGTGCCGTTCGCGACCGGTGCAAACCGGCAGTCCATCGACGGCCAGCGCGTGCTGTATCTCGAGGATCTGCGCGTGCGGCCGGGCGATTTCGTCACCTACTACGCGCGGGCACGCGACGCGGCCAATGGCGTCCGCGGCAACGAGGCGCGAAGCGATCTGTTCTTCCTGCAGGTGACGCCGTTCGAGCAGGAGTTCATGCCGCCGCAGAGCCAGGCTTCGTCGGGAGGAATGGGAGCGCCCAATCACTCGCTCGACGAGCTCGTCAAGGCGCAGAAGGAGATCATCGTCGCCACGTGGCGGCTCGATCGCCGGTCGCGCAAGAGCCGCAGCAGTGGTTCCGAGGCCGATGTGAAGACCATCGCGCGGGCGCAGGGCGACCTGAAGAACCGCGCGATCGACACGGCCGGGCCCGGCCTCGCGCGTGCCTCGGCACCGGACACCGGGCGGCGGGCGCCGGGAGGGGAGAAGCCCGCGGAGGGCGGCGACGCGATGGCGAACGCGATCGACGCGATGGGGACGGCCGAGCAGTCGCTCGATGCCGTCGACACCGCGCAGGCGCTGCCGCATGAAACGCGGGCGCTCAACGAGTTGTTGAAAGCGCAGGCGAGCAACCGGCGATGGCAGATGCAGGCGGCCAGTGCCGCGGCCGGCGCCGATGCCGGCGCGAGCAGCCAGGATCTGACGTCGCTCTTCGACCAGGCGCTCAAGCGCGAGCAGCAGACCAACTACGAGATGCCGCGCGCATCGCAGCAGCGCGACGAGCAGAAGAAGAGCGAGGCGCTCGAGCGGGTGCGTCAGATGGCGCAACGCCAGGCCGGTCTCGCAAAGCAGCAGGAGGAGCTGTCCCGCGACCGCGCGAAGCTCAGTGAAGACGAGGTGAAACGTCAGCTCCAGCGCCTGACGCGAGAACAGTCCGAGCTGCGCCAGCAGGCGGAGGAACTCGCGCAGCAGATGGGGCGGGACACGGCAGGCGGGGGACAGAAGGCGGAAGGCGGGGGGCAGAAGGCGGGAAGCGGCAACGCCCGTCACCTGCGGGACGCGGCAGACGCCATGGGGCAGGCGGCATCGAACCTTCGCGACGGAAAACCGGGCGAAGCCAGCACGCGCAGCGGCCAGGCGCTCGACAGGTTGCGGTCGGCCGAACAGCAGATGCGGCAGGGCGGGCCGGGCGCTCCCGCGCTCGGCGATCTCCAGATGGCAGCACAGCAGGCCGCGGACGCCCAGCGCCAGATCGCCCGCGACGCCGAGTCGGCCGCCGGCGGCCAGACCGCCTCCGGGGCGAAGCCGGACACGCAGGCCGGCAGCCGGCCCGGCGAGCCCACGATGCGACGCCTCGCCGGCGAAAAGGAGCGGCTGGCTGACCAGGTCGAGCAGCTGGCCCGTGGCCTGAAGACCGCCGCATCGAGTCCCGGCCTCGAAGGACGACAGCGCCAGGCGATCGAGGCGGTGAACAAGGACCTGGATCGATTGCAGCTGCCGAAGCAGATGCGCGATCAGGCAGCGGCGATGCGCACGCCGGAAAAAGCCGACGTGAACCGGCCGCCCTCGGCCGGAGGCGAACAGGATCTGGCGAAGACGCTCGGGCGTATCGCGGACCGGCTAGGCGCGGCGGCGGGGAGCCGCGACACCCAGCAGGCATCCGAGCAACTTGGCGAGACCCGTGACATCAGGGATCGGCTCCAACAGCTCGAGCGGCAGATGGACGATCTGCGGCGTCAGGCCAAAGCCGGCGCCACTGATTCCTTGTCGGGCCGAGCGTCGGCGACCGATTCACGGACGGGCGGACAGGCTGTCGGCACGAGCGGTGGCGAGGCGAGCAGTGCGGCGCTCGAGCGATTGGAAGAGGAGTATGCGCGCGAGTTGCGGCGCGCGGCCGACCACCTGGATCGCGTGGGGCGCGAAGGCGGCGGCGCGGGCGTGACGCCGGCGCGGCCGGAGGCCATGTCGCCGCTGTCGGCGCCCGGCTTCCACCAGGATTTCTCGAACTGGCAGCAGCTGTCGCGCGAGATCGACGACGGACTCGAGCGCGCCGAAACCGCCCTCACGAAGAAATTGCGCGACCAGCAGGCGCGCGATCGCCTGCAGGCGCCGTCGTCGCGGCGCGCGCCTGAGCAGTACCGGCGCCTGGTCGAGCAGTACTACCAGTCGCTCGCGAAGAAACAGGGGCGGTAACGATCCATGCACTTTGCGTATCCGTTGCCCTGGTGGGCGGTCGTGCTCCTGGTCGCTCTTGCGGTGGTCGTCGCGGCGGTGACTTACCGCCGGCGGCGTGCAGGTCGGTCCTTGCGCGGGAACCGGCCGCTCGTGTTGACCGCGCTGCGCGCGTCGGCGCTCCTGGCGCTGCTGCTGGTCCTGTTCCGCCCGCTGCTGGTCGCAGCACAACGGAACCCGGGCGGGGCCATCGTTCCCATCCTCGTCGACCAGTCCCGGAGCATGCGCATCGCCGATGCGGGCGGCGGCAGGCGTCGCATCGATGTCGCGGTGGACCTGCTCGAGCGCACGTTGCTGCCGCGGCTCAGCGGGCGGTTCCAGCCGCAGGTGTTTGGCTTTGGCGGCGTCGTGTCGGTGGCCGACGTCGGCCACCTGTCCGCGCCGGATGAACCGCGCACCGATCTCGACGCGGCGTTGCGCGCAATCCGCGACCGGTACCGCGACCGCCCGGTCGCCGGTGTCATCGTCCTCTCCGATGGTGGCGCCACCTTGTCGGCGGACGATCGCGCCACCGGCGCGCCACTTGCGCCGATCTTCGCGATCGGGGTCGGCGGCTCAGGGCCCGACCGCGAGGTGATTTCGCTCACAAAGAGCCAGGCGAGTCTTGCCGCCTCTCTCGTGGACCTCGACGCCGTCGTCTCTTCGCGCGGCCTGGGCTCGGAGCCGTTCGACGTGCGTCTGATGCTCCACGATCAACCCGTCGAGGTGCGTCGCGTGACGCCCGCCGATGGCGTGCCCCAGCACGTCCGGTTCACCGTCACGCCCGATGCGTCGCCGACCGTCTACTCGGTCGAGATTCCCGTCGATTCGCGCGAAGCCGTTGGGGAGAACAACTCGGCATCGGTCCTGGTGACGCCGCCCGGGCGCAAGCGCCGAGTCCTGTTCGTGGAGGGCGCGCCCGGCTTCGAGCACAGCTTCCTGCGCCGCGCGTGGGCCGCCGATCCGGCCGTCGAGGTCGACGCGGTGGTGCGGAAGGGCAAGAACGATCAAGGGCAGGACGCCTTCTTCGTCCAGGCGGATCCGGCGCGGACGCCTGCGCTCATCACGGGCTTTCCGAAGACGAAGGCGAGCCTGTTCGGGTACGACGCGATCGTGTTTGGCAGCGTCGAGTGGGATTTCCTGTCGCGCGACCAGCTGGCGATGACCGCGGATTTCGTGCGGGAGCGCGGCGGCGGCGTGCTCGTGCTCGGGGCGCGCTCGTTCGCGTCGCCGGGGCTTGCCGGCACCCCGCTCGACGAGACGCTGCCGCTCGAACTGACGTCCGGCCGGCCGTCGATCGCGCTCACGGCGAACGAATCCGCAACCCCTGCCCGTGCCGGCGACAACAAGCTGCACCTGACGAGCGACGGCCGCGACCACGCGATGATGCGCATCGCCGCGTCGGCTGGCGACAACGAGCGGGAATGGGCGAGCCTGCCGCCGCTCGCCGCGACCAACATCCTCGGGGCGCCGAGGCCGGCCGCCTCGGTGCTCGCGGTCACGACCGTGAATGGATCGACGCGCCCCGTCGTCGCGGTGCAGCCCTACGGTCGCGGGCGCACGCTGGAGTTTGCCGGCGAGGGATCGTGGCGGTGGAAGATGCTGATGCCCGCCCCCGACCGCACGCACGAGCTGTTCTGGCGCCAGGCGCTGCGCTGGTTGTCCGCGGACGCCCCCGACCCGGTCTCGGTTGTGCCGGTCGAGCACCCGCAGCCCGGGACATCCGCGCGCATCGACGTGTTGGTGGCCGACGGAGAATTCCACCCCGCCGACAACGCGGTGGTGACGCTGCGGATCACGTCGCCGGACGGCCAGGCACGATCGATGACGGCGCCGCTTGCTGACCGCGCGACGGGCCGGTACTCGGCGCGGGTGAACCTCGATCGCGGCGGCGCGTACCACGTCGAAGCGGATGCCCGGCAGGGCGCCCAGGTGCTCGGGAGCGGCGAGGGCTGGTTCCTGGCCGGTGCCACCGATCCGGAATTCGCCGATCCGCGGTTGAACGAAAGCGTGCTGCAGCGGCTCGCCCGCGACAGCGGCGGGCGCTACGTGGCCGCAGACGAGGCTCCGGCGGTTCCCGGTCTCGTCCAGAAGCGCGCCGAGACGGTGACGTTTGCGGCTTCGCCGCGCGACATCTGGCAGCACCCGATCGTGTTCGTGCTGATTGCCGGCCTGCTCGGCGCCGAGTGGCTCCTGCGGCGTCGATGGGGGTTCGTATGACGGGTCGGCAGTCCGATGTCCGGTGTGCGACGTCCGACGTCGGGGTTGGGGAATCGAAGCGGCCTCGAGTCTCGGCGCCTGCCTTCGTCGTGATCGCGATGTGCCTCACGGTCTTCGCGGGCACCGCTATGCGCGCGACTGCGGCCGAGCGCTATGCCCTGGTCGTGTCCGGCGCCTCCGGCGACGAGACCTACGCCGCGCGCTACGACCAGTGGCGGACGAAGCTGGCGAGCCTGCTGGCCGATCGGTTCGGCTTCGGCCGGGACCACGTGCTCGCGCTCGGTGAGAAGCCCGCGGCCCAGGTGCAGGTGGCCTCGCGCGAGAACGTGCGGCGGACGCTCGCCGCGCTCGCGGCGCGGATGCACAGTCACGATCTGCTGCTCGTGGTGCTCATCGGCCACGGGACCTTCGACGGTGTGCAGGCGAAGTTCAACCTCGTGGGGCCGGACCTCGACGCGGGCGAGTGGGCGGCGCTCGTGCGCGCGATGCCGGGTCGCCTCATCGTGGTCGATACGACGGGCGCGAGTTTTCCTTTCCTGAAGGCCTTGTCCGCCAAGGGCCGCGTCGTCATCACGGCCACCGATTCGCGTGCCGCCCGCTACGACACGGTGTTTCCCGAGTACTTCGTCAAGGCCATGGAGGAGGCGGCGATTGATGCCGGCCGAGAGGGCCGCGTGTCCATCTGGGACGTCTTCACCTCCGCCAGTGCGGGCGTCCGGCAGCACTACGAACGGCGCGGCCTCCTCCCGGTCGAACATGCGCTGCTCGACGATGCGGGCGACACGTACGGCAAGGATGCGGACCAGCCGGGAACCGATCCCTCTTTCGCGCAGGGCGTGTATCTTACCGCAGACGCGTCGGACGCGGCCATGGACCCCGCCGTGCGCGTCCTCACGGAACGCCGCGACGACCTGCTCGCGCAAATCGACAGGTTGAAGTCGAAGAAGAGCACGATGGCGGAAGGTGAGTACCAGGCGCAGCTCGAGGCGCTGCTGGTGGAACTGGCGAAGGTCTCACGCGAGTTGCGCCAGAAACTCGGCGGCCCGCCCACGTGATGCGGGCGCTCGCTCCGAAGACCAACCCTTCGACTCGCTACGCTCGCTCAGGGCAGGCGACTAACGACCGAGACCAACGACCAACGACCGAGACCAACGACTAAGTCCCACCGTCCCACCATTCCACCCGCTGCCGCTCCGGCCGCCGGAAGACGAAGACCATCAGCAGGCCCGCGAGGAACCCCGCGATGTGCGCCCAGAACGCCACGCCGCCCGCCGTCGTGCCCGTGGACAACGCCACGGTACCGACCCCGCTGAACACCTGGATGAGGAACCAGTAGCCGAGGAAGAACGGCGCGGGGATCTCGATGATCCAGAAGATGAACGGGAAGATCATCGTCAGGACCCGCGAATGCGGATAGAGGACGAAGTAGGCGCCCATGACACCGGCGATCGCGCCGCTGGCCCCGACGGTCGGGGTAAAGGAGTAGGGCGCTGCCGCGGTCTGCACGACGCCGCCCGCCAGGCCGCACAGGAGGTAGAAGAGCAGGTAGCGGAAGTGGCCGAAGCGGTCCTCGACGTTATCGCCGAAGATCCACAGGAACCACATGTTGCCGATCACGTGGGACCAGCTCGCGTGCAGGAACATCGACGTCAGGACCGACGTCCACGTGAAGCGCACCGGCACCATGCCGTAGTGATTCACGAACGCCTGCCGAACCTCGTTGGGCAACGACATTTCGAACAGGAAGACGACGACGTTGACCGCGATCAGGCCAACCGTCACGAATGGCGTCGTCCGCGACGGGATGACGTCCCTCAGCGGGATCATTCAGCCAGTTTACCTTGAGCCAGTCTCCGGGCGAGCCCCGGGCGATCGCGGGGCCCGGAATATCGCGGGATTGTGACGCGTGCAGTGCCCGCAGGACTTGCTCGGATTTCACCGCCTCACGACGGCATCGTAGACGATCATCCGCGCGACCGGCTTGCCCGCCTCTTCTTGTTCGGGGGCGTACACGCGATGGGTCGCCGGATCGACCGCCAGCGTGTGCACGCGCTTTTCGACCGGGAAGTCCTCGACCTTCCGGTAATGGTCCGCATCGTCCATCTGGAACACCGAGATCGCCCCGCTCGAGCAGGCCACGTAGATGCGGCCCAGGCCGGCGTCGAACTTGATCACGTCCGGACCGGCCGGGAGCGGCAGGCCCGCGATCGGCGCGTGCGTGTCGAGGTTGAACACGGTCATGAGCGTGTTGCCCTCACACGCCAGGAAGGCGCGGTGATGCTGCGGGTCGAGCGCCATCCCATGGTTGCCCTGGCAGCGACCGACCGGGTAGCGGCCGACGACGGTGTCGGTGGCCGGGTCGATGACGGCGACCAGATTCTGATCCTGCAGGTTGACGTACACCTTCCTGGCGACGGGATCGTACTGCGGCATCCCGGTCTCGCTGTCGAAGCGCAGTGTCTTGACGATGGTGTCCGTGCGGACGTCCACGACCGCCTCCGCCTTGCCCCGTTCGTCGGAGACATAGAGCTTGTGGAACGGTGCGGCGTAGGCGCTGCCGTCCGGCTTCGCCTCGGTCGGCAGCTTCTTGACGACCTTCATCTGCTTCAAGTCAACGACACCGATCGTGTTGTCGCCCGAGTTCGACGTGTAGAACTTCTTCAACTCGGGGACGTACTCGATGCCTTCCACGCCCGGCGTGTCCGTGACGGTCGCGACGACCGCGTTGGTCCGCACGTCGATGACGTAGGTGCGGTCGGCACCCAGGTGCGCCGAGAGCAGATAGTGGTCGTCGGGATCGACCGCCAGGTAGTCGAACCGTTTACCTCCCGGTCCCGGCACATCGAATGCGGTCACCTTCTTGAGCGTCGGCGCGGTCGTCTGGGCGCCGTCCGTCATGGCGGCGAGGACAAGACCTGGCAGGCAGACGCCAAGGACACGCGCGGAGATCGATCGGTGTGTGCTCATCGCTCGAGAATCCTCTCTTCGGGAAAGCCTCGCCGGGCCAGCGCGTCCGGGTCAAGGCGCGCGGCTGACGGCGTGACGCTCACTTTACCGCAGGGGCCGCAGGGCCGCCACGAGCCGAAAGGGCGCCCGGCTTCGTCCTCCGGCCCCCGAACCTTGACCTGCCGGCCGGCGTCGCGCACGGCCCGTGTTCAGCGCAATCAACGCAGATCTCGACGCGGAGACGCCTATAATGGCGCTGTGACCGTTCCGCCTGCCGGACAGCTCGTCGCGAAGGTGGAGGAGTTCTTCGTCGTGAACGGGCGCGACATCGCCGCGGTCTACGTGTTCGGCAGCGTTGCCCGCGCAACCGCGCGTGATGGCAGCGACGTGGACGTCGCGGTGCTGTTCGAGGCCGACCCACCGCTCACGCTCGAGGGCCTGCACTTCGATCTCGCCCACAAACTCGAAGATGTCGTGGGCCGGACGGTGGACCTGGTGGTTCTCAACCACGCGTTTGCCGATCTCGTGCATCGCGTGTTGCTCGACGGGCGCCTGGTGTGCGACCGCAACCGCTCGGCACGGATTCGATTCGAAGTCCGTGCCCGCAACGAGTACTTCGACCTCGAGCCAATCCTGCGCCGGTATCGGCGGGTCAGCTGACGGAGTGACGCGATGACCGACGCGCAGCTCGTCGAGAAGAAACTGGCCGTCATCGAAACGTGCGTGGCTGAACTCCGGCGGCTCGGGCGCCCGGCGCTCATCGCAACCGACGTGCGCGAGGAACGCTTCGCCGAGCACACCTTGCAGATGGCGATCCAGGCGGCTCTCGACGTTGCCTCGCACATCGTGTCGGATCGGCGCCTGGGCGAGCCGCGCAACAACAGGGAACTGTTTGCACTGCTCGAGCGAGATGGCTGGGTCGCCCGCGACCTCGCCGGCACGCTCTCGGCAATGGCTGGCTTCCGGAATGTGCTCGTTCACGGCTATGACACCGTCAATCTCGATGTCGTCCGCGATGTCCTCGAACATCGTCTGGACGATCTCCTGGCCTTCGTCCAGGCGGTCCGAACACGCCTGGTGACGTAGCCCATCGCTACGCCGGCGTCCCCCCTGCGCCTTGACCTGCCGGCCGGCGCCGCCATAGTCTGCATATCTGGCTGAGGTCGGTGCCCGAGGTCGGGAACCGGCCGGGCGACGGATCGTTGGGGAAGCGGCGATGATCTGCAAGGTGTGCGGAACGGAAATCGCGGATAAGGCCCTCATCTGTTACCGCTGCGGCACCGCGACGTTCGAGCCGAAGCGTCGCGAACAGCAGAAGCGTCGCCCCACCAGCCTTTTGCCGAGCGTTCTCGGGCTCGTCATCCTCGTCGTGGCCGCGCTGCTCATGGCGCGAGCCGCCATCGGCGCGGTACCGCGAACCATCGGTTTCGTGCTGATGGTGCTTGCCGCCATTGCGATCCTGCTGCAACGGTTCCTGCGTCGCCGTCGCCGATGACCGCCACGCGGCCATGGAGCGTCCTGCCGGCCAAAGCTCGACGGTGAGCCCGGCGCGCGCCCGGCGCGTCGGACGCACCGTTTGTCCGCACTTCAGACATCGCCTGATGGCAGCAGGACCGGCGCTCCAATTCGAGGCGCGATTTTCACTGGCACTTTTATTGCTCGTCGCGTTCGGCGAATGAGTGTGTGCGTTGGAGGCGGCAGGTGACACGGTGAAGCGATCGGGCGGACGCAGGCTCGCGTGGATCGCGATCGCTCTGTGGCTCGCGGTCGGCGTCGGGGTCTGGAACACGGTCTTCGACCGCGGCATCCAGGCGGCCGAGGAGCGCTACATGGCGCTGCAGGCCCGACACCAACCGTCCGTGACGATCCGCGGGGTCATGGATCCCGCCATCCACGACGCGGCCGTCACCGCCACGTGGTGGGCCGCCGTGCCCCTGGCCGCTGGCCTGGTCGGCGTGCTCCTCATCGCGCGCCGCGCCCGCGCTCGCCTGACCGTTCGCGAGAACCCTTCATGCAGAGTCCCTTGATCTACGACTGGAACCGCGTCGGCAAGGCGTTCGCGCCATGCCGCGTCCTGCTCGATGACGAGACGCTGCGCGACGGGCTGCAGTGCCCCTCGGTGCGGACGCCGACAATCGAGCAGAAACTCCAGATCCTGCACCTCATCGACGCGCTCGGCATCGAGAGCGCCGACATCGGCCTGCCCGGCGCCGGCCCGCAGGTCGTCGAGGACGTCACCGCGCTGGCGCGCGAGATCGTGGAGCAGCGCCTGCGCGTGCGTCCCAACTGCGCGGCGCGCACGGTCATCGCCGACATCAAGCCCATCGCGGACATCTCGCAGCGCGTCGGGATGGCAATCGAGGTGGCCGCCTTCATCGGGTCGAGCGGGGTCCGGCAGTACGTGGAAGGGTGGACGCTCGACTACCTGCAGCGGTGCACCGAGGAAGCGGTGTCGTTCGCCGTCCGCGAAGGCCTGCCGGTCGTCTATGTCACCGAGGACACGACACGGGCCGCGCCGGAGGCGCTGCGCCGGCTCTACCTCGCGGCGATCCGTTCCGGCGCGACGCGCGTCTGCGTCGCCGACACCGTCGGGCACGCGACGCCCGCGGGTGCCGCGGCGGTGGTTCGCTTCGTGGCGGGCGTCATCGAGGAATCGGGCGCGAAGGTGGAGATCGACTGGCACGGCCATCGCGACCGCGGCCTCGAGATCATCAACGCCCTGGCGGCGCTCGATGCCGGCGCCACCAGGCTTCACGGCAATGCCCTGGGAATCGGCGAGCGCGTCGGCAACACGCCGATGGACTTGCTCCTCGTCAACCTCGTGCTGATGGGGTATATCGAACGCGATCTCACGCGCCTCTTCGAGTACTGCCTGCTGGTGGCCGACGCGGTCGGCATGCCGGTCCCCTCGAACTACCCGGTGGTCGGACGCGATGCGTTCCGGACCGCCACCGGCGTGCACGCGTCCGCCATCGCGAAAGCCTATAAGAAGGGTCAGCACGAACTGGCCGACACGGTCTATTCCGCCGTGCCCGCGCGGCTCTTCGGGCGCGAACAGGAGATCGATATCGGGCCGATGTCCGGCAGGTCGAACGTCGTCTTCTGGCTGGAGCGGCGTGGGCTCGCGGCCGATGCCGGCCTGGTCGATCGAATCTTCGCCGCCGCGAAGATCTCGCCGACCGTGCTCACCGAAGCGGAGATCATGGAGATCGTCGGCGCGATGGAGCCGGGAGGTCCCCGGTCTCCGGGTGTCGCCGACGGCGGAGAGACGCAGCCGGACGAGACCGCCGAGATGTCGAGGGTGCGAGCGCGAAGATCGGGACTCTGAACCGGAGGGCGGCAGCAAGCCTCCGCCCCATGCGGTTAGTGGCGCCCTGTCTTCGGTTTCGGCGCCGTCGCCGCGCCCTTGACCAGCCGCGCTTCGATTGTCGGCAGCGCCGCCAGCAGCACGTCGCCGACCACCTGCAGGCTCCGGGCGCTCGTCTTGTCGAGCGTGTCCTCGCGCGTGTGCCACCAGCCCGCCGCCGCATAGTGATTCAGATCGATGATGTCGACCGCCTGCACACCGGCCTCCAGGAACGGCAGGTGGTCGTCTTCGATCGGCTCGGGTCTGTCGGGGAAGTTGTCCTGCACGCCGAGCTTGCGTGCCGTCTGCCAGAGGGTCTCGGTCAGCCACGGCGTCGAGTTCGTCTCGCGATCGAGCGTCAGGTCGCGCCCGCCGATCATGTCCACGAGCACCAGCGCCCGAATCGACTTGAGCGTGCCGTCGCGCTTCGCGGCTTCGACATAGTAGCGGCTGCCGTAGGTGTGATCGGTGCCGCGCCACTCGGTGGGGTGGAATGCTTCCTCTCCGTCGAGGAAGAGGATCTCCATCGTCAGCGGGTTCTTCCGCGCCTTCAGCACGCGCGCCAGTTCGAGCAGGAACGCGGCGCTCGAGCCTCCGTCGTTCGCTCCGACGAAGGTGAAGTCGCGGAACAGCTTCGTGTCGTAGTGGCCGGTAAACACGATGCGTTCCGGCCGCGCGCCGGGAATCGTCGCCACGACGTTGGTCATCTTCACCGGGCCGATGGGCGTGCTGGCATTGAAGGTCTGGTCCGACGTCTGGACACCAATGGCCCCGAGCTGCTGCCTGAAGTACTTTCGGGTTGATTCCAGCGCCGCGCTACCGGCGGGGCGCGGGCCGAACTGGACGATCTGGCGCAGGTGCTCGTAGGCGCGGGTGCTGTCGAAGGCGGTCTGCGCGGCGCCGGCGAGCGCCATCACCAGGATCGCGACGGCAGCAACGGCGAGCGAAGCAGTCTTCTTCACATGATGCCTCTCGATGCTTGGACGGGCATTCCAAACCATTGTAATCAAACCGCCTGGAGGCTCCGTTCGTCAAGAGGCACGTAATCGCGGGGTGCGGCACCGGTGTAAATCTGCCGCGGCCGCGCGATCTTCTGTTCCGGGTCTGCCAGCATCTCCTCCCACTGCGCGAGCCATCCGGCGGTGCGTGCCACGGCGAACAGCACCGTGAACATCTCGCTCGGCAGCCCCATCGCCTGGTAGATCAGCCCGGAATAGAAATCGACGTTCGGATACAGTTTCCGCGAGACGAAGTACTCGTCCTCGAGCGCGATCCGTTCGAGCTCGAGCGCGATGTCGAGCAGCGGGTTCCGGCCGGTCACCTGGAACACGCTGTCGGCGACGCGCTTGATGATCTTCGCGCGCGGGTCGTAGGACTTGTAGACGCGGTGGCCGAACCCCATCAGCCGCCCTTCGCCCGCCTTCACGCCCTTGATGAACGCCGGCACGCTGGCGAGGGTGCCGATCTGGTCGAGCATCCGCAGCACCGCCTCGTTGGCGCCGCCGTGCAGCGGCCCGTACAGCGCGGCGATGGCGCCCGCGGTGGCGGAATACGGATCGGCCTGCGAACTGCCGATGCTGCGCATCGCGTTCGTGCTGCAATTCTGCTCGTGNNTCGTGGTCGGCGTGCAGGATGAAGAGCACGTCCAGCGCGCGTTCGAGCACCGGGCTCGGCGCAAAGCGCGCATCGGTGAGCTTGTAGAGCATCTGCAGGAAGTTCGCCGGGTAGCTCAGCCCGTCGTCCGGGTAGACGACGGGCCAGCCCTTGGTGTGGCGGAACGTGAACGCGCCAATGGTCGGCACCTTGGCGAGCAGCCGGTGCATCTGGAGCGCGCGCGTCGGCTTGTCGAAGATGTCGCGCGAGTCCGGATAGAAGGCGCCCAGCGCGCCAACCGCGCTCAGCAGGATGCTCATCGGGTGGGCATCGTGGCGAAAGGCGCCGATGAGCGCGCGGATGTTCTCCGGCACCAGGGTGTGACGCGCGATCGCCCGCTGGAAATCGGCCAGCTGCGGCGGCGTCGGCAGTTCACCGGCGATGAGCAGGTAGGCCGTTTCAAGAAACGTGCTGCGCTCGGCCAGCTGTTCGATCGGGTATCCCCGGTAGCGGAGGATGCCGCGATCGCCGTCGATGTAGGTGATCGCGCTGCGGCACGAGGCCGTGTTCATGAACGCGGGATCGTAGGTCATCAGGCCGAAGTCGTCGGCGTCTGCTTTCAACGCGCGCAGATCCATCGCGCGGATCGTGCCGTCGCGGATCGGCACGTCGATCTGCTTGCCGGTGCGTGTGTCGGTGAGGGCGAGAATGTCGGGCATGGTCGTCAGCAGTTGGCAGTTAGCCGTCAGCGGTTGGCGGCCGTCAGGAGGCAGCGCCCGGCTCGTCCTCGCCGTCTTCGTCTGGCGACGGCACCGGTTCCGCCGGGACGCGGTAGGCGCCGTCCACCCAGCGGGCGAGGTCGAGCAACCGGCAGCGTTCGCTGCAGAAAGGACGCCACGCGTCCTCAACCGGATGCTTCCGGCAGAAGACGCAGACCGCTTGGGAACCCACCTACTGATTATAGGACGAGTAGGCTAGGCGAGCCGATCCGGTTTCCGCCCGAAATCGCGGCCGCCCGGGTGGCGCACGTCCCGCGCCGACACCATGAAAATGATGTCCTCGGCGATGTTGGTGGCGTGGTCCCCGATGCGCTCGAGGTGGCGCGAGATCAGGATGAGGTCGAGCGACGGCTCGATCGTCGCGGGGTTCGCCATCATGTGCGCCAGCAGTTCGCGGAACACCTGGCTCTTCAGTGAGTCGAGGCGGTCGTCACGGTCGAGGACGTCCTGCGCCAGCACCACGTCCCGTCGCACGAACGCGTCCAGCGCGTCGCGCAGCATCGACTCGGCGATCTCGGCCATGCGCGGCAGGTCCACCAGCGCCTTCACGGGCCGGTGGCGCAGGTAGCGCCCGGCCGCCTCCGCGATGTTGACCGCGAGGTCGCCGACGCGTTCGAGATCCGTGTTGATCTTGAGGGCCGAGACGATGACCCGCAGGTCGATCGCCATGGGCTGGTGCAGGGCCAGCAGCGTGAACGCGCGGTTGTCGATGTCGATGTGCAGTTGGTTGATCGGCTCGTCGCCTGCCAGCACCGAGTCGAGGCCCCCGGCGTCGCGCTCGACCAGCGCGCGGACGGCGGCCCGCACGCGTTCTTCGGCCAGCCCGCCCATCGCCAGCAGGCGTTCCTTCAGCAGGCCCAGCTCTTCCTGGAAGTGCCGGACGACGCGTTCGGTCGATTCACCGGCCATGTGGAAAATTCTCAGACGTCGGACGTCGGACGTCGGACGTCCGACTTCGGACTTCGGACTTCGGACGTTGTTTATCCAAACCTGCCCGTGATGTAGTCCTCGGTCAGCTTCTCGCGCGGTGCGGTGAAGATCTGCTGCGTGCGATCGAATTCGACCAGCCGCCCGAGCCAGAAGAACGCGGTGCAGTCCGACACCCGCGCCGCCTGCTGCATGTTGTGGGTAACAATCACGATTGTATACCGCTGCTTCAGCCGATAGATCAACTCCTCGATGCGCTGTGTGGCAATCGGATCGAGCGCCGATGCCGGTTCGTCCATCAGCAGGATCTCGGGTTCCACGGCCAGCGCCCGCGCGATGCACAGGCGCTGCTGCTGCCCGCCGGACAGCGAGAGCGCGCTCTCTTTCAGCCGGTCCTTGACCTCGTCCCACAACGCGGCCGCGTGCAGGCTTTCTTCGACTCGCGCGCGCAGCTCCTGGCGCGTGCGGGCCAGGCCGTTCACGCGGATGCCGTAGGCGACGTTATCGAAGACCGACTTCGGGAACGGGTTCGACTTCTGGAAGACCATGCCGACCCGCCGCCGCAGGTCCACGACATCGACGCCCGGCCGGTACACGTCGCTGCCGTCCACGACGACGCGCCCGGTGACGCGAATGCCGGGGATCGTGTCATTGAGCCGGTTCAGCGTGCGCAGGAAGGTGCTCTTGCCGCAGCCCGAGGGTCCGATGAACGCCGTGACGAGGTTCGGCTGGATGTCCAGCGAGATGCTCTCGAGCGCCCGCTTGGACCCGTAATAGAAGTCGAGATTCTCCACCTGGATCTTGACGGCGAGCGGTCGGGGCTCCCGCTGGTCGTCGCCGTCCGGCCGGTCGCGTTCCTGCATTGGCTGGGGAGCCCGCATGGCCAGCGCAGCGCGGATCGACCCGGTGCCGGCCTCACCGCCGAGCTCGGCCACTGCCGCCGTGTGCTGATTCACCCTTTTGACGGTATCCGCGGGAGGTTTCCGGCCCGTTTCCGGCACGTTAAATCGCGGTTACGGACGGGGTGGAAAGCGCGAAGCCCCGGACGATCTGCGCAGTCTGCGCTAAAGAAACGCCCCCGCGCGACCGAAGATCATAAAAATGGGGTGGCTCGCCTTCGGTGTCTTGTACGCGATTGCCTACTGGGTTCTGGGCACCTTTCTCCAGGGGTCCAGCCTGGCGACGCACTGGTTTCGTCTGCCCGCGCTGCTCGTTCCCCCGTTCCTCGGGATCATCGTCATCGTGCGGCGGCGCCATGCCTGGACCGGGTGCCAGTGGCTGTTCTTTGCGACCATCGCGCTCGGCCTGATGATGTCCGCGATGGGCATGGTGGGCTGGACGGTCGACGAGCTGCTGCTGCGCCGCGACACCTCGTGGCTTGGGTGGCACACGGTCTTCGCTCTGTTCGGCGCGGTGGCGCCGCTGCTGGCGCTCATTGCGCAGCCGCACCGCGGCAGTCGCGAGGACGCGGCCGCGAGCACCGCCGTCGACATTGCCGGCATCGCCGTCGTCATCGGCTTCCTGTACTCGTACTTCGTCACTGCGCAGGGTTCGTTTCCCACCGCCTCCACACCGTTCCTCTCGCTGATGGCGCTCTCCGAGCTCCAGCAACTCGTCATTGCCGTCGGCTTGACGGCCGCGGCCGTCTTCGCGCGGCGGTCGGCCTGGGGGCCGACCTACCGGCGCCTGGCCCTGGGCCTCTGGGTGCAGTTCGTGGCGCTGAGCCTCAGCAACGCGCAGATCTGGCAGGACGGCTATCGTGGCCTCTTCGTCTTCGACTTCGTCTGGATCGTGCCGTTTGCGTTCTATCCCTGGGCGGCCCAGGCCGCTCCGGCGTCGATGCAGGACGCCTGCCCGGACAGCGACATTTCCTTCACGCCCTCGCGCCCGTGGTTGATCTTCGGCGCGCTGGCCCTGGTCCCGGTGATCGATTCCGTGTTCAGGAAGGCATTGCCGCTCGGTATCACGCAGGGCGTTCGCGATGTCTCGATGGCCGTCACCCTGGTTTCGACGCTGCCGCTGCTGATGGCGCGCCTCGCCGTCGAACGCGCGCAGACGCGGCATGCCGACACGAAAACCCGGTTGCTCGCGGCGGCCATCGAGCAGGCCGACGAATTGATCTGGATCGTGACCCGCGACGGGGCCTTCAAACACACCAACGGCGCCCTGCGCCGGGCGGTCGGGTACACGCTCGACGAATTCGAGACCTTGAGCTTGAAGGACCTCGTGGCTGCCGAGTCCGTCGAGGAGGGAGTCTTCGTAGACGAGGCGGTTCGAGCCGGCCAGGGGTGGCACGGCACGATCAAGCGACGGCGCAAGGACGGTTCGGTTTTCTCGTCGTCGGCCACCGTCGTGCCGCTCAGCGACGAAGCGGGGCGGATGACCGCGGTGCTCGGCGTCGAACGCGACATTACCGAGGAATTGCAGCTGCGCCAGCAGCTCATCCACACCGAGCGCCTCTCCGCGGCCGGCCAGCTCGTCTCGGGCGTGGCCCACGAACTGAACAACCCGCTGCAGTCGATCCTCGGGTTCACCGAGCTGCTGATCGAATCCGAGCGCCGGCGATCGATTCGCCGCGACCTGGAACGGGTGCGGTCGGAGGCCGAGCGCGCCGGCAAGATCGTCGGGAACCTGCTGGCGTTCGTGCGCCGGACATCAACGGAGCGCGCGGAGGCCGACTTCAACGACCTGGTGCGGGGCGCGATCGCGATCCGGGCCTACGAGTTGAAGACGCGCAACATCGAACTCGAAGAGTACTACGGGGCGGACCTCGAGCCCGTCGTCGTGAACCGCGAGGAGATCCGGCAGATCCTCATCAACCTCGTGCTCAACAGCGAGCACGCGATGCAGCAGGCGCACGAGGGCGGCCGGCTCATCGTGCGCACGGGGACGGCGGACGGGGGCGTGTTCGTCGAGGTCGGCGATGACGGGCCGGGCGTGCCGGCCAGCCTGGGCGGCCAGATCTTCGAGCCGTTCTTCACGACGAAGGCGGTGGGCCAGGGCACCGGGCTCGGATTGCCGATCAGCCTCGGCATCGCCGAGGCCCACGGGGGTTCCCTGGTGCTGGTGCCGTCGCACAACGGCGCCTGTTTCAGGCTGACGTTGCCGATCTCGCACCTGCCGCGGCCGACGGGCGACGTGGCCGTTGCCAGCACGCGCGCGGCCGCCGACGCCGGGCGCCGCGCCCTTGTCGTGGACGATGAAGCGTCGGTACGCGCGATGCTGCGGCGTCTGCTGGGGAAACGCGGGTTCGCGGTCGACGTGGCGGAGGACGGGCGGGCCGCCTCGGCGCTCGTCGAATCACATCGGTACGACGTGATCCTCTGCGACGTCCGAATGCCGAGGATGGGCGGCCTGATGCTCTACGAACGCATCCGCGCGGATCACCCGCACCTTTTGCGCGGCTTCGCGTTCATCACCGGCGATACGCTCAGCTCGGAAGTGCCCCGGCTGATCGAGCCGGCGCACGTGCCGATTCTGACGAAACCCTTCGCGACCGCCGAACTCGACGAGTTGCTCCTCCACCTCCAGCCTGCCGTCTTGACGGGCCTGGAGACGCGGCCAGTCTGCTGATCTACGCGCCCGCGGTCAATCATCCACAGATTCACGCAGATTCGCGCAGATGCGACGCGGGTCCGGGCGCAGCGCCGACGCAGCTGCGCGGGTACAGAGAGCAGCGAGGACTTCGACCGCCGTCGCATCGCGACGGCGNNCGGCCGCGGGTCGAAGTCCTGGTGTCTGAATCGGCGGAAATCTGCGGAAATCCGCGGCTGAATGTCGTCCAGCGGAGGCGGCCCCGGCCCGTCCTACCGCGGAACCTTCGTTGCAACCACCGTCACGGTCGCAGGCGTCGCGTGGGTGTCGTGGTGCAATTCGTCGAGGACGATGTTCCCGGCCGATCGCGCCGCACTGGTGTCCCAGCCTGCGCCGCTGTGGTCGCCGATTCGGCGATAGAAGGCATCGAGCCCGGCCTGATCGCGCACCTCGGGAGCGCGGGCGATCTCGGTGGCGTGCTCCAGTTCGTGCCCGAGCCGCGCGATGAGCGTCTCGGCGCTCGCGGGGATCCGCACGACGATGCGCACGAACCGGAGTCGGGCATTCGCGCCCGCCAGCTGCAGGTACGCCTGCATGCCGGGCGGTACCTCGCGCGTCGCCTCGACGTAGACGATGAGATCGCTCTGCTCGATCTCGTCGACGAAGCGCTTGAACGTGAGGGATCGCCGGCCGCCCTCGCGAAGCACCTCCAGCATGGCCCGGTCCGCGGACCGGATGTGCGGCATCCGGGGCGGCGGATCCGCGCCCACGGCCGGCGCCGCGACGGCCAGGCCGATGGCAAGAAGGGCCGCCATCCGCGCCAGCCGGAGACCGGCCCGACACCGCCAGGGGGCGAGATGCGCCAACGCCACGGGCTGCCGAACGCGCTGCGCCCAGCGGGTCATGGGCCCTCCCCGGGGGGGCGGGACTTCGGAATGAGTGGAGAAGTCGGGGGACGAAACCGCGGGTAGTCTACACCACCGTGCCGTCTTTGACGATGCCGCCCTTGGGCACGATGATGATGCCGTTGCGGATGTAGTACCCGTCGCCGTCGGCCTGCTGCACGCCGGCCTCGTTGAGCAGGCGCACGTCGTTGCCGATGCAGGCGTTCTTGTCGACGATCGTCCGATCCAGCACCGCGTTGCGTCCCAATCCGAGCCTGGGGCCCTCGGGCTGGTGCGGCGCCTCATCGTCTCCCTGGTAGTAGTCGGCGCCGAGCAGGACTGAGCGCGTGACGCGACAGCCTTCGCGAAGCTGCGCCCGGATGCCCACCACCGAGTCGCGCACCGTGCAGCGATCGAGGAAGCAGCCCTCGGCGACGATCGCGTGGTCGAGCGTGCAGCCGTCGAGCCGCGAGCCGGGCAAGAACCGCGCCCGCGTGTAGATTGGCCTGCGGGGGTCGTAGAAGCTGAACGGCGCACCCGGGGCGGTGAGCATGATGTTCGCGTCGTAGAACGACTCGATGGTGCCGACGTCCGCCCAGTACCCGCGAAACAGGAACGCGCTGACGCGCCGCCGGCCGAGCAGCGCGGGAATGATCTGGTGGCCGAAGTCGAGCCCGGGTTCCTGCTCGAGCGTCTCGAGCAGCACGTCGCGCGAGAAGACGTAGACGCCCATCGAGGCCACGTACGGCCTGTCGGCGGGCGGGCGCATGAAGGTGGAGCCCGCCGGCACGCTCGTCCCGATTTCGGCCAGCCGCGTGGCGTTCGGCTTCTCATCGAACCCGATGATGCCGCCGTCGCGATCGAAGTGGAAGATGCCCATCGAGGCGGCGTCCTCGGGGGTGACCGGCTGGGCCGCAATCGTGATGTCGGCGTCGCGCTCGATGTGCGAGTCGATGAGATCGCGATAGTCCATGCGGTAGAGGTGATCGCCCGCGAGGATCAGGAAGTAATCGACGTCGAGGTCTACGAAGTGGCGCGCCGCCTGCCGGACGGCATCCGCGGTGCCCTGGAACCAGTTCGGGTTGTCCGGGGTCTGCTCGGCCGCGAAAATTTCGACGAAGCCGCGCGAGAACGTGTCCATCCGGTACGTCTCGCTCACGTGGCGGTTGAGCGACGCGGAATTGAACTGCGTGAGCACGAAGATGCGCCGCAGGTCCGCGTGCAGGCAGTTGCTGATCGGCACGTCGATCAGCCGGTACTTGCCGCCGATCGGCACGGCGGGCTTCGAGCGCATCAGCGTGAGCGGAAACATCCGGGCGCCGCGCCCGCCGCCGAGGATGATCGCCAGCACGTCGTTCATGGCAGTTCCAACCGTTAACAGTTTACCGTTAACCGTCAACCGTTAACCGTTAACCGTTAACCGTTAACGATAGTCGATAGTCGATAGTCGGCGGTCGACTGTCAACTGTCAACGGTCAACTGTCGACGGTCAACTGTCGACGGTCGTCGACCGCACATACGGCAGCCTGATCGTGAACACGGCGCCGCCTTCCGGCCGGTTGGCCGCGCGCACGTCGCCCGAGAGGCGCTGCACCAGGTGTTTGACGATCGACAGGCCGAGCCCGGTGCCGCCCGATTCGCGCGAGCGCGCCTTGTCGACCCGGTAGAAGCGTTCGAAGATCCGCTCGAGGTCGCTTTCGGGAATGCCCGGGCCCTCGTCGGCGATGCGCAGGACCAGGGACTGTCGGAGATCCGCGCGGCTCGCGGCGTCGCGACCGCCGGCCGAGCCGACGGCCGGTCCCGGCCCCCACGTCGAATCCGCCCGGGACTCCAGGGTCGCCGACAGGTCGATGCGGCTGCCCTCGGACGAGTAGCTCGACGCGTTCTCGACGATGTTGCGCAGCGCGTCCTGCAGCTTCGCGACGTCGATCGTGATGGGGCCGACGATCGGGTCGACGCGGACGCTCACGCGCTGGCGCTTCTGGTCGATCGACGGCGAGAGATCGCGCACGACGCTCGTCAGCAGGTCGTCGAGCGCGCACGGCTCGTTTTCGATCGGTTCCTCGCGCGCGTCGAGGCTGGCCAGCCGCAGCAGATCCTTCACCAGGCGTTCCATCCGGCCGGTCTGCCGCGCGATCACCGTCAGGAACTGTTCGCGTTCCGCACTCTCCACCGGCTCGTCGCCTAACGCGTCCACGTATCCGCGGATCGCGGTGAGCGGCGTTCGCAGCTCGTGCGACACGTTGGCGACGAAATCGCGGCGCACCTGGTCGCTCTGTCGCATCTCGGTGACGTCGTGCAACACGAGCACGGCGCCGGTCGCCGAGGGCGCCGCCACCGGAGCGGCGCGCGCCACCAGCGTCCGCCCCGACCGCGGGGCCGGGAACTCGATGCCGTCCGGATGGCGGCCGCCGAGCGCCTGGCCCAGGATCTCAACGACGCCGGGGTGGCGGATCGATTCCAGGTAGGGGCGGCCGGACGCGTCCTCGGCGAGACCGAGCATCGTGCGCGCCGCGCGGTTGGCGAGTTGCAGGCGCCCGTGCGCGTCGAGCACGAGCACGCCTTCGAGCATGCCCGTCAGGATCGCTTCCAGCCGCGCGCGATCCTCGGCGAGCTCCGCCATGCGCCCCGCCAGCTGCCGGACCGAATCGTCCAGGACGCGTGCGACCGTGCCCACCTCGTCGTTCTCATAGTCGCGCGTCGGGTGCGTCAGATCGCCGCTGGCATACGCCCGCGCGGTGGCGGCGATCGCGTTCACGCGCCGGCCCAGCAGGTGCGACGACAGCCACGCCAGCGCGAGCGCACTGACCAGCGCGACACCGAGCGCCAGCAGCGTCGCCTGCCGGACGGCGCGCAGCTGCTGCCCGACGTCGGTCAGCGGCAGCGCCAGACGGACGACGGTCACGAGCGGGTGCTGCGCCGGCACGGCCACGTACAGCATGTCGGTGCCGAGCGTGTGGCTGTACCGCCGGGCGATGCCCAGGCCGCGAGAGCGCGCGGCGACGACCTCGGGTCGGCCGCCGTGGTTCTCGAGCCCGGCGAGGGCACTGCGCGCGACCGCCGAGTCGCCGACGACGCGGCCATCGGCCGCGATGAAGGTGACGCGCGCTTCGATCTGCCGGCCGATGCGGTCCGCCTCGTCGTCGATCGCGGCTTCGCTGGTGGCCTGGTGATGCGAGAGCAGCTCGGCGGCCAACCGCGTTTCCGAGACGAGCGAGCGCTCGATGCGCTGGTCCATCTGCCGGGTGACCGACACGGCAAGCAGCAGGGCGCCGACCAGGACGGCCGCGGTCGCGACCGCGAACACTGCCAGGAACGTCTTGCCGCGAAATCCGAGGCGCATCAGCGTTTTGCCGGGTCGGCGGCCGATTCATGGGCGGCGGCGTCGAGCAGCTTGTAGCCGAACTGTTTCACGGTCTCGAGCGACGAGGCGAGGATGGGCAGTTTCTCGCGCAGGCGCCGGACGTGCACGTCCACCGTCCGCGTCCCGCCCGTGTACTGGTACCCCCAGACGTCGGTCAGCAGGAGGTCGCGCGACAGGACGCGGCCGCGATGCCTGAGGAAGTACTCGAGCAGCAGGAATTCCTTCGCCGTCAGCCGCACGTCGCGCCCATCGTCTTCGACGACGTGGCGATCGGAATCGACGCTGAGCGTGCCGTAACGCAGCAGTTCGCCGGCCGGCGGCTGGCCGGTGCGCCGCAACAGCGCCGCGACGCGGGCGACGAGCTCCCGCGGGCTGAACGGCTTGGTCACGTAGTCGTCCGCGCCACTCTCGAGGCCCAGGATGCGGTCGCCCTCGAGCGCCCGCGCGGTCACCATGATGATCGGCAGGCGGGCGATCGACTGATCGGCGCGGATGGCCCGACACACGTCCAGGCCGGACGTGCCCGGGAGCATCAGGTCGAGGATGACGA
>PMZR01000094.1:0-188 GCA_003170135.1 Acidobacteriota bacterium
TCGCGATGCTCGTCGTGTTCCGGGATCGACCGCCGACTGCTCCGCATGGCTCGGCGATGACGCGGTCGCTCCGGCCGCTGCGCGCAGCGAGCACGCCCGGGCGCCCAGCCCGCGTCGGGGGAGCGGTTCTACCCCCGCCGCGAGCCTGCGGAGCCGCCGGTCGCGGACGCGGCACCCGAGGCGCCGAG
>PMZR01000094.1:259-82404 GCA_003170135.1 Acidobacteriota bacterium
AGCGACGCGCGCCGACTGTCCCTGTTCGCGTCGACAGATGCCCTCGGTGTCTTCTCCACGACCGGATACGCGCGAATGACTTGCGCCAGTGTCGGAGCAACAACTTCCGAAAGCGTGGGCTAGGCGAGCCGCTTGAGGACGACCAGCGACAGATCGTCGAAGATGCGGGCGTCGCCCGTGAACGCGTCCGCGGCCGTCAGTACGCGCTGCCCCGCGCCCTCCGCGGTGGCGACGCCGGCTCCGGCGAGCGTTGCCCTCAGCCGCTCGTCGCCGAAGAACTCACCGGCGCGATTCATCGCGTCGGTCACCCCGTCGGAGTACACCACCAGCATCTCCCCGGCCCGGAGCTCGACCTGCTGCTCCACGAAATCGGCGTCAGCGACGATCCCCAGCGCGATCGACCCTCGCGCCAGCTCCTCGACCGTCCCGGACTTGAGCAGGAGCGGCGGCATGTGCCCCGCGTTGACGAGCCGCACGCGGCCGGAATCGGGGGCGAGTTCCAGGTACACCATGGTGGCAAACCTGTTGGGAAGCCCGTCGCGATGGACGATGCGGTTCACTCGCTTGCCGAACTCGTCGAGCGAGGCGCACTCCGACGCCAGCGCCCGGACGGTGGCTTGCAGCTTCGCCATCAGCAGCGCGGCAGGGAGCCCCTTGCCGGCCACGTCGCCCAGCACCAGGCCCAGCCGGCTCGGGTCGATCTGCAGGTAGTCCACCAGGTCGCCGCCGACATCGTTGGCCGACCTGGTGAAGAGCCAGATGTCCCATCCCGGGAGGCTCGGCGCGCGGTCGGGCATGAGCGCCAGTTGCACGGCGCGTCCCGCTTCGAGCTCGTTCCGGGCCAGCAGCTTGTCCTTCAGCTCCAGCATCAGGATGAGGAGCAGCACCCCCACCCCAAGAGGCTGGAGACCGATGGACACCTGCGCGTCCCCTGCGTTCATCTGGATCCGGCCCTGCCACATCAACCAGAAACTACAAAGCAGCAGGAGGCGCCTGGGCGGCGCCAGTTTCAGGAACAGGGCTTTGAGCAGCCACAGCCAGAGATAGAGCGTCCGCTTCACCGCGCCCATGCCCGCCAGCCGCTCGCGGCGCGGCGTGGTGAGGTAGAACTCCTGCAGGTCGGCGAACGAGCGGTTGAGCGTGCGCCTGACGCCGACGCGGCGGACTTCGCCCCAGACGGCGGGCACGTCCTTCCGGAGCGTGCGGATCAAGCGCGGTTCCTGCTGCGGCGAACCGGTGTCGGCCATGGCTTTCTCGCCCATCATCCCAGGGACGGATTGTGCCTCAGTATGCACCCAGGTTCCCCGGCAAGCTGCCTACGACGCGGCGTCACCTCGAAACGTTCGCGCGGTTGCCGTGATGCCGGCGTCGTAGGGCGTCGGTCGGAGCTGGAACCTGCGCTCGAACTTCGTCGAGTCGACGAGATACGGTCGGTCGTACTGATAGAGCATCTCCATCGACTCGCGAACCGTCGCGTTGAGCAGCGCGGTGAGGCGGAGCATCCAGGGGGCAAGTACCGTCAGGCCGGGTGCGACGCCGAATGCCCGCGCGGCAAGCGTCACGAAGTCGACGCCGGTGGGCGCTGGTGCGGCCGTGGGAAGATGCCACACCTGTCCCCACGGATCGTCGGCGTCGGCGAGCAGCGCCAGTGCCGGCCCGCAATCCGGCACGTACGTGAAGCTGTGAGGGACAAAGGCATCGACCAGCCACTTCGGACGTTTGCCTCGCGCGAGCGGGGTGAACACCAGGGCGTGCGGGATGCTGTTCGTGGCAGACGGTCCATAGAAGTCCGCCGCGCGCGCGATGCACGCTTTCAGCCGGCCAGCGCCCACCGCGCTCATCAGGTCATCGGCAATACGCGCACGTATCCGGCCCTTGCGGCTGCACGGCCTGACCGGCGTGTCCTCGGTCATCGGGCCGTCGACGCAGCCGTACAGGTACACGTTGTCGAAGAACACCAGGCGGGCGCTGCGCGCGGCGCATGCGTCAATGGCGTGGCGCATGATCCGCGGCCATTGATCCTCCCAGACGGCCGCCTGGTACGGAAGGCCGGCCAGCAGGAAAACCGTCGACCCTTCCTCTATCGCATCCATGACCGCGCGAGCATCGAGCAGGTCCGCAGAGACCGCCGTGGTCCCCGGCATCGCGCGGCCGCTGCGCGACACGAGCCGGACGCGCCGGCCCCTGGCGACGAGGATCGGTGCCAGCACCGCCGCAATCGAGCCACCCGCCCCCAGCAAGACGTCGGTCGCCGCGGTTCCGTTCATGGTGTCTTCCCTTCAGGACACGGTCGCACGCGCCAGGCGCAGATCGTGGAATCTGGCCCTCCGCGCTGAGCGTACTGGAAGAGAGCGACGATCGTGTCACGCCGATGTTAACAGTGAAAGTGCCCGGTCCGTCGCCCATCTCGACCAGTCACCGGCCGCGACGTAAGATGGACGTCACTTTCCCGTCACATCGCGGCGATGTCGACGTGGTCTACTGCCGGCGGCAACTGGAGCGGCGCGAGACGATTATCGTCATTGGGGTGTTATGAAGCAGATTGCCATCACGTGCGTCTTCCTGACGGCGCTCGGCGCGATCTCTGTCGCGCGGCCCGGCCCGGCGCCGCAGGCTCTGCCCGGCAGCCTCGGCAACGGCGTCACGCTTCTCCCGAACGGGTGGAAGATCCATCCGGCCGGGCGCCACATGTCGATCGGCGACCTGCCGCTCGGCATGGTCGAATCGCCGGACGGCAACTTCCTCGTCGTCACCAACAACGGCTACGCCAAACCAACGCTCACGGTCGTCGATCTCAAACGCGGGTACGTGTCTTCGAGAATCACGCTCGAACATGCCTGGCTCGGCCTCGCGTGGCACCCTGACGGCCGCCGGCTGTTCTCGTCCGGCGCAGGCCAGACCACGGTCGATGAGTTCTACTGGACGAACAACAAGCTGACCCCGGGCGCGGTCTACGCGCTTGGCCGAGACACGCAGAAGCCAATGCCCGGCATCAACTGGCCGCAACCGGTCGAGCAGAGTTTCGTCGGCGGCGTGGCGGTTGCCCCGAACGGCCGCTACGTCTACGCGGTGCACGTGCTCGGCGAAGCCCTGACGATGCTCGACCTGAAGTCGGGCCTGGTGAAGGCGACGGTGGATGTCGGCGCGGAGCCGTACACCTGCGTCGTGTCGCCCGACGGCAGGACCGTGTACGTCTCGGTGTGGGGCGCATCGAAGATCCTGGCGTTCGATGCGGCCACGCTCGAGCGCCGCGGCGAGGTGGGCGTCGGCGAACATCCCAACGCGATGGTCTTTTCGAAGGACGCCTCGCGGCTGTTCATCGCCTGCGCCAACACCAACGCCGTCTGGGCAATCGATCTTGCCACGCGGAAGACGACCGAGCAGATCTCCGTCGCGCTCTTCCCGAACCTGCCTCCCGGGGCGACGCCGAACGGACTCGGGCTGTCGCCGGACGGCAGGACGCTGCTCGTCGCCAACGCCGACAACAACGCCATCGCCGTCGTCAACGTGAGCGAGCCGCAGCGGAGCGTGGTGGAAGGTTTCATCCCGGCCGGGTGGTACCCGACCGCCGCCCAGTTCAGCCGCGACGGCTCGCACATCTACGTCCTGAGCGGCAAGGGGTTGACGTCGGCGGCCAACCCGCGGGGCAGCCAACCCGGCATCCCCGGCTCGGGCGACGGGCAGTACACCGGGGCGATGTTCCAGGGAACCCTGTCGGTGCTGGCCACGCCGGACGCCGCCACGTTGAAGGCGATGACGAAGACCGTGTATTCGCTGACGCCGTTCGACGCCAACACCGTCCTCTCGCCGGCATCGGTTCCGGCCGGCTCGCCCATTCCGCAGAAAGTCGGCAAGGCCTCGCCGATCAAGCACGTGTTCTACGTGATTCGCGAGAACCGCACCTACGACCAGATTCTCGGCGACCTCGAGCGGGGCAACGGCGACCCGAACCTGTGCCTGTTCGGCGAAGACGTCACGCCCAACGCCCACGCGATCGCGCGCGAGTTCGTCGTCCTCGACAACTTCTACGTGGACGCCGAGGTGAGCTACGACGGCCACGCGTATTCGACGGCGGCCTACGCGAACGACTTCGTCGAGAAGATCTGGCCGACCAACTACGGCTCGCGCGGCGCACGCTACATGTCCGAAGGCGCCGGGAAGATGCGGAACGCGTACGGCAACGTCACGGCGCCGCTGAACGGATACATCTGGGACGCCGCCACGCGCGCCGGGGTCAGCGTGCGCAGTTACGGCGAATTCACCATGCGCGGGGCGGATCCGGAGGGCGAGAAGGACTCGGGCGTCGGCCAGGTGGTGGCCACGGTGCCGGGTCTCGAAGGCCGCGTGCACCCGAATTACATGCCCTACGACCTGACGATCCCGGACAACAAGCGCGTGGACGTGTGGCTCGAGGAGTTCCGGCAGTTCGAGCGGTCCGGCGACCTTCCGCGGCTGAACATCATCCGGCTCGGCAACGACCACACGGCCGGAACCCGCGCCGGCTACCCGACGCCGCGCGCGATGATCGCCGAGAACGACGTCGCCCTCGGACGCGTCGTCGAAGCCATCAGCAACAGCGTCTTCTGGAAGGACTCGGCGATCTTCGTCCTCGAAGACGATTCGCAGGCCGGGCCGGACCACGTGGACGCCCACCGCTCGATCGCGCTCGTCGCCAGCCCCTTCATCAAGCGCGGGTCGGTGGATTCCACGCTCTACAGCACGGCCGCGATGCTGCGGACCATCGAGATGATTCTCGGTCTTCCGCCGATGAGCAATCTCGATACCGGC
Source organism: Acidobacteriota bacterium (assembly GCA_003170135.1). Taxonomy (GTDB): domain Bacteria; phylum Acidobacteriota; class Vicinamibacteria; order Vicinamibacterales; family Fen-181; genus Fen-181. The sequence goes on from PMZR01000094.1 coordinate 5,048, forward strand.
GCGACGCCCATGTTCGCGGCGTTCCAAGCGACGCCGGTGGCGACAGGCTACAAGCTGCGTCCCGCACGAATCGATCTGCAGGAGAAGAATGCGACCAACGCCTGGGGCGCGCAGGCGTCGGCGAGGATGGACCTCGCGGAGGCGGACCTGGCGCCGGAGCAGGCGCTCAACGAGATCATCTGGAAGTCCGTGAAGGGCGCCGGCAGCCCGATGCCGCCGCCCGTGCGCGCGGCGTTCGTCCGCGCGCTGCCCGTGCAGCCGGCAGACGACGACGACCGTCCGAAGCCTCGGCGATCGAGCCGGTAGGACGCGAGCGTGCTGTCGCGGCGCTACGCTGACTCGTCTCAGTTACTCGAAGCCCAGCGCGAACAGGAGCGCGTTGCGGATCTGCGCCGGTGTCCAGGTTGGGGCGGTGGGGCACGCAGGCCGGGCGTGCTACCATCCGGGCGGCCCGTGGCTCCCACGCGATCAAGAGAGGTGCGTGATGGGCGTGATCATCTGGCTGATCGTGGCGATCATCGTCGTATGGGTGGGGCTACACGTGTTCGCCGGGCTGGTGAGCCTCGCGACCTCGCTGGTGATTGGCGCCGTTGCCGGCTGGCTGGCCGGGACGCTGATGCGCGGCCGGGGATTCGGCGTCCTCAAGAACATCCTGGTCGGCATCGTCGGTGGAGTGATTGGCCGCACGCTCGTCGGACTTCTTGGGCTGCACGGTGGTGGCCTGATCGCCTCAATCGCGACGGCGACGGTCGGCGCCATCGTCCTGCTCGCCTTCGTCCGCTGGCTTCACAAGTAGCGCACTGCGGCTACGGGGTAACGGAGCGGTTGACGCCGTCAAGCGTTTCGTGCTCGCCCGGCGATCGCTCCGCGAGCGAACGGCGACGGGCGACCACGTAGGCGCACCCACAGCGGAAGAGTGCGCCCAACCACATCCCCCTTCTTCACGACCCGGGTTTTCGTATATCGTCTCCCCATGCGTACTTCCACTCTTCTCGTCGCTGTCGCCCTCACGTTGACACCCTCGCTCCAGCGCCCGGCGGCGCAACCGGCGCCACCCTGCACGACCGCCACCGCGGCGTGCACCGAGTGGGTCACGCTCGGCGGCGGACCCGGGCGAGCGATGATCTACCGCAGCTACTCGCTCGACGTGCCCAACAGCCGGGTCACCCGCGCGCTCGTCATGGTCCACGGCACCGGCCGCAACGCCGATCACTATTTTCTGACGGCGATGTCGGCCGCGTTCCTGGCCGGTGCCCTCGAGGACACCGTCGTCATTGCCCCGCACATGATCGACGCCACCGATCACGCGGAGGCGAACGAAGTTGTCTGGCAGACGAGCTGGCGAACGGGCGGCCCCGCGCGAGACACCCCGTCGCTCTCCTCGTTCGATTTCGTGGACGAGGTCCTCTGGAAGCTGGCGAAGAAGTCGGTGTTCCCGAACCTGCAGCACATCGTGGTCACGGGACATTCAGCGGGCGGCCAGTTCGCCAACCGGTATGCGATGTCGAGCAAGGTCTACGGCAGTCTCGGCGTGCCGGTGGAATACGTGGTTGCGAATCCCTCGAGCTATGCCTGGCCGGACGGCGTCCGGCCGCTGCCGCAGGATGATGGGGACCCCGCCGCGGCGAAGGACGGCTGGAGCTACATGCCGAACGCCAATCCGTTGCCGCCGCATACGAAGTTCACCTTCGGTCCGTTCGATGCGACGAAGGCGGCGAACTTCAACAACTGGCCGGCCGGCTTCGAGAATCGCACGGGGTACACCGCGCAGATGAGCAACGATCAGTTGAAGAAGCAACTGGTCGAGCGGCCGACGACGTTCCTCCTGGGACAGGTGGACACCCTGCCGCTTGGCGGATTCGACAGCTCGCCAAATGCGATGGCGCAGGGCCCGACGCGCCGGGCGCGCGGCGAGGCATTCGTCAAGTACGTGAACGAGGTGCTCGGGGCAACGCACAGGATTGTGATCGTTCCTGAATGCGGACACAACGACCGGTGCATGTTCACGACGGGCATCGTGCTGCCACTCATCTTTCCTGGAGCGGCGGAGGCCAAGTAGCGCGGGGGAGGCAGCTCCCCAGCCCTCTCAGCTTTGGGACGCCGCGCGGACACCGTTAGAACGCGCGGATCGCCCGGACGCGGCGCGGATAGTCCTTGTCGTCGCCGTGCTGGCGGCCCAGGTCGGCGAAGTCGATGTGCGCCGACATGTCCGCGGTCTGCTGAGATGACGTCCAGTACGTAAAGTTGTCGGCGGCCCCTGCAGCGTCGAACGCGCCGAGTCCCGTCGCGTGCAGGTGGCGGTACACGAGCGCGAGTTCGTCGCGCGAGGGCAGGAACCAGCCGCCAACACCGTTCAGCCGGTAAGCGGCACACAGCGCGGCGGCGGTGCCTGGTTCGGCGCAGGCGGCGAGCATGTCGAGCGTGTTCTGTCTGCCCGTGCCGATGGCCGTGCCGCGAGCGCCGGGGATACCGGTGCGGAAGCATCCCCAGGGCGCGCCCGCGCTCTGGTCGCACGCCGCCGCCTCCAGGTAACGCCAACCGTCCGACGCGTGGTTCGGGTTGTCGTAGAAGATCAGCCCGCCGGCCGGGCCGATGTCGCCGACCGCGTACGCTCGCGTCGGCAGCCACACCGTCATCTCGCCCGCGCCGCGGTTTGCCCACAGGTAGTACGGGATGAGGCGAAGCGCCTTTGACGCGGCGTTCGCGTTCGTGACGCTTCGCGCCTGCGTGTCGAGGAGGTCGACGCCGCCATAGATCCCGGCGGCCCTCGACGGCTTCAACTCGGCGCCGGCGTCGAACAGCAGGTCCATCACGTTGCCGCCTTCGACGTCGGGCCACTCGCAGCAGTAGACGATTGGCCCGCGCTCGACGGCCATCCTGCCCCTGTCGTGTGTCACCTCTGATTTCGCGACGACCTTTCTCACCGCGAACGGGAAGGAAATCTCCACGACGTCGCCGGTTCTCCAGTCGCGTTCGAGCGAGACGTAGCCGCTCTTGTCGATGGCGGCCGTCACGGTCCTGCCGTTGATCGACAGGCGCGTCGGTTCACCAGCCGTATCCGCGTACGAGTAGAGACTTGACGGCGCCGGCTCGTTTCGCGCCCATCCGGGAACGCGCAACCTGAGGGTCGCGTGGACGGTGTCTTCTGCCGAGACCGAAATCCTCGATCCGCCGCCCCACGGCATGTCGCTGTCCACCGACAACGACAGCCGCCTGCCGCCGACGCCGAACGACGCATCGCTCGACACGTACAGGTTGACGTAGATCGCGCCGCTGCCGTCCTGTGCGTAGATGAATCCCGGCATGGAGGCGAGGAACCGGACGAGGTTCGGTGGACAGCACTCGAGCGAGGCCCGTTGCCAGCGGGTGTCGCGGCCGTCGCCGCTGCTGGCGAGCCGGTTGACGTAGAAGAAGTGATCGCCCGCGGCGGACACCCCGCCGAGCGCGTTGTTGTACATGCCGCGTTCCATCACGTCGATGTACTTCCCGTCGCCGGTCGCCAGGAACAACCGGTGGTTCAACGTGATGAACATCAGCACCGCGCACGTCTCGGCATACGCCGACAAATTGGGCAGCGAATACGGATCGCCGAATCCTTCGTTGCCGGTCGAGCCGATGCCACCGGTGATGTACATCTTGCGGCCGACCGCGTCCTGCCACATGCGATGCCCGGCGTCGAAGTACTCGCCTAGCCCCGTCAGCACGCCAACGTCAACCAGCGAGACCATCAGCGACGCGCAGTTCACCGCGTGGCCGACCGCTTCGCTCTGCTCGAGGACCGGTTTGTACGACTGATTGTGCCTGCTGCGGTTGACCGAATCGGGCAGGCCCCGTATGTCGAGATAGTGCTTCGCCAGGTCGAGGTGCTTCCTGTCGTGCGTCGCGCGGTACAGCTGGACGCAGTTGATCGCGTCTCGCTCGCCTCCCGAGAAGGGCGGGTGCCGCACCGTGAAATCCTCGTAGAGCGCGTCGGCCGTTCGCACCGCGTGATCCAGCAGGTCGCGCTTGCCCGTGGCGGCGTAGTGCGTCGCCGCGATTTCGAATCCGCCGTTCCCGGTGCCCGGCTTCTGCCGCATCTCCTGGACGCGCGCGTCAATCTGTCCCTGGAGCACCGGGTCGGGATGAGTGCAAAGCGAAATGATCGACGCTTCGAGAACGCCGCCGTTCAAGCCCCTTCCCAATCCCGACTCGGTGAGCTTGCGGACCTCGAAGGGGATCGTCACTTCCGCGTTCGTCCTCACCTTCGGTTTCCAGAAGCGGTCTGTGAGCGTCACTTCCCAGCACGGCTTTGGCTGGATGGGGTAGTCCGCAACGGGGGAGTAGGACGTTGCAAAGATCGGCACATCCACGGCGGTGCGTGTGGTGGGTTTCGGCGCCTGGCCCTGGACCGGGCACGCGAATAGCGCAGCCGCAGAGGTAGCGACTTTCAGGAAATCACGTCGCGCCACCTTGTTTTCCATTCGGGCTCTCCGGGTGGCGCATCATACCAAGAACCAGGAACCGGGATCTGCACGGCGGTGGAATCCCGGGCGGGACCGGAGCACGCGGAGTCGTATGAGAGTCCGACGTGCTCCGGAGAACCACTGGCCAGTTGCCCGCGCCCGCGTGTCTAGTTCGTCGGCGGCGTCGGCGGCGTCGGCGGCGTCGGCGGCGTCGTTACCTTCTTCAGGTAGGGCTGTCCGTCCGTCCACCACTTCGGCGCCGGCGCGCCCTTCAGATAGTGGTCGAAGAACTCGAAGAAGCGGATGGTCAGGTCCTTCTGGTTCGCGAGCCCGCCCAAGTGGTGTCCCTCTCCCGGGTACGCCAGCAGCACGGCCTTCTTCCCGTTGTAGCGGAGCGCGTTGTAGAAGGCCATGCCGTTGATGAAGCCGACGGTGGGGTCCGACGTCCCGTGCATGATGAGGAACGGCGCGGTGGCCTTCGGCGCCCACGTGAGCGCCGACTCGTTGTGATACCGGTCGGGCTGGTCCCACGGCGAGAAGCCCCAGCGTCCCTGGCTCGAGAGGTAATAGGAGAAGGCGGTTTCGCCGCTGCCGCCCGTGTTCCCATACGTCCAGCCCCACGGCTGGTTGAAGTCGTTGTAGAGATCGACGACGCCGGCGCCCATGCCGACGGCGGCGAACATCTTCGACATCACGCCGATGTAGGCCGCGCCCTCACCGCCGTAGCTGTGGCCGATGACCCCGATGCGCTTCGGGTCGGCGTAGCCCATCTCGATCACCTTGCGCGTGGCGGCCTCGACGCACTCGAGCATGTCGCTGTGGGATGAGCCGTTGCGGAAGTGCACGTCCGGCATCATCGTCAGGTAGCCGTCACTGACCGCCTGCGTCGGCATGCGGCCCATGCTGACCATGTACACCGGCGGCGTGTAGACGTGCATGTTCTGCGAGTTCCGCTCGTAGAACGTCACGATCATCGGACGCTTCTCGCCCATCTTGTAGTCGTCCGGCACCGCGAGGATCCCCTGCAGCCGCATGCCGTCCTTGTTCTTGAAGTCGAACAGCACGCGGTGCCCCCACAGGAAGTCCTTCTGCTGCGGGTTGGCGTCGGTGATCTTCTTCGAGTCGGCAAAGCCGGGTCCCGAGACGCGCAGGTCGGGGAACTCGGCGAATGTCTCGCGCGTGAAGATAAACCGGTCCGCCTTGCGCGCCTTCACCGGCGTGCTGAACAACGCGTCTTCGTACACCAGCGACTTGACCTGGCCGCCCGCCAGTTCGTAGAACCCGGCCTTCTTCGTCCACTCGCCGTAGGCCGAGAGGGTCATCGGCTTGGCAAGGTCGAACGTCCCGCGCGGTCTCACCGAGCGAAGGACGGTCGGGTCCACCGGTTCGGTCTCGACGATGCGGAAGCGGATCTCGTTCTTGTCGCCGACTCCGCCGGTGAGGTTCTTCGGCGCTGAACCGTCGAGCGGAAGCAGCCACAGGTCGTACCGGTGGTTCACGATGACCGTGTTGCCGTCGCTCGTGTAGCCCGCGACCCCGTAGGATGGCTTCGGTCCCGGGTATTCGAACTCCATGTCGATGAAGCTCGGCGCAGCGGCGCCGCCGAGCGTCCGCGTGGCGTTCGCGTCGAGATCGTAGACCTGGTACTTGTTGTTCTTCCAGTAGAGGTAGTGCGTGCCGTGGGGCGAGATGCCGAAGGCGTGGCGGCCGGTCTGCTGTCCCTTCGCAAAGAGCGTCCGCTCGCCGGTGGACGTGTTCACGCGGTAGAAGTCGGCGGCCGGGGGATTGTAATCGTGGATGTACCCCCGCGTGTCGCGGCCCACGGCCCACTTCCCGTCGGGCGCGACGTCGAGTTCGCGCATCGTCTCGTCCGCGAGCTTGACGAATTTTCGCGCCGCCACGTCGAACGCCTCGCGGAAAGTGAAATTGCGCTCCTGGTCGGCGCGGACCATCTGCGCGGATTGCACGCGCTCGTCGGACGTGTTCCAGATGTCCACGTCCGGCGCTTCGTCGGTTGACCTGCGCGTGGTGTCGGGCGTCGGAACCTGTTCCTTCATCCCGAAGAACACGCGCTTCGCGTCGTCGCTCCACGCGAGCGTCGCGCGATCGCTGATTACCCAGCCCTTCGGGAGGCCCTCGGCCTTCGCGGGCTCGAGCACGATCGGCGTGGGCGCGGGGGCCCCGTCCTTCAGCGCTGAGGCGACGTCGGGCAATGCCACGAGCACGTTGTCTCGCTCGCGCATCTTCTCCACGTCGCTACCCTTGAGCGCGGCAACGGCGTTGCCCTGGTCGTTCCAGGCCAGCCGGTTGTAACTCTTCGCGTCGTTGTCGACCGACGTCGTCCGCCCGGTGCGCGTGTCGAACACGAAGAGGCCGTTGACGTCCTTCACTGCCGCGTCCACGGTGTAGGCGAGCAGTTCGCCGGTGCGGTTGAAGGCGATGTCGGCCACGCTGCCGAGCAGTTGATGGCGTCCCGTCCGGAGGTCGAGCAGGACGACGTCCTGACCGCGCGGTCCCGGGGGCGCGCTGGCCGCGGCGCCACGGCCGCCTCCGCCCGGCGCGGGTGGTGTAGCGGGAGCGCCGCCGCCGCGACCGCCGCCGCCAGTCGGTGCGGCCTCACCGCCGCGGCGCCGGAGGAACATGTGCGTGGACGTCGCCGAGAAGGCGAACGTGCCGATGTCCTGCCAGGATCGCACCTCGCCGGTCGCGAGATTGCGCAGTTCGACGCGTCGCGGGGGAATGGCCGGCGCCGCGCCGCCGCGGCCTCCCTGGCCGGACGGCGCGCCGGCGCTGCCTGCCTGTGCCGGCGCCGGAGGTGCAGTCGGGTCGGCGGTTCCGGCGGGCCCGGAGGCGTTGCGATTCGCGCGGGCGCGTTGCGCCGCGCCCGGGTCCACCTGGTAGGCGATCCACCTGGAGTCTGCCGAGAAGACGCCGCCGGTGGCGTCGGCGACTGTCACCTCCGCGCTCGTGTCGAGATTCAGCAGGTGCAGGACCGGCTTCGCCTCGGCGGCCGTCGTGTTGGTGAGTTGCAGCGTGTAGGCCACCCATTTCCCGTCGGCCGACATCTCCTGGCTGGCGACGCTGCGCCACTTCGTGTAGTCGGCGATCGTCATGGCCTTCTTCGCCGGGACCTGCGCTTCGGGCAACGCGCGGGCGGCGACGACCAGGAGCGCGAGCCCCAGTGCGAACGCGGCAAACCGGACGCGGTTGATTCGGGACTTTTCAACGGTGTGCATGCTGGTTCCTTCGTGAGGGCGAAATCACTTCGGAAGCGGGGGCTGGCGCCGCCGGCCCGGTTCCGGCTTGCGCGGTATGGTAGGCCAAGTGGCGTCTCCAGCCAACGCGGCCACCATCCCGGCGGCGGAATCGGCGGTGATCAGTTGTTCGAACAGCGGGTGAGAGCGGCCGAAGAGGTGGCGCGCCAGTTCGAGCACGAAGCCGCGGCGCCATGTCCCGGTGCGTTCGGCCTCGCCGACCAGTTGACGCAGGAAGTCGCGTCGCTCGCCTTCGGTTCGATCCGGCACCCGGTCGCCGCGACACGCCGATTCGATGTCCCGTACCAGCCAGGGGTTGGCGACGAGGCCGCGCGCCGGGGTCAGTCCGTCGACGGCCGCCGCGTGGAACATTCGCGCCGCGTCTTCGCTCGTGTAGAGGTCACCGCTGCCGAACAGCGGAAGGTCCGCCAGCCACTCGCGCGCGTGCGCCAGGCGTCGGAGCGCATTCGGGACGGGCCTGTAGCCCTCCTTCACGGTGCGGTAGTGGAGGACGACGAAGTCGGGCCGCCCCTCGCGAACCGCCGCGCAGATCCGCGGCAGTTCGTCCTCCGAGTCCAGCCCCACCCGCAGCTTGACGCTGATTCCCACCGTCGGGCAGGCCTGCCGCAGCGCGACCAGCGCGTCCCGGATCCACGTGGGCTGCCGCAGCCGCCCCCCACCGCCGCCGTTCGCGACGACGATGGGCGTGGGGCACGCGCAGTTCAGGTCGATCCCGACGACGCCAGGCGCGAGAGCCAAGCGTGCCGCCGCCGCGCCAATCAGGGGGATGTCGGTGCCCATCAGCTGCACGACGACGGGCAACGGCGCGAACGCGCGCAGCCGATCGCGGATGCGGGAAGACGCGGGTGTCCCTTCGGTCACACGAATGAATGGCGTCATCCATGTCGAGACGAGGCCGCGTCGTCTCATGACCGTGCAGAACGAACCGGCGGTGATCCCTTCCATCGGTCCCGGCAGGACGCGTCCGGGCAACCGATGTCCACCGGCGAGCGCAAGCGGCTCGAGCCACAGTGGCGGGCAACGTGCAGTCACGGGAAGATTCTTTCTGGCCCGGTGTGCGGGTGAGCAGGAGTTGGTCGAGCGTGTTACTTGAAGCATTGCCGGTAGCCGTCGCCGATCGCGCGCTGGGCGACGACGGCCGTGTCGCTGGCAATCATCACCACGCCCGCGCGCACGAGCTCGCCGTACTCGGACGGATTTCCGTCGGCTAGGTACACATCGTCCAGGCGTTCGCCCGGGCGGCCGAGCGTTCCGAAGATCGGCTCGATGCCGGCCGCGCGCAAGATGGCGAAGGGACGGATTTCCGGATGGTCCGTTCCGGTCCAGCCGAGAATCCGCCGGGGATCGATGACCTTGCGCGCCGCCTCCACGGCTTCCGGCGTGTCCAACGTCACCGAGATCATCAGGTGGGGATCGAGGTGGTGGACGATGACGGCATCGGGCAGCGTGTAGGTCACCACCAGCACGCCGTCCTCCATGTGCGCGGCGTGGACCGCGTCCACGACCTCCTTGAACGGCGTGGTGCGCTTCACGTCCAGTTCGAACCGCGCGCCGGCCTGCTTGCCCCACGCCAACGCCTCGGCCAGCGTGGGCACGCCCTCGTCCAGCACCGCGCCGCCAAGCCGCTTCAGTTTCGCCCCGTGGACGTCGGCCCACGTGTCGGCGCCGACCGCTCCGCTCCCGGTTGTGGTGCGGTCCAGCGAGTCGTCGTGCATCAGCACGAGCACGCCGTCCTTCGTCCGGGCCACATCGATCTCGAGAAACGGCACGCCGGCGGCCACGCTGGCGCGGAAACTGGACAGGGCGTTCTCGGCCGCGGACGGGTCGGGCTGTCCGCGGTGAGCGGCCACCACGGCGAGATTGTGCTCGCGCAGGCAGTCGAACTGCGACGCGAGATCGGTGGTCGCGGCGTGCAGCACGCACGCGGCGAGGATGGCAGAGAGGAGCGCGGTGAACAGGCGTTTCATTGGGACTCCCACGTGTCCCGGCCTGAAGGCCGGAACCTACGAAGCAGGCCGTGCGGACGTGGCGTACGCAACAGCCTGCTCGCGGGCGCCATTGTACATCTCGCGCCTGAGCGGCGCGGACGTGACCAGATCCGCCGGGGCGTCAGTAGCCGATGGGGCACTGCGTCGTGCCCAGGAGATTCCCGGTCATCACTACGCCAGCGGGCCAGCCACCGTCCTGGAGCCAGATGCCGTTGCCGATGTTTTCCGTGATGGCCGCACTCGGACCCAACCTGACCGACGACGCGCCATGCACCCACAGACCGGCGCCATTGTTGTTGCTGATGGTGGCGTTGCCGAGGGTGGCAGAGGATCCGTTGGTCAGCACCAGTCCGCCATTCTGATTGTTCGACACCACACTTCCCTGGTCGACAATCAACGTCGTCCTCTCGCCTGAGAGTCCGTTCCCCGCGTTGTTGCTGATCGTCGAAGCCAGGACCCAGACCATCGAGCCCTGCGCCGCACCCACGCCGTCACCACCGCTCCCGGTCACCGTGACGTGGTTCAGCAGGGCCTGACCAGCGGCGACAAAGACGCCCGTTGAGCCGCTGTCGACGATGTTGAGGTTGCGTATGTCAGAGGAACCCCCCAGCTGATCGTCAGTCCCGTCGAGCCACCGCTCAGCGTCAGGTTGCTGAGGCCGATGCGACCCGTCGCGGTAACAGCCAGCACGCTCTGCCCGTTCCCTCTGTCGAGCGCGAGCCCGTCACCCGATCCCACGCCGTACAGGGACGTGTTCGGTTGGCCGATCACAACGGCCTCGTGGCAGACGCCTTTGATGCCGATGTTCGCCGACTGATAGGCGGCGGCCTGCTGCAGCGCCGCCAGGACGGTCTGGCCAGCCGCGCAGTCGACGATGGTGTCGAATCGGCTCCACTTGTTGTAGTTCTCGAGATTCGACACGCGCTGGATGAGGCCGGGGATCTGCCCCATCTGCTGCTGGAGGTTCGCCAGCGAATTCTGGAGATTGTTCACCTGCGCGGTGAGGCCGCTCAGGTCGGCCGGCGGGCCGACAGGTCCCTGTGCACCTGCTGCCCTATACGCTCGCCCGCACGTGGCACCTGCAGCTGGCGATCTTCTGGGTGGCCACCGCCTGGGTCGCGGGCGGACTGCTGCCGGCGCCGCTCGTCGGCGGCGCGGAACCGCGCGGGCAGCGTGCTGGCGTCGTCGTGCTGCTGCTCGCGCTGGCGGTCGTCGTGTTCGGCAGCCTGTTCGGGGAGTACCTGGGCATCAACGGCGCCCTCGGCCAGGCGTGGTTCTGGCTCACCATCCGCGCGATGGTCTTCAGTCGTTCGGCGCGGAGCTCCGGAACAATCCCGCCCAACCGCATCAACCTCGCCAGCGTCGCCTTCGACGAGGCGAGGATCATGTTCCTGCGCGCCGTAGTGCGTCTCCAGCAGCTCCAGGCCGTCGGCGACCGACGGCTTCGTTGGCTTCATGGTGTGATCACCGCGGCTATCCCATCAGCCAGCCGGCGGCGCCGCTCACATCGTCGCGAACATCCCGATGGCTGCCGCGGTCATGATCACCGCGGTTGCCCATCCCACGTACCGCAACGGGCGCGAACTGACCCGCGTGCCCATCAGTTCGGGCTTGCTCGTCAGCAGGACGACCAGGACAATCAACGGAGGCGCCAGCACGCCGTTGAGGACCGCCGAGTAGAAGAGCATCTTCACGGCGTTCAAGCCGACAAAGCCCGACGCCAGGCCGAGCACCATCGACACGGCGACCACCGCGTAGAACCTGCGCGCGGACCGCGGGCGGTCTTCCAGTGTTCCGCGCCACCTGTTGGCTTCCGCCACCGCGTAGGCCGCAGAGCCCGCGAGCACGGGAACAGCCAGCATGCCCGTCCCGATCAACCCGAGCGTGAAGAGCAGGTACGCGCCACGTCCGGCCAGGGGGCGCAACGCTTCAGCCGCCTCGCGCGCCGTTTCGATGTGGGTGTGTCCGTGCGCATGCAACGTGGCGGCGGTCGTGAGGATGATGAAATACATGACGACGTTCGAGAAGAACATCCCAATCAGCACGTCCGTTCGCGCGACACGCAACTCCGCGTCGGTCGCCCCCTTACGCTGCTTGACCGTACGTTTCCCCTGCGCGCGCTCGTCTTCCACCTCCTGTGAGGCCTGCCAGAAGAAGAGGTAGGGCGAGATCGTCGTGCCCAGGATGCCGACGAAGGTGGCCAGGAACGCGCTCGACCACTCCACTTGCGGGACGAGCGTCGCGCGCCAGACCGAGCCCCAGTCCGGATGCGCGAGAAAGGCCGCCACGATATAGGCGAAGAGCACGAGGGTGAGCCATTTGAAGATGCGGGCGAGGTGACGGTACGAGGAGAAGAAGAGCAGCGAGATAATCAGGATGGTGTACAGCGGCGTCAGGTAGTAAGGCCTGATTCCGGTCATCATCCCGGTCGCTTCAGCCATGCCTCCCAGGTGGCGCCGATGTTGAACACATTGGCGACAATCAGGAGCGCGCACGCGCCCCACAGCACCGGGCGTGGATACTGGCGTCGCACGACGCCGGCCAGTCCTCGCCCCGTGACCATGCCGAGACGCGCGCACATCAACTGGACGGCAGCCATCAGCGGAAACGAGACGACCGCCGTCCACAGCGGCATGTAGCCGAACGACGCGCCGGTGACGGAATAGGTTGAGATGCCCGACGGGTCGTCATCGGCGGCACCGGTGATCAAACCGGGCCCGAGATCGGCAAAGAACCTTCGGACTCTCTCCGCCGACTGAGGCTTCGGCTGTGTCACCGCTCACCCTGTGCCCGGGCGGTCCAAGGGCAGCCGACTCGACAACGGCCCTGACGCCTTATCGTCTGCCCCGAAAAGTCCGTTTGATCAGGCGGGCATGGAACGGTTGGCTGCCAGGCGCCAATCGCTTTGCGTCCGCGAGCCCGCGGAGCTTCGCGAGCAAGTCCTGGAATGCGGGCCAGCTGTGCTGAATTAAACGCTCAGCTGTACCGAATTGAACAGCCTGCCATCATGCACCTCATCTAGCATGAGTATAGTCCGGAGCACTAGTGTCCGGTCATAAGTCGAATAGCTGCAACTGATTACGGTCGCAATGTCCTCGACTTTGGGGCCGATGTCGAAAACGGCCGTAGAAATGGGCATTTTCTCGAACAGGGTGACGCTCAGGATTTGGAGCAGTTTGTAGAGGCTGACGTCGAGGTTCAGCCGCTTTTTGACGATGGCGACCAGGACGTAGACGGACAGGGCGATCCAGATTTGCGTCTTCACCGCGTTCTCGCTGACGCCGTAGAAGGCCTTGATGCGCAGGTGTTGCTTGATCCACTTGAAGAAGAGTTCGACCTGCCAGCGCGACTTGTAGAGCAACGCGATCGTGAGCGCCGGCAACGTGAAGTTGTTCGTGAGGAAGGTCAGGCACTTCTTCGTCTCCGGGTCTCGGTAGCGGACGCGACGGAGGGGCTGCGGGTAATGGCGCCGACTCTCGACGGTCGCCAGCACCACCACGTGATCCGAGAGGAGCCCCGTCGAGGGATCGACCGATTGAGACGAGCGTCGCCGGAACCGGATGCCCTTCTTGGTGCGCGTGACAAAGAACGCCGCCTCGAGGGTGAACCGGTAGAGCCGTTCGAAGTCGACGTACCCGCGGTCCATGATGTAGATGGCACCCGCCTCGAGCACGAGATCGTCGAGCGCGGCCACATCGGGGCACTTTCCGGCCGTAATCTGCACGACCGTCGGGATGCTGCCCCGCAAGTCGATGAGCGTGTGAAGCTTGATCGCGGCATCTCGTCGGCGATAGTGCGCCCACGGGAAGACCGTGAGACAGAGCTCGATGATCGTGGCGTCGAGCGCATAGACGGTCTCGGCGAGGTCCGCGGCGAGCGGGTCGTGCGCGTAGAGACCGCGGGCGATCTGTATGAGGCCGTGGGCGAAGTCGCGATAGATGTGCCAGTCACGCGTCTCATTCGCGTCGGCCAGTGTCGAGCGGGACACGCGAGCACGAATGCCGAGATGGTACAGTCGTGGCTGCACCGCGCGGAGACACGCCTCGATGTCGCGCAGGCTTTCGCGGTACGTGAGTTGCGCGAACGCCATGCAGAGGAACTGATCCCAACAGAAGAACCGTGAGCTCTTGTAGTCACCGCCGTATCGATCGACACAGGTGCGGAACCTCCGCGGCGAGACGTGAGACATCAACTCCGCGAACACCGTGCGGCCAGGCAGCATGCCGCATTCTGCCGCGGAGCCCGAGCGGCGCCGAAAATGGTTCGAAACCGCCGTTCGCCAAAGATATCGTTGCGGTCACAAACGACCCGGATCCGCCGTGGGCTCAATCAGTTGCAGCATTCCCAGCCGGCGATGACCGGACAGCAGTGAGTCCGGAGCGCGAGGACTGGCTGGCATTCCGCGGTTCTTCGGCTTCTACCCACCAAAGAGGAAGACATCGCGTTGCCACGGTGACCTGGAACTGGAGGAACGCAGAGTGGGCTCCGGCCAACACCGCCACGAAGAACTACGACAAAGAGGGTGACCGCTTCCTGATGGGACTCATCGCGGGCGCCGCGCTCAGGGTGGGCGCCGGGAATGCTCCTCGCCCCGCGGGCTGCAGTGGAGCTCCGCAGGCGGCCACAAGGGATCTGCGCATTCGGACGGACGATCGAATCGAGATCTCTTCCGCGATCAATGGCTCGAGAAACAACGACTGAAGAAAGAAGGAACCGAAATGAAAATTAAGTACTTGACACTCTTGGCAAGCGTGGGATTTGCCGCGCTTCTCGGCACAGCCTCCACAGCGAATGCCCAGCCAGTACTGGGTTCGGCGCAGAGATTCGCGGTCCTGGGTGGCACGGCGGTGACCCTTACCAGCTCCCATGTCATCGGAAACGTGGGCTCTCCTGGCGAGGTCACTCTGACCACGAGCACGGTTGACGGGACGGTTTACCCCGCGGGGGACTCTGTCGCCGTTGCGGCTTACGCCGACTTCCTCAGCGCGTACACCGCGCTCGGGAACGTGCCGTGCGGCACGTACTTGACGGGTAACCTCGCGGGCGTGGTGCTTCCGCCCGGTGTCTACTGCGTCGAGGCGGCGTCGACGACGACGGGCGGCGTGTTGACGCTCGCCGGGTCCTCCACCGATACCTGGATTTTCAAAATCGGGACCCTCGGTACCGGCGCCCTCACGGGCACCAACTTCACGGTGGTCATGTCCAACGGGGAAACGTGTGACAACAACGTGTTTTGGTGGACCGCCGAAGCCGCGACACTGACGGATTCGACCTTCATTGGAAGCATTCTCGCGGGTGCGGCCATCACCGTTACTGGTGGGAATTTCCACGGGCAAGCCTTGGCGAAAGCTGCAGTGACGTTGACTGGCGCCGACGTCGAAATCTGCGGCACCTCCACCCCCCCCACCCAGTACCCCGCAGTCAAGGTGACGGGCGGCGGCCAAATCCCGGTGCCTGACCCAGTCTCCACGGGCCAGGCCACCTTCGGCTTCAACGCGCAGCCAGATAAGAAGGGCGGCGCGAAAGGCAACTTCAACTATGTCAACCACGTGACGGGTCTGCACGTCGACGGCACGGTCAACTACATTCAGGTGATCGCGGTCTACCCCGATTTGTCGGCGAAGACGGTCCTCTTCTCCGGCACCTGCGGCGACACCTGCTCCTACACCGTGATAGTGGAAGACCACGGCGAGCCCGGCACGAGCGACGAGTTCGGCGTCACGATCATTGGTGGTAGCGGCAGCGAGGTGACGTCGCAGCGCGTCATCAGCAAGGGAAACATCCAGTTCCATAAATAGCGGGGCCCTTCTTCGGGCCGGGTGCGAAATCAGGTGAAAGACCGCCACGAACAGGGCGGTGCCGATGATCGACCACAGGATCGGAAACGAATGTCCACGGATATGGACCAGGAGAGGCTCTCGGCACTGGCGGCGGTGAAGCGCTCGGCTGTCGGCGGGACCGGAGCCCGCAGGGTCGCATAAAGGGCCCTGCTGTTGCCGCCACCAAGCTCCGATCGGCGCCCCGAAAGGGCCGGGCGATCCGGTTGGCGGGCCCCGCGGAACGCGCGGCTCAGACGTCCTCCGGCGCACCATCGTGGAGCCGGCCCCGCAGGTCCGGAACAAATTCCCGGGCGATCCGCGAGACCGGCTTCAATCGTCGCGACTTCGGCCGCGAAAGGGGTCTACCGTTTCGGGAGCACAATCGCCGGCTGTCCGGCCGCCTTCCGCTTCGCGTTGAGCGCGGCCAGATCGACGGTCGTGAGTTTTGTCCACCTCGCCATCACCGCCGCGGACTGGGTTCGCGCGATCGCGCACGCCGCCACTTCGCGCGCGGTCGGGGCCGCCTCGGCCGCTTGCATCGCCACGGCCGCCGCGAGCATCTCCGCGCCGACGCTCTGAAGCGTTGGCGCCGCCGCCGCGCCGCCACCCGCACCGCCGCGGCCTGCGCCGCCGCGCCCGCCAGCGGCTGCGGCTGCGCCCGCAGGAGCGCCGCCGCCCGTCGCCGCGCCGCCGGCTCCGCGGCCGCCGCGTCCACCGCCGCCGCCGGCCGCCGCCGCCGGCGCCAGCGATTCGACCGTCGTCTTGAACGCGGCGATATCGTCCCCGGACAACGCGTCGAGCGCGGTCACGAGCGCACGCCCTTGCGTGTAGACGGCGCGCGCCGAACGGGCGCCCTCGTACATCTCCTTCGTGAGCGAGGCCAGCTGCGCCAGCGCCAGGGGCGCCGTCGTGACGCGCGGATCGAGACGAAGCGCAATCGGCTGCGTGAAGCTCTTGCCGTCAACCGTGAGGCGGACGGTGTAGGTGCCCGGTGTCGCCCACGGTGCGTTGACCGACGGATAGGTCCGGTGCGGCACGGCCGCACCCCCACCACCGCCGCGGCCGCCGCCGTCGCCGATCGGGTCGTAGCGCATGTCCCACCACACGCGGTGCATGCCCGCGCGCGTCGAGACGACCATCGGCGGCGCCGGCCAGTAGAGCGGCAGCCCGCAGTCCGGCGCGGTCGGCGTCTCCTGGCAGATCTTGTTGTACGCCACCGGGTCGAGCGCCGGAGAAACGGCCGGCACCGGATCGGTGCTCGCGTAGGTGCGCACGACCCGCTTGGCAACGTCGAGGATCTCGAGCTTGACGGGGCCGGTTGCGTCGGACCCGAGGTAGTAGTCGAGGATGGCGCCCGGCGGCGGGTTCTCGCCAGCCGGCACCTCGGGCGGCCACGGCGTGGGGCCGTTCATGCCGAAGCGCACGCGCACCGCGGTCACGGGTTTCACGAGGTAGGCCGCGCGCGCGGTTTCGGCCGCGCGCACCGCCGCCGCCTGACGGAGCGGCGTCACATCGTCCAGGATCCAGAAGCCGCGCCCGTGCGTGCCGGCGACCAGGTCCGAGCACATGCACGTGGCGTCATCTTTCACGCTGATGTCACGCACCGAGACGCCCGGCATGTCGAGGCGCAGCGACTGCCAGTGGTCGCCGTCATCGAACGACACCCAGACCTGCGTCTCGGTCGCGGCGTACAGCAGGCCCTTCTGCCGCGGATCCTCGCGAATCGAGTTGGCGGCCGCGCCAGAGGCGAGGCCGGTGTTGATTTCCGTCCACGTCTTGCCGCCGTCGTGCGTGCGCCAGAAGTGCGGGTTCGGATCGTCCACGCGCATCGTGTTGGCCGCGGCGTACGCGTCGAGCGCGCTGAAGTGCCCCGCCTCGATGTTGAAGATGCGTGTCCACGGCTTGATCGCCGCCGGCGTGACGTTGGTCCACTTGTGCGTGACGCCCGACATCACCTGGATGATTCCGTCATCGGTGCCCGCCCACAGGACGTTCACGTCGAGCGGCGAGGGCGAGAGCGCGGTGATCGAGCCCGTCGGCGCAGGCGTGACGCCGCTGCCGTATTTCCCCGTGCTCGCCGGCACGGCCCACGTCTGGCGCGTGAGGTCGCCGCTGATGCGCGTCCAGCTGTTGCCGCCGTCGGCCGTCATGTAGACCGCATTCTGCGCGTAGTAGAGCACGTTCCGGTTCACGGGCGACCACTCGATCGGCATCGTGCGCACGTTCCGGCTGTAGGTCACGCCCTTGGCGTCCGGGGCGAGGTTCGGGCCGACGTTCTTCGTCTGGCCCGTCTTCCGGTTGAAGAGCGAGACGTTGTTGCGGCTGCCGCCGTACACGAGATCCGGGTTCTTCGGGTCGGGCGCGGCTTCGCCGTACTCCGAAATCTGCACCGGCTGCCAGTCGCGGAACGTGATCTCGCCGTCGTTCCCGCGGCTGCTCACGCACGCCGAGCCGGAGTCCTGCTGGCCACCGCACACCCGGTACGGGAACGCGTTGTCGGTCGCCACGTGATACATCGCCGCGGTCGGCTGCGTGTACCAGTTGCCCCAGCTCGTGCCGCGATTGCCCGACACGACCCCGCCCTGGTCGGACACGACGAGGAGGATGTCGGTGTTGTTGGGGTTGACCCAGATGTTCTGGTAATCGTCGCCGCCGGGCGCCCCGCGCACCGCGCTCCACGTCGCGCCGCCATCCTCGGTGCGCCACAGCACCGTCGAACAGCTGTAGACGACGTTGTCGTTTTTCGGATCGACGCCGATGTTGGGCAGGTCGCCGCCGCCGATGCGCGCGAGTGGCCGGTTGTCGGGAGTGCGCGTGCCGGCTCCATCGGCGCCGCGCACCGCCAGGAACCAGTGGTCGCCGCCGTCGATGGACTTGTAGAGCCCGACGCTGCCGCCGGCACGGCCACCCGCGCCTCCGCGGCCACCGCCGCGCCCGGCGGGCGCTGCCCCTGCGGCCGGCGTGACGCCCGCCAGCATCGCGTACAGCACCTTCGGGTTGCCTCGAGCCACGCCGAGGTTGGCCTGGATGATATCCGGCAGCCCACCGGTGAGCGGCTTCCACGTGGTCCCACCGTCAGTGGACTTGAAGATGCCCCCGCCGGTCCCGCCGAACTCGCCGCCTTCGATGTAACTCTGCTGCTGCACCCAGAGCGCGGCGTACACCGTGTTCGGATCGGCCGGATCGATCCGGACGTCGTTCGCGCTGGTGTACTCGTCCTTGTAGAGCACCTTGTCGAAGGTTTTCCCGCCGTCGGTCGATCGAAACACGCCGCGCTCCGGGTTCGGTCCGTACGGATGCCCGAGGGCGGCGACGAAGAACCGGTTGGGATCGCGCGGATCGACGTCGATCATGGCGATCATCTGGCTGTCGAAAAGTCCCAGGTGCGTCCAGGTCCGGCCGGCGTCGGTGGACTTGTAGACGCCGTCGCCTGTTGAGAGGTCGGGGCGGATGATGGCCGCGCCGGTGCCCACGTAGATGACGTTCGGGTCGGACGGCGCCACCGCGATCGCGCCGATGGAGCCCGTCGGCTCGTGGTCGAAGATCGGCGTCCAGGTCGAGCCGTAGTCGGTGGAGCGCCAGACACCGCCGTTGTCGAAGCCGATGTAGAACACGTTCGGCTGGCTCGGCACGCCCGCCAGCGGGCGCGCGCGGCCTGCGCGCGTGGGGCCGATCTGGCGCCAATGCATCGCCGCCGCCGGTTCGACGCCGGCCTGGCGGGAGAAGAGCGTCGCCGACGCGGCGACGGCAAGGACGAGGCTCGCGACGACGAGGCCAAGGCGGGACAGGCGCATGGGGATTCCCTTCGGCAAGAGGGATGAACGGACGTGAACGCCGTGGATTCTACACCCAAGGGCGCAGGCGGGGGCGTGATTAAGCCCACGCCTGGGTTGGAACCGGCCTGCCGCCGGCGGTGTCCAACACGTACATGGTTCGGCATCGCCACGTGAGCGGGCGCACCACCTCTCGATCCGGGCTCCGCAGGCTGGGAACCACTCCTCGCGTTGCGCCGGTTTCCGGATCCGTGTCTCCGGCTTGCGCTATCCGCGCTGGCACGACCGCCACGCGCTGCGCCGGGGAAACCGGCGCAATCGCTCGTCGGGTTCCGGCATCGACTGCAGCCTGCTACGCACGGCTCGTTCGGTGGTGCGCCCGCTTCCGCGTTCGGCGATCCAGTGCATCGATGTCGGTCCTCCTGATGAGCGCGGCGTTTGGCATGTGCTGCTCGCATCCGCACGATCGGCAGCAGCCGGGACGCCAGGTGACGCCGAACGCCGATGAGACGAACGCGTTCGTGCGTTGCACCGTCGCGCAGTCCGCGAAACTCGCGGTGGCCGTCGGCAGGAACGGTGAGGTCGGCGCCATCGTTCGTCTCCAGGGCGACGGCGCGTTCGTGCGAGCGGCGATCGAAGTCGTTCGTGCGGTTCTGCGACCGTCGCCACCTCCGCCTGTGGACGGGACGCAACCGTTTGTCGAGACGGTGACCGTGAATTGGGTCCCGCCGCGCATGCCGTCACAACCGGTCCCACCGCCACCACCACCACCGGGTTCGGTGCGCCACTTCAGCGGCATCTCGCAGCCGATGAAGTGGCTCGACGTTGCTCCGGTCCGTCCGAAGGGTACGGGGCAAACCGGTGTCAACGCCCTGGTGATCATCGAGGTCGAGGTCCTGGCAGACGGCGGCGTACGGAATGCGAAGGTGGTGCGGTCGATGCCGCCCTTCGACGAAGCGGCGCTGTACGCCGCGCGACAGTGGCGATTCGAGCCGGCGTTACTCGACGGCGTGCCGGTGCCGGTGCTTCTCACCGCTACGGTCACGTTCCCGCCCGGCGGCGGAGAGGACTGACGCGATTACGCCCCCGGATGGCCGGGCGAGGCGTTAGCTCCTGCCGGGGTGCGCCCGGCTGGCTTGACGTATGACGTCATGCGTAATAGACTGATTCGGTGATCTGGTCCTTCGCGAGCAAGGACACCGAGGCCGTGTTCGGCGACGTGGCGGTGCGCCGCTTCCGGGCGATCGAGCGTCCGGCCCGCCGAAAGCTCCTCTACCTGCACCGCGCTCGCGTGCTGCGGGACCTGAACGCGCCGCCAGGCAACCGGCTCGAAGCTTTGCAAGGCGACCGCCGGGGACAGCACAGCATTCGCATCAACGANNACGTGGAAATCGTGGACTACCACCGAGGGGGGTGAGATGTCGCGCGAACCAAAGCTGCTCGACCCGATTCCGCCCGGTGAGATCCTGATGGAGGAGTTCATGCGGCCGCTGCGGATCAGCACCAACGCGCTCGCGCGCGCCCTCGCGGTGCCGCCGAACCGCATCAGCGCCATCGTGAACGGCAAACGCGCGATCACGGCGGACACGGCGCTGCGACTCGGGAAGTACTTCGGCACTTCGCCTGAGATTTGGCTCGACCTGCAGTCGGACTACGAGCTTCGGGTGGCGAGGCGAACGGTCGGGCGCCGGATCGAAGCTCGAGTCCAATCGCGGGTCGCGTGAGGAGTCCGGGGGCTTGCGTTCCAGATCGTGAGGCGCCCGTGAGACGACGAGAGTTCCTGCGAGGAGCGGGTGGCGTGGCCGCCGGCGCGCTGCTGCCGGCGAGGCGCGCGTGGTCGTCCACGCTCGACGGGATTCGCCACGCCCGCGCGACGCTCGACACAGACGATGAGCGATTCTGGCAGATCGTGCGCGCGCAGTTCCACCTGGCGCCGGGCACCGCCTACCTGAACACCGCCGGCCTCGGCGCGTCGCCCTTCGCCGTGACGAACATGGTGAAGGCGATGATGGACCGCGAGGAGGCGGCGCCGGCGCCCGGCCACAATGAAGAGGACTGGAGCCGCATCAGGGCGAAATGCGCCGCCTTCCTCGGCCCGGGCTGCGGCGCCGACGAAATCGCGCTCGTGAGTACCGCCACCGAAGGCATCAACATCATCCTGAACGGCCTGGGCCTCGTCCGGCAGGACGAGGTCATCACGTCCACGCACGAGCACGTGGCCTTGTGCATCCCGCTGCTGCACAAGATGAAGACGGCGGGCATCGAGCTGCGCACCTTCGAACCGGATCTGAAACACGCGCAGGGAAACGTCGATCGCATCGCGGCGCTCGTGACGAGCCGCACGCGCCTGGTGTTCCTCAGCCATGTGACGTGCACCACCGGCCAGGTGCTCCCGGTCGCGGACATCGCGCGTCTCGTTGCGCAAAGACGCATCCTGTTCGCCCTCGACGGCGCACAGTCGCTCGGCCAGTTCGCGATCGACATCAAGGCAAGCGGCGCGGACTTCTACACCGCGAGCGGCCACAAGTGGCTGATGGGGCCCAAGCGCACCGGCATCCTGTACGTCCGGAAAGACCGGCTCGACACGCTCACGCCGACCGTCGTCGGGGCCTATTCCGACCAGGCGAACTCGCTCGCCGATCGCCGGCTGGAGCTTCGTCCGAACGCGCAGCGCTTCGAGTACGGCACGCAGAACGGGGCGCTCGTCTACGGCCTCGAGGCGGCGGCCGATTTCGTCTCGACCATTGGTCTCGACGCCGTCTGGAAACACAACCAGGCCCTTGCCACCGCCTGCGTCGACGGCCTGCGCACGATCGCGGGCGCCGAACTGCTGTCGCCAGACGATGCGCCATCCAGGTGAGCGATGGTGACGTTCCGCTTCCCCGCCCGTGACAACCGCCAGGTGGCTGCCGCGCTGATGCAGCAGCACCTGCGCGCGCGCAGCGTGACCGAGGGCGGCCTCGACGCCGTCCGCGTCTCGTTCCACGTCTACAACGATGCGAGCGAGGTCGCGCGACTTCTCCAGGAGGTCAGGAGAAAGCCATGAACCGACGAACCCTGTATCGAGGCGCCATCGCGCTGTCTGTCCTCTTCGTCGCCCATTTTGCGTGGTCAGCACGCGCAACCGAACAGCCCGTGAAGGGCGAGAGGCCGGGGACCTTCTCGATCCTCGGCTTCGACCCGGCGACGGGCGAGGTCGGCGGCGCCGTCCAGTCGAGAGTGTTCTCGGTTGGCAACGGCGTGCTGTGGGCCGAGGCGGGCGTTGGCGCGGTGGCGACCCAGGCGTGGGTTGACGTCAGCTACGGCCCGCAGGCGCTCGCACTGCTCAAGACCGGGCTCGCCCCGGAGTCGGTCGTCAAACAAGTGTGGGAGCGCGATCCCGACCCGCAGCCGGCGCAGTGGACGAAGCAGGGCCGGCAATTCGCCGTGATGGACGCCAAAGGCCAGGTCGCGGCCTTCACGGGACCGAAAGCCGACGCGTGGGCGGGGCACAAGCAGGGCCGCTACTGCTCGGCGCAGGGCAACATCCTCGCGGGTGCGGCCGTCGTCGGCAACATGGTGAAGGCGTTCGAGGAGACGACCGGCCACCTGTCGTTCCGGCTGCTCGCCGCGCTCGAGGCCGGACAGGCGGCCGGCGGCGACAAGCGCGGCCAGCAGTCAGCCGCGATGCTCGTCGTGAAGAAGGACGGCGGCGTGTGGCTGCACAACGACACGGTGCTGCGGCTGCAGGTGGACGACAACCCGGAGCCGATCAAGGAGATGAGACGGCTGGTTGAAATCGCCGCGCGCCAGCGCGGCCGGCAGTGAGCGGCACTTCGGTGCCGAGTGCGGTCGCGGCTTCGGCGGACCTTACGGCCGCCTGGGCCTCGGGTTGACCGTGAGACGGCACGTCGCCGTCGTTCGGCCCCACCTGTTCGACACCTCCACCGTGTAGGTGCCGCTGTCCTCGACCTTCGGGCTGGCGATGAAGCATTCCGCCTCGGCCGACAGGTTCTCGGGGCGCCCGTCTTTGGTCCATTGATAGGCGAGAGGCGGCGTGCCGCTCGCGATCACTTTCAGCGACGACGCGTTTGTCTCGCTCACCACGAGATCGAATGGAGGGGTCGCGATGACGGGAGCCACGCCGACGGCTTCAACCGCGACGCCGACCGAATCGGAACGGATCGAGCCGGCCTCGTTCGCGATCATTACTTGGTACGTGCCGGCGTCTGTTGTGCGTGCGCTCTGCACGCGATAG
Organism: Acidobacteriota bacterium; assembly: GCA_003170135.1. GTDB lineage: Bacteria > Acidobacteriota > Vicinamibacteria > Vicinamibacterales > Fen-181 > Fen-181. The sequence continues at coordinate 28,582 of PMZR01000094.1, forward strand.
GTGGCGTCGGTCGCTCCCGGAACGGCGCGGCCGTCCTTTGTCCACTGGTATCTCGGCGCGGGTATGCCGTCAGCGGCGACCTTCAGAATGATCGGATCGTTCTCGCGCGTGATCTGACTTCGCGGTTGCGAGAGGATCTGCGGCATCCTGGTGCGGCTCGGAGCGGGCGTTTGACGGGCGTCCGCCTGTGAGTCGTCCCCATGCGCTGTCCCGTCACGTGATCCGCAACCGCCGCAGCCAAGCAATAGAAGAAGACAACCGGCGAGGACAAGAGCAGGCGTTCTCAGGCAGCGTGGTCCAGCCATTTGCCACCTTCCCGTGGCAGGCGCAGCCGACATCGGCCAGAGGATAGCACAACGCCGCTGCGGTCTTACCGGCCCGCGGTCAAATGTCGTACGGCCACGCGCCCGTCTGCTGATACCAGTCGTATTCCTTCTGCACCGCACGCTGGCCGCCGCGATCTGTGAACTCCCATCGACCGGGCGTCGTCGTGGTCTGCCAGTCGATCGGACGCGCATGGTCTCCCGCCGACTGTAAGGTCTGGAACGCTTCCCGCAACGCGCGCCGCTGCTTGTCTGCGATGGCCCCCGGTTCGCTGGATCTCGAAGAGCCCGGCGGCGAGGTGACCGATCGTGTTACACCCAATCAGGATTGTTCGATCGCCCGCCTCACGCCGGATGTCCGTGTAGAGCGCCCGGACGATTTCCGCGTTCGTCCTGCTGCGATCGTGGAAGTGCCACTCGGCGAGCGTGGGCTGCGCCTTCATCTCGGAGCCCCATTGCCCGAACAGCTCGAACGTCGTGTAGTCGTGTTTCACGAGTTCGTAGCCCCAGCCGGTGGCTTCTTTGACTTTCGCGAGAACGGCCTCGAGCGCGTCGGGATTTGTCGGGTCATAGGCCAGCACGCCGCGCCGGTTCGTGCGCGCGCCGAAGCGCTCCGCGGGCAGCAGCAGCGCGGCCGCCGCGTCCCGCGGCGCCTTCAGCGGCCGTATCCACAACCCGGGGCGGACGTCCCGCTGCCGAATGGCCTGCGCGAGCGCCGCCATGTCGGGATAAGCCTTCCTGTTCTCCCAGCCGTCATCGATGATCGTGAACGGGCGCTCGCCCTTCGCCGGCGCAACGGACGCCATCAACTCGGCATCCCGCACGATTTGTTCAGCCGAGTTCTTCCCGTATGCGTAGTACCAGTCGTTGCTGCCGTAGACGACCGGCGGCGCCTGGCGCGGCGCGCCGCACATCTTCGCGCAGAAGGACCTTGCCGCGGCCATCTGTTCTTCGCCCGGTTCTCCTTTGCGGGAGACCACCGTCGCAGCCAGTAGCTCGCGGTCGCCAAGCTCCACTCCCGGCCCGCCGTTGCAGACATTGAGCCACAGCGAGACGCCGCCCGGGTCGACCTGCCAGAAGCAGAGAGCCCCGCCGCCGGTCTTCACGCCATACCCGTGAAGCGATGTCCCGTCGTGCGTCAGGAAGTACCACGGCATCACGCGCTCGGGAACCAGGCAATTCCATTGCAGGTCGCCGTAGCTGCGTTCCCAGTGATCGCCAAGCACACGAAGATTCGCATCGACGACGACGTTCCATCGCAGATGGATATGTGTGGGCCGGCTGTCGGGCGCCGAGACGTAGATCCCCAGGTCGCCGTTGCCTGCCTCCGTCCGCACCGACGTTCCTTTGCCCTCCCATCGTGCCCCGGCCCGGTCGAGACGCACCGGTTGGTTGAGACCCAGGAAAGCCGTCGCGGCGTCCGGCTGACGAACGATGTCAAGGTACGTCGTCTGTCGGGGATTTGAAGACCTGCGGACCGCGGTTTGCGGTGCGACGCGCGCCCCGGCGGACAGGCCGACGCCGGAGCACGCAAGCGCGGCGATGAGATCCCGGCGTGTGAGGGAAGACATGGGCGGAATGATACTCCTGGGGCTTGCCTCGTTCACGAGCGCCACGACTCTTTGGGCGTCGTGGACCCTTGCTGGTATTCGACCTGCCGGCCTTCAACTGGCGCTTAGTAGTCGCGGCGTCCGTCAGGCTACAATCGCGCGGTCCAACAGCCGGGGTGTGAACCGGCGGCGACTGCTCGGAGCGACCGGCTCGGCGCGAGTCGGCGCCAAGTGGAGGCGGGTGGCATGCGTGGGAACCTGCTGACCTTCGGCCTGAGTGCGGACCAGGAGGACCGGTTCCGCCAGGCCCATCTTGGCTCCGACCTCGCGCAGGCGCGCACGTCCATCGTGCCGGTCGTCGCGGCCGTGGTGCTTTTCGCCGTCAACGACTACAGCTTCCTGGGTCTCTCGTGGCCCTTTTATGCCGTGCAGGCGGTCCGGCTGGGGCTGGTCGCTTACACGATCGTGCTCCTCAAACGCCTGCGTACGCTGACCGACTATCGTGTCTACGACCGCGCCGAATTCGCGTGGGGACTGTTCGTGGCGCTGTTTGCCCTGGCGATTGCGGGGACCCGGCCTCATGTCTTCATCGCCCACGCCGTGGTCATCGTCCTTGCCGTGTTCGTGACTGTTCTTGCCATTCCCAACCGGTTCGCGAATCAGCTCAAGCTGTGCCTGTTGTACGTCGTCGGCGAAACGCTCATCATCGCGGCCGGCCTGACGGCATCACAGCCGGCTTCCGTCACGGGCTTGCTGAGCCGGCTGCTCGCAAGCTCCATTGCCGTGGCGTGCGGGTGGCAGCTTCACGCCTGGCGTCGCCGCGAATTTCTCGCTTGCGAGAAAGAACAGGCGGCCAGGACGGAAGCGGAGCGGCAGCTTGCCGAACGCAACCGGGCCGAGGAGGCGCTGCGCCGGAACCGGGAAGCGCTGGAGGAGAGCGAGCGGCGCGTCCGCCTGAAGCTGGACAGCATCCTCTCGCCAGACGGTGACGTCGCGAGCCTCGAGCTCGCCGACCTGATCGATGCCGAGGCGCTGCAGGCGCAGATGGAGAGCTTCCACGCCATCTCCGGCATTCCGGTCGGAATCATCGATCTCGAGGGCAAGGTGCTGGTCGGCGTCGGCTGGCAGGAGGTCTGCACCAGATTCCACCGCGCCCATCCCGAGACGTGCCGGCACTGCGTCGAGAGCGACACCCACCTGTCCGCCGGCGTTCCCGAGGGCGAGCACCGGCTCTACAAGTGCAAGAACAACATGTGGGACGTGGCCACCCCGATCGTGGTTGCCGGGCGGCATGTCGGCAACATCTTCATGGGCCAGTTCTTCTTCGACGACGAGGAGCCGGATCTCGATCTGTTCACGGCCCAGGCGCGACGGTACGGCTTCGCGGAGGAGGAGTACCTCGCCGCGCTCTCGCGCGTGCCCCGGTTCACCCGCCGTGCGATCCACGAGGGGATGGCCTTCTACGCGCGGCTCGCGCACATGCTCTCCCGCCAGAGCTACAGCAACCTCGCGCTCGCGCGGACGCTTGCCGAACGCGACCGGCTGACCGAGTCGCTGCACCAGAGCGAGATGCGCTTTCGCCTGGCGCTCGCTCACGCGTCCGTGTCGGTGGCGGCGCAGGACCGCGACCTGCGGTACATCTGGGCGTTCAACCAGCGGACGGCGCGGCCGGACCAGATCATCGGCCACTTCGACCACGAGATCTTCTCGCCCGAGGAGGCGGCGCATTTCACGGCGATCAAGCGGCGCGTGCTCGACGAAGGCGTGGAGCTGCGCGAGCAGATGTGGCTCGATCGGCCGGGCGGCCGGATCTTTCTCGACATCTGCTGGGAGCCGATACGCGATGAGGCCGGCGGCGTAATCGGGGTGGCCTCCGCCACGGTCGATCTGACACCGGCCAAGCTCGCCGAGGAGCAGCTGCGCGGCAGTGAGGGGCGATACCGGACGCTGGTCGATCTGTCGCCCGACGCGGTCTTCGTCCACCAGGACCGTCAGATCGTCTTTGCGAATCCGGCGGCGGTGTCGCTCGTGGGCGCGGGCTCGCTCGACACGCTCATCGGCATGGACATCCTCGATCTCGTCCACCCCGACGATCGACCCGGCTCCTGCGAGCGAACGCGCGCTGCCCAGGTCGGCGCGAAGACCGAGATCCGTCAGTTGCGCGTGCTGCGACTCGACGGCCGCGCGATCGACTGCGAAGCCACGAGCATCGGCGTCGACTACCAGGGAACGCCTTCGGTGCAGGTCATCGGTCGCGACATCACGGATCGCAAGCGGGCCGAGAGCCTTCTGCAAAGCACGCTGCAACGCTTCTACGCGATTCTCTCCAACATGTATTCAGCCGTCCTGCTCGTGACGGCCGACGGGCACGTCGAATTCGCCAATCCCGCCTTCTGCGACCAGTTCGGCGTGAAAGAGGCGCCGGCCGACCTGATAGGACTCGCCTCCGGCCAGATGCTCGAGAAGATCAAGGGGGCCTACCAGCATTCTGACCAGGCCCTCGTCCGCATCCGGGAGATCGTCGAGCGAGGGCAACCGGTCAGGGGTGAAGAGCTCCTCATGCACGACGGCCGAACGTGCTTGAGAGATTTCATCCCCTTGACCGTCGACGGGGACACGTACGGGCGGCTCTGGCTTCACTTCGACATCACCGACAGCAAGCGCACCGAGGAGGCGCTGCGCCAGGCGAACGTACAACTCGCCGATGCCGACCGTCGCAAGAACGAGTTCCTGGCGGTTCTTTCGCACGAACTGCGAAATCCTCTGGCGCCCATCAAGAGCGGACTCCACATCCTCGACCATGCCGCCCCGGGTGGCGACCATGCGCGCCGCGCGCAGGCGGTGATGACCCGCCAGGTGGACCAGCTCGTCCGGCTCGTGGACGATCTCCTGGACATCACGCGGATCACGCGCAACAAGGTCCAGCTCCAGCGCCAGCGGCTCGAGATCAACGAGCTCGCGCGCCGGACCATCGAGGACCATCGAAGCTCGTTCGAGAAGGCCGAGGTGCACGTCGATTTCGAGCCCGCCCCGACGCCGGTCTTCGTCGATGCCGACTGGAATCGCCTGGCCCAGGTGGTCGGCAACCTGCTGCAGAACGCCGTCAAGTTCACGCCGCGGGGAGGGCGCGTGACCGTGACGGTGTCGACCGACGCTGCCTCCAGGCGTGCGACCGTGCGCGTCGCCGATACCGGTGTCGGCATGGCCCCCGAGATGGTGGCGCGGCTGTTCGAGCCCTTCACGCAAGCCGACGCCACGCTCGATCGCAGCAAGGGCGGTCTCGGACTCGGCCTCGCGCTCGTGAAGGGCCTCGTCGAATTGCACGGCGGCGACGTCTCTGCCGCGAGTGCCGGCCTCGGGCAGGGAAGCGAGTTCATCGTGCGGTTCCCTCTCGACGTCACGACGATCCCCGCGTCAACCGAGACCCCGCCAGCGCGGCCAACGGCGCGCCGCCGCGTGCTCGTGATCGAGGACAACGTCGACGCCGCCGACATGCTGCGCGAGGTCCTGGAATTCGGCCAGCACGAAGTGGCAGTGGCCTACAACGGTCCTGCCGGCATCGCCCGGGCCCGCGAGTTCCGGCCGGACGTGGTGTTGTGCGACATCGGGCTGCCGGGCATGAATGGGTACGAGGTTGCTCGCGCGTTCAGGGCGGACGGCGCGCTCAGTCGTACGTGTCTCGTGGCGTTGAGCGGCTATGCGTTGCCCGAGGACCTGCAGCGCGCTGTCGAGGCCGGCTTCGAGCGACATCTCGCGAAGCCGCCGAGCTTCGACAAGCTCGAGGAACTCCTGGCGGCAATTCCCGTTTCCATGCGGCCAGAGGGCAGCGGTCGAGCACAGGACTGAAGTCCTGTGCCACAAATAGCGCGACGGCGAAGACCTTGCGCGCAAGGCGCACGGGTCACGTATGGTCCCTAGATGAACTGGTTGGGTTGCTCGGCTCAGCCGAGAAAAAAGCAGCGTAGGGGCTGGCGGGCAAACTTGACCACTACCGCGACGCGGGAGGGATGGACAAGGTATAGTGTGCGCGCTTTTGCGCGCGCAGGAGAAGATGGCCATCCCGGTTGTGACGTTGTACCTCGAGGAACTCAAGGCGACGATGCGCGGCCGCTTCGCGTGGCTGGGCGCCGCCGTCGTCCTGCTGGCCGTCGGCGGCCTCGCCACCGTCGGGACGCAGGACACGTGGCTGGACGGGTACGGCATCATCGCCTACGGCCTGGTCCCGCTGATGTTCATCCCGCTGGCGGCCGGCGCGATCGCCAGCCCCCGCGCCAACCGGTTCGTCGAAAGCATCTTCACGGCGCCGGTCGAACGTCGTGATTGGCTCACCGCGAAAATCCTCGTGCTCGTCACGCTCGCCGGCGCCTACTACGTGGCGCTCGTGCCGATGATGATCGTGTACGCCGCCCACGTGGGGTTCCCGCTCCTGCTCTCGAAATTCCTCGCCTGGACGCCCGGCACGCTCCTCGCGAGCATCGGCGTCGGCACGCTCATCGGGGTCCTCTTCATCGGCCGCAGCATTGCCGCTCCGCCGGCGACCGGTGTCGGCGTCCTGCTCGCCTACGCCGGCCTCGTCCCGCTCCAGGAGTTGATGGTGGCGCAAGCCAACGGCGCGACGCGCACCGGCCATCTCGTGCTCCTCAGTCCCGCGGTCCTGCTCAAGAACGCGCTGGGCTTCACGCTCGTCGCGGGCAGCATTCCCGCGACGACGGGTGCGACGTGGGTCAGCCTGCTGGTTGTCGTCATCGGCGCGTTCGCGCTCGCCGTGTGGGTCTTCCTGCGCGCGCAAGGCGTCGAAACCTGGGAAGCGACGCGCCGCCAGCGATGGATCATCGCATGCGCGATCGTCGCCATGGTCCTTCTGCCCGTCGTTGTCGCAAACACCAACTACGACACCGCGGCGCCCCACCCGACGAACGCGCCGGCCATCCGCGGGCTCTTCGCGCGGGCCGGCACGAGCATGGCCCTGGTGCCGCCCGGTGGCCAGTTGCCCGCGCGCTGCTGCGGCACGATCCTGAACCGCGACGCGTGGCCCTTCGGGACCGACGAGCGCACCGAGCAGGATCTGCTGCTGCTCCTGCCTGTCGACGCCTCGCAGCGGATCACACAGCTTCAAATCCAGATCGCCGGGGAGAACGGTCTCAAGGCGACGGCCGACGCGAACGCGCTCGCCGGCGCCGCCGGGCACCTGGAGACGCGCACCTACGCGACCGACATGGGACCGGCCGCGGCCGATGGCCACCGCGTCGTCACGGGCTGGGTCGCGCGCGTGCCGGTCACGCTGGAACCGAAAAGGCCGTGGGACATCGGGGGCGACCGGTATCCGCTGCACGTCACGGCGACGTACTCCGTCGCGGGAGACGATCACGTGCGCTCGCTCAGCGCGCGCGGCGCGATCGACGCCCAGGTGTCGAGCGCGATTTACGAGATGGGCATCGCGTCTGCCGTGCTGCCTCTGTTCTGCCTGGGAACGGCGTTCGTGCGCTGGAGGCGAACCCGATGAGCGGCGCGACCGACCACGCCGTCGAGATGGACGGTCTCACGCGCCGCTTTGGCGATTTCGTCGCCGTGGACGACGTCACGCTGAACATCGCCAAGGGGCAGTTGTACGGATTCCTCGGACTGAACGGCGCGGGCAAGACGACGACCATCCGCATGCTCACGACGCTGCTTCCGCCGAGCGGAGGCACCGCGAAGTTGTGGGGGCACGACGTCACGAAGGAACCGCTCGCGGTGCGCAGGCTCGTCGGGCTGGTCTCCGACGAGACCAGCGAGAGCCAGTCGGCATGGACGGCGCGAGAATACCTCTCGTACTTTGCCCGCGTCCGTCAGATGCCGGACCCGCGCGGCGAGGTCGAGCGCATCCTCGATGAGGTCGGCCTCGAGGACCGGTTCCGCAACAAACTCATCGTCACCTACAGCACGGGCATGAAGCGGCGTGTGGAGATTGCGCGCGCGCTCATGGGCCACCCGAAAGTGCTCTTCCTCGACGAGCCCACGCGAGGGCTCGACCTTCCAGCCAAGCGCGAGATGTGGAACCTGCTGCGGCGCCTTGCCAATGACGAGCAGGTCACGACCTTCCTCAGCAGCCACGACGCGCAGGAGATCCGCACCCTGTGCAGCGAGATCAGCGTGATCGCCAGGGGCAGGCTCGTCTACACGGGCGCGACGTGCCGTCTTGGGGCCGATCTCGACGCCTTCGAAGAGCGCCTCATCGCGCTGCTGAAGCTCGAGGCGTAAGCCGGAACCCGCTCGATCGATCACCAATACAACCGACCGCTGGCGCCTTGTGCTACCGTACGGTCGGAGGAGCGTGTATGACGCGGTCGAGCTTGGCGGCCATGCTGGTGGCGGCGCTGGTGGTTGGCGTTCCCGGTCGCGCGCCGGTATCGGCGCAGGACAAGGCCAACCTCGCGGGGCGATGGACCCTCAACCGTTCGTTGAGCCAGTTTCCCGGCGAGGTCGGATTCGGCGCAGACCTTGTGATGGGTGCCGGGACCAGTGGGGGGTCGGCCGGGGGTGGCGGCAAGGGACGCGGCGGCTCCAGTGGCGGAACGGTGATGCCCGCGCCGCCACGGCTCGAGAGCGAAGACGACGTCAAGAGGGCGCAGCAGTTGACCGAGGAGGTCCGCACTCCGTCTGCGTACCTGACGGTCGTCGACACGCCGACCGGGGTCACCGTCACGGACGACCGCGGACATGCGCGCGCGTTCCGCGCCGACGGCAAGGATGACGTCGTTCAGCTCGACGACGTGCCGGTGGCCACCAACGCGAAGTGGGAAGCCGGCCGACTGGTCGTCCTCTACAAGGTGGAGCAGGGACGGGAACTCCGCTACACCTATTCGCGTACCGTCAGTCCGTCGCAACTGGTGGTCGAGGTGCGGTTCCTCGAGCGAAACGGACGCGATTCAGTGAAGCGCGTCTATGAACCCGCGAGCACGACCGAGCCCTGGCCGCCAGCCGCCGCCCCGCGTCCTGCTCCGGCTCCCGCTCCTCTCCCGCCATGGGCCGCGAAGCCAGCCGGCGGGGGATTGCTGCCAGGCTCGAGCGGCTCGAACTTCGGCAAGCCACCGCTGCCCGAATCGCAGCAATCCACTCCTCCGCCTCCGACCTTCGACCAGCGCCCCGACGCGGAACTGAAAGGCATCAACGCGCTCGGCGTCGTCGTCGAGGATCTGAGCCCGCAGGCGGCCGCGTGCGGCCTGAACCAGGGCACGATCGAGACGGCGGTCGCCAGGAGCCTGACGGACGCCGGATTCAAGGTCCAACGAAACTCGGACGAGGACACCTACGTCTACGTGAATATCATCACGAGCAGCGTGTCGGCCGGGCTCTGCATCTCGCGGTACGACACTTTCCTTTACACGCACACCACGGCCAAGCTGTCCTACGGGGAGACGCCCGTGCTGGTGCAGGTGTCGCTTGCGCACAAGGGCGGCCTGGCCGGCGGCGGCCCCGCCGCCCATGCGAAGGGAGTGCTGCAGGGCGTGCAGGAGTACGTCGATCAGCTGGCGACGCGGATCCGCGCCGCGAACAAGTAGGTCGCGCCGGCGGTGCTCCGCCCCGTGATCAAGACTCGTTTCGAATCCTGACGCGCACTCCCCAGTCGGGAGCCGGACGCTTCGACGTACCTGGCGCGGCCGTTTTGGCGAGCGGCGGCCGGTCGATCTGTCCGCCTTCGTCTTTGCCGTTGTCTCCCACGCTGTAGACGATGTAGCTGTCGGGGCGACCCACCAACTTGAGCGCATCGCCGGTCATCGGATCGACAGGCAGCACCGATCCCGCGTCCGCGGCGACGTCGGCCAGCGACGCCGGCATCGCGTGGTGCGTCTGGCGGAATCGCTCGATCGCGATGGCGGCCCTGGCGCTCCGCTCGATGGCGATCCCCTCGAATAACCCCACGGCATACCCCTGATAGATCTTGACGATCTCTGCCGGTGTGCCGAGATAGAAGCGGCTCTTCGCGTCACCAGCGTTCAAACCTCGCAACCCGGCCAGCAGGCGGAGCCCGGGCCTCATCCGAGCCGCCGAGACGATGCCCGCGAACAGGCGCAGGCGCTCGTTCGTCTCGCGGCGCAACACCGGACGCGCGAACACTTCCCGGAAACCAGGCCCGTCGTTGTTCGGGCTAATCGGCATCGCTTGCGGTCCGGCGAACCCAAAGTACCTCGGCCAATAGTGTTGGATGAACCAGGCGCGTTCGGCCATGGCGATGCGAGCCGGCCTGGTGTCGTCCTCATAATCGGCCAGGGCCTTGTCGAGCCGGCCGAGGGACTCCGGAGACGGACGGAGCCGTTCGAGCATGGCCGGAATCGTCTTCTCGATCTCGACCGTGCGCAGACCGGTGAACATCGTTCCCAGTTCGCCCTGGTACACTCGCGACAAACGCAGCCACGAAATGACGCTCGACACCGCCGCGTCCGGATCGTTCCCCAGCGCCAGCACCGCCGCTCTCAACGCGGCGATGTGGCCGACCTGGTTCAGCTGATCCCAGCGGTAGTTGTAGTCCGTGCCGGGCGGAAAGCCTCCGAAGTCGAGCGCCGCCGCCCCGTCGAGCATCTCGAGCGTCTGACGGTTCCCTTCGAGCAGGCGCTCGACTGCGGCGAGATCGGTGTCTGAAGGGGAACGCGGTGGCCAGGTTGCGGCCAACGCGTCCAGGCCATCACGGATAGTTGCGAGTTCGCGCCAGTCATCCGGACGCCGCACGAGGGCCGCCGCGGCGAGGTACAGCCTCCCGGCGTCGTCGGCCCCGGCGAGGCCCGTCCAGGGTATGTCGTACGCCGTCAACGGCTCGTGAGCCGCACGAATGGCTGCGAGGATTTCGGCCGAGCGACGCGCCTCGACGTAGTCCCAGGCGGCCCAAACGGCGACCACCACCAGGACCAGCAGCAGCGCGATGCGGAGCACGTACCGACGCACGCGAGAAGGTGAGTCACTCATCGAACATCCTCCGGGCCTGGCGCGTCGGGCGGACGCGGTTCGGTCGTCGCCATCAGGGCACGCTGCGCACGAAGAAATGCCGCCGCCCCCGGACCGAGCAGGTCGTCGATCTGCCGATCAATCTCGGTAGGCGCCAGGGCGGCCTCGAACACCATCGACGCGGACGCGCGTTCCGTCAGGCGCCCCGCGGCGACCAGGAACGACACCGTAGCAACGAGCAGGGCCGTCGCCGCCAGCGGAAACAGCGCTCGCCGCCACACGGGCCATGGCCGGTGCGACGACGGCGCAGGTGACCGGACGAATGCTTGCGGCCGCTCGGCCGGTTCCTCGCCGGCGGCAGCGAGCACACGCGACTCGAGCGATGCCGGCGGTCCCGCGGCGCGGTACCGTCGCAATGCCCGTGCGATCCGATCCTCAGCGGTCATGACTCTGGTTCCTCAGCGCGCGTCCCCAACGCTTTCCGAAGATGGGCGAGCGCGTAGCGATAGCGGCTGGCGGCAGTGTTGGCGGAGATGCCGAGCAGGGCCGCCATCTCCGGAAACGTGAGGTCCTCGAACACCTTCAGGTGCACGACCTCGCGCTGTTCGGGCGTGAGCGCGGCCAGCGCCCGCGACAACGCCAGCCGCTCGTCCTCGTCGACGGCTTCCGCCGCCTGCGCTTCCAGCAGGCCGTCCTCGGCCGCGCGATCCCGTTCCCGGCGCCGGCGACGCAACGCGCTGTAGCACTCGTTCCGGGTTGCCCGGCGCAGGTACTCGAGCGGCGTCGCAACGTCCCGCGCGACTCGCAGGGCCGACACGAAGACCTGCTGCACGACGTCCTCGGCCTCGCTACGGTCGGCGAGGATCATGAGCGCGTAGCGAAACAGGGCGGCGCCGTGCGCGTCGTAGAGCTCTTTGAGCCACTCGCGCGCGACCCCCGCCGATGGCGGCCGGTCGGACATCGTTCACCACTATAGACGCTGGAGGGGGACAGATCTGTCTATCGATGAAGCGCCGCCCGTTTGCGGTGACGCCAGCCACACCACCGGGTGTCACGCGATTTCCCACCTCATGCATACCTTGCGCTTCTACACGTTCAGGTCTAATGTGTAGAAGTCGGAGGTATGTAAGCAGGCTCCAGCCATGACTGAAAAATCCGATCTCCCCCAGGGCACCCTGGACCTGCTGGTCCTCAAGATCGTCGCGCTCGGCCCGGTCCACGGGTACGCCATCGCGCAACGGCTGCAGCAGGTGTCGCGCGACGTGGTCCAGGTCCCGCAGGGCTCGCTCTACCCGGCGTTGCACCGGCTCGAGAACCGCGGGCTCCTGGCCGCGCAGTGGAAGGACACCGAGACCGGGCGTGAAGCCAAGTTCTATCGCCTGACGCGCAAGGGCCGCGCGCAGCTGGACATCGACGCCGCGAGCTGGCAGCGATTGACCGAGGCGATCGGCCTGGTCCTCAGGCTGTCCGAGGGTGGTGGCGAATGAGCTGGTGGCAGCGGCTGTGGCGCCGGCAGCAGATGGAGGACCAGCTCGAACGCGAACTGCGCTTCCATCTCGACGAGCACGCGGCGGACCTCGTCGCAAAGGGTCACACGCCCGAGGACGCGCGCCGGCAGGCACGCCTCGCGCTGGGCGGTCCGGAGCAGGTCAAAGAGGAGTGCCGCGACGCCCGCGGCACACGATGGCTCGAGGACCTGCTGCAGGACATCCAGTGGCGGCGTTTCGCTACAGCGGCGGCACGGTGAGTGGCGCGGGGCAGCCGGAATACGTGGACGGCTACCAGGTCTCGGCCGAGCTGTTTTCCGTGCTGGACGTTCACCTCGAACGAGGGCGCGCCTTCGCGCCAGACGATGACCGCCCCGGCGCCGCGCCGGTCGTCATCATCAGCCACGCCCTGTGGCAACGCCGCCTCGCCGGCAACGCGGCCGCCATCGGCGCGCCCCTCGTGTTTGAAGGGAAGCCCTACACCGTCGTCGGGATCGCGCCCGCCGGGTTCCGCGTGTCGGGAGATGAAGTCGATGTCTTCACGCCGCTCGGCCAGGAGATCGGGCGGTTCATGCAGAATCGCGGGGCGCATCCGGGCATCCAGGTCTGGGCACGCCTTCGGCCCGGCGTGACGCTGGCCCAGGCCCGGACAAAGCTCGCGCTCGTGGGCCGGCGCCTGGCCCGGGAGTACCCGGCATCCAACGCGGGCCGCACGTTCGTCGCAAAGATCCTTCGTCCCGAGGTCGGCGATGTCCGGTCGACCCTCTGGTTGCTGCTGGGCGCGGTCGGCCTCGTGCTGCTGATTGCCTGCGTCAACGTGGCCAGCCTGCTCCTTGCGCGCGCCGTGTCGCGCGAACGCGAACTGGCCATCCGCGTCGCACTCGGGGCGGGGCGCGGCCGCGTGGTGCGCCAATGCCTGACCGAGAGCGCGGTGCTGGCGCTTTCCGGCGGAGCGCTGGGCGTTCTGCTTGCCGCTGCCGGCATCCGCCCGTTCGTGGTGTTCTGGCCAGGCAGCCTGCCGCGCGCCGAGGAGATCCATCTCGACTGGCACGTGCTGCTCTTTGCCCTGGGTGTTTCGCTGCTGTGCGGTCTCGTGTTCGGGTTAGCGCCCGCCTTGCGCCTTCCGGCGCGCGAACCGGAGCACACACTCCGGGCCGGCGCGCGGACACTGGCGGGACGCTCGCGCCGGCTGCACGGCGGCCTCGTCATGGCCGAGATCGCCGTGGCGATCGTGCTGCTGGTGTCGGCCGGGATGCTCGGGCGCACGCTCCTGCGGCTGTCATCGCTCGATCCTGGCGTCAACATCCACAACGTCCTGGTGACGCGCATGGCGCTGTCGCCGGCCACGCTTGCCAACCCCGCGCAGACCCGAGCCGCCTGGCAGGACGTGCTGGATCGCGCGCGGCAGGTGGCGGGCGTGCAGGCCATTGCGCTGGTCGATACGGTCCCGATGCGCCAGGGCAACAATCAACTCGGCTACTGGACCACTCCGGCGGTGCCGCCGCGCGACGAGCGGCCGGTGGCGCTGGCCACGAGCGTGACGCCGGACTACCTGAAGGTCACGGGGATTTTGCTGCGCCAGGGCCGATTCTTCACCGACCAGGATCGCCTGGACAACGAGCCCGTGGTCGTCATCGACGATGTGCTGGCGCAACGGGCATTCGGCGGGCAGGCAGCCGTGGGCAAGCGCCTCTGGATCCCGGACATGAATGGCCCGGACCCCCTGCGGGTGGTGGGTGTCGTCGGCCATGTCAGGCACTGGGGCCTCGCCAGCGACGACGACGCCGCGGTGCGCGCGCAGGTCTACTATCCGTTTGCCCAGGTTCCGGACGTGCTCGTGCGTCGCTGGTCCGAACTGATGTCGATTGCCGTCCGCACGAGCGTCGAGCCCCTGGGCGTGGTCGAACCGCTGCGCCGGCAGTTGCGCGGAGCGACGGGCGACCAGGTGCTCTACGAAGTTCGCACCATGGAGGAACTCGCCCGGGCCACGCTCGCCCGGCAACGGTTCCTGTTGCTGCTGTTCGGCATGTTCGCCGGCCTGGCGCTCCTGCTTGCGTGCGTCGGCATCTACGGTGTGCTGGCCTACCTGACCAACCAGCGCGTGCCGGAGATCGCCGTGCGCATGGCGCTCGGGGCGAGCGCCCGCGGCGTGATGGGACTCGTGCTCCGGCAGAGCTTTGGCATGATTCTCGGCGGGATCGCGGCGGGCATCGCGTGTGCGCTGGCGGCCGCGCGGGTGCTGGAACGCCTGGTGCCCGGGGTGCGGAGCACGGAGCCGTTGACGCTGGCGGCGATGGTGTCGGTGCTCGTCGTTGCGGCGCTCGTCGCCAGTGCCGTCCCGGCGCGCCGCGCGAGCCGGGTGGACCCAATCACCGCGCTCCGGCAGGAATAAGGCTTCCAAGCTCATCCGTCCAACCCGTGACAGCGCCGAATACCCGGTTTTTTTCGCGGTCGTAAACACCCCTGCTTCAGCGCCCAGGCCGGCCCTGGGCACCGCATCCGGGCGCCAGCCGGCCGATCGCAAGGAATCCAGCGCTTTCGTGCAGGTCAGACAGCCAGCCGACCTGGCGGAGGCGGATACAAGATGCGAGGCGCCCGGCCGCAGGTAAACAACCCGGACTCATGGGTCGTAAACACCAGTCACGGGTGTAGATCACACTCGAATTCGCGCGCCTCCCCCACGCTACGACTGTCCATATTGATTGCTTGGAGCTCATCCGTGTCCAAGACTCCTCCGCACGTTCTCGAGGATTCGAGCGTCGCTCGTCGGTTTGGCCTTCCCTATCTCGCGTGTCTGGCGGTCGCGCTGCTGGCCGTCGGCTGCAGTGGAACTCCGGCCCAAAGCAGCGGAAGTGGTGGCGGTCGCGGTGGACGCGGGGGGCGGGGCGGTGGCGGAGGCGCGCAGCCGGTCGTGACCGCCAGAGTCGCTCAGCAGGATGTGCCAGTCGAGATTGTCGCGGTCGGGAACGTCGAGGCGTACAACACCATTTCGGTCAAGACGCAGGTGACCGGCGAACTGCAGCAGGCGTTCTTCCACGAAGGTGACGTGGTGAAGAAAGGCGGCCGGCTGTTCCTGATCGACCCCCGGCCGCTCGAAGCGGCCCTGAAACAGGCGGAGGCCACTCTCGTCCGGGATGTGGCGCTGCTCAACCAGGCAGAGGCGCAGGTCGCTCGTGACAGCGCCACCGCGGAGTACCAGCAGCTCACGTCCGAGCGCCAGGCGCAACTCGCCGCTCGAGGCCTGATATCGAAAGACGCCGGCGATCAGGCTCGATCTGCAGCCGACGCAACTCTCGGGACCGTCAAGGCCGACAAGGCGGCGTATGAAAGCGCGAAGGCGCAGCTCGCGGTGCAGCAGTCGGTGGTCGACAACGCGAAGGTCCTGCTCAGCTATACGGACATCCGCTCGACGATCGATGGCCGAACCGGCAATAACACCGTCAAACCGGGCAACCTCGTCAGCGCCAACTCTACCGAACTTGTGACGATTTCCCAACTGCAGCCGGTGTATGTGACGTTTGCGGTGCCGGCGGTGCACCTGTCGACCATCAAGGAGCACCTCGGCAAGGATCCGCTGTTGGTCATGGCGGCATCGCCTGACGCGGGCGGTCAGCCGATCGAAGGACGCCTGACATTCGTTGACAACGCGGTCGATCAGACATCCGACACGATCAAGCTCAAGGCGACGTTTCCCAACACCGATCTCCGGCTGTGGCCCGGGCAGTTCACTCGTGTCACCCTGCGACTCGCCACGCTGTCGAACGCGACGGTCGTTTCGAGCCAGGCCGTTCAGACCGGTCAGGACGGTCAATTCGTCTTCGTCGTGAAGCAGGACTCCACCGTGGACGTGCGTCCGGTCACGGTCGCCCAGCGGATAGGCGAAACCGTCGTGATCGGCAAGGGGCTCAGTCCCGGCGAGCGGATCGTCACCGAGGGGCAGCTTCGCCTGGAGCAAGGGACGCGCATCCAGGCCACGGACAGCGCCGGCCGGGCGACCGGCGGCGCCGGAGGTCGAGGCGGTCGCGGCCGGGGTGGGCGGGGCCGCGGCCAGACTGGCGGACAGGGCCAGACCGGCGACGGGCGGAGCGGACAGGGCCGGCAGGGCGGGCAGTAGGTCGCCTGTGAACATCTCCGAGACATTCATCAGACGTCCGATCGCGACCAGCCTGCTGATGGCCGCGATCGCGTTGTTCGGGGTGGTGGCGTACCTTGGGCTGCCGATCAGCGATTTGCCGACCGTGGAATATCCCACGATCAGCGTGAACGCCAGCCTGCCCGGCGGCGATCCGGCCACCATGGCGGCGGCGGTCGCCAGCCCGCTCGAACGACAGTTCACGACGATCGCGGGCATCGACGAGATGACCTCGCGCAGCGGCACCGGCAGCAGTTCGGTGACGCTGACCTTCGACCTGAACCGCAACATCGACAGCGCGATCACCGACGTGCAGACCGCCATCTCCGCGGCGATGCCGCTGCTGCCGGCCACCTTGACGGCACCGCCGTCGTTCCGCAAGCAGAATCCGGCCGACCAGCCAATCCTGTCGATCAACCTGACCTCCGATACCCTCGACATGACGCAGGTCGACGAGTACGCGGAGGACATCCTGGCCCCGCGTATTTCGACGGTGAGCGGTGTCGCCCAGGTCAACGTGCAAGGCGCCGCCAAGTACGCCGTGCGCGTNNGAACTGGAACGTCACGCAGCCCACCGGGCAGCTGTTCGGACCGTTGTCCACTGTCACGATCGCGGCCAAAGGGCAGCTCAATAACGCCGCGGAATTCGCGCAGATTGTCGTCGCGTACCGCAACGGGCGACCGGTGCGGCTCAACCAGCTTGCCAACGTCATCGACAGCGTCCAGAGCGTCACGCAGCGGGCGTGGTACATCACGAAGGACGCCCAGCGGCGCTCCATCACGCTCGATGTCATCAAACAGCCCGGCACCAACGTGATCGAGGTGGCCGACGCCGTCCGCGCCGTGCTGCCGGGTCTTCAGGCCCAGTTGCCGCCGTCGGTGCACATCGTGGTCCGCCAGGATCGCTCGGTGAACATTCGCTCGGCGTTCTCCGACATCCGGATGACGATGTTCGTCACGCTCATCCTGGTGGTNNTCCTGCACAACACCTCGGCGACGCTCATCCCGGCGCTGGCGCTCCCGTTCTCGATCCTGGGCAGCTTCACCGTGATGAAGATGCTGCACTACAGCCTCGACAATCTGTCGATGATGGCGGTGATCCTCTCCGTCGGATTCGTCGTCGACGACGCGATTGTGATGCTCGAGAACGCCGTCCGCCACATGGAGGCCGGCGAGTCGCCGCTGCAGGCCGCCCTGTCAGGCTCCGGGGAGATTGCCTTCACGATCGTGACCATGACCGCGTCGCTGTCGGCCGTGTTCATCCCGCTGCTGTTCATGGGTGGCATTCTCGGCCGGCTGTTCCGCGAGTTCGCGGTCACCATCACCGCCACGGTGCTGATCTCGGGCGTCGTCTCGATCACGCTCACGCCGATGCTCTGCAGCCGGTTCCTGCGCGTAGTCCGGGTCAAGCGCGGGTTCGCGGGATTCATGGACCGGTGGTTCGATCGGCTGCGCGAGGCGTACGGACGGAGCCTGAGGCTCATCCTCCGACACCGCCTCGCGGTGCTCGGCGCGTTCGTGCTCGTCCTCGCCGCGACCGTGGAAGTGTTCGGAGTCGTCCCGAAGGGATTCATCCCCGACACGGACAACGACACGCTGAGCGTCAACCTCCAGACGGCGCAGGGGACCTCGTTCTACGAGCAGGTTGGATACGTCCAGCGGATTGCCGACCTCATTCGGCCGAACCCTTATGTCGTCGCGCAGATGGCCAACGCGGGCGGCGGCGGCATGGGCGGCGGGTTCACCATCCAGCTGACTCCCCGCGCCACACGGCCCGTGAGCGCGCAGCAGATCGCGCAGCAGCTCCGGGGACCGCTCGGGCGCTTCCCGGGATTCCGCGCGTTCGTCAGCGTGCCGGCGTCACTCCAGATCGGGGGGTTCCGGGGCAACAGCAGCTACAACGTCACGGTCCAGAGCCTCGACTACGCGCAGCTCTTCGAGTGGGCGCCGCGGCTCGAAGCGGCCATGGCCGACCTGCCCGCGATCCAGGACGTGTCGGACAACATGGAGATCAAGAGTCCGCGCGTCAACATGACGATCAACCGCGACAAGGCGGCCGCCATCGGATTGACCGCGACGCAGATCACGCAAACGCTGTCCAACGGGTTCGGCCAGCCGCTGGTGGGCACGATCTACGGTGATCGCACTCAGTACCGCGTAGTCCTGGAACTGGATCCCAAGTACCAGGAACGCCCCGAGTCGCTGAAGAAGATCTCGTTCAGAACGCCGCAGGGCGCGCTGGTCCCCCTCGAAGAGGTGATGGACATCAAGGAAGATGTCGGACCGCAGAGCGTCAATCACTACGGTCAGCTGCCGGCGGTCAGCGTCTCGTTCGGGCTCAAGCCGGGCGCGTCGCTGGGCGCGGCGATCGACCAGATCACCCAGGTTGCACACCAGGTGCTGCCGGCCACGGTGACGATCAACTTCCAGGGGTCGGCGAAAGTGTTTCAGGCGTCGCTGGCCAATCTCAACATCCTGTTTCTCGTCGCCATCGGCGTCGTGTACATCGTCCTCGGGATGCTCTACGAGAGTTACATCCACCCGATCACGATTCTCTCCGGCCTGCCGTCGGCGGCTCTGGGCGGCCTGCTGACGCTGTGGGTGACAGGCAACGAGCTGAACATCTACTCCTACGTGGGTTTGATCCTGCTCATCGGTCTCGTCATGAAGAACGCGATCATGCAGATCGACTTCGCGCTCGACGCGGAGCGCGAGCAGGACCTCGCGCCGATTGATGCCATCTACCAGGGCTGCATCGTCCGGTTCCGCCCGATCATGATGACGACCATGGCGACGCTGCTCGGCGCGCTGCCGATCGCGATGGGATACGGCGCCGGCGGTGAAGCGCGGCGGCCGCTCGGCATCGCGGTGGTCGGCGGCCTGATCGTCTCGCAGGTCATCACGCTCTATCTGACTCCCGTCGTCTATACCTACATGGCCACGTGGGTCAAGACGAGCAGAATCCAGGCGGCCGGGGCCGTCGCGACGACCGAGTAAGAGGTTTTGGGTGAACATCTCTGAAGGCTTCATCAAACGGCCGATAGCGACCAGCCTCCTCATGGCGGCGATCACGCTGTTCGGCACGGTGGCGTATCGAGGTCTGCCGGTCAGCGATCTGCCCAACGTCGACTTGCCGACGCTGCTCGTCACGGCGCAGTTGCCCGGCGCCAATCCGGAGACGATGGGCGCGTCGGTGGCGACGCCGCTCGAGAACCAGTTCTCGACGATCTCCGGGCTCGAGCAGATGACCTCGGTGAACTCGCTCGGTTCGACGCAGATCACGCTCGAGTTCGCGCTGGACCGGAGCCTGGACGGTGCCGCGGTGGATGTGCAGGGCGCCATCACACAGGCCTCGCGCCTGCTGCCGACAGGCATGCCGACGCCGCCGGTCTTCACCAAGGTCAACCCGGCGGACCAGCCGATCCTGTACCTGGTCGTCACCTCGACGACGCTTCCGCCGTGGACGCTCGACGAATACGCCGAGACGCGCATCGCGCAGCGAATCTCGCAGGTCTCCGGCGTCGCGCAGGTGCAGGTGCTGGGCGGGCAGAAGTACGCGATGCACGCGCAGGTCGATCCCTACGCGCTCGCCGCCCGCCAGATCGGCATCAACGAGGTCGAAGCGGCGCTCCGGAACTGGAACGTGAACGTGCCGACCGGCTCGATCATCGGCCCGCACCAGGTGTTCACGCTGCAGGCGAGCGGTCAGCTGATGAACGCCGACGAGTTCCGGAACCAGATCATCTCCTACCGGAACGGCTCGGCCGTGCGGCTCGAGCAGCTCGGCGCCATCGTCGACGGGGTGGAGGATCAGCGCACGGGATCGTGGTACTACACCTCCGACCTCAAGCACAGCGCCATCACGCTGGGGATTCAGCGCCAGCCGGGGACCAACACGATCGCGGTGTCCGATGCCGTGAAGGACCTCCTGCCGAGGCTGCGCGCCGAACTGCCCGCGAGCGTGCACATGAACATGCTGTACGACCGCGCCAACACGATCCGCGAGTCGTATCACGACGTGCAGTTCACGATGGTGCTGACGCTGGTGCTCGTGATCCTCGTGATCTTCGTGTTCCTGCGGAACGTCTGGGCGACGGCGATTCCGAGCCTCGCGCTGCCGTTTTCGATCATCGGCACGTTCTCGGCGATGTACTTCCTGAACTACAGCCTCGACAACCTGTCGATGATGGCGCTCATCCTCTCGGTCGGCTTCGTCGTGGACGACGCGATCGTGATGCTGGAGAACATCTTCCGGCACGTCGAGATGGGCCAGGAACCGCTGGAGGCGGCGTTCGTCGGCTCCCGCGAAATCGGGTTCACGATCGTGTCGATGACGCTGTCGCTGGCGGCCGTGTTCATTCCCGTGCTCTTCATGGGCGGGGTCCTCGGCCGGTTGTTCCGCGAGTTCTCGGTCACCATCTGCGTCGCCATCCTCATTTCGGGCGTGGTCTCGGTGACCCTGACGCCGATGCTGTGCAGCCGGTTCCTGCGGAAGCCGCGCACGCGCGGCGAGGGCGGCGGCCACTCGCGCTTCTACGAGGTGACCGAGCGCGCCTTCACGGCGTGGCTCGACGCCTACGGCCGGACGCTGCGGGTCGTCATGCGGCACCGCGTGGCGACGATGGTCACCTTCGTCCTGATGCTCCTCTCAACGGGCGTCCTCTTTGTCGTGGTGCCCAAGGGCTTCATCCCGGACCAGGATGCCTCGCAGATCGCCGTCACCACGGAGGCCGCGCAGGGGACCGCCTACGGCAAGCTCGTCGAGTACCAGGACCAGGTCGCGAACATCATCAGGCGCGACCCCAATGTCGAGGGGCTGGTGTCGACGATCGGCGGCAGCGCCTCGATGACGCTGGGCGGGCCGAACCTGGGGCAGATCGTGGTCACGCTCAAGCCGCGAGACCAGCGGGCGCTCTCGGTCGACGACGTGATGGAGGAACTGCGGCCGCAGGTCGACGAGGTCGCCGGGATGCGCGTCTTCATGCAGAATCCGCCGACGGTCCGCATCGGCGCCCAGGTCAGCAAGAGCCTGTATCAGTTCTCGATGCAGTCGCCGGACAAGCCGGCGCTGTACGCGGCCGCGCGCAAGGTGGAATCGGCGCTGGCGAAGCTTCCGGGCCTCCAGGACGTGACGAGCGATCTCGAGGTGACCAGCCCCCAGGTCGGCGTCGAGATCGATCGCGACAAGGCCGCGGCGCTCGGCGTCACCGCCAACCAGATCGAAAGCGCCTTCTACGACGCGTACGGTCCCCGGTGGGTCTCGACCATCTACGGGTCGGTCAACGAGTACAAGGTGCTGCTCGAGCTGGCGCCGCAGTTCCAGCAGGATCCGAGCGCCCTGTCGATGCTCTACTTCAAGGGCAGCGGGACGACCAGTCCGGTGGTGCCGCTCGACACGCTGGCAACGCTGACGCAGCAGGTCGGCCCGCAGACGGTGAACCACTACGGGCAGCTGCCGGCCGTCACGGTGTCGTTCGGGCTGGCGCGGGGCGCCTCGCTGGGCGACGTGCTGAGCCGGGTGCGGCAGGTGACGAAGGACACCGTGCCCGACGGCGTCACGGGCCAGTTCCAGGGGGCGGCGGCCGCGTTCGAGGGGGCGCTCTCGAACCTCGCCGTGCTGCTGGTCATCGCCGTATTCGTCGTCTACATCGTGCTCGGCATCCTCTACGAGAGCTACATTCATCCGCTGACGATTCTCTCGGGCCTGCCGTCGGCGGCCTTCGGCGCCCTGCTCACCCTGATCCTCTTCCGCATGGATCTGAACATCTACGCGTTCGTCGGCATGATCATGCTGATCGGCATCGTGGAGAAGAACGCGATCATGCAGATCGACTTCGCGCTGGAAGCCGAGCGGGGCGGGCTCTCGCCCGAGGAGGCGATCTATCGAGGATGCCTGATCCGCTTCCGCCCGATCATGATGACCACGATGGCCGCGGCCCTGGGCGCGGTGCCGATCGCGGTGGGCTACGGGGCGGGCGGAGAAGCCCGGCGCCCGCTCGGCCTGGTGGTCGTCGGCGGGTTGATGTTCTCGCAGATCGTGACGCTGTATCTCACGCCGGTCTTCTTCACCTACATGGCGCAGTTGCAGACGTGGCTGAGGCCCGTCGTTCGGACAGTTCCCCAGGCGCAGCCAGCCTTGGTGAGCGAATAGGCGGGCGGCCGTCGTTCCAGGGAGACATCGTTCGGGTCGGCCGTTCCTGCGCGTTCCTCCGGTATACTGCCGGGCACCGATTCGCACTCGGTGCCCGAAAAGGAGCGAACATGGCAGGCCATGCTGCCCCAGCGACGTCTCTTCCCGAGTCCACGCCGTCCCTGCACCACCTGCGCTTTCAGCGGCCACACGCGCACCTCGCGAGCGTCTTCGGCCCCGGATCGTTCGGGGCGAAGGCCGAAGCGTTCGCCCGCTTCTTCGGCACGCCGAAGTTCCTCATCGGGCAGACGATCATCGTGGGCATCTGGATCGCCGTGAACTCGGCGCGCGTGACGCAGTTCGACCTCTACCCCTTCATCCTGCTGAACCTCGCGTTCAGCCTGCAGGCCGCCTACGCGGCGCCGCTCATCCTGCTGGCGCAGACGCGGCAGGCCGATCGCGACAAGGCGCACGCCGAGGCGGACGCGCTGCACCGCGAGTCGCTCGCCACGGCAAGCGAGGAGCGGCAGGCGCTGGCCGCGCGGGAGACGGCGCAGGTCAGGCAGTTGCTCGAGCAGAACACCGAGCTGACGCGCCTCACCCAGGAGCTCAGCCAGCGCATCGAGGCCCTCGCCTCCGAGATTCACGGCAAGCTGGTGGGCGGCGGGTCACGGCCGTAACGCCGGCGCCGTTGCCGGCGCCCTGCTAGGCTCAGCGTGATTCGTCAGGGCGTCCGCATTGACCAAAGCCATTCTTGTCGCCATCGCTATCCTGCTGTCGCCAGTGGTCGCGCTCGCCCATGGCACGATGCGCGGCTGCGTCACCGACAAGAGCGGGGCCGTCCTCCCCGGCGTCGACATCGTTTTGTCGAACGCTGCCGGCGAGCGGAAGGTCACGACGGATGCGAGTGGCTGCTACGAGCTGAAAGGGCTTCCCGCGGGCATCTACACCGTCGGCGCGCGTCTCGCGGGATTTGTCACCGGTATGCACGAAGGGGTGAAGGTCGAAGACGGCGGCCCACCCGCGCACGTCGATTTCAGTTTGTGCCTCGGCGGGTTGGCCGAGATTGATTGGGTGGTGTGGCCACGCCTCGGCGAGGCCTGGCAGAAGGCGGACGCCGTCGTGCATGTGCGCGTCACGGCCACCGGCCCGGTCAACTCTGAATGCCCCAACAGCAACTTCCAGCACACGGCCGCGGTGGTGGAGATCCTGAAGGACGACGCGAAGCGGCCCATCGGTTCGACCGTAATCTTCGTGCAGGACAAATGGGTAGCGGAGCGGACGCCCTACCCGGTTGGGCAGGAGTTGGTCGTCTTTCTGAGCGCGGGGAAGGATTTCTACTGGCGGTTGTCAGGTCCCTATTGGACGTTCCTGATCGACGGCGACGTGGTCACGAGCTTTCACTCGCCGCTCGAGACCGAGGGCATGGCGCGCGGCCAGTTGCTGGCTATTCTGCGCGACGGTGGCAAGGCGCGTTGACCTTGGAACCTATCCCCGCAGCTTGCTGATCCGCTCGACCAGGTCCTCGTGGAGCAGGCGCGTCTGGCGGCGCGTTTCCTCGTCACCCTCCGCCACGACGCGCAGAATCTGCACCGTGCGCTGCTCGAGCAGGCCGCGGAACTCGTCCTGGGCCGTTTCCAGCCTGGTGATGCGCCCCACCACGTCTTCGCGGAGCCCGTGCAGTTCGCGCCGCGTGTCGGCGTCGCCATCCGCCACCGCCTCGAGAATGTCGACGGTGCGCTGTTCGATGAACGCGTGCAGCTCGTCTTTGCAGCCCCCGACCGCCGCGTGGATCTCCTGCCGCAGCACCAGGCGCGTCTGCTCGTCGCCGGCCCGAATGTCCTCCCGCAAGGAGCGGCGCGTCTCTTCGTCGCCGGCCCGAATGTCCTCCCGCAGGGAGCGGCGCGTCTCCTTGTCGCCGGCCCGAATGTCCTCCCGCAGGGTGCGACGGGTCTCCGCACTGTCGGCGTGCATTTCCTCGCGCAGCACCCCGCGGGTTCCCTCGTCGCCCGCGCGGATCTCCTGGCGCAGTGAAGAAAATCCAGCGCGCATATCGTCGCCAAGTTGCGCGATCTGCGTTCCCAGCATCCGGATATCGTCGTGCGTCGCGAAGGTCCCCACCTGCTGCTCCAGCGCGAGAACTCGTTCTTCCAGCCTGACTTGCGCCATCGCCCGCTCCTCCTCTTTGCACGCGCCGCGCAGGCTCGATGGCAGCGCTGCCGCGAAGAGAAGTGCGAGGACCATACCAGCGGGACGACGACGGTAGCATCGTCCTTCGGGAATGGCAAGAACGTGCGCCGCCGCCAGGACGACCGGGGCGCGCTTATCCGCTTCTGCACGATTCCCAGCGACGATTGTCACCGAGAGGTGTCTAATTGTCTTGAGTTACCGGAGGCTCCGATGTCGCATGCCAGGCTGCGTCCGTCGCCCTCATTCCTCGCCGCGGTCCTCGTCCTCGGCCCGGCGGTCTGCGTCGCGCAGATCGCGTCGCTCCCTGAGGGCCAATCTTCGACGCCGCAGCCGACAGGCACCTGCCGCATCACCGGCCAGGTGGTCGCAGCGGACAATGGCGCTCCGGTCAGGGGCGCGGGCGTGCTGCTCTCCGGGCAGGCGACTGTCGCGGCGGGTGCCGGCGGTCGTGGGGTGACTTCCATCACTTCGATACAGACCGCGCCCTCGGGCGCGGCAGCAGGCGGTTCCGGCGTCGTTTTCGGCGCCGCGCAGTACCCGCCCGGATACGTGCGGCAGCAGGCGGAGACCGACCAGGCAGGGCGCTTCGAATTCACGGATTTGCCCGCCGGCCGCTTCAGCGTCATGACGTCGCCGCGCTCCGGGTTCGTGCCTGCGCAGGCTTCCCAGCAAGTGCAACTGAGCGACGGGCAATCGATGGCGGTGACGATCCGCCTTCAACGCACGGGTGCGATCGCGGGACGCGTGCTCGATGAGGGGGGCGAGCCGTTGGCGCGAGCACAGGTCCGCGCTCTTCGCCGGGACACGTACAGTGGGAACGTGGCGTCGGGCGGGATAGGGGCGCACGCGACCACCGACGATCTCGGTCAATTCCGCCTGTACGACCTGCAGCCGGGCGACTACTTCGTCGTGGGTACCGGTTTTTCGCAGCCGTCGTTCGGGACCGGGCCCCGCACGGGATATGGGCCGACGTACTATCCCGGAGCGCTGGACATCGGCGCCGCGCGCCAGGTGCCCGTCCGCTCGGGCCAGGATACGTCGGGCATCGAGTTTGCCCTGCAGCGTGTGGCCCTCGGTCGCATTTCGGGTGTCCTCACGGATTCCACCGGTCGTCCGGCATCGCCCGGATCGGGTGTCGGCATCAGCGTGATGCTCTCGCGGCGCGGCGCGGAATACGATGGGAGCTCGCACGGTTCGGCCCTGCGACCGGATGGCAACTTCCTGATCAATGACATTGCGCCCGGCCACTACTACCTGTCGGCGACGATTGCTCATGGCCAGGGACCGGACGCCGAGCGCGAAGGCGCCTTTGTTCCCGTCACCGTCAACGGTGACGACCTGGCGGTCAACATTCAGACCAACACGGGTGCGACGATTCTCGGGCGCGTCATCGTCGAAGGATCGCAGCAGCCGCCGGTCGCTTCTCCCGCCGGCACCATCGTGCCGCCAGTACCCCCGCGAGTGCTGATCGCGATGCGGCCCGCTCAGGAGAACCGGGTTCCGGGCACGGACGTGTCCGGTCGTCCCTCTCAGGCCGGCGACGACGGCACGTTCCATCTGACGGGTGCTCGGGGCGGCCCGTTCTTCTTCACGGCCACGGGAGGCCGGGCAATTCTCAAGTCCGTCTTGCGCGGCGGCGAGGACATCACGACGAAACCGCTGACGTTGAACGGCACGGAGCGCGTCACCGACATCGTGATCGTGATGACGACCGACACCGGGCGCGTGCAGGGAACGGTGACCAACGCGCAGGGCGAGCCCGCGCCCGGCATGGACGTCATCATGTTTCCCGAAGACAGCGACCGGTGGTTCGCCGGTTCGCCCTTCGTCTCTCGCACCCGGAGCTACAGCGCTCCGGTGTCGACCGGGGGGACGCTTCCGGCCATGAGCGCGGCGCCCGCGGCGTCTGCACTGTCTGCTTCACCCGCGGCCCCACCGTCCCCGGCGGTTTTCAGGCTCGGGCCCGGTCGATTCTCGCTGCCGTTCGTCCTTCCCGGCCGGTACTACATCGTGGCCCTCGATACCGGCAATGCGGTTTCCGGCATCAGCCGGGAACTGTTGGAGAAGTTGCGCCCCACGGCAACGGACGTCACGGTGACGGCAGGGGAGCCGACGACCGTGCAGTTGCGGGTGGCGAAGTAGCGCGTGTTCGGGCTCGCCCGCAACTTCTGGCCGCTGCCGACGCTCGTCGCCAGGCCGAGGCCTCCCCCGGCTACACCTTCAGGATGTCGTCGCGCCGCGCCGCCAGCGCATAGAGCGCGGGCGCCATGAACACCGACAGGAACAGCCGCGAGACGAGGCCGCCGACGATCACGATCGCAAACGGCTTCTGCGAGTCGCTGCCGATCCCCGTGGACATCGCGGCCGGCAGCAGGCCGAAGCAGGCGACGAGCGCCGTCATCATGATCGGCCGCAGGCGCAGCAGCGACGCCTCGTAGGTGGCCGTGCGGATGTCCTTGCCCTCCAGGCGCAGCTTGTTGATGAACGAATAGAGAATGACGCTCGTCTGGACGGCAAGCCCCATCAGGGCGACGAAGCCGAGGCCCGACGACACGCTGAAGTTGGTCCCCGTGAGCACCAGCGCCAGCAAGCCGCCGACCGGCGCCGTGACGATCACGCTGAAGACGATGATCAGGGGGAACTTCAGGTTCCCGTAGAGCGCGAACAGGATCAGGAGAATCACCACGATCGTCAGCGGCATGATCAGCATCATCTGCGACCGCGCCGCCAGGTAGTCCTTGTATTCCCCGCCCCAGTCAAACCAGTATCCGGGCGGCAGCCGGACCTGGCGCCCCACGGCTTCCCGCGCCTGGCCAATGGCGCTCGCGAGGTCGCGTCCCTCGACGCTGAACTGCACGCCGATGTAGCGCGCGTTGCTCTCGCGGTAGACGAACGACGCCCCCTTGGACACCTTGATGCTGGCGAACTCGCTGAGCGGCAGATGCTGGCCGTCCGCGGTGGCGACCAGCAGGTTCCTGATCGCCTCCACGTTGTCGCGGAAGGGTTCCTGCATCCGCACCACGAGGTCGAACTGGCGTTCCCCCTGGATCACCTGCGTCGCCGCCGTCCCGCCAATCCCCGTCTCGATGATCGTGTTGATGTCGCTGACGTTCAGCCCGTAGCGGGCGATCTTCTCGCGGTCGGGCTCGATCGTCACGCTGGGCTGGCCGAGCTCGCGCACGATCGAGATATTCGTGATGCCGGCGACGCGCGAGATGATTTGCTTCACCGCCTCCGCCCGGTCTTCGAGCGTGCCCAGGTCGGGGCCGAAGATCTTGACGGCGAGCGAGCTCTTCAGCCCGGTTTCCGCCTCGTCTACCGCGTCCTCGGCCGGCTGCGTGTAGTTGAAGATGACGCCGGGGAACGCGGCGAGCTTTTGCTGGACCGCCTCCACCAGCTGCGGCTTCGTGCGGATCGCGCCGCGCCACGCCGGATCGTCGTACGATTTCAGCCCCACGTAGAACTCGTCGTTGAAGAACCCCGTGGGATCCGTCCCATCGTCCGGCCTGCCCAGTTCGTTGGCCACCGTGGTGACCTGCGGGAACCTCGTGAGGATCGTGCGAATCTGCGGCGCCAGCTTCGACGCTTCTTCCCACGAAATGGTGTACGGCGTCGTCGCGCGCACCCAGAGCGCGCCTTCGTCCAGGTGTGGCATGAACTCGGCGCCGACGAAGGGAACCAGCAGCAGTGAACTGGCGAACACCGCGAGGCAGACGAGCACCGTCACGGCCGGATGGCGCAGGACGCCGCCGAGCAGGCGGCCGTAGGCATCGCGCACGTGTTCGTACACCCGGACCGTCGGTTCCTTGACGTCGTTTCGCAGGAAATACGCGCACAGGACCGGCAGCAGCGTCAGCGTGCAGACCAGCGCCCCGACCAGCGCGAACGACATCGTGTCGGCCATCGGATGGAAGAGGCGGCCGGACGGCCCGACCAGCGCGTAGATCGGCAGGTAGCCGGCGATGATCACCGCGACGGCGTAGAAGATCGGGCGCTCGACGTCGCGCGCCGCCGAGCGCACGACCTCGACCACGTTGTGCGGCTGGCCATGCCGCGCCGCCATCTCGCGGAAGATGTTCTCCACCATCACCACGGCGCCGTCGACGAGGATGCCGAAGTCGATCGCGCCGATCGACAGCAGGTTCGCGGGAATGCGCTGCCAGTCGAGGCAGATGAACGAGAAGAACAGCGCGAAGGGGATCGTCACGGCCACGATGAGCGCCGTTCGCACGCTGAAGAGGAAGAGTCCCAGGATGACGAGCACCAGGATCATCCCGCGCAGCAGGTTGCGCTCGACGGTCTTGGTCGTCTCGGCCAGCAGGTAGTGCCGATCGTAGAACGGCACGATCTTCACGTCCGGCGGCAGGATGCGCTCGTTCAGGTCCTTCGTCAGCTGCTCGACCTTGTCGAGGATGACCTGGGCCTGTTCGCCCGTTCGCATCAGGATCACGCCCTCGACCGCGTCGTCCTGGTTCATGTAGCCGAACTCGCCGAGCCTGGGCGCATGGCCGATCGCCACGTCCCCGACGTCGCGGACGTAGGTGGGGATGCCGTTGTGCGTCGCCACGACGATGTTGCCGATGTCGTTGGTGGTGCGGACCTGCCCGAGACCGCGCACGTAGTAGAACTGACCGCCCTGCGAGAAGAATCCGCCGCCCGCGTTGGCGTTGTTGCTGCCGAGCTGCTGCGCGACCTGCGGCACCGTCACCAGGTGCGCGAACAGCTTGTGCGGGTCGAGCAGCACCTGGTACTGCATGGTCGTGCCGCCGAAGGCCGAATCGTCGGCGACGCCCTGGATGGCCCGGTAGCGGCGTTCGAGCACCCAGTCCTCGATCGTCTTGAGTTCCTGCGGCGAATGGTCGGGGCTCTGCAGGACGTAGCGGTAGATCAGGCCGCTGGGGCTGAAGAGCGGCGAGATGACCGGCGTGATGCCCTGCGGCATCGGGGCATTGGGCACGCGTTCGAACGCCTGCTCGCGCGCGAAATACGGGTCGGCGTCGTAGTCGAAGTTCATCGTGACCGACGACAGGCCGTAGAGCGAAATCGAGCGCAGCGCGTCCAGCTTGTTGATCCCGTTCATCTCCACTTCGATCGGGATCGTGATGAGACGCTCCACCTCTTCGGCGGCGTGGCCCGGCCACTGCGTGACGATCTCGACGTGGGGCGGCGACAGGTCGGGATAGGCGTCGATCGGCAGTCGCTGGAACGACAACACGCCCCAGGCGCCAAGGGCGAGCATGCCCACCAGGACCAGGAACCGCTGCGCGAGCGCAAACGAAACGATGCGGTCAATCATGAGAGCCTGCAATCGTCCGGGTGGTCATCGCTCGTACGTCTGGGCGAACTGCAAAAAGACGCTGCCCTCGGCCACCACGGCGTCGCCCGCCGCGAGACCCGAGAGCACCTCGAAGCCGTCGTCCTGCTGCGCGCCGATGGTCACCAGCCGCTGCGCGAAGCTGCCCGGTTCCACCTGCACGTACACGAACGGGAAGTTCTCGCTGTTGTAGAGCACCGCCGAAGTGGGCACGACCAGGACGTCGCGGCGCGTGCCGGAGTGCACGAGCACGTCCACGAACTGGTCCTTCTTGAGCAACCCGGCGCGGTTCTCCGTGACGACCCGGACCGGCGTCGTCCGGGTGGCCGGGTCGAGCATGGCGCCGATGTAGGTGATACGGCCGGGAAAGACACCAGGGAGCGACGCAGCACGCACATCCGCCCGGTCGCCGACATGGACCGCGGTCGTCTCGTTCTCGTTCAGATGCGCCTGCACCCACAACGTGGACGGCTCGCTGATGACGAAGCAGATCGTCGTCCCGGTTTGGACGAATTGTCCCGGCAGCACGAGTTTCTGCACGACCACGCCCGCAATCGGCGACCGCACGGCCAGTTCAGGCCGGATGGCGATGTTCTGGCGCTCCGCCTCCGCGATGTCCCGGTCGGTGACGCCAAAGATCTTGAGCGCCTGCAGATCGTTCTGGACCTCGGTGAACGCGTCGTTGTAGTCGGCCTCCGATCCCTCGAGGTCCTTTTGCGCGATGGCGCGATGCTCCAGCAGGTCGCGGTTGCGCGCGAGCGTCCGCTGGGCCAGGTCGAGACGGTTCTTCGCCTTGCGATACGTCGAGATGGCATTGCTCAGGTCGGGGCTCGCCACGTAGAGCAGTGGTTCGCCCGGCTTCACCCGCGTTCCCAGATCGACGACGATTCGCGCGATCGGGCCGTTGACCTGCGTGATGGCCTGGGTGGTTCGATCGGCGTCCCAGTCGGCGGTTCCCGTGGTATGCACCTCGACAGCCCGCGAGCTCGTCTGCACGCGTGCGATCCGCAGATGCGAAAGCTGGCTGGCGGACACTTTGAACAAGCCGGGCTTTGCGGTTTGCTGCTGTTCCGTGGCGCTCGCCGGCGCGGCGCCCGGAGCTCCGCAGCCGGAGGCCGCCACGGCCAGCGCGCCGAGCGCAGCCAGGATCGAGAAACGCCATCCGGACGCGCGCAGCCGTCGCCGCGAGGGGGTCTTCTTCATTGGATTACCTGTCTTCCGACGACGAAATTGATCTGCGCGGCGCCGGTCATGTAGGCCGCCAACGCCTGGCGGTAGGCGAGTTCGGTCGCCCGATACGTGCGCTCGGCATCGAGAAGGTCGAGCAGGCTGCTGGCGCCTCGCCGGTAGGCGTAGGTGCTGATCTCACGCGACTGGCTGGCCTGGTCGAGATAGCCCGACTCGAACAGCGAGACCACCTTCTCGTTGGTCTGGAAGCCGGCGTACGCGTTGGCGACGTCGGTCAGCACGGTGACGCGGGCGGCGGATTCCGATTCCCGCGCCTGCCTGACGGCCACCTCGCTGCGCGCGATTTCTCCCTGGTTGCGGTTGTGAATGGGCAGCGCGATCGAGAAGCCGAACCCGATGCCGTTCACGGGGCCGTTGCGGTCGTACTCCACCTCGCCGGTGAGGTCGGGCGCGCGGTTGCCGAAGGCCAGCGCCACGGTGTTGTTGGCGAGCCGCGTATTGATGCTCGCCGCCAGCAGGTCCGGCCGTGCCGCCAGCGCCTGCTGCTGCAGGTCCGCCAGCGCCAGCGCGTACTTCTGGTGCGCCAGCGTCCCAGCCACGTCGAAATCATCGGCCACCGTTTCGTAGCCGACCAATTGCCGCAAAACCGCCTTGCCCTGCACCAGCGACACCTCGGCCGCCGACACGTCCTGCTCCAGCTGCAGTTTCTGGAGCGCGATCTTCAGGTAGTCGCCCTCGGAGATGTCGCCAGAGGCCATCCTCTGCTTGTCGATGGTGACGACCTCGCCAAAGTCCTTCAGGTCCTGCTGCGCCAGGTCGAGATTCGACTTCGCCAGCAGCACCGCGATGAACGCCTGCTGCACCTGGAACCGGATCTGGCGCTCGGCATCGTCTACCGTCTTGACGGTCGCCTCCGTCGTGTCGCGGGCCACGACGACCCGTTTCTCCCGCTTGCCGCCCCGTTCGAACAGGTAGCTGAGCGACTCGGTGTAGGTCTGCGTATTCGGCAGGCTGATCTGGCTTGGTGTGAAGACCGGGAAGTCCGCGTTGGTGGACGTCACGACCGGGTTCGGCTTGAGGCCCGCGGTCACCTCGTTGGCTCGCGACTGGTCGATGTTGAGGCGGTTGGCGCGCAGCGTCTGGTTGTGCTCGAGGGCCAGTTGCACCGCCTGCTCGCTCGTGATGAGCGTCGGCGGCCGGGGCGAATCGCTTCGCGCCTGGGCCAGCGAGACCGCCGGCAGGAAGACGAGGACAAGGGACGCGAGAGAGACGCGGCCGCAACGACGCCATCGATGTCGGCACATCGATCCATTTCTCCTTCAAGAGTGACCCGCCCGGCGCCTGCCGATGCGTAGCGCACCCGCGGCGCAGGTTCGTCGATTCGTCGGAAGTCGAAAAGCGGAGGGTCAGGCGGGCGGAGAGCGGCCGATCGAGCGCACGCCGAGCAGGAGATGGGGGAGAAGCGGGACGACGGGGAGCACGTCGCCCGCCGGCCCGGTGTTGGGCGTGGGAGCCGCGCTCGACAGTTGGATTTCCGACGGCGCCTTGCTCGCCGCACACACCACGCAATTGGCTTCGCGGTGCGCGGAACCGGCGGTCAGGGCGTGGATGTAGGGGTCAGCTGCGACGAGCAGCGTGTAGAGGACGAGCACGAAGGCGAACACTGCGCCTCGAGGGGGGCGACCCGGTCCAATAGACATGGCCTCTTTTCAGTATACGGCGGCCGGCGTGCGCCTGCCACCTTCGTGATCCATGGCCGCCGCCCTCCCGCGCCGCTCAGTCGTTTCGACTACCCGACGGGCGCGCTTGACTCGAACGCGGGCCGGGATCATCATTCGCCCGCCGATGAACAGGATCTTCCTGCGGCTCGTGATGGCGACGCTGGTCTTCGGTGCGCTGCTGTTCGCAGCCGCCGGAACCGTGATGTGGCCTGCCGCGTGGGCCTACCTCGCGATCGTGACGGCGTCGCTCATCGCCTACAGCAGCATCCTCAGGCTCCATCCGGACCTCATCCAGGAACGCAGCAAGCCGCCATCCAGGCGGCGGCGCCAGGTGGCTGCCAGGTACTCGTTTACTGTCAGCGTCCACATGTCGCCGACGCCGCGGCGATCGAGGTCGGCGGCGGTCGCATGGTGCTCGGCGTGCGCGCGCTGCCAGCTGTCGAAGGGTGTGAGCGTCAGCACGCCGGTAACGTATCCAAGTACCCGGTTCGCGCGCCGGGACGCGAAGAACGATCCGTGGCAGCAGTCGTGGAAGATGATGAAGACGCGCACCAGCAGGGCGCCGGCAAGTACGGACAGCGCGAGAGCGAGCCAGGGATGCTCATCACGCCACGTCGCGCCGGCTCGACTGTCGCACCTCACCAGCGTGTCGCGCCGAGCGCACCGAACAACACGCTCCGCATGTGGCTCCGCCGGAACGCTCCTGCATGTTGCCCCGCCGGAGCGTTCCCCCTTATAAAGGACTGATGAAGACGCTGCTGAAGAGACCGGCGCTGTTCGGCGCCGTAGCATTCGGACTGACAGTCGGTTGTGCCCGGTTCATCAGCTACATGTCCCCACGGTTCCACGTGCAACTCTCCGGGGGCGTCCACCTCCACCATTACGTGATCGGCATCTTCATGCTCACCGTCGCCGGCTACCTGGCGCTCGTCTTCAAAGGGCCTCGCGCCACCTTCGGGATCGCGCTCCTCTACGGCCTTGCGGTGGCGTTGACGTTCGACGAATTCGGGTTCTGGTTCAACCCGCCGTTCGTTCGCGGCGTCCGCTGGAACACCAACGGCCTGCTGGTGGTGGGTGCGGCGTTCGTCGTCGTGTCGGTCGTGACGGCGGCGACGAAGCGCCGCCGTCGCCCGAGCGTCGAGATGCCCGCGGCCTCGTCCCGATAGCGTCGCGCACCATGCGGCGCGTTATCGTGCCGCGCTCGGCGCAAAGCGCCCGAAGCCTTCGCGCACGCTCCGCACCGCCCCGACGAGCCCCATGATCCAACCGACGGGGTACGGCAGAAGAACGAGCGCCCACCACATCGAACGCCCGCTGTTACCCCCGAAGCCTCCGATCGCGCTGACGCCCCACAACGCGCCAACACCGATCGCCACGAGGACGAACGCCTCGAAGAGAAGCGCCCGGTGGCGGCTATAGCCAAGAAATGCCCCGAGCGCAACCAGGCCCGTCCCCGGCAGGATGACAAGGGACCCCTCGAGCGGATCGACCGCTCCGATCACCATGGCGAGGAGCCCGACAATCAACAGGATGCGCGACGCGCGAATGGTTGCGTTCATATCGCCTCCGCCGCGGCCCGGCAAGGCTGAGAGCCTCGCCCTGCCGCTGCCAACGCGTTACATCTTCGGATCGAGCGGCAGCTTCTCGAACGGAATCGGGGGGGCAGTCATCTGCCCGATGATCGTCAGCGTCCGTTCGTCCGGGTTGAACAGCCTGACGAGCGCCGGCGTCACATCGACCGTCTGGATGGCGCCGTCCTTGTACGGCATCTCCCACTTCGACACGATCGCGCCAACGCCCGCCTCTTTCGCAATCGCCGGCAGCTTGTCGGCCACCTTCTCCATGATGGTCGCGACGGTCGCCGTCGAAAACACCTGCTGGTGCATCCGGACCTGCATCCAGGGCCCCTCCTGCTCCAGTTCCTTGATGCGCGCTTCGTCGTTCGACGCCTTCGCCTTCGCGTACGCGTCGTACCGGTCGCGGCTGGCCTGCATGCCCTCGTCTGACCGGTAGTAGGCGAGCGCGACCGCCCGGGAATCGAAGACGCCAATTCTGGGCGTCGCATCCGGTCGTGCCGGGGCCGTCGCTCCGCCTGGCGTCAGGCACAGGACCGTGAGGGCGAGGGCCACGCCAGTAACCGTCAGTGCGCGTGTCATCGTGATGCTCCTTTCGACTGGTGTGTGTCTGTTCGTGCGCGCGGTCTGCCGGATGCATCTCAAGTCCCGTGCCCATGCCGCGCGGGACGATTTCTCGTGAAAACTCCTGGGATCCCATGAAACTGTGAAAACGTATCGGTCGGGATGTGACACAAAATGAACTGGTGACGTACAGTAAATGTATGTCCACCCAGAAACGCCTTCAGCCCGCGGATCGCGAGTTCTTTCACCTCGTCTCGGACGCCGCGGCGTGCAATCCCTTCGGCGACCGGTACGCCGGGCTCCTGCAGGCCATTGCCGGCTGTGACGCGTCGGTGGGGTACGACGAGTGCCTCGAGCGCCTGGTCGCGCGCGTGGACGAGCGTGTGCGCCGGCTGGAGGAGGCCGGCGCCGCCAACGTCAAGCACTTCGACGGCGACGAGCGCCGCATCGTCTGCGACGCGCTGCTCTTCGACATCTACTGGCAGTTCATGGCGTCGTTCGACCGCCTGATCGAGCAACAGGTCGAATCCGGCGAGCGCTCCCTGCCGGTGCCGTTCGCCCGCGAGGTGCTGGCGGCGTTGGCCCGCCGGGGGTTCGCCGCCGAGGAGGCGACGCGTTACCTCGCCATCTTCTACCAGATCCGGCGCGCCTTCTTCTTCATCGATCACCAGTTGGTGGGCCGGAGCCCGTGCATGCAGGAGCTGCGCCGGCATCTCTGGAACAACGTCTTCACCTGCGACATGCGTCTCTACGAGCGCCACCTGTGGGACCGCATGGAAGACTTCTCCACGTTGTTGCTCGGCGAGACCGGCACCGGGAAGGGCGCGGCGGCGACATCCATCGGGCGGTCGGGGTTCATCCCGTTCGACGAGAAGAAAGGATGTTTCGCGGAGAGCTTCATGCGCAGCTTCATCGCGCTGAACCTCTCCCAGTTCGCGGAAACGCTGATCGAGTCGGAGCTCTTCGGCCACAGGAAAGGCGCGTTCACGGGGGCGGTGGACATCCACGAAGGCGTCTTCGCCCGCTGCAGCCGGCACGGCGCGATCTTTCTCGACGAGATCGGCGACGTGACGACGCCCGTGCAGATCAAGCTGCTGCAGGTGTTGCAGGACCGGACGTTCTCGCCGGTCGGATCCCACGAGAAGCAGCGGTTCCGTGGCCGCGTCATCGCCGCCACCAACCGGCCGCTCGATGCGCTCCGGCGCGGCGGCCAGTTCCGGGACGATTTCTTCTACCGCCTGTGCTCGGATGTCATCGTCGTGCCGCCGCTGCGGCAGCGCATCCAGGAGGCGCCGCAGGATCTCGACGACCTGATCGCGGTGACCGTGGCGCGGATGACGGGCGGCCCATCCGAGGACGTCGTGGCCATCGTCGCGGCGGTCGTCGATTCCACCTGCCGCGGGTATGGGTGGCCGGGCAACGTGCGTGAACTGGAGCAGGCGGTGCGCCGCATCGTGCTCACCCGCGCGTACGGCGGCGACACGCGGGAGCCGGCGCCCGACTTGTCCGGCCGCCTGCAGGCGGGGATCGCCGACGGGTCGATCGATGCCGACGGGTTGCTCGGCGGGTACTGCAGGCTGTTGTACGACCGTCACGGAACTTACGAGGCGGTGGCGCGTCGCACGCGCCTCGACCGGCGCACGGTGAAGGCCTACATCGACAGGACATCGGTCGCCGGCCGGTCTCGCTGACGCGCGTGGCCGGCCGGCGGCTGTTCTCGCGAGAATCCTCTGCGCGCGGGCTGCGGCCTTTCGCGGGAGAACCTATTTGATTGCCGTCACCGAGCCTGTTACGCCGAGGCGTGTGCCGACTTTGTCCGAGCACCGCATCTCGCCGGTGAGCTTCCCGTTCTGCGCGCTGACCTCGATCCGCTTGCAGCCGAACTGCTGCTCTTTCAGCTGCGCCTCGTCCGCCTGCTGCTTCATGTAGGCG
The DNA here is from genome assembly GCA_003170135.1 of Acidobacteriota bacterium. Classification (GTDB taxonomy): domain Bacteria; phylum Acidobacteriota; class Vicinamibacteria; order Vicinamibacterales; family Fen-181; genus Fen-181. Next base: position 65,606 of record PMZR01000094.1, read on the forward strand.
GGATCGGTCAACTTCTTCATCTGCGCCTGCATCTGCTCGCTCGCCTTCGTGATCTGCGTCATCAATTGCTCGCGTTGCGCCGGCGTCAGGTTGGGATCTCTCAACTTCTCCATCAGCGCCACGTAATCGCCGCCCATCGCAGCCGACGGCGCGGCCTCCAGCGCGAAGGCGTACTCGCGGGTACCCCACAACGAGAACGTCAACCTCGCCTTCAGCTTCTCGAACGGCGTGGCTTCCCCTTTTCGGAAGAACGACACGTCGTAGGCGGGATCGTCCGAGCCGACCGGACAAGGTGTAGTCAATTGCGAGCGAGCCACCACTTTCCAGCCGTTGGCCGCGTCCATCGTCCACTCGTTGGCGCCGCCGATCCTCACCGCCTTGTCCGACCGGGCCATCTGGCCGGCCGGCGAGATGACCGCAATCGCGGCGGTTTCCGGCCCGATGCCCGCGGGCGCCTTCAGCGTCGCGCGGAACTGGGTCCCGGCGAGGTCGGCCTTGACCACCTCGATGTTGTCGTTCTCGACGAAGAGCTTCGACCCGGGCGAGAACTTGCCGTTGACGATGGTCTCGACCGTCGCGCCCGGCATGAGGCAGCCCGACGACACCATGTGGATCTCGGGCGTGGGGTACTTCGCCTTCACCGCCTCGCGCGGCTGGCCCTGCAACTGCTGCAGGCACGCTTTCCGGAACGCGTCTTCCTGCTCCTGGTATTTGTGGGTCGCGGCGCGTGCGAGGCCGAGGGCCACCAGCGCCAGCACCATCACCGTTGCGGTTCGTTTCAACCAGGTGTTCATCAATCAGTCCTCCGTGTCAGGCTTGCGAGCATTGCGAACAGCGCCCACTCCGCCGGGCGGTGAAACGGAAAATCGACGCAGGCGATCGCGACGAGCGCGGCCAGCGCTCCGAGCGTCCCGTCCGGCGGGCGCACCCGCCCCGCCCGCACGAGCAGCCACCCGCAGAGCAGCAAAAACGCGCCGAGCCCGAGCGGACCGTACTCAACCCAGAACTCCAGGTAATCGTCGTGCGCGTGGTCCACCGGGCCGGCAAATCGGGCGTCCTCCCGGTGTTCGCGAAGCCACGCGTCTTGCCACCCGGCGAACTTCAGCTCGAACGACCCCGGCCCATAGCCGGCCAGCGGCACCTCGCGCAGGTGCGTGGCAGTCACCGTGGCCAGGTAGAGACGTCCGTGGATAGTTGTGACAAGCGTGCGCGCGGGCGAGACCCAGAGCAACGCGCAGGCGACGGGCAGCGCAAGGAGCCACCGCCTGTTGAATCGTCCCGCGCAGAGCGCCGTGACGACCAGGCCGGCCGGCAGCGCAACCAGAAACACGCGCGAACCGGTACTGAAGATGGCCGCGAGTTGCAGGACCGCCAGCGCAATTCGCGTTCTGCCGGTCGTGCCGAGGCACAGCGGCAACGTGGCGCAGAGCCACGCAGCCACGAAATTCGGGTTGCCCAGCGTGCCGTACACCTGCATGCGCGAGCCGGCGAAGGTTTCCGCGTGCCAGCCGATCCACCGGAACGGGTCGTGCCCGAAGTACTGCGACAGCGCGATCGCCGATTCCACGGCCGAACCGGCGCAGACGGCGTTGCCAACGCCCGCGCCGCCAAGATAGAGCGGCAGCGGCAGCACCAACAGAAGAAACGCCGACGGCGAGAGAAACGGTCCAGTGATCGCCGAGAACGAGACCGCGGCCAGCCAGACGAGCCATGGCCACGACGCGATTGGGCGCCAGCTCGCATGACGTGCGAAGCGCTGCACGACGATCAGCGCGTCGAGGCCGCCGATCACCCAGAGCTTGGGTCCCGAGAACGGCCGACCGAGTCCCGGCCAGCAGGCGAGCGGCAGCAGTGCGACGAGCGCCGGCACGAACCAGCCGGCGATCCACGTTTCCCGCGGCGTTCCGGCGGACCGTGCGTGCGCTTTCAATATCGTGCCGCGGGCCGTCACGTTTTTCTGGCCTGGGAAGTGTCGCGGAGGCAGGCGCGCCCGCGCGTCGGACGCCTCATCAGTATCCGTCCGTGGCTCGGAGAGTCAAGCGGATTCGCGGATTCTGGAGCGCCCGCCGAGGTTCTTCTGGCAGAGCGCCCCGAGCAGAGGTAGGATCCGTGCTCTCTCGCCCTCGGCACCGGTACCAGGAAGCCCCCAACGCCCCGCTCACCATACAGGAGATCGCCCGTGAACCACGATAATCCCAGAACCGCGATGCGCTTCCGGGCCGCCACGCTTGCCCTCGCGCTGGTCGTTGCGTTGGGCCTGTCTTACGCGTGGCCTGCCGCACAGACACAGGCCCCGGCCGCGGCAAAGAAAGTTCTTACCATCGACGACTACACGCGCTGGCGCAGCATCAGCAGCCAGGAGATCTCGGGCGACGGCAACTGGGTGACCTACGGGACGGCTCTGACCAATGCGCCGACGACCGATGCGAAGCCGATCCTGCACCTGTTGAATCTCGGCACTGGCCAGGACATCGAAGTGCCGAACGCGACCGGCGGCCGGTTCTCCTCGGACTCGCACTGGATCGCGTACGTGGTCGATCCGAGCGGTGGGCGCGGCGGACGCGGAGGGCGCGGGGCAGCGGCTGCAGCGGGCGGCGGCGGTCCCGGCGGCGGCGCTGCACCGGCCGGTGGCGGCGCCCAGCCGGGCGCCGGTCAGACCACTCCGGGCGGCGCGCAACCCACTCCCGCCGGCGGCCAGGGCGCACAGGCCGGGCGCGGTGGCGCGACGACACCGCCACCCCCGCCGACGCGCGTCGAGCTGCGCAACCTGGCGACCGGCGCGGTGCAAGCCTGGCAGAACATCGAGTCGTTCACCTTCTCCGCGAACGCCACGCATCTCATCCTGCGCCGGCGTCCTGCCGGGGCGGCGGGTGCGGCCGGTGGCCGCGGCGGCGCGGGCGCTGACACCGGCGCGCCGGGTGGCGACGCTCCTGGCGGAGCCGGCGGCGGAGCGAACGCTGCGACGCCCGCGGGTCCGCGCGGCGTCGATGTCACGGTGCACGACCTTCGAACGGGCCGCGACCAGCTGCTGGGCAGCGTCGGCGACATCGCCTTCAACAAGGCGGGTGATCTGCTCGCCTACACCGTGGATGCGGCCGAGAAGGACGCGAACGGGCTGTTCGTGCTCGACTTGCGAAGCGGCAAGGTGAACACGCTCGACAACGGCGCGCGCCTCTACAACCGGCTGACGTGGAGCGAGGATGGCACCGCGCTGGCCGTGCTCAAGGGCCTGGACGTGGACAAGATGCGCGAACGGGACAACGTGATCGTCACGTTCCCGAACGTGCAGGCATCCATCGACGCCAACCCGGTCCCGGTGGTGCTCGATCCTGCCAAGGCGGCCGGTTTCCCGAACGGCTGGGTCGTGAGCGACCGCGCGACGCTCTCGTGGAGCGACGACAAGAAGCGCGTCTTCTTCGGCATCAAGGAACAGGTTTCCGCCCCCGACACGAGCCGGCGGAGAAGCGCGGACACGGATGCTGACGTGGACGTCTGGAACACGATCGACGAGCGCATCCAGTCGATGCAGATGATTCGGGCCGACCAGGACCGCAATTTCACCTTCCGCCAGGCGTTCGACGTGTCGGCCGGCAAGTTCGTCCTGCTCGCGGACAAGACGATGCGCGATCTCGACGTCGCAGCGGACGGCCGCTGGGCGGTGGGGCGCGACACACGCGGGTACATCTCCGACTACAAGCGGGCGGCGGCCGACATCTATCGCGTGAACACCACGACGGGCGAACGCACGTTGATGTTCAAGAACCAGATGATCAACACGTCAACGGGCAACCACACGTTCGGCATCTCGCCCGACGGCCACTACTTCCTCTACTGGAAGGACAGCAAGTACCAGGCGTACGACCTTGACGCCGGGACCACGCGCACGCTCGGCGGCGGCGTGGCGGTGAACTTCAGCGACATGGATTTCGATCATCCGGGACCGAGACCCTCGTACGGCATCGCCGGCTACACCAGCGACCACAAGTCCGTCATCGTCCAGCACCAGTACGACCTGTGGCTGCTGCCGATCGACGGCAGCGCGGCGCGCAACCTCACGAACGGCGTGGGCAGCAAGAACGAGATCCGGTTCCGCTACGTGCGGACCGAGCCGCTGGACGAGGCAGGCGTGGGCGCGCCGGGGCCGGGCGGTCCGGGCGGCGGCGGCGGGCGAGGCGGCGGAGCGGGCGCGCGCGCGACCATCGATCTGACCAAGCCGATCACGCTCTCGGCCTACGGCGAATACACGAAGAAAGCAGGCTTCTACGAACTGGCGGACGGGCAACTGAAGGAACAGGTCTACGAGGACGCCGCGTTCAGCAACCCGGTGAAGGCGGCCAAGGCGGACAAGTACCTCTTCACGCATCAGACCTTCGTCGAGTTCCCCGACCTGCGCGTCTCGGGGCCGGGCTTCAAGGACTCGAGGAAGATCAGCAACGCCAACCCGCAGCAGTCGGAATACATGTGGGGGCACCGGATCCTCTTCGACTTCAAGAACAAACAGGGCCGGCATCTGCAGGGGATCCTCGCGCTCCCGGATGACTACAAGCCCGGCGAGAAGCGGCCGATGCTGGTGAACTTCTACGAGAAGAACTCGCAGACGATGCACCGCTACACGGCACCGAGCTACCTGTCGAGCATGGGATCGTCGCCGGTGCAGGCGGTCAGCGAGGGTTACATCACGATGCTGCCCGACATCTACTTCAATACCGGCGCGTCGCACAGCGACATGCTCGACTGCGTCGAGGCCGCCGTGAAGAAGGTGATCGAGATGGGCTACGTCGATCCCAAGCGGATCGGCATCAACGGGCACAGCTACGGCGGGGAGGGCGCGGCCTTCATCGGGACGCGGTCGCGGCTGTTCGCCGCGGTCGGCGAAGGCGCGGGCGTGACGGACCTTTACAACGACTTCAACCAGAACTGGGGATGGTCGTACCAGGTGTCGGGCGGCAGCGGCGCGAACGGCCACGACTATTACATGTACAGCCAGGGCCGCGAAGGCGTGGCGCCGTGGGACCAGCCGGAGATGTACCGCTTCGAATCGGCGCTTGCGCACGTGCGCGAAGTGACGGCGCCGTTCCTCATCATGCACGGCACGGCGGACCCGACGGTGTCGTTCACCAACAGTCTCGGGTTCTACAACGCCTTGCGGTTCAACGGCAAGAACGCGATCCTGCTGGCGTACACGGGCGAGCCGCACGGCCTGCGCGGTCTCGCCAACCGGAAGGACCTCACGATTCGCTACTTCCAGTTCTTCGATCACTACCTCAAGGGCGCGCCGGCGCCGAAGTGGATGACCGAAGGCGTGCCGTTCATCGAGAAGGATCAGAACCGCGATCCGCGCATCGTCACGAAGCCGACGGCGCCGACGGCGCCGACGACTTCGGCGCGCGCGCCGAAGCGATAAGCAGGCGATCGTCGGCTTTCGGCCTTTGGCCTTGGGCTCGAGTTCTGGGGCTGGCGGCTCGTCGAGCTGCCAGCCCTCATAGCTGCGCCTGGACATGAGTAACGACTATCGTCTGCTGATTGTCGATTTGAGCGTCAACCCCGCCATCTATCGGCCCGTCGACCACTGGCGGCCGCATGTGGAGGCGCTGGGGGTGCCGGTTGACGTCTGCCGCCCGCCAGACGGTGACGTGCCATCTGATCTCGTGGCGTATTCGCACGCGATCCTGACGGGCAGTGAGGCGAGCATCCTGGCGGACACCGAGTGGATCGTGCGGGCCTGCGACCTGACGCGCGCGCTGGAGGCGCGCCAGGTGAAACTGCTCGGCAGCTGCTTCGGCCACCAGATGCTGGCCCGCGCGCTATCGGGCCGGGCATTCGTCCGCCGAACGCCGACACCTGAATTCGGCTGGGTTGAGGTGCGAAAGACCGGAGGCGGTGCGCGGGACCCTCTTGTGGACGCGCTGCCCGATCGTTGCCACGTCTACACCTCCCACTTCGACGAGGTCTTTCCCTTGCCACCCGACTGGGAACGCGTGGCCCAGACCGCCGACTGTTCACACGCCGTCGTTCGTCGCAAACACGGCCGTGTGTGGGGCATTCAGCCCCATCCCGAGATCGGCGTGGACGAAGGGCGGGCGCTGCAGGCGTCGTACCTGAGGACCATGACCGAATGCACGGATATCCTGGAGGCAGCATGGCACGCGGACGCCCGTGACGACCGCATCGCTGCGGCGCTGGTCAAGGGATTCCTGGACGCCTGATCGTCCTGTGTGGGGACGCCGTGCGGTCGTCCGGCTGCGTGTCGAGGACCGAATCGGAGGTGCCGTGGACTTTCAGCGCCTGATCCAGGCGAGATACAGCGTTCGCGCCTACAAGTCGCAGCCGGTTGAACAGGAGAAACTGGATCTCGTGCTCGACGCGGCTCGCCTGGCGCCGACGGCCGCCAATTACCAGCCGTTCCGCCTGATCGTCGTGCCGACCGCGGGCCACGAGGACGAGCTGAGGCGCGTGTACAACCGCGAGTGGTTCGTCCAGGCGCCGCTCGTCATCGCGGTCTGCACGGTGGCGGCGCAGGCGTGGGTCCGGCGGGACGGGAAGAACTATGGCGACGTGGATGCGACGATCGCGATGGATCACCTGATCCTGGCTGCGGCGGATCTCGGCCTCGGGACGTGCTGGGTGGCCGCGTTCGATCCGGTCGCCGCGCGCCGGCTCCTGCGAACCGGAGACGGCGAGGAACCGCTCGTGTTCACGCCGCTCGGCTACCCGGCCGACCAGCCGACCGCGAAGCCTCGCAAGTCACTGGCCGAGCTGGTGCGATACCTGTGATCGATACTAAGTCAATTATCAAGCGCTACAGGCCGCGCAGGAACTCCGGCTTCAGCGGGATCGAGCCGGCAAGCGCCGCATCAAGACAGGCCAGCATCTCGGTGCGCGCGCGCGGCAGCCGTCCGACCAGCGGCAGGTAGTTGCTGGCGTGGTTGCACGTGAAGTAGGTGTCGATGGTCACCGCGCTGACGAACTCCCGGATCTCGACCAGCGACTCCCGCGGCGACGGCACGGCAAACGCGCCGTGCTCGATCGCGCCGAAGAGCGGCGTGCCGTCAACCGGTGTGTAGGTGAGGAGCGCGGTGTAGCTGGCGCCCATCGCGTTGATGGCTTCCGCCGACAGCCGAGCGTGCACCAGGCTGCGCGCGACGCCGGCCAGGCCGACGAGCACCATGACCGACGTCGCCAGTCCCGCCGCGCGCGCCCGCGTTCCTGCGGTCACCATCTCGGCGACCGTGACGCCCTTGTTCACCGCCGCGAGAGTCACGTCATCGCCGCTTTCGAGACCCAGGTAGACGATCTTCAGCTTGCCCCTGCGCAGGGCGGCGAGGTCGTCGTCGGTCTTCGACAGGATGTCGCGCGCATTCGCGTAGATGCCCACCCGCGCCAGCCTGGGAAATGCCTCGTTCAGCAGCTCGAGGATCGCCGCGAGCCGGTGGAACGAGAGGCACATCGCATCGCCGTCGGCAAGGAAGACCTTGCGGACGTTGGCACCATACTGCGCCCGCGCCTCTGCGACATCCGACCGGATCTCCTCGTCGGTTTTCGTCCGGAACCGCTTGCCGCGATACATCGCGCAGAAAGTGCACCGGTTGTGCGAGCAGCCGATAGTGACCTGCAGGATGAGCGAATCCGCTTCGCTCGGCGGCCGGAAGACGGGCGGGTCGTAGACGAGGGGCATTGGACGAGCATTGTACCCGAGCACGCGTCCGGGCCCACGGCGCCGCCTCACGCGCGCGTCGGCGAACTGTTTGCATGGATGGTTGGAAGGAGGTCCTGGATGGCGAAGTACGGGAAGAAGGCGTCGAAGAAAGTCGAAAAGGTGATGCGGGAGCGGAAGCGGGGCACGCTCAAAAGTGGTAGCTCGGGCAAGAAGGTGACGAGCCGCAAGCAGGCCATCGCGATCGGGTTGTCCGAGGCGCGCCGCGCAGGCGCCAAGGTGCCGGCGAAGAAGAAGACGGCTCGCACGGCTGCGAAGAAATCGGCCTCGAGCTAGATAAGGGGCGGAGACCGCACGAAGAGGCGCGACCGTCCCGTCAACGCGCGCGCAGGTTCGATTCGTGGGTCTTCAGGTAGAAGTCCGTGAGCGGTTCGCCAACGTCGATGGGACGTCCATCGCGCAGCCGCGTGAGGTAATCGATGTTGCGGGCCAGGATGTCCGTGCCGCCGACTACGCCGTGCGCGGGAACCACCGTCCTGACCCGCGGATCCCGCTCCCATCGTTCGAGCTCGCCAATCCAGTGGTCCAGCGAGCTTCCGGCCGGCACGACGGGAAACGGCGTCTCGGCGGCATCACCCATCAGCAACACGCCGCGCGCCGGGATGAAGCCGACGATCGAATCAGGTGTGTGCCCGGGCAGATGACGCAGGTGAATCGTCATGGTCCCGAGCGACAGGACCATCTCGTTGTCGAACGTCGTGGTCGGCGCGACCAGGGTCACCGCGTCCCACGTTTCCGGTTCGGCCAGCCGTCTCTCTTGCAACGTGACCGACACATCGTCAGCGAACCGCGCGCGGCACGAGGAATGGCCGACGATGGCCGAAGCGGCGCGCGGCAACCCGGCGGTGCCCCAGATGTGGTCCCAGTCGGCGTGACTGTAGACGACCAGCAGTTCCCGCTCGCCGACGAGCGGGGCATAGCCCGCCATGTCGCGCGGGTGCGAGAGCGTGTCCCACACGAGCGCCCGTTGGTCGCCCACCACGAGCACACCGCGCACGTTGTACTCGTCGAGGGCGACCTCGTTCGTCCAGATGTCGTCGTACAGTTGGCTGATTGGGCTCACGGCCTCACTGCTTCACCAGTTCCACCCGCCGGTTCAGCGACCGGCCCTGCGGCGTGTCGTTGGAGTCGATCGGCTTGGTGGCGCCCAGGCCGGCCGTCGAGAGCCGCGTGGCGTCCACCTTGAACTGCGCCACCAGCACCGCCTTCACCGCGTCGGCGCGCCGCTTGGAGAGATCGAGGTTGTGCGCCGCGTCGCCGACCGAATCCGTGTGGCCTTCGATGAGGAGCTTCAGGTTCGGGTTCGTGTCGAGCCCCTTCGCGATGGCCTGGATGACGGGCGCCGATTCGGGCTTCAACCGATCGCTGTCGGTGTCGAACAGGATGCCGTGCGACACGTAGCGGCCCGAGGCGTTGATCACCTGGCTGAAATCCGGCGTCGATTCGGCGAACCGCACCGACCGGTAACCGAGCGAGGGACCCGCGCCAAGGAAGTTCGAAGCGATTTCGACCTTGTCGATGGGCGGCAGGACAACCTGGTTGAAGTCGAGGTGCTTCTCGCCGTTCGCGAAGATGCGCAGGCGGCCGTTCTGAATCCACAGGGCCAGTTTGATCGGCTGCTTGATGTTCAGGGCGGCGGAAGCGATGCGTTTGCGGCCCAATTCTTCGTACGGCGATCTGAGCGACACGACCAGGTCGGTAAACTCCGCGCTGGCGTAAACGACCCACTGGAGCGTTTCCTTGTTCTTCGAGAAGAATGAATAGGTCGCCTGCGTCCGGCCTTTCGGCGCATCAAAACTCACCTCGGCCCGAAGGTGAAGTTCTCGGGAAGCGCCGTGAGGTTCGGGATGAGCACGCCGTTGGCGGCCATGGTCAGTTGCCGCACGGCTCCAGCCGCCTTCAGCTCCGGAGCCGCTCCCCGCGTCTTGAAGTGCGGCGGCGCATCGCCCGGGCCCATGTCGGTGAAGTCGTCGTAGAAAATCGTCTTCTCGCCCGGCACGAAGTCGGCCTTCAGCGTCGTCAACTCCGGCTGCTTCGAGGCAGCGGGCGCCTGGATTCCCCTGCCTTCCACCAGCGTCCCCGCCATCGCCACCGCAACACAGACGATGACCCCACTCTTGATCGCCACGGCGCCTCCTTCTCTGATTTGATGGAACGGTACCGATTGGCGACTTGTCGCGAGCCGCGGCCACGCTCGGCGAGCACAGGCGCCGAACCAATTGTAAGCTCAGCGGGAGGTGTGTCGGTAGGGCGGATATATGATGTGCGCCGATGACCCGCTACATCCTCACACTCGACCAGGGCACCACGTCGAGCCGCGCCATCCTCATCGACCGCCGCGGCCGCAGCGTCGCCAGCGCGCAACAGGAGTTCGAGCAGATCTTTCCCGCGCCGGGCGAGGTCGAGCACGATCCCGAGGCTATCTGGTCGTCGCAGATCGCCGTCGCGCGGAACGTGCTGGCCCGGGCGGGTGTTTCCGCGTCGGACATCGCCGCGATCGGGATTGCCAACCAGCGGGAGACGACGATCCTCTGGGAGCGGGCCACCGGCCGCCCGGTCGCCAACGCGATCGTGTGGCAGAGCCGGGTCACGTCCGGCACCTGCGATCGCCTGCGGCGCGACGGGCTCGAGGAGACATTCAGATCGAAAACAGGCCTCGTCATCGATCCGTACTTCTCGGGCACGAAGATCAAGCACCTGCTCGACTCGGCCGACGGCCTGCGCGAGCGGGCACGGCGCGGCGAGATCCTGTTCGGCACGGTTGACACGTTCCTGATCTGGCGCCTGACGGGCGGCAGGGTGCACGTGACCGATCCGGGCAACGCCAGCCGCACGCTGCTCTTCAACATCCACACGCTCGACTGGGATGACGAGCTGCTTGCGCTGCTCGACGTGCCGCGCGCGATGCTGCCGGAGGTGCGATCGTCGAGCGAGGTCTACGGCGAGACCGAGCGCGATCTGTTCGGCGCGCCCGTCGCCATCGGGAGCGCCGCCGGCGATCAGCAGGCGGCGCTGTTTGGCCAGGCGTGCTTCGCGCCCGGCACCGCGAAGAACACCTACGGCACCGGCTGTTTCATGCTGCTCAACACCGGCGCGACGCCGGTGCGCTCGGACTGCGGATTGCTGACGACCGTCGGATGGCGCCGCGGCAACGAGGTGGTCTATTGCCTCGAAGGCGCGGTCTTCGTCGCGGGCGCCGTCGTCCAGTGGTTGCGGGACGGCCTGGGCCTGATTGCGGCCTCGTCTGACGTCGAGCATCTGACCGCGTCGGTGCCCGATTCGGGCGGCGTGTACGTCGTGCCCGCGTTCGTCGGCCTCGGCGCCCCGTATTGGGATCCCTATGCCCGCGGCACCATCGTCGGGATCACTCGCGGGACAACCGCGGCGCACCTGGCGCGAGCCGCCGTCGATTCGATGGCGTACCAGACGCGCGATGTCCTGGAGGTGATGCAGCGCGAGTCGGGCCGCCCGCTGCAGAGCCTGAAAGTGGACGGCGGCGCCGCGGTGAACAACCAGTTGTTGCAATTCCAGGCGGACATCCTCGGCGTTGCCGTGCGCCGGCCTGCCGTCATCGAAACAACCGCGCTCGGCGCGGCGTACCTGGCCGGGTTGGCGGTGGGCTACTGGGACACCACCGCCGAACTCGAAGCGAACTGGGCGCTCGATCGCGAGTTCATCCCGACAATCGATCAAGGCGAGCGCGATCGTCTTTACGAGGACTGGCGGCGGGCCGTCGAGCGATCACGGGGGTGGGCCCGCCCGCGCGGGTGAAGGCGCGAAGGCTCATCTGGCCAGAACGGATCCCGCCGCCGTGAACCACGTGGCGATGGCCGCGACGACGAGCGCGCCCAGGTAGACGCGGCCCGTCCGCCGGTAGAACCACGTCAGCATGAACATGAGGATGGCGAATAGCGGAATGTAGTCGAAGAGCATCAACGGCCACAGTTCGCCGAACTGCGGCAACCCGATCGCCTCGAATCCCGGCGGCGTGCCGAAGAAGCGGTAGGGCACGTACTGAATCGCCCAGACGAGGGCGAGCCCCAGCAGCGCGAAGACCGAGTTCTTCACCCACCACACGATCTGCGTCCGCGCCGGCGTCGCCTGCTCTTTCTGACGCGCCTGGCCAAACAGCAACACGCCGCCGTTCAGCGCGAAGAAGACGACCGCCGCCGGCAGGTAGATCCAGAACAACCCGAAGCGCTCCGCGCTGAACTGGCGCATGATCGGCCACCAGAAGCGGAACTCGATGCCGAGCAGGCGCTCAAAGACGCCTTCGAGCGCGTACATCCAGCCGAAGAGCACCGCCGCCAGCAAAACGGTCGCACCGAGCGCGCGGGCGCTCGTGGCCAGGCCGAGGCCGCCGAGCGTCGCGCCGGTCCGGCGGCCGGTCGTCCTCAACCACCACGCGAGCAGGACCACTTCGATGAGCGCGTTTGCGACGAACCACGCCATCACGCCGTTTCCGACGGGCAACCGGAACCACGGCAGGCGCGCCGCGATCTGATCGCTCAGGCCGCCGAGCCGCGTCAACGGCGGGTAGGTGACGCCCGCGATGAGGGAGTTCACCAGCGCCAGGCGCCACCAGGCGCCGCGCGTCGCAACTGGGCCGGCCGTGGGCGGGTGCGCTGCGTTGCGGAAGAGCGGCGTGGCGAGGCAGATGTTGGCCAGCGGCACCAGGGAGAAGAGCGTGGCCAGCGCGGCGAGCAGCATCGCCCACTCTTTCCACATGTACCGCTGGTCGTCAGGCGAAAGCGCCGAGGGCCCAATCGGGACAGGCTCGAGCGCGGAGTCCATCCAGGCCACGGTCTCCGCGACGGCCGCCGGGTGGTGCGTCACTCCGGGATGCACGGTGTCGATGAGGGCGACGCGACGCGCGGAGCCGTCCTCGACGCGCCCGTAGGTCGTGTTCCACTCCACGCGTCCCGTCAGGCCGAACGCCTTCAGCCGCCTGGCACTCGTCACGAGCGGTTCGACCCGGCCCTGTCCCTCGCGGAACCCGCGAAATTCCTCGTACCGCGCCTGCGTCAGCAGCAGGTTGTGCAGCGCCGGAGATCCGTCCGGCCCGCATTGCGAGTTGACCGCGCGATGGTCGGGATTGAGCGTCGCCACGGCGACCGCGCTCATGGCGCCGAGCGAATGGCCCATCACGCCGATGCGCTCCGCGCGCACGGCGCCGAGCGTCTTCAAGTACTGATAGCCCGCATTGCCGCCGCGCGTCGGATCGAGCGGCGCGGCAAACGCGCGCGGCGAATCCGATCCGCCGTGCCCCACCAGGTCGAGGGCGAGCACGACGATCCCGCGCCGGGCCAGTTCGAGGGCAAAGGCGTTCTGCGTTTCCTTGTCGTTCTGATAGCCGTGCAGCGCGAGGACCGCCGGAAGCCGGCGCTCGGCGGGACGGTCGACCGGCTGATACAGCTTCCCGGCGAGCGTGCCGCCCCGCCACGGCAGGCGAACGACGCGGACGTCGAGGCGACCGAAATCGGTTTCGACCAGGCGCGCCGAGGACGCGGCGATCGCGACGACGAGGATCAGGCCGATGAGCGCAAACACGTGTCGGCGCATCAATCCTCCCTGAGCGCCCGGCTCAGGTCCACGTGCGCCACGCGCAGCGCCGGCCGCACGCTGACGGCCAGCGACAAGAGCAGAATCAGCACGGCGACCGAGGCCAGCGTCGTCGGGTCGAGCGGCTGGATGCGGAAGAGCAATGCGCGGATGGTGCTGGCGCCCAGCCACGCCAGCGCCAGGCCGCACAGGAGGCCGACTCCAACCAGCCGGCACGTCTGCGCGAAGACCATGAAGCCGAGCTGCACGGACCTGGCGCCGAGGGCGGCGCGAATCGCCATCTCGCGCCGTCGCAGGACGGCCATCGACTCGGCCACGACGTAGCTGCCGACGAGCGTCAGCAGCACCGCGATGACGCCGAGGGCGCCCATCACGAGCGCGCCGAAGCGTTGCGGGCCCATCTGCGCCGCCAGCCGTTCGTCGAGGGTGAGCATCGGCGCCGGCGTGACGGCGCGATCGATCTGCCGGATCGCGCCCAGCACCTCGCGGCGCATGGCGTCGGCGTCGCCTGCCGCCCGTACCGCCAACGTGCGAGACGTGTCGGGCGCGGCCTGCGCCATCGGCGTGTACATGACGAGCGGTTCGAGTGTCGTCACGCTCGTGATCAAATCCGGCACCACGCCGACCACCTCCATCGTGTCCGGCGGCTTCCCGCGAAAGTGGTACGGCATCGCGATGCGCACGCCGATCGGGTCGCCCCCGTTGGCCAGGACTCGCCCGAACGATTGACTGACAATCGCTACGAGCGCCGACCCGGCGCGATCGTCCGCGGAGAAATCGCGGCCTCGGTTCACCGCCACGCCAATCGTCCGGAAGTAGTTCGGGTCGATGGCCGTGAAGCTGACCGTCGAGGCGAAGTGGCGCGGCTCCCCGTTGATGATCAGGCGGCCCGCCGGCGTCATGCCTCCCGAGAAGTTCGTGAACGCCATCGACCGGATCGTCGGGTTCGCACTCAACCGGTCGCGCAAATCGTCGAAGAAGCCCGCTGCCCGCACCGGCGTGTACTGGTACGGTCGCAGCTCCACGCTGCCGGTGACGATGCGCGTGGTGTCGAAGCCGGGATTGAGACTGAGCGCGGCCATCACGCTACGCGCGAAGAGCGCCGCGCCGCAGACGAGCACCATCGCGACCGCGACCTGGCCGGTGACGAGCAGCGTCCGCGTGCGCTTCGTACCCGCACGCGCCGTCGAGCCGCCCGTCCAGCGCAGGGCATCGCTGATGCTGGCGGAGAAGCCGAACGCAGCTGCCACGACGGCGATGATCACGGTCGCGCCGATGGCGCAGGCGGCGGCAGCCGCCAGCGAGTGGCCATCGAGCCGCAGCTCGAGCAGATCGAGGGCGACGCCGCCGGGCAGCTGGAACGTCCGGACACCAGCGAACAGCCACCGCGTGATCGGCAGCGCGAGCGCGGCACCGGCGAGCGACAGGATCCCGCCTTCAATGGCGACGCCGCCCACGAGACGCGCGCGCGAAGCGCCAAGAGCGAGGCACATCGCAAACTCCTCGCGGCGTGCCTCGGTCCGGATGAGCAGCAGCATGCCGACGGTGGTGCACCCGATGAGGAGCAGCAGCGCCACCGTCACGCCGAGCAGCCGCCCGAACTGCGCCATTGCCGGCCGCGCGACCTCGGGAATGGCCGCCGTGTTCACGTCGGTGAGTCCGATTGCGCGGTGACGGCCCGCAGCGGCGAACGGCGCGTCGAGACGCGCGACGGCTTGCGCGGTGCTCATGCCGCTCCGCAGCCGGCCAACGATGGTGACCCACGCGGTCGGAGAAGAGAAGTGGTTCGGCACATCGAAGTAGTTCATGAACGGACTGGCGACGGCGGCGATCGTGTCGAGCGCCAGATACACGTCGGGCGCTTCCGCCAGTTGCAGGCCCCGGAAATCGCGGGGCGCGACGCCGACGATGGTGGCGGGCTTGCCCGCCACGGTCAGCTCGCGTCCAAGCACCCGCGGATCGCTGTCGAACGCGCCTCGCCAGAAGCGGTCCGACAGCACGGCCACGAGCGGTGCGCCCTGGCGATCGTCGTCGCGCGTGAACGTCCGGCCAAGCACCGGACGGACGCCGAGCGTCTGGAAGAAATCGTAGCTGGCGAAACAGACTCTCTGCTGCGCCGGGCGGCCACCCGTTCCGACGAGGAAGGGTTCGGTGCCGTAGGCCGCCACCTCTTCGAAGACGGCGCTCTCGCGGATGCGGGAGTAGACGGGGTAAAGTTGCGTAGTTAGCAACGTGTCCACACCGCGCGCCGACATGCCCCGTTCGCCGACGACGAACAGCCGGTCGGGGGACGCGACGTGAAGCGGCTGCAGCAGCACCGCCGACAAGAGCGACCAGGTGGCCGATGCGGCGCCGATCGCGCACGCGAGCGTCGCGACAGCCGCCAGCGTGGCGCCGGGCCGCCTGGCAAGCCGCCGAATGGCCAGTCGCACCTCACTCATACGTCCCCCCGTTTCCACGATGTGACCGGTGGCGACGCCCGCATTCTAGCCGCACGGTCGGCTTTTGGCCTTCGACTTTCGGCTCTCGGCCGCCATCCCTTTGGACGGTCGAGCGGGGCCAGCGGCCGGGCACGCGCCGCACCCGCCGCTGAATCATCCCGATACCGCAGGTTTCTACCTGGACAGCCCGGCCGCCCGGAACGTGTGCACGCCGCCGCGCTGGGATGTATCATTTCAAATTCACCCCGGACACGTGCCTCAAGGCCACCGCCGCTTATCAGCAAAGGATGCCTCGATGCCCACATCAATCCGCCGGCTCGTGCGGTTTGCGATTACCGCAGCGGCGTGTTCGCTGATCGTCGCCACCGTTGCTTTGCAGGGGCAGGGCGGCGGGTTGGCGGGACGTGAACGCCCGATCAACCTGTCCACCGATCCCCTGCTCACCAGCTTCCGGTTCCGCTCCGTCGGGCCGGCCAGCATGGGCGGCCGCATCGACGACATCGCCGTGTCGGAGAGCGACCCCAACGTCATCTACATCGGCTATGCCACCGGCGGCGTTTTCAAGTCCGAGAACAACGGGACGACGTTCGTGCCGGTGTTCGAGACCTACGGCACCGCCTCGATCGGTGACATCGCGATTCACCCGGCGAACCCGAATATCGTCTACATCGGGACGGGCGAAGCGAACAACCGCCAGACGACCACGTTCGGCGACGGGATCTACAAGACGACCGACGGCGGCAAGACCTTCACGAACGTCGGCCTGAAGGAGACGCAGTCGATCGCGCGGATCGTCATCGATCCCCGCAGTCCCGACACGGTCTACGTGGCGTCGCCCGGCCATTTGTTCGGGCCCAACGCGGAGCGCGGCGTCTACAAGACGATCGACGGCGGAAAGACGTGGAACAAGATCAAGTACATCGACGAGTACACGGGCTTCACCGACATCGTCATGGATCCGGCCAACGACAAGATCCTCTACGCCGCGAGCTATCAGCGCCTGCGCAGCGGATGCTGCTTCAACGGCGGCGGTCCGGGCAGCGCGCTCTGGAAGACGCTGGATGCCGGCAAGACGTGGACGA
>PMZR01000015.1 GCA_003170135.1 Acidobacteriota bacterium
GATACGCGCGAATGACTTGCGGCTCGCTAGGGCGGGCGGCACCGCGCACCTCGCACCGAGCACCGCACCGCGCACCTCGCACGTCGCACACGCACTTGGCTCGCTCCCGCGGTCCCGGTGATACCATGGAGCCCGCCCGCCTCCGCCCGTGGCCCTCGCCGACCGAAGGAGCCCGATCATGAACCTCCCGCGCCTGGCGCTCGCCGGCACGCTCGCGATCCTGGTGTGCTCACCCACGCCCAAGCCGTCGGCGGCCGCGGGCGAGTACCCGGTTCAGGCCGTGCGCTTCACGGACGCGATCTTCTCCGACGGGTTCTGGGCGCCGCGGATCGAGATCAACCGCACGGTGACCATCCCGTTTGCGTTCAAGCAGAGCGAAGAGACGGGCCGGGTGAAGAACTTCGAGATCGCCGCCGGTCTCAAACAGGGATCCTTCTGCACGACCTACGGCTTCGACGACTCGGACGTCTACAAGGTCGTCGAGGCCGCTTCCTACTCGCTGGCGGCGCATCCCGATCCGGCGCTCAACGCCTATCTCGACGATCTCATCGCGAAGATTGCCGGCGCGCAGGAGAAGGACGGCTACCTCTACACCGACCGCACGATCAACCCGGCGGCCACGCTGGCGATGGCCGGCAAGGAGCGCTGGTCGAACGAGCAGGACAGCCACGAACTCTACAACCTCGGCCACCTGTACGAAGCGGCGGTCGCGCACTTCCAGGCCACCGGAAAGCGCACCCTGCTGAACGTGGCGCTCAAGAGCGCCGACCTGGTCACGCGCACGTTCGGCCCGAACGGCCGCAAGGAAGTGCCCGGCCACCAGGAGATCGAGATCGGGCTGGTGAAGCTGTATCGCGCGACCGGCGAGCAGCGGTATCTCGACATGGCGAAGTTCTTCCTGGATCAGCGCGGCAACGCCGCGGGTCACAAGCTGTACGGCGAGTACGCCCAGGATCACCTGCCGGTCGTGGACCAGCGCGAGGCAGTCGGCCATGCCGTCCGCGCGGCTTACATGTACTCCGGGATGACGGACGTCGCGGCGCTCACCGGCGATGCCCGTTACGGCGCGGCGCTCGATGCGCTGTGGAACGACGTCGTCGGGAAGAAGCTGTACCTGACGGGCGGCATCGGCGCAACCGGCGAGTGGGAGGGCTTCGGGCCGGCCTATGAGCTCGACAACGCCAGCGCGTACGCCGAAACGTGCGCGGCCATCGCCAACGCGTTGTGGAACCACCGCATGTTCCTGCTGCGCGGCGACGCCCGGTACATGGACGTCTTCGAGCGCATCATCTACAACGGGCTGCTGTCGGGCGTCGGGCTCACCGGCGATCGCTTCTTCTATCCGAACCCGCTCGCCTCCTACGGCCAGCACCAGCGCAGTCCCTGGTTCAAGTGCGCCTGCTGTCCGAGCAACCTGCCGCGGTTCCTCGCCTCGCTCAGCGGCTACGCGTATGCGACCTCCGGCGACGCGGTCTACGTGAACCTGTTCGTGCAGGGATCCGCCCGCGTGAAGACCAGCGTCGGCGTCGTCGAGTTGGAGCAGGACACGGCGTATCCCTGGGCCGGCGCCGTGCAGGTGCGCGTGAAGTCGGCGCCGAGAGGACCGTGGACGCTCCGCATCCGCGTGCCCGGCTGGGCGCAGAAACGGCCGGTGCCGAGCGACCTCTATCGCTACCTCGACTCGGGCGCAACCGAGGAACCCTGGGCGCTCCTGGTCAACGACGATGCGGTCGGCGTGACGCTCGCGAAGGGATACGCGAGCCTCACGCGGTCGTGGAAGGCAGGCGATGTCGTCAACTTGTTCCTGCCGATGCCGATCCGCCGGGTGGTGGCGCACGAGGCAGTGAAGGCGGACGCAGGCCGCGTGGCGATCGAGCGCGGCCCGCTCGTCTACTGCGCGGAATGGCCCGACAACGACGGCCACGCGCACAACTTCGTGCTCGATGACGCGGCCCGCCTGGTGGCCGAGCCGCGCTCCGACCTGTTGGGCGGCATCACCGCGATCACCGCCACCGCGACCGGCTACCGGATGCAGAACGGCAAGCCGGTGGCCGCGCGCGCGCGCCTGACGCTCGTTCCCTACTATGCCTGGGCGAACCGCGGCCCCGGCGAGATGACCGTGTGGCTGGCGCGCGAGCCCGCCCGGACGCGGCCGATCCCCGAACCGACGCTCGCCTCGACGGCGAAGGCGTCCGCCTCGCCGGGTGCGACGGGACTGACCGCCATCAACGATCAACTCGAGCCCGAGAACTCCAACGACCACGCGGTGCCGTACCTGCACTGGTGGCCGAAAAAGGGATCGCCCGAGTGGGTGCAGTACGACCTCGCCTCGCCCTCGCTCGTCTCCGCGATGGCCGTGTACTGGTTCGACGACACGGGCGCCGGCGAGTGCCGCGTGCCGCGCGGCTGGCGGGCCATGTATCGATCGAACGGGCAGTGGATTCCGTTTCAGAATCTCGACCCGTACGGCGTGGAGAAGGACAGATACAACACCGTCCGCGTGACGCCCGTCAGGACCGACGCCGTGCGCCTCGAGATCCAGCTTCCCGAGAAGTTCTCCGCGGGCATCCACGAATGGACGGTCAAGTAGCCCGCACACCACATCTGTACGCCGCCTGTACAGTTATTCTCCACGCTACATCGTCAAAAACAGGCCTGAAATCGTGAAAGCGTGAAAAGGTTACGCGGTCGGGCTGTCTCCGCCCCGTCCGGATTCGCCGATCGAATCGTGGCCGTCGGCGCCCCCGCACTTGGACTCGCGCGCGTGACGAGTTTCACACGCCACGCGCGAAGCTTGCCCCTGACACGACCGAGGCGACCCGATCCGATCCGGATCGGATCCTGCGGTTCCGCCGGTCGGAGCGCTACCTGCACTGGGCCATCGCCGTTCCCTTCATGGTGTGTTACGCGACGGCCGCGATCCTGATCTTCTTCTACAACCCACATCCCGGCCGGCCGTATCGCGCGGTCTTCTCCCTCATCCACCGGCTCTCGGGCGCGTCGCTCGTCGCGATGCCGATGCTGATGCTCCTCGGCCACTGGCGCGATCTGGGGCTGCACCTGTCCAACATCCGTCGCGCCTGGACATGGACGCTGACCGATCTGAAGTGGCTCTTTCTTGCCGGCCCGGCCATGGTGAGTTCGCGGATCTCCCTGCCGGACCAGGGCAAGTTCAACGCGGGCGAGAAGATCAACTTCACGCTGCTGATGTCCACCTACCCGGTTTACGTCTACACCGGCCTGATGATCTGGTTCACCGCCATCCCGTACCTGTCCTGGCTGGTGTCTCCGACTCGCGCATGCAGGGGCCGTCGGCGTCCTACGACTCGTGGGACGCCTCGATCGGGCGCAGCCTCGGTGTCCGCATGTACGTGACCATCGACTACTCGACCTCGCTGTCCACGTTCCAGATGCTCGGCCAGGACGGATTCCTGCTCCAGACGCGCCCGCGCACCAACCGCTATTCGCTGTCGGACCTGATCCGCGTGACCCGCAGCGGGCGGTTCTCGGTGCTGACGACCGCCGACCGCACGCGCGATGGGGACCTGACCGAACTGCGCTGGCTCGCAAGCTCGATCTACCGGTTCTAGGAAGGCTTCGGGCCCCGGGGCCTGCTGGGTGCTCTGTGCTGGTGCACGGTGCCGGATACGCGCCCTCCCGCCTTCGCGCGTACAATCAACTCATCTGTACAGACAGCCGTTAACGCGAGGAGGTTCCACATGGCGCGGGAGTCCGGTCCCACCCGGCGTTCGGTGCTGAGGAGCGCGACGATGCTCGCGCCGGCGTTGCTGATGGGGGCAGACGCCATGCCCTCACGGGCGCGGCAGGCGCAGAAGCAGCCGGCCGGCGAGCAGGAGGTCTCCACGGTCGAAGATCTGATGCGGGAGCACGGCGTCCTGAGGCGCGTGCTCTTCATCTACGGCGAGGCGATTCGCCTGATCGCTCAGAAAGGCGACCTTCCGCCCGCAGTGGTCGCCGGTGCGGCGGGCCTGGTGCGCAGGTTCGTCGAGGACTATCACGAGAAGCTCGAGGAGGACTATCTCTTCCCGCGGTTCCAGAAGGCGGCGACTGAGGTCGATCTCGTCAAGGTGCTCGCCGATCAGCACCAGAAGGGCCGCACACTGACGGGCGAGATCCTGACATTCTCGACCGCGGCGGCGCTCAAGAACGCGCGCGATCGCGACAGGCTGCAGGGCCGGATGGAACTCTTCATCCGCATGTACGGGCCGCACGCGGCGCGCGAGGACACGGTCCTCTTTCCCGCGTTCAAAAAGCTCGTCTCGCCGGCCGAGTACGACGCGCTCGGTGACGAGTTCGAGAAGAAAGAGCAGCAGATGTTCGGCCAGGACGGGTTCGAGAAAAGCGTGGACGAGGTCGCAGCGCTCGAGAAGCAGATCGGCATCTACGACCTCGCACAGGTCACGCCGCGCGTCTGAGGTGGCCGGTCGGGCAGGGCGTGAGGGGCGGGCAGTCAGCGCGGGTGGTTACGCGGCGGTTGACCTGAACTCCACCCGCAACTGCTGCGCGCGAGCAAACACCTCGTGCGCGTCGTTGAAGTGCTCGACGAGGAGTTCGTCATTGCCGCGGATGACGCAAAGCCGCCAGCCGCCAGCCTCGTGAGGGCTGACCACGCACCGCGTCCCGTCGGGCTGCCGCCAGAAGACGAGAATGTCGCAGCTCATGGCACGCCACCCATCCCGGGGGCCGCGGGTCGCAAGAGGCGAAACAGTTGCCGGAAGAAGAGGTCGGCGAGGCAAGCTGATACTACAACGGGCGCGCGTTTTCGGCGAGGGGATTTGCACGAGAAGCGATGCTACCGATTGGTAACGTCTGTGACAACGGACGCGGTGACGCCCATCTGTGCCCTCGCGACTCACGCCGGCTGAAGCGGGAATCCCAGTTGCTTCCCGACCCTGCGGATGCGGTCGTCGAGGCTGAGGAGGGCGACCCCGGGAACGCCTGAACGGCCGGCCAGCGCCGATGCCAGGTGAATGGCGTCGAGGGTGCGGATCGGCTCGGCGGGGAAGGGCTGCCTGGCGCGGTCAACGATCTCGACGCTCACCCGCAGGACGTGCCAGTGCGCCGCCGCCGCGTTGAGGTACGCGCGGCGATCCGCAGCGGCCGCTTCGTTCAACTCGCCAAGGGCGACCGCGCGGATGAGCACGCGGTCGCACTCGAGCAGCGTGAGATCTGAGGCCAGCACGACGTCCGCCTTACGCAGCACGTCGCGGACACGGTGCCCGGCTTCCTCGCCGAGCAACCAGGCCAGCACCGCGCTCGACTCCGCGTAGACGTTCACCTGGTGCCGCGCTCCTCATCGAGAAGTTCCGCGGCTCGACGGTGTTTGAGGAGCCGTGAGAGCGCGGGATAGAGCGCCGCGTCGTTGTCGGCGCCGAGCGTCAGCCGCCCGCTCCTGGCGAGCGCGACGAGTCCGGAAGGGAGGCCGCCCGTGCCGGTCGTCTCACCCGGCGGGGCCAACTCCGCAACGACCTCACCCCGGTCCGTCACGAGCACGCTCTCGCCCGCGCGGACCGCCCGGACGTATTCGCTGAGGCGGTTCTTCAGTTCGCGCAGACCGACGGTCTTCATTCAACAAATGTAGCTTCATGGCGCTACATTGTCAACGTATTGACGGCGCGCGTAAGGAACGCGGAGGTGGGACACGGCAGTGCCGCCGCTCGTCAGACGAGCAGCACGATCACGCGGTTGATCGCGTAGCCGCCGACCATCAGGAACAGCCACAGGATGCCCGCGAGCACGATGGGCCGGGCCCCCGCCTGCCGGACGGCGCCCGCGTGCGTGCGCAGCCCGAGCGCGGCCATCGCCGTCGCCAGCAGCACCGTGTCGGCCTGCACGAGCCACGCGACGACGCCCGGCGGCAGCACGTGGAGCGAGTTGATGCCGCTCACGCCGATGAAGAGGACGGCGAACCACGGCACGTGCAGCCGCCGCGGCCCGGCCGCCTGGTCCTCGCCGCTCATGCGCCGGCTCAGGATCAGCAGGAACGGCGCCAGCATCATCACGCGCAGCATCTTGGCAATCACCGCGGTGGAGGCGGCCTGGTCGCCCACCGCGCGCGCGGCCACCAGCACCTGCGCCACCTCGTGAATCGTCGAGCCGGCGTACAGCCCGAATGCGGCCTCGGAGAGGTGCAGGTGCGGATAGGCCAGCGGGTAGATGAACATCCCGAGCGTGCCGAAGATGACGACGGTTGCGACGGCCACCGACACCTTGTGCGCCGGCCCGCCGACGACGGGCTGCGCCGCGACCACCGCGGCGGCGCCGCAGATGGAACTGCCGGCGCCGATGAGCATCGCGGTTTCGCGGTCGAGTCCCAGCCAGCGCCGGCCGATGTAAACGGCCAGCGTGAACGTGCAGGCGATGACAAGCGCGTCCACCACGATGCCCTCGACGCCGACGCGCGCGATTTGCTGGAACGTGATGCGGACGCCGTAGAGGATGATGCCGACCCGCAGCAGCCGGGTCCGCGCGAAATCGACGCCCGTGCCGCAGCGCCGCGCCATGCGCGGAAAGACCGTGTTTCCCAGCGCGATGCCAAGCAGGATGGCGAGCGTCAGCGCGCTCAGGCCGGCCCGAACGGCCAGCGGATGCGAGGCCGCCAGGACGGCGAGCGTGGCGACGGCGCCGGCCAGGGCAAGTCCCGGCCAGCGCCACGACGGGGCAGACGGGTGCTCAGTCATGGATCGGACAGATGGTCTGTGGGTCGAGCGCGCAAGAATACGGGATCGCGGCCGTGGAGTAAACGGAATAATGCGTCGCGCCCGCGTTGACGGGGCCCGGGCCCCTTGTTACCATGCCGCGCCTTATATGTTTCGCACCGCCCGGCTCGCCAGATTCGATCCGCGCTGCCTGTCGGCCACTGCGCTCGAGCGGCTGTCGATGGCCGCCATCCTGTTCTATGGGGCGTGGGAGGCGTGGGTCTACAAGTTCAAACCTTACTCCGACGATGCGGTGTCCTATCTCGACGTGTCCGACTCCGTCGTCGCCGGACACCTGCGCGGCGTGTTGAACGAGTACTGGAGCCCGCTCTACCCGGTCCTCATCGGGATCATGCGCGTCCTCGTTCGGCCGTCGGCATATTGGGAATTCGCGGCGCTGAAACTCGTCAACCTCGCGCTGCTCGTGTTCGCGCTGTTCTCATTCCGGTGGTTCCTGCGCGAGCTGGTTCGATGGCAGCGCAGCGAGACCGACGCGGCCGGCGTCGCCGAAATCGGGCCGTCCGAGCGGCAGTGGATCGCGATCGGCTTCTGCCTGTTCGCCTGGGCGGCGCTCGTCGGCACGCACCTGATGGCCAACACGCCCGACCTCGGGTGGGCGGGATTCGTCTTCCTGGCCATCGGACTGGCGTTGCGCGCGTCGCGAGGGCCGGCGTCGCCGGCGCTCGTCGCCGGCCTCGGCGCCGTGCTGGGCGCGGGCTATCTGTGCAAGGCGATCGTCCTTCCGCTCGCGTGCGTGATCATTCCGGTGACGATCCTTCATATCGCCGGTGCGCGACGACGAGCCGTGGCCTCGCTGTCGGCCGTCATCGGACTCCTGGTGCTCGCCGGTCCACTGGTCCTCGCGCTGTCGTGGCAGGCGCATGGGTTCACGGTCGGCCAGGCGGGCCGTCTCAACTACCTGTGGTACGTCGAGCGCGTCGCCGATCACAATTGGTCCGGTCAGACCCCGGACGGCAGGACAGCCGATCACCCTGCGCGGCAAATCTCCGTAGCGCCGCACGCATACGAATTCGACGGGCCGGTCGGCGGCACCTACCCCCAGTGGACCGATCCCGCCTACTGGTACGCCGGGCTCCATCCGCGCCTGGCGCTGCGCAACCTGGCGGTGCTGGTGGCCAGGAACGCCGTCGCCTTCTGGCGGCAATTCGGGTTGATCGTCATCTCCGGCTGGCTGGCGCTGCTCGTCGCGAGCGGCCTCGCCAGCGGTTGGTGGCGGCGGTTGTGGCGGGCGTCCATCCTCGTCATTCCCGCGATCGCCGGATTGACGATGTTCGCAGCGGTCTACGATTTCGCGGGCAAGTTCGAGGCGCGCCACGTGGCGCCGTTCGTGGTCCTGGGCACGCTGGGACTGCTGACGACCGTACGCGCTCGTCAGACGCCACCGGGCCGCCGGATCTTCAGCGCTGTGGCGCTCGTGGCGCTCGTCATCGTGGCACAGGGGCTTGCCGACCGGCTCCTGGACGACGTGCGCATCCTGCGGGCCACGAGCAACGACGCATGGACAGTGGCGGAAGGGCTGCGCGCGGCGGGCCTGCGGGAAGGCGACCGCGTCGCGCACCTGGGCGACCGCGGCTATTACTGGGCGCGGGTGCTCCGCCTGCGCATCGTCGCGGAGATTCCCGACCCGGACGAATGGTGGGCGCTACCGGCGGACGCGCGCCGCGCGCTCGCCGATCGTCTCGAGCACCTTGGCATCCGCGCCATTGTCCAGCGTCCCGGTTTGCCTGTGCCCTTGAATGAGCCCGCGTGGCAGCGGGTGCCAGGCAACGCCTACGTGCTCATTCTGAAGTGAGCGGTGCGTGATCGCGCAGCCCGGCGACGAGTCGGTCAAGCCAGTTCGCGGGCCGAATCGACCGACGCAGGCTCTGGCTGCTATTTGCCGGCGAGTGCCGCGGCCTCTCGCTTGCGCTCCGCAAGCGCTCTGGCCAGGTTGCGGCGCGTCTCTGCCAACTCCGGTCGGAGTTGCAGCGCCTCTCCGTATTCGACCGAGGCGTCGGCGAATCGGCCCAGCCCTTCCAGGGCCAGGCCCAGATTGTTGCGGACCGCCGCGTCGCGCGGGTTGAGTCGAAGCGCGGCCATGTATTGCGGGATCGCTTCCTGCAGCCTGCCCATGCCTTCGAGCGCGTTGCCGAGATAGTAGTAGGCGTCCGCGTAGTCCGGCTTCAGCCGAAGGGCCTCCTGGAAATGCGCCAGCGCTTCGTCCGAGCGTCCCATCCTCTGCAGCGCGTCGCCCAGGTTGATGTGCGCTTCCGGGTAATTCGGCTGCTGTCGCAGCGCCTCGGTGTACTCGGCTGCCGCATCTTCGAGGCGGTTCATCTGGTGCAGCGCGGTGGCGTAATCGTAGTGCAGTTCGGCGCCATCGAGCCCGAGCCGTAGCGCCTCGCGGAACTGCGCGGTCGCCTCGGCGAGGCGGCCCGTCGCTTCCAGGCTCTGCCCCAGGCCCATGTGCGCCTCGGCGAGTTTCGGCGCGAGGCGGACCGCGGCCTCGCCTTCCCGCAACGCCTCCGCCAGTCGTCCGGTCTGACGGAGGACGTTCCCGAGGTTGTTGTGCGCTTCGCCGAACTCCGGCAACAGGCGCAGCGCCTCCACGTACTGCTGCCGCGCCTCCTCCAGTTGGCCGCGACGATGGAAGATGATGCCGAGATTGTAGTGTCCTTCGGGAAGGTCCGCGCGAAGGCGCAGCGCCTCGCGGACATTCCTCTCGGCTTCCTCGGGATGGCCGTCAACCAGCAGGATGCCCAGGTTGACGCGAGCCAGCCAGCACCCGGGATTGTCGCGAAGAATCGTTCGATACAGCGTCTCGAGATCGGTGTACTGGCGGCTCTGCGCCCAGGTGAGCGGCGCCAGGACGCTGCAGAGGACGAGCGCGGCGATCCCAGTTGCCCAGGCGGGTCGGAGGCGCCACCGGGCCGCGAGCGTCACGACCGTTGCCGAGAACAGGACGATGATCGCGATGCTCGCCAGGTACTGGAAATGATCCGCGACGAACGAATAACGGAATGGGTAGACGTTCAGGAAACCGAGGACCGGGAAGAGCGTCCCGCCAAACAGCAGGAACGCGGCCAGGGGCGCCCGCGAGCGTTTCCGTGCGAGCCATGCCACACCCACCAGAGCGGCGGCCCCGGCGGGGAAGAGGTACTGCCACCAGACGGCCTGGCTGACCTGCCAGCGAGGGTAGATGAAGATCAGGTTGGCAGGCCACGCGAGCTTTGCGAGGTAGAACCAGAAGGCGCGCCCGGCCACGAGGCCGCGCTCGACCAGCGTGATCTGGAATTCCGCGCCGCGGGCCCCGAGCAGGCTTCGCTCGATCCACGCGGTGGTCAGTCCGCCCGCCGCGCCGACCACGATGAATGGCACGAGCGGCAGCACATCGCGACGCCAGGCGAGCGTTCCGCGCTGCCACCAGAAGACGACGAGCAGCGCCGGCGCCAGCGTGGCGGTCACCGTCTTGCTGAGCAGCGCCAGCACGAACAAGGTTGCCGCCATGGCGTAGGCGGGCTTCTTGCGAGTGGCGTCGAATCGGAGATAGGCGAGCATCGCCGCCAGGTAGAACACGCCCGACAGCGTGTTCTTGAGCTCGGCAATCCACGCAACCGACTCCACGTACACCGGGTGCAGGGCGAACAGCGCCGCCGCGAGCCATGCGCCGGGCACGGAGAGCCGCCGGAGGATCAGAAACAGCAGGAAAGCCGAGCACGCGTGCAGGACCGCATTGACGACGTGGTAGCCGAGCGTGTCGTCACCCCAGAGCCGGTGCTGGAACCAGAATGCGGTGTAGACGACCGGATAGAACTGCTGAGTAGCGCCCACCTCGAGCCAGATGCGCCGCAGTCCTTCGGCCGATCGCAGCGGGCTGGTGCTGATGACGTGCTGATCGTCGTCCCACAGCATGCCGCCCCGCATCGACGGCTGGTACGACACCAACACCGCGAGAAGCAGAGCCGCCGCCGGAAGCCAAATGCCGAGACGCGATCGGGTGTGCGCGGCCGTGGGAGGGGCTGGGCGCAATCGGGACGACAACTGACGTCCGACGGTTGCAGATTGGACCCGTCGGGTGCGCATTCAGCCGATAGTTATACAGCGCTTCCGCCGGAATGACAAACCCGACGGCCGGATGCGGCGGCAGATCTCGATGCGCATCGCATATCGATTCGTCTGCGCGATACTAGGGTGATCGAGATGAAATCCAGCCGCCTGCTCCTCTCGGCGCTTTCGCTGCTGCTGGCCCTGTTCGTCTACTTCGTTCCGAACGAGCGGTTCCCGAACTCCGCCGACGACTGGTCGTACCTGCTCCAGGCGCGACTCTTCGCCTCCGGGCACGCGTACGCCCAGGACGCGCTCTACGACCGGGCCCACCCGCTCCACCAGTACCTCGGGACGAACTGCGTCACCGATTACCAGGGCCGCCGGTTCTCCAAGTACCCGCCGGGCTGGCCGCTGCTGCTCGCGGCGGGCAGCGCGGCCGGGGCGGAATGGCTCGTGGCGCCGCTCCTCGGAGCGGTGCTCGTCTTCCTCGTCCTGGTGGACGTCGAGCGGCGCGTCGGCAGCGAGTGGGTGAAGCCGGCGTGGCTGCTGCTCGCGCTCTGCGCGTTCTTCACGTACACCCTGCAGTCGTTTCGCTCCCACACCGCAACGATGGTGTGCCTGTTCGGCGCGTTCCTCGTGTACGACGGCGCGAGCGTGCGCGGAGCGACAACGCAGAGCGGAGAGATGGGCGTGGGGCAGGATCCCGCCGATCAAACGAGATGGCGCGTCTTCGCAAGCGGGACGCTCGTCGGTTACGTGTCGCTCATCCGTTACGTCGACTGGATTCCGCTGGCGCTCTGGATAGCCTACGACCTGCTCCGCCAGCCACCCCGGCGCCGCGTTGGGGCCCCCGCCCGGCGCGTGGCGCGTCTCGCGCTGTTCGCAGTCGGCTTCGCGCTCGTCGCAAGCGGCAACCTGTTGTACGACGCGCTTCTTTCGGGTCACCCGTTCGCGACGCCGACGGCTTTGAACGGCGCGGCCGCGCTGAGCCTGCACGATCAGCTTGTTGTCTCCTGGCGGGGCTTCGTCGTGACGGGCGTCCGTCTCGGCGCGGTGCTCTACGGCTTCCCGCCGGTCATGGTTCTCCTGGCGCGTCGCTATTGGCGGCGATCGCAGTTCAAGGTCAATGCGGCGCTGTTCCTGATGTCCGCGGGAGTGTACTTCTTCTACGTCGGCGCGATCGGCGGTCCCGGTCCTCGCTACCTGGCGGCGTACTTCCCGTTCCTCGTCGTCGCCACCGTCGATGCATGGCGACGACTGTACGTGGAAGACGCGGGACGCGCCCGGCGATTCTGGCGATACGCCATCGTCGCGCAGATCCTCTGTAGCATCGTGTTCGCCGTGATCGAAACCCGTCGCGTCTACGAACGGAACGATCTGGCGCGCGCGGTGGGACGGCTCGCGCCGGGCAGGAAGATCGTCCTCTTGAAGACCGGCCCGCGCGGCGAGACCTGGGCCGACTTCACACGCAACCCGCCCGCGCTGGCGTCGGCGGACGTGCTCTACTTCGGGTGGGGCGACGGCGATGGCGTGGGTCTCGACCGGCTGATCGAACGCTTCCCCGATCGCCGCGTGTTCATCTACGACTATCCGGGCGTCATTTACCCGCGACCCGCCAGGCCGAACGCGCGCGCCGGACCTGTTCACTCGCAGCGCAGGGCGGCCAGCGGATCGACTGTCCCGCAAAAGAGGGTTGTCCGCCACGTCGAGTCAGGGCGAGACGTGGCGCCTCAGGAGTTCTTCCATGCGCGGATCGGGCTCGAGGGAGGGCGCCACGTCAATCTGCCGGACGTCCGTTCCGCCGTCGGCCAGCAGTCGCACCAGCGCGAGCCGCTTCCCGTGCTCCATGGTGGTGACGACGGCCGGTCGTGACGCGCCAGGCAGCGCGTCCGGCGGGATGCCACCGACCAGGATTGCGGCGAGATCGCCGCCAAACCTCCGGCGCACCGTATCGAGGCTGGCGGCCGGACCGTAGAAGAGCAGGATCACGCGGGCCGACTCGCGTTTCGCCTTCGGCAACCAGGCCGCCAGCGCCTGCAGCGGATCCTCGACGCGAATCCCGGCCAGTTGCTGTCCGAGGTGAGGCAGCATGTCCTGTGCTGCCGGCGGGACGGTGACGCCGACGATCGCGACGCGCTCGATGCCGGCCTGTTTGACGATGTAGGGTCGGGCGACAAGCTGGCCGGTCGAATCGTCCACCAGGTTGCAGGACACAACCGCAAACCTGGCGTCTCGCAGCGTGCGCAGCGTCTGCGCCTTGCCCAGCCTGAAGTCCCGATAGGACAGGTTGACCGCGTCGTAGCCCAGCAGATTGTACGCGGCGACGATGGCGTCGCCACCGCCGGCCATGCTGTCACCGCCGAACAGCGCGTTGCCGGCATCGAGCAGAACGAGCGCCGGGTCCTTCCGCCGCCGCTCGTTGATCAAGGTGGCACGCCGCGCCATGCCGCCAGGCGCCGCGTCGACGGGGCAGACCTGGCACGCTGCGGTCTGCCCTTCGGTATCCGCGCTGACCAGCAGCGTGACGACGCCGCCCGCTCCGCAAAGCAACAGCGGCAACGCTGCGAGAAGGGCAGCGGCGAGGCCGACGGCGCCTCTTCGTGTCACCTGCATCGCGTGCCTACTTGTCGTGTCCGCCCTCCGACTTCTTGCCGCTCAGGCCTTCCCACAGCTTTTCGCACAACTTTTCGTAGAATTTGTCGGCGCCGTAGCCAAGCACGCCCCCGATCAGCCCTTCGGCGTCGGCGACCTTTCCCACCGCTCCGGGAACCGATCCACACATCAGCTTGAAACACTCGACGAGCGACTCGGCGTTGTTCTCGTAGTCGCCGAGCGGCGCTTCGACGCCCATCGCGATGCACTTGAACAGATTGCCCCAGAACTCCATGATGCCCTTGAGCTCGATGTCCATGGCAATCTTCTCGGCATACTCGGACAGCTCCTGCCCGCCGCCGCCCTCGACGTACCCCAGCGTCGCGCCCGTCGTCAGGTTCACGCGGTACCAGGACGAAGGTGTCTGCGGTACGACGACCACGGCCGCCTCGTCGAGTTGCCCCCGCATCTGCTCCCTGGCGACGGCGCTCACGGGCAAATCGGAGGGCAGCGACGCCTGCACCGCCATGGGCCGACGCCCCTGGCGCAGCGCCTGCTCCAGGTAGACGCTCGTGTTGGAACGAACGCCCGGACCGCTGACGATCTCGTGTTCGAGCGCCGTATCCAGGATGCCTGCGGCGAATGCGAACTGGTGGCGCCAGTCGGGCGCTGCCCCTTCGAGCGGCAGCAAGGTGTTCTCGAGGATGTCGATTCCCGCGGCCACCGCGGGACGGGTCCCGTCGACGAGCCTCCGCACGTAGGACACGACCGTCGGGCGGGGAGCGGCCCACGTGATCCGGCCCAGGCGGCTCTCGCTCAGATGCCGCAGTTCCGCGCGGCGCAGCAGGCCGAACGCGTACAGCGTCGCCTCGAAGTGCGGCATCCCCTGGTATTCGCGGATGTTCAGCGGGTTGAAGCTGTCGCGCTTGTGCGCGCTGATCCACTGCCGCCAGAGGTCGGCGTACTGCAGCACCAGATTGTCGACGTACTCCGGCGTCACCTGGTCCGGCAGGACGAGGATTTCCCTGGTCGCGAGCAGGTCCAGGATCCGCTGGCGGCCTGTCGAACCCGGAAGCAGCAGGTTGCGGCGAACATGGACCGACTGCGCCTGGCC
Source organism: Acidobacteriota bacterium (assembly GCA_003170135.1). Lineage (GTDB taxonomy): Bacteria > Acidobacteriota > Vicinamibacteria > Vicinamibacterales > Fen-181 > Fen-181. The sequence continues at coordinate 14,473 of PMZR01000015.1, forward strand.
GGGAGCATCGAGATCGATGTCCACGTAGGCCGCGGTCAGGCTGTCGGTCCCTTTCTTCTCTTCCTGGCGTTCTTCGCCGCTCACTCCTCCAAGCAGGCCGCCCATGCCGCCGCCCACGCCGGACGCCGCATCGGAACGCCCGCCACCCGCGGCGACCTTGTTTCCCTGCAGGTCGAAGGCGTCGCCAGCCTGCGTCTTGCCGCCGGCCACGATCTGCGGCTGGAACTTCGTGACCGCGCCGGCCGCTGCGAATACCGACTGCGCAGTCGTCTTCCCGTCGTTCGTCAGGTTCTTGCCGAAGTCCAACGGCACGTTCCCGACGACGACGGTCTGGCCGAACAGGTCCGCGCTGCGGAACGAGTTTTCGAGGACGGTCTTTTCCCCGCCGCCGCCTGCGATGTGAACGCGGATCGTCATCCGATGGAACTGGTCGGCCGGCAGATTGTCGATCTCGTGCGTCGAGATCTCGGAGCCGCCCGGCTGACCGAGCGTGGGATCGAGATCGCCGTTGTCGGTCCGCACCCACCAGCGTTCGGACGGAACCGGGACTGCCGCTGCGCCCGGCACGCGCACGTGCGCCGCGTCGAGCGCGCCGCCGACCGCCGCGAGGTCGCGGTCGACGCGCGTCCACAGGTTTTCGAGCAGCTTCTGGTGGCGCACCTGCACCGCGGTCAGGCCGGAGCGCACCTGCGCGCTGTCGATCCCCAGCCGCGCCGCGGTGGTGTTCAATTCCTGATCGGTCGGCGTCCTGTTCAGGTCCTCGGGCAGGCCGGCTTTCACCTGCGGCGCGCCCTCGGAGGTTCCGCGGACCAACTTGACCCCGACTCCGGCCCGGCGCAGCAGCTCCGCCAGCAGCAACGCCTTGTCGGCCGAGTTGGCGCGGCCGGATACCAGCGCACCCTGCGCGCCTTTCATGAAGCCCTCGTAGGGCTCGAAGGCGATGTGCTCGTGGATCCACGCGGAAAGCGTGGCCGGATCGCGTCCGATCTTTCCGAGCGCCTCGTCCAGATCGATCGGCCTGGCCCGAAGTTCTCGCGCCAGCGACGCGTAGTTCTGGAACTGCTGCGCACCGCGCTGGTCCAGCGCTCGCCGCTCGTCATCGGTCAACGGCAGCGACGAGCCGGCCGCGCCGGAGGCCGCCGAGGACGGGGCACGACCAAGCCATCCCAGCCGGAATGCGGCAAACCCGGCGCCTACGATCACGACGAGCGCCACCAGACCGATCAGCGCTTTCTTCATGATGCCTCCGCGATGTATGCCTTTGCGAGACCGGGGTAATCATAGAGGGTCGTGGGGTGCGGCTCAAGGGTTACCCACACACGGGCAGTGCCGTGCCCGGTCCGAACAGGCAGGAGTCGGCGAACGAGTTCGACGAGTGAGTCACGCGAAGCGGAGCGGCCGCCTTCGCAGCGCGCGATCGGGCGGTTCAGCCGCTTGTTGGCGACACCCGGCGTCCAGTCAGCCTTGGGCGAGACGCAACCACAACATAGGCGGCGTCAGTGATGCCAGCCCACGATGCCGGATACAGGCGGTCTGGCACCTCGTCGCCTTTCAGCCGCTCCCGCGCTCGCCGCGCCCGACTGGGCTCGGCGGTTCCTTTTCGGGCACCGCTCAGAACACGGTCGATTACCCCGAGGAGGGGATCGCCGAACGGCTCGTCGGTCATCGCCCCGCCGAACCGGAGCACCCCGGATACGAGCAGGTAGGCGGAAAGCCACCCTGCGGGGGTGAGTGCGACGAACGCGAGAAGTGAGACGAGCAGGAGGACGACCGCCACCTCCCGCTCGGCCCCCGGCACAGTGCGCGCCGTGCGCTGCAGGTAGCCGAAGAACGACACTGAGCCGGTCACCAGCCCCGCGATCGCCGTCAGAATCCCGGACACCGCAGCCATCGTCTCGATCGGAAGCGCCGGAAAGTTGTCCCACCGACGCCGAGGAGCCAGTCCCATCGGGATGGCCGCGACAGCGGCCGCGACCGTTGCTACTGCACCGCGTCTACCGGTGTCGTCTCCTGTCGTCACGTAGCCGTTCCCTTTCATCAACGAGCGAGCGTGCAGGGGGGACCGGCGGGGCGAAGCCCCCCGGGCAAGCATGCGAACGAGTATAACGAGTGAGCCACGCGAGCGGAGTAGGGAGTAAGGGGGCCCCGCGAGCGAGCGTGCAGGGGGGACCGGTGGGGCGAAGCCCCCCGGCCAAGGAGTGGCGCGCCCGACCCTCCTTCGCAAGGCTGCGGGACGGGCGCGTGTCCTCGCCTTGCTTCGGAGCGTCTGGGGCCTGAACCTTCGCGTTGGCTTGCCAACCGAAGCTTACGAAGTTGGCAAGGGTGAGCGAAGGTTGGTGCGCCCGACAGGATTCGAACCTGTGGCCTTCGACTCCGGAGGGTAAGTTGCTCGGCTGGAACCCTTGCCGGTTCTGTCAGTTACCGCCGCTGCCACGCGAACCTGCCACGCGCAGTCGAGCCTTCGGCTTCAGCGTGAACGCCTTTCGCACTGCGTCCGCCAACCGCGGGTCAACAACGACCTGCGTGTACACGAGCGTGGTCCGAATGTCCCGGTGGCCACGTGCCTTCTGGACCAGGGAGATGTCGCCACCGCCTTCCTGCAGGAGTTGCGTGCAGTACGAATGGACGAGGTCGTAGCAGCGCGTGGGATGGAAAGCGCCGCGCTCCATTGCCGCCTTCCAATCGCGGTTCGCGTTGGTGTACGTGCAGGTGTGGCACGAGCGGCCCAAGCGGTCCTTGAGATCGGGCTGCCTGTCGAAGCCGCCGTGATCGATGAACATGCGCCACGCGAGCACGCCTTCCTCCGACAGCGGCACAACGGTCACATCCCCGCCCTTCGCGGTGTTGCGAACCACATGCGGCGGATCGGCATCGAGGTGCAGCATCCACGGTTCGGTGCGCCGGATCTCTGAGGGGCGGAACCCGCAGAACGCCACGATCATCAGGAACGCCTTGGTTGGCGATGGAGCCATCTGGTTGAACGTCGTCCGGATCGTGTCGTAGTCAATCGCCCGTGGAATCAGCCGGCGCTTGCGCGGAGCCTTCACCTTGAGTACCGGGTTGTACCCGCCATCGCCATCGAGCACCTTGTAGACCTGGCGCAGCGCGTTGATGCGATGGCGCACAGTGGACCCTGCAAGGCCGTCGTTCAGCCAGTCCTCGATCTGCCGTTGGACGAGCTCGATTGTGATCGCGTCTCGCCGCATCGCTGGGGCGGACCAGGTGCTCAGATGTTCCAGACGCTGGCGGCAGAACGGTGGGAACAAGGGGGTCTACGGGCCGAAGAAACGGCGAAGGCGGGCGGCCTCTGTCCCAATGCCACTCCAATCTGGGGCGTCGGCACAGCGGCCGACGTCGCCGGCTGCGGGCGGGGTTTCAGACCGTCGCCGATGAGTACCGCGACGAGGGCGTCGGCGGAACCCGCGAGCTCGGTGATCGGCCAAGCCTTGCGGCGCTCCTGGACCGGGCCGGGTCGAACGGCGTCCGCGTCGTCGTCGTCGTGGAGCATGCGGACCGACTTGCCCGCGACGTGATGGTCAGCGAGGTAATCATCGACCAGTTCGCGGGGGTCGGCACCCGCGTGCTCACCACCGACGGTGCCGACCTGACGAGCGCCGACGGCGCCCGCACGCGAACGCTGACCCGGCAAGTCCTCTGAGCCGACGCGCAATTCGAGGAGACCGTGCGCGGCGACAATTAGATCTGCCGACCGGCAAAACTAATTGACGCCGCGCAGTCGGCCAGAACATCTACTACTACCTGAAGGGCGACGCGCAGAAGGTCACTGTGACGATCAAGGACCTCGAGGGCGCGACTATCCAGGAGTACGCCACGGCCAACACGAAGAAGGGCCTGCAGAAGGTGTTCTTGGAACCTCGGGCGCCAGATGCCTGGCGGCGCGGGCGCCGCGGGCGGCGGTCAGCCGGCGGTGGTTCCGGCGGGCGCCCCGGCAGGCGCGGCGGGTGCAGGAGCGCCCGACCCGGCGCAGAATCCGGAACTCGCTCAGATGATGGCAGCGCAGGCCGGTCGCGGCCGTGGCGGCGCCAACATGGTGGACGCGGGTGTCTACAAGGTGACGCTGACGGTTGACGGCAAGGAAGTGGCGACGAAGAAGATGATGGTGGTGCCGGATCCGCTTTTCAAGTAGGGTTCTGACGCACGTCGGAATCGGGGATCAGGGGTCGGGGTCGGGGACCAACTGACGCTGATCGCGAAGGAGCGGTTGGCGTCGCCCCGATCCCGACTCGAACTGGTCGCGGAGTTCGGCAGTCCCGGAGTCTGACTTTCGGACCTCCGGACTTTCGGACTTCCGGACGATCCTCCTCAGTCCTCCAGCGACCCCCCATTCGTCTCGCTCATCGACAGCATGAGCGCCAGCCCGATCACGCCGCACACCATGATGTCGAGTGCATTGCAGCGCCTTCCCGCTGTCAGTCAGCAGGCGAGGATCCGGCTCGTTCGTTTGTCTTGCTGCGACCGTTTGCCGAGTTGGCGTTAGCGGACGCCTACGAAGAGGCTGATCGTTTTCGTCTCGTTCTCGTTCACCGTTACGACGGACGCGGTCTCGCGCAGTCTGTCGAGCACGTCCGGGTTAGTCCATTGAAGCGGATCGATGTCGACGAGTGCCTGAACGTAGTATCGGCCTGGAGGCAGTGGGTGAATGTCGAAATGGCCTTGCGGGTCCGTCCGTGCCATCCGGAGGTACCTGGACTGAGGCATACGCCACAGGGCTGGATCGGAGGAGAACACGAGGACAGCGGAGCTCGCGGCAGGTTGAGAGCCTTGACGGACCTCGCCCGCCAGTCCGCTGACGCTGTCGCTGAAGACAACCAGCACGTCGGAAAGCGACTGTCCCTGAGAGACCTGGATCGGAGTATCGGTGATCTCGCGACCACCGAGATAGATGCCTTTCAACTGCCACCCGGACGCGCGCGCGTCCGGCGCCCTGGTGGGAACTACAACGTCGAGCAAGACTGGAAGGGGCGGAACGTTGGTAAGTGTGAACGTTCCGTCGGGGTGCACCTGCGACGCCGACCCAGGCATGCCAATCAACGATCGAGCCCCGGTGGTCACGACGCGAAACCCACCGAGATCGGTAGGGGGCTGGGATCTCGTGGCCTCAAAGGACACAGTACCCGTCACTGTTCCGCCGGTCCCCAGGGTTATCGTGAGCCCCCTCACGTTCTGGCCCGCCACAAGGACGGGCTGCAGGGCAAACCGACGTGTCCCGACACCTGCGATTGCAAGTCGACCTCCGCTCCCCATTTCTTCGGCGAAGGCCAGGTACTGTCCTGGCGGCACGTCCGCGAAACGAAAGGTGCCGTCACGAAAGACCGTCGCCTCAAACGGCGTTGGCCCAAACCCCGCCTGTCCGTCGGCGATCAGAGAGACGGACACGCGCGCTGATGGGTCCGGGGTGACGACAGATCCGCTCACTTCCGCCAACGTGACCAAGCGCACGTTCACGTCAATTCCGGTGGTCTCTTGACCGGCCTTCACTCTGACCGCCGTCGCCTCAGCGAGGCTTGCCCCCGAAGGGTGGTACGTCGGCGCATACCCGACCGATGTGCCGCCGACCGGTTCGATGTCTCTGTCTGCGGACAGCGCCCGTTCGCCAGCGGTCGTAGCCCGCGTGGCGGACACGTAATAGCTTCCCGGTGTTAGTCCAAACACCCGGTACACGCCGCGGTCGTCCGCGATGTCCGAACCCCCGGGGGCGGCGCGGACCCCTCCGTTGAGCCAGAGAATTCTCCAAGCGCGGACTGTCGCGCCCACGAGCGGCTCACCGAATTCGTCCAGGGCCCGCCCCGTGACGACGCCACCGCGTGGCAGCGCGATGTCGACGTGATCTATGCGTTGTCCCTCCCGGAGCGTCAAGGACGTACCGTTGCCTGGCCAGGATCGCTGTCCGTAGGACGTGGCAACAAGTCCTTCCTTCGAAGCGCTTACGATCACTGCACCAGCCACCAAACGGGTGATCTCGTACCGTCCGGCCTCGTCTGTGAGCACTGCCCGCGCGCCGCCAGCGGCTCCCGACGTGACGACACGTGCTCGCTTAACCGGCAAGCCGGTGTCGATCGCCACGACGCGCCCGGTGACGGAACCCGACGCCGTCCTGGGCGTCGCTGATGTGTCGCGCGGCTCCTGGGGTCTGGATTGTTGCGATGATCCCAGGGGCCGCGCACCTTCAGAATGAAGGACGAGCCCAGCCGAGACCGGCAAACACGACAGGGCAAACGCGATTCGCGTCATTGACCGAAGCATGTTGACGCATCCTCCCCTGCGACGATGGGGTTCCACTAGAAGCGGAAGATGGCCCCAATGCCGCTTCTAGGGCCTGTCGTGCTGATTGTCGTGTCGAGGACACTGCCGGCAGTCACCCCGGTTCCGGCCACGTTGTTCGACGACGTCTGCCGGTCGTAGCTGACCCCGATCTCGGCGAAGATGCCGAACCTGCGACCGAGTGAATACTCGAAACCAACAGAACCGCTGACGAGATAGTCGGAGGCGACGTAGTCCGATGTGTCGCTCGTGCTGGTAGACCGCGTGTACGCGAAACGAGGCGTCACATAGACACGCAGATCTTCCCACTTGCGGACATAGAACAGCACGGACAATCCGCCCCCAAGTGCCCGGTTGTCGCTCGACCCGCCCGATGACACCTGGCCCGTTCCAGAAGTGACTGTTGAGTCGTTCGATCGGAGCGATCCGCTGATCTCCGGCCGAAGGGCACACGTAATCGAGACAGGCCAGAGCAGTCCAACGGACGCTGGATAAGCGAGAGTCAGCCCCACCGCGTTTTTCTCCTGGGCTTCAGCAGGACGGCATTGGACGAAGAGAGCCAGTACGAGCGCTAGTGGTAAGTACATTCGCATCGAGGATCTCCATGTCGAACGAAGCGTCTCTTGCTGTGTGGCCTCGCGCGTTCAAAGACAAGCCAACCTGAGATTAGGGGACGATCCACGTCCCGTCAGGCTCCAGGTGGGCACCGAGAGGAAGGCTGTAAAGCCCCACCAACATGCGGACTTCTCTGGCGCTCGGCTTTCTGACGCCAGGGTTCACGCCATACGGCAAGTGCGCCATGACACCACCCCAGTCCGGGTGCCCCACGATGCCCAAGGCATGTCCAAACTCGTGGTTCACTGTGTCCTCTACCGGCGCGTCACAGCCCGGGCCCCAAGTGGGCATGATCAGGTTCACAGACCTCAGGCTGTTATCTAGATTTACCGACACCGTTAGCGTCCTCGCCCGGCTATCGGCCGTCTGCATTACGATCATCTCGATCCGCGGCTCAACCTCGGTGTCCGTGAAGACGATTGGGAAGCCCGTCGCCGAGGTCCAGGTTGCAACGGCGCGCTGAGCACAAGGTGAGAATCTATCGAACGAGGAGTCGACGTACACGCGAATCGGCAGATCGAACCGCATGATCGTTCCAGCGTGCGGGTTGCCAATTTCTCCCACATTCTGGTTGTACGCAATGATGTCGGCCGCAACAGCGGGCTCAATCTGCCCCGTTAACACTACTTTGAACCGTACCGGGAATCTCGGA
>PMZR01000117.1 GCA_003170135.1 Acidobacteriota bacterium
GTCGCCGAGACCGAAGAAATACTCCCGACCGCATTTACCTACTCCGCGCCAGCGTTGGAGCAGGACCTGAGTCCCGCGACCGCGGAGCAGCCCGCGGCAGACGTGGAGCAGGACTTGAGTCCCGCGGCGGACGTGGAGCAGGACTTCAGTCCTGCTTTCGCCGCGCAGTCCGTCACAGGGCAGGACATCGCTCCCGCCTCGATGATCGACGTCGCCGGCGACGGGAGCGCCCTCACCCCCGACGACGTGAGCCGCAAGCCCGTCGCGGAAACTCCAACGGGGTTCGAGGTCGAGTCCGAGCGCGGGACCGAGGCTGCCGGTGAGCCCGCCGGCCAGTCGTCCTTCATGCGCGACACGTCGGCGGCCGTGCACACGGCGTGGCTTCGCGCGCTGACGCCGCTGCACGCGTTCGTCGCACACGTCGCCAGCGGCCTGAAGACCGGCCGTTCCGTCGCCACCCAACGTCCGGACGGGTCCGATGTCGCGATCGACCACGACGGGACCACCGCGGCGCCTGTTCTCGAGACCGGGCAGGCTGCGGCGCAACCGGGTCCGGCGCCCGAACCCTTGGGCCTGGAGGCTTCCACCGCCCCGCCGGTTCTTCGGGGCACCAGCGTCGGCGCGGACGCAGATGAAGACTGGCAGGATCTGACGCCGATGATCGCGCCGGCCGCCAATTCTCCGGCCGCCGCGGACACAGTGGTTCCGGCCGAAGAAGACAAGCCTGCCAGCAGCGACGAAGCGGGGCCTGGCCTCGGCGACCGCCTGAAAACGGGCGATGCCGGCGCTCGGACCGGTGAAGCGGAGTCAACGCCGCCCACATCGGAGACAGACGCGCGCTCGGAGCGGAAGTCGCGACGACGACGCCGCGCTCGCAGGCGGCCTGTGATCGAGATCGAAGCGCCACTCGGTCTCGACGGCCACTTCATCGCCACGGCCCTTGCGGCGCTGCGCACCGACATCGAGCGCTTGCGCCAGGATGCGTTCTCGGGCGGAGCGACCGTGGCGGCCGAACCGTGCGAGACGGACGAGGCGCGCAACGGAAACGGCGCGAACGGAAATGGCCATGGCCGGACGTACGTCCCGGAACCGTCACCAGCCGCCGAGCCGGCGGAACCCGTCCAGGACGAGTGGGGGTTCTACGATCCGGGCCGATGCGGCATGCAGGCACTCATGGCGAGACTAGACGCGCAGGAAGGCGGGAGCCAGGACCAGGCTGCGCCGCGCAAGACATCGGCGATGCAGCAACTGATCGCCGGCGGGGCCGGCGCGGCGCCACCGGCCGGGTCCCCGCCGCGAACGGCGCACGCGCGCCAGGCGGCGCCAACCTCCGATGACGTGGAGGTCCAGGCCAGGCGCCTCGCGCCGCTCGCGATCTGGGCACACGCCGGCCAGACGATCGAGTACGACACCGAGCAGGTCCTGCACGTCGAACCGATCGCGCACCTGCCCGGCCTGATTGCCAGCTTGCGCGTGCCCGACCATGTCGCGGCCGTTCGCTACGGCTCGGGCTGCCGCATCCGGCGGATCCGAGTCGCGCCGGGACCGAAACACGCCCGCAGCGCCACGCGCCAGGTCCTGATCCTCTCGAAGAAGGCGCTCAAAGATCTGCGCTGAGTCGATCCGCCCCTCGCACCCCGACAAGTCGCCCGGCCCGACCTCTCTCTTCTTCAGTCCTGGAGAGCGGTTGAGCGGACGTGTCGCCGCGTCATGTGTCAGCTCAACTCGAGCTCCGGCGATAATCGCCGTACCACCGCCCGGCTGAAAGCTAGCACGCGCGTTGCGAGCAGGATCCCGGGAGTCGAAATATGCCAATCAGGCTGAGGCGCGCGTATGACCCGGCGGAAGCGGCCGATGGGATATGGAACGACTTCCGGAAGCGCTACTGGCGCGAACTCGACCGTCGTCCCGAGGCGTGGGCGTCGCTGCTTGCTACTCTTCAGGCCTAACCTAACCGGAACCCCTGCCCTGCGTCTAAAGGATCGGATGGACGGAACCGACGCGGCGGTCGTCGCCCGGGTGCGAGCGGGAGACAGTGAGGCTTTCCGCGCGCTCGTGGACCAACACGCGCGTGCCATCTTCCGGCTCGCCTTCCGCATGCTCGGCAACGAGCCCGACGCCGACGACGTGGTGCAGGAGACGTTCCTGCGGGCGTACCGGCAGATCGACCGGTTCGAATCGCGGGCGAATTTCGGCACCTGGCTCTATCGCATCGCCGTGAACTGTTCGCTCGATCTGCTGCGCCAGCGGCCGCGCCGCCAGCAGGAACAGGGGCACGAGGATGCCGAGGCGATTGCCGCGGAGCGCGAGACGAACCCGTCGCCGGAGCGGCTGGCCTTCAGCGCCGAAGTCCAGGCGAAAGTGACGCTGGCGCTCCAGGATCTCAGTGCCGCGGAACGGGCAGCGTTCCTCCTGCGGCACTTCGAAGGCCAGTCGATCGGGGAAATCGGCCGCGCGTTGGGACTGCGGACGAGCGCCACCAAGCACACGGTCTTTCGGGCGGTGCAGAAGATGCGGCGGGCGCTCGAACCGGTCCTTCGGTAAGGCGGAGACCAATGAACCACAACCACCCAGACGAGGAACAGATCGTCCTCTTCCTCTACGGCGAAGCGGACGGCCACGAAGCGGTGGGCGCACACGTTGAAAGCTGCGCCGTGTGCCAGGCGACGCTGCAAGAGTTGCAGCGAACGCTGACCGCTGTCGATGCGCACCGGATTCCCGAACCCGGCGCCGGCTACGAGGCCAAGGTGTGGGCGCGCGTGCACGAGCGCCTCGACCGCGCGCCCGCCCGAACCTGGCGCGCGTGGTTCGCGCCGAGGCGGCTGGCGTTTGCCGGCGGCATCGCCGTCCTGCTCCTGGCCGCGTTCTTCGCGGGCCGGTACTCGCAGCAGCCGCAACCGCTGCGACAGGCGCGAACGGCGACTCCGACGCCGGGCCGGCAGGCCGCAACCACGTCGCTCCAGGTCCAGGTGCGCGACCGCGTGCTGCTGGTCGCGGTGAGCGATCACCTGCAGCGCTCCCAGATGGTCCTCATCGAACTGATGAACGGACCGACAAACGGCCCGGTCGACATTTCGGGGACACAGGAATGGGCGCGCGACCTGGTGCCGACCAACCGGCTGATCAGACAGACGGCCAACGAGGCGGGCGAGCGGGTGGTCGCTGACGTGCTGGACGATCTGGAACGCCTGCTGGTCGAAATCGCCAACAGTCCGTCACGCCTTTCGAGCGCCGAATTTCAGCAGGTCCGTCAGCGCATCGAAGCGCAGGGCATCGTCTTCAAGATCCGCGTGCTCGATACCCAGGTGCGGCAGCGCGAAGAGGCGGGGGCCCCGCACGCTGGCCGATCGCGTTCGTGAGCGCCCCCCGGCGCAGCCGACCGGCCGGGAACGGCGTTTCGGGATGCCAAGGTGAGACCATGAACATGAATACCAATACGACACAGTCCTCGCGCCGTGCAGTCATCATCCTCGCGGTTCTCGCGTCGGCAGCCGTCTGTCCGACCGCCGCGCGCGCGCAGACCGCCGTTGCCGCCGCCACCGCCCGCGCGCAATCGACGGCGACGTCGGTGGCGGTCGTGCCGCAAACCGCCGTGCACGTTCCTAAGATCGACATCCAGGTCCCGGCGACAACCATCCGGGTCCCGCCGGTCGCCGTGCAGATCCCGGACCTGGATCTGCAACGCCTCGAAGCGGTTCAGAAATCGATCGACTCCATCGCGTCAATCGACGCCATGAAGGCCTACGAGGATGCGCTCGCCCGCGTCACCACGCCGATCGATGCGGTGGCGATGTCGCTCTTCGATCTGCAGGCTCAGCAGGGCCGCACGCCCATCGCGTCACGCCCGATGGTGGCGGCGCGCGTCATGCGCGACGAATCGCTCTATGAATCGGGCCTGAGCGCGCTCGACAACGAGCAGTGGCAGCGCGCGGCCGACGTGTTCGACCGGGTGGTCAAGGCGGGCGGGGCGCACATGGACGGCGCGATGTACTGGAAGGCGTACGCGCTCGACAGGCTCGGCAACCGCGCCGACGCGCTCTCGACGCTGCAGGATCTTGCGAAGGCCTATCCCAACAGCCGGTACCTGGACGATGCGAAGGCGCTCGAGATCGAGGTGAAGCAGAACGCCGGGCAGATGGCGAAGCCCGAGGACCACGCCAATGAGGATCTCAAGCTCATCGCCATCAACTCGCTGATGCAGACCGACCCCGAACGCGCGATCCCGCTGCTCGAGCAGGTGCTCAAGGGACACGACTCGTTGAAGGTCAAGCAGCGGGCGCTCTTCGTGCTGGGCACGAACGACTCGCCGCGTGCGCGGGAGGTGCTGGGCGCGATCGCCCGCGGCGGCGCGAACCCGGACCTCCAGCTCAAGGCCATCCGGTATCTCGGCATGCGCGGCCGCTCGTCGAGCAGCACGTCGAACAACGCGCAGTTGCTCGCCGACATCTATGCCTCGTCCAAAGACAGCGATGTGAAGCGGGAAATCATCCGAAGCCTGATGATGGCCCACGACGTCGACCACCTGCTGAACATCGCGAAGACCGAATCGTCACCGGATCTGCGGATCGAGGCGATCCGGCAGCTGGGCATGATGCGGGCCGACAACGAACTGCTCCAGCTGTACCAGGTGGAGAAGGTCAACGACATCAAGGAGCAGATCGTCCGATCGATGGTCATGAGCGGCAATACCGACCGCGTCGCGGAAGTGGCGAGGCAGGAGACGGACGCGAAGCTCCGGGCGAACGCTGTGCGCGATCTCGGCATGATGGACAGCAAGAAGACCGGCGACATGCTGGTGCAGATCTACAAGGCGGACAAGGATCCCGGCGTCAAGAAACAGATCGTCAGCACGCTCTCCATGCAGGGGAACGCGAAGGCGCTGGTGGACCTGGCGCGCGGCGAAACGGATCCGGGGATGAAGAAGGAGATCGTGTCGCGCCTCTCGATGATGAAGTCGAAGGAAGCCACCGACTACATGCTGGAACTGCTGAAGTAGGGGACGCACATGAAACTCGCCGCTTTCGCCGGCGCAGTGGTGCTGGCCGCCACGACGGCCTTCGCGCAGTCGCCCAGGGTGGTCAACGCCGCCATCGACCAGCGCGCGGTGACCGGCCCGTTCGACACGTTCTTCCAGGCGCTGGTCCGGCAGCAGTCCAGGCCGGCGTGGGTCGGGTACCCGGTCCCGGCGGTTCCCGGGCACCGCGCTGGCTGCTGGGGTAACGGCGAGTCGCATACCAGCGCGCCGAGCTACCTCGAGGGCCGGCCGTCCACGACAACGGCCGCCGACGATCGCACGGTGAAACTGGAAGGCGATGCGACGCTGCTCGTGCTGTTCCGCGTCGAGAACCAGCAGGTGGGCAGGATTGAGATCTTCTCTCCGGAATGCGATCTCGATGCCGGCGGTCTTCCGTTCATCTCCCTGACCGGCGTCGCTCCATCCGACAGCGTCCGCCTGCTCGCCGGGCTGGCGCAGTCGACAAGCGCACCCCCGCGCGTGGCGCGGAGCGCCGTGACCGCGGTGGCGCTGCATGGCGACCCGTCGGCCGACACGGCGCTCGAACAGATGATGGGCGCCACGCGGCCGCTCGAGATCCGCAAGCAGGCGGCGTTCTGGCTCGGTGCGGCGCGCGGCGAACGCGGCTACCAGCTGCTGCGTGCGGCCGCCGAGCACGACGCGAGCGCGGAATTCCGCAAGGAGGCCACCTTCGCGCTGTCCCAGAGCACCGCTCCCGGCGCCATCGACACGCTCATCCAGATGGCAAAGGCGGACGCGGCCGCGGCGGTGCGCGGCCAGGCGCTGTTCTGGCTGGCGCAGAAGGCGGGCAAGAAGGCCGTCGGGGCGATTACCGACGCGATCGACAACGACCCGGAAGCGCAGGTGAAGGAACGCGCGGTGTTCGCGCTGTCGCAGTTGCCGAAAGACGAAGGCGTTCCGCTGCTCGTCGGCATTGCGCGCTCGAACCGGGATCCGAAGGTGCGACAGCGCGCGATGTTCTGGCTCGGCCAGTCAAAGGATCCGCGGGCGGTGGCGTTCTTCGAAGAAGTCCTCAAGGGCAAGTAGAAATCGGTCGCCCGGTCCGGTTTCCGGCGCCGGCCAGGCGTAGAATCGGGGCGGTATGCGGAGCCGACCGTCCCCACCCGCCCGACTCGCTGCGCCCGCCCGATCGGGCACACCTGCCCGGCCTGCCCTCTTTGTCCCGGCCATTGCCTGGACCGCGTGGCTGACGCATCTCTATACGGCGACGGGCGCGGCACTCGCGTTCCTGTCGCTGGCGGCGATCGTTTCCGGCAACATCCGCGACGCGTTCGTCTGGCTAATCGCCGCGGTCGCGGTCGATGCCAGCGACGGGCTGCTAGCGCGCGCGTTTCGGGTGCACGATCGCCTGCCCGGCATCGACGGCGCGCACCTCGACGACATCGTCGATTACCTGACGTTCGTGTTTGTGCCGGCGTTCCTGCTCTACCACGCAGGGCGCCTGCCCGCCGGCTGGGGCCTGGCCGTCGTTTTTGCGATGCTGGTTGCCAGCGCGATCGCATTCTCGAAGAGCGACGCCAAGACGGCGGACCATTTCTTCACCGGCTTTCCGTCCTACTGGAACATCGTCGCGTTCTACCTGTACGTGTTCGGGACGCCGGCGGGGGTGAACGCGGTTGTCCTGCTCGTGCTCTGCCTGCTCGTCTTCGTCCGCATCGGCTACGTCTACCCGTCGAGAACGACGACGCTGCGCGGCCTGACGATGGGCCTCGGATGCGCGTGGGGCGCGCTGCTGCTCTATCTGCTCTGTCAGTTGCCGGCGGTCAACCAGACGCTGCTCGACCTCTCGCTCGTTTTTCCCGCCTATTACACCGTGTTATCGCTCGTCCTGCACGCTCGCCGCCCCCGAATTGGGGTCTGACCCCAATTCGGGCGGTCGGCTGGCCCATTGCGGGTTAGGCCACGCCAACTGACAAACCGATTGCCGAGCAATACTGCTGATTTGGTGAGACAGAACCGACCCATTTCGGGCCTGTTTTGGCTGCCTTACATTTCTGAAAGCGGACCGTGAGGGGTTCGCAAGCGAACCGGGGACGGGGCCGCGACGTTATAGGCTACAGGGACGGCCGATGGCAACCACGACGCCAGCTGAACAAAGACAAGGTCGCTGATGGAACTCGCCACGCTGCTGGATCGGTGCCGGCACGGCGATGAACTGGCGTGGGAGGCGTTCGTGCGCCAGTACCAGCGACGGATCTACTCGTTGGCCACTTGCTACGCGAGCGACCCCGATGATGCGCGCGACCTCGCGCAGGACGTCTTCGTGCGACTGTACCGCACCCGCGCACAGTGGACCGGCGCCGAAACGTTTCTGCCCTGGATGATCCGGGTGGCGCGCAATGTCTGCCTCGACCGACTGCGCGCGCGCAAGGCGCGACCGCCCGCGAGCGACGTTCCGGCGGACGAGATGGTGGATCTGGCAGCCACCACCGCCCAGCCGGACGAGGCGTACACGGCCGGTTCGCGGCGACGCCTCTTCTATCGCGCGCTTTGCAAGCTCACGCTCATCAGCCGCGAGATGATCCTGCTGAAGGAAATCCAGGGGCTGCAGATCGAGGAGATCGCGCGCATGCTACGCATCCCGCCGGGCACCGTGAAATCGCGATCGAACCGCGCGCGGCTCGAACTCGCGCGCAACGTGCTCTCGCTCGAGAACGAGGCCGACAGATGAACGGCCCCCTGCACGGCCCGGACTGCGCGCTCGTCGACACCTGGCTGGACGACTGGGCCGCGGGGCGCGCACCGGATGACCTCGCTCGACGGATCGACGCGCACATCGCGCTCTGCGACCGCTGCCGGCGACTCCTGGCCACCGTCATCGACGATGGCCCCCAGCCCGGCGGCGCCGGGGAAGATCCGGACCTGCTGCCCGATGTCCTCGGCCGGACAACCGGTTCCCCCTGCGCGCAGGCCGAGGAACTGCTGCCCGCGCTGGTCGATGACCATCTGGACGCCGACAGCCGCGACATCCTCCGAGGCCATGTCTCCCACTGCGAAGCGTGCGCGCGACTGCTGACCGTGCTCCAGGAGGCGCAACTGGCGCTTCCGGCGCTCGCCGAGATTCCGCCACCGTTGGGCTTCGCCGAACGAGTGCTGGCGGCAACCAGCGCGGCCCCGCGCCGGGGGTCGGTCGCCGCCTGGTGGCTGAGGCTGCTCGCGCGGCCGCGCGCAAGCCTGGAACTCGCCTACATCGGCACCGTGCTCATCGTTGTGCTGCTAGGCAACCCGGTGGCGGCGTTTCACGGCGCACGCGAAGAGGCGGGCCGACTCGCGAGCGCCGTTCCCGTCGCTCGCCTCGCAGGCGAATTGCCGGTGAAAGATGCGGCGATCGGCACCGTGGCGCGCCTGCTGGACGGCCTCACCTCGGCCGCAAGCGCCGTCGCGACCGAGATCTCGACCAAGTGGCGCCAGGCGCGGGCGCTGGTCGACGGGATCGAAGGCGCCGTTGGCGAGGCGATTAACTGGATCGCGCACCTGGATCTGAAACGGGTGATTCGTGGCGCAGAACAGTCGCTGCGGCCGCCGCCGCGGCCATCGGCAGACGGTCAGCGGAAACATTGAACCGGCTCGCGTCTTTGACCGAACCGGCCGCGCGCCATGAACGTTTACAAGACAGGATTCGGGAACAGTTGACGCGGCCACCGGGTCGCGGGAGCAGCGCGGGCCAACAGCGCAGGAGCACCAACGATGAACGGCCAACAGGATCCACAGCAAGGGTACCCCGCGAGCGCAGGCGCCCCGTATGGCGCGCCACCCCCGCCCAACGTCCAGCCGGTGTGGACCCGGGCCGTCGCCGATTTCGGTGTCGATCCGCGCCTGGCCGGCGATCCGCGACGCAAGTCGCCCGGCCTCGCGGCGATGCTCTCGTGCATGCCGGGCCTGGGCCAGATCTACATCGGCTATTACCTGCAGGGATTCATTCACATCGGCGTGGTCGGCGGGATCATCGTGCTCCTCAACAGCCGCGGCTACGCCGTTCACCAGTTCGAGCCGCTGCTCGGCCTGTTCCTGGCGTTCTTCTGGCTCTACAACATCGTGGACGCGTACCGGCGCGCGGCCTTCTGCAACCAGGCGCTCGCCGGCCTGGGCGCCGTCGACATTCCCGACGACATGAAGTTGCCGAAAGGCGGCGGCTCGGTGGCGGGCGGGATCGCGCTCATCGCGATCGGCGGGCTGCTGTTCGCGAACACGGCGTTCGGCGTGTCGCTCGACTGGCTCGAGCAGTGGTGGCCGATGGGGCTCGTGCTGCTGGGCGCCTACCTGATATACGCCAGCGCGGCCGCGAAGCGCAAAGTCTCGCCGACGCCGCCGGCGCGCGTCGAGGAGCGGGCCGAACGATCGTGATCTGATAGAGCGGATCGCCGGGATCGGGGATCGAAACGTCAGAGCGCAGGGAACAGAGATCGGAACGGGGCNNCTTCCCCGCCTTCGCCGCCACCGTCTGCACGTCACGCCACACCCGCAGCAGGTTCGCTCCCCAGATCTTCTTGATGTCCCCGTCCGAGTAGCCGCGACGTACGAGTTCGACGGTCACGTTGAACGCGTCGCCGTGATCGTTGAAGCCGGGAACGCCGCCGCCGCCGTCGAAGTCCGTGCCGATTCCCACGTGATCGATGCCCGCCACCTTCACGGCGTGATCGATGTGATCGATGAAGTCCTTGATCGATGCGGGCGGCCACTTCGGATCGATTTCCTGCTTCACGCGCTCGTTGAAGGCCGCCTGCTGCTTCTGCATCTCGGCCCGCGCAGCCTGCTGCTCGGGCGTCATCTGCTGGCCGCGACCCGGCTGGCCCGCGCCTGCGGCCTGCGCCGGCGGTGCGCCCTGGCCACGCTGACCTCCTTGCGCGGCACCTGCCGCCTGCCCGCCCGGCGCACCCTG
>PMZR01000088.1 GCA_003170135.1 Acidobacteriota bacterium
CCGATGCCGCCGATCTGGATGCCGATCGAACTGAAATTGGCGAAGCCGCACAGCGCGAACGTCGCGATCGTGAACGAGCGCGGATCGAGCACGCCTTTGAGCTGGCCCAGCTGCGAGTAGGCAATGAACTCGTTGAGCGCCATGCGTGTGCCGAGCAGGTTGCCGATGTTCCCCGCATCGTGCCACGGCACGCCCATGCACCAGGCCACCGGGGCGAAGACCCAGCCGAAGATCTGGCCGAGGCTGAGGCCGGCCAGCGCGGGCAGCCCGAGGTGCGTCGCGCCGAACTGCCCGATGCCGCCGAGCAGCGCGTTGACCAGCGCGATGAGCGCCAGGAACGAAATCAGCATCGCGGCCACGTTCAACGCCAGCGCCAGGCCTTCGCCGGTGCCGCGTCCTGCCGCGTCGATCACGTTGACGTCGGTCTTCTCCACCTCGAGCCGCACCCGGCCCATCGTCTTCGGCGTTTCGGTTTCGGGCACGAAGAGCTTCGCCATCATGATCGTGCCGGGCGCGGTCATGATGACGGCGGTGAGCAGGTGCTCCGCCCGCGCGCCGAACGCGATGTAGGCCGCCATGATGCCTCCCGAAATGTGCGCCATGCCGGAGGTCATCACCGTCATCAGCTCCGACTGGGTCATCTCAGGGAGGTAGGGCCGGATCGTCAACGGCGCCTCGGTCTGCCCCATGAAGATACTGGCGGCCACGTTCAGCGATTCGGCGCCGCTCGCCCGCATCACGCGGAGCATCGCCCACGCGAACACCCGCACGACCAGCTGCATGATGCCGAAGTAGTAGAGGATCGCGAACAGCGCGGCGATGAAGATGATCGTCGGCAGCACCTGGAACGCGAAGATCGACGCGTAGCGGTCGCCCTCGGGCCCGAGCACGCCGGTCATGACCCGGCCCCAGACCGTCCGGTCGCCGAGCGGGCCGAACACGAACGTCGCCCCTTCGCCGGCGAACCCGAGCAGCCGCGTGATCGCGGCGCCGAGCGAGGTAAACACGGCCTTGCCGACCTGGGTGCGCAGGACGATGAGCGCAAAGGTGATCTGCAGCCCGACACCCCACGCGACGGTCCGGAAATCGACCGCCCGGCGGTTGGTCGAGAGCACGTAGGCAATGCCGGGGATCACGATGAGGCCGACGACCGCCTGGATGCGCGGCAGCCCGGCCACGCGGGCGACGACGACGGCGCTGACCGCGACGACCGCGGCGACCAGCAGGAACAGGAGCTCGCCGCGAGTGATCCGGGAACTCCGCCCGGCGGCGTCGTGGGCGTCAACGACAGTGGGCACCATCTCCTCCATCAGCGGATGACCTCGAGAACGAGCGGCGGGGCGGCGGGCGGCTCGTCCCCGATGACGAAGGCCTCTGCCGCGAGCCGACGCGCGGGCGTCACACGCTCTTCCCCGCGGTAGTAGAGTTCGACGAGAGGCTCGCCGGCCGACACCCGATCGCCCGGCTTGCAAAGCAGCAGCGCGCCGACGCCGTGGTCCACCGCGGCCCCGGCCGTGTCACGACCGGCGCCCAGCAGGACCGTCGCGCGGCCAATCGCCTCGGCATCGACCGCCACGACAAAGCCCGTCCGGCTCGCCGTCACCATTTCGCGTTGCGGTCCGACGGGCAGTCGATCCGGTTCGTCGAGCGCGCGCAGGTCGCCTCCCTGGAAGGCCACCATCTCGCGGAACTTTCCGAGGCCGGCGCCCGAGGACAACGCCCGGCGCGCCTGGCGCTCGCCGTCGGGGACATCCATCGCCAGACCGCCGATCAGGAGCATCTGCGCCGTCAGGCGCACCGACAGGTCCTCGAGATCGCGCGGGCCGCAACCGCTCAGCGTCGCCACGCACTCGACGACCTCGAGGGCATTGCCGACCGCGCGCCCGAGCGGCGCGTCCATCGATGTCAAGAGCGCCTCGGTGCGCACGCCCGCCTCCGCGCCGGCTGCGACCATCGACCGCGCGAGCGCCCGCGCCGCCTCGGCCGTCTTCATGAACGCACCGCGGCCGACCTTGACGTCGAGCACCAGCCCGTCGATGCCTTCAGCGATCTTCTTGCTCATGATCGAGGCGGTGATGAGCGGCAGGCTCTCGACCGTGCCCGTCACGTCGCGCAGCGCGTAGAGCGTGCGATCGGCGGGCGCGAGCGAAGCGGTCTGGCCCATCACCACGCACCCGATCCGCCGCAACCCGTCCTTCAACCGCGCCTCGTCCAGGTCCACCGACAGGCCGGGAATCGATTCGAGCTTGTCGAGGGTGCCGCCGGTGTGCCCGAGGCCGCGGCCCGACATCATCGGCACCACCAGCCCGCAGGCGGCGGCGAGCGGCGCGAGCACGAGCGACGTCTTGTCGCCAACGCCTCCCGTGCTGTGCTTGTCGACCTTCGGCCCGGGAACCGACGAGAGGTCCAGGCGCTCGCCCGACCGGGCCATCGCGCCGGTCAGCCAGGCCGTCTCCTCGTCGTCCATCCCGCGCAGGTAGATGGCCATGAGCAGGGCGGACAGCTGGTAGTCGGCGATCGAGCCGTCAACCGCGCCGGCGATGACGTGCGCGATTTCCTCGCTCGTCAGCCGTCCGCCGTCCCGTTTCTTCCGGATGATGTCAACGACACGCATGGAGGTCATCGCCTGGGTGAAAGTGACGCGCGAGCGCCGCTCAGCTGTTCCATCGGCCCGCCGAGTGCAAATCCGTGCAATCCAGGGAATCTTCGTGCAGTCGCGAGGGCCGGCGGACCCGCCCCGCGACACCCGGGCCTGCCTCGCGTGCACACTCGAACGGGCCGGCCTCTGCGGGTCCGCAAACGTCAGGCCGATAAAGGATATAGCAGCTGTTCGGTCCGCGCCCACACTTATGTCGGAGACACCCGAGCGACTCGTCCTTTCGACCGCCGCAGCCGGCGCATTGAGCGCGCTCGCCCGTGCCCTTTTGTCGGCCGCCCGCGCCCGCGCGCTCTACCCCGCCGAGCATCCGGCCGCCCGGTCCGCGCTCGCGCGCTTCCGCATTGCGATCGAAGACGCGTCAGAGGCCGGGGTCGCTTCGGCGATCAGCGTGACGCCGGCGGCACTGTTCGTCGGCGGCGCGGCGGTTCCAGGCGACGCAACGCTCGCCGAGACCGCGGCGCTGCTGCACACACACGGCATCCTCGAGATCGGCTTCGACCCTGTCGTCCCCGATGAGGCGGCCGCGCGACTGCTCGAACTGCTGGCGTGCCCTCCCGACGCAATCGAGTCGCAGGGTAACGTCGCCACGGCCTGGTCGGAGCAGGGACACCCGGCCATCCGGATCGAGGCCGTCGATTATCGGAAGGTGCTCGAGGATCGCGACACCACCACGCCGCAGCGCGACGACCTGTGGCGCGCCATCGTCTCGGCTCTCGCGTCCGGCCGACGCACGCTCGACGAGCGCGAGCAGAAGCGCCTGCTCGAACTGGCCGGCGACCCGGCCGAACTGGCGGCGTTCGCCGAAACGTTGAGCGCCGACAAGTGCGCGCCCGACGGCTCGCCCATGGTGACAACCCAGGCGGCCACCGTCCTGGCCGGCTTCCATCACCTGATGTCGATCGCCTCCGTGCTGGCCCCCGACCGCCTCCGTGCGATCCGCGAGAACCTCGCGACGGCGGTGCTCCAGATGAACCCGCACGTGGCGATGCAGCTGTTGTCCCTCGAGAGCCAGACCAGCGAGGCAGGCCAGATCGCCGGGGCGATGAGCGACGAGGGCGTCGCGCAGTTGCTCGCAACCGTCCTCGCACTCGAGGGGCAGGCCTCGCCGCGCGTCGCCCAGGTCTTCGACCTGCTGGTGCCCGATCAGACCCGTCGCCGCGGCGTGCTCGAGCGCGCCCGGACCCTGGCGCGGGCCCGACACACCGGCGATCGGCCGTTCGACGCGTGCTGGCAGTCGTTCGAGGAACTGCTGCTCTCCTACAACGACCAGGCGTACGTCACGAGCCAGTACCGGGCGATGCTCGACGGCACGGGCGCGGGTTCCGGAAGCGCCGTCGCCGCGCGGCCGGTGGCCGAGCTGCCCGACTGGATCGACACCGTGGGCGAAGACCACCTGCGCCATCTCTCGATCGTGCTGTTGGGCGATCTCCTGCAGCTCGAACCGCGAACGGATCGAGCCATCGTCGTGCTGAACCACCTGGCCATGCTCGCCGACGACCTGCTGCTCTCCGGCACCTACGACGGCGCGGTGCAAGTGCTCGAGGCAGTCCGGGACGCGGTCGCGCGCACCGACCTGCAGGCGGCGGCCACGCAGACGCTGCAGCAGGTGGGCACCGCAGCGGGAGTGCGAGAGGCGACGGCCATCATGGCAGACCTCGGGCAGGCCGAGTGGGCGCTGCTCGCCCAGTGCTTTGGGACCATCGGCGCGAGCTGCCTGGAGGTGCTGGGTGAGCTACTGCTCACCGACACCGATCATCCGGCCGCCGAACGGGCCGGCGACGTCTTCGTGGGCATCGGCGCAGACGCCGTCCCGGCGCTGCTGAAGCTGCTCGACCAGGGCGCGAGCACCGTGCGGCTGCGCGTGGCGCCGCTGCTCGGCCGGATCGCGTCGCCTCTGGCCGTGCCCGCGTTGCAGGCCCTGCTGCGGGCGCACGATTCCCGCGTGCTGCAGGCGGCGGTTCGCGCGCTCGCCGCGATCGACGATCCCGCGGCCGCGCGGGCGATCCAGATCGCGCTGCGCACGCCTGATGCCAAGGCACGGGAGATGGTGGTCGATGCCCTGGTGGCGGCCGCCGATCGACGCGTGGTGCCGATGCTGGTCCGGGTGCTCGAGAGCAGCCGGCCGCTCCGCGGCGACTACCAGGTGACGCTGCACGCGCTCGACGCGCTCGCGCGCCTCCGGGACGCCAGGGCCGTCCCTCCCGTCACCGCCGTCATGGGCCTGCGCCGGTCGTGGCTGGGCCGCGCCTTTTCACGACGCAGGCTGCGCACGGTGAAACGATCCGCGGTCCAGACGCTCGTGGCGATCGGAGACGAGGCGGCCCTGCTTGCGCTCGACCACGCCAATCGGAACGGGGACCGGCTGCTGCGCAGCCTCGTGCGCGAGCTGCACGTTCGCGCGGTCGCAGGTGCGGCGTGAACGCCACCCTCTCCCGCGACGTGCTCATCCGCCGGCTCGCCGCCGCCACGCGGGCAATGGGTCTCTACACGCGTGGACATCCGCACATCGATCGCAATGTCTCGGCGCTCTCCGACGCGTGCGCCGCGTGGCTGCAGGAATCGCCTTCGCTCGTCATCGGGTTCCTCGACTCGGAAATCGTCGTCGACAGCGCTCCGGTCCGCCAGTCGGGCGGAACGCTCACCGGCCTCGCGCGGACGCTGGCACGGCACAACATCGACAAGATCTCGCTCTTTCGTGGCCTCACAAAGGACGAGCTGCGCGCGGCGCTGGAGATCATTGCCGGCCGGAACGGCGGGCCGGACGGGCACGACGCGGTGGCCAGTCGGCTCGGCGAGGCCGGCGTCCGGCACGTGACCGTGGGCACGATCAGCCTCGAGGAGACCGAACCGCAGCCGCCGGGCATACAGGGGGCGATCCGCGTGTACGATTCCGCCATGCGGACCGCGGAGACGTTCTGGGAGACGACCCGCGCCGGCCAGCCGCCCGACACCCAGTCGGCGCGCAAGGCCATCAATGGCCTCGCCCAGGTCGTGACCGACGATCGGCCCTCGCTGATGGCGCTGACGACGCTCAAGCGGCACGACGCCTACACGTTCACCCACATGGTCAACGTCTCGGTGATCACGATGGCCGTGGCCCGCGCGCTCGGGGTGGAGGCGGGGCTGGTGCGCGAATTCGGTCTCGCGGCGCTCATGCACGACATCGGCAAGAGCCAGACGCCGCTCGAAATTCTGAACAAGCCGGGCAAGCTCTCCCACGACGAGGTGCCGATCATCAAGCGGCACGTGGTCGACGGGGCGGAACTGCTGTGGCAGCTCCCCGACATGCCGCCTCTTGCCGCGATCGTCGCTTTCGAACATCATCTACGGCAGGATCGAACGGGTTATCCGGAAGCGGCACGACCCCGCCGGCTCAACCTGTGCACGATGATCGTGAGCCTGGCGGACGTGTTCGACGCGCTGCGGACCCACCGGCCCTACCGGCAGGCGCTCGCCACGGACCGCGTGCGCGCGATGCTCGCCGAGCAGAACGGCACGGCGTTTCACCCGACGCTGCTCAAACGCTTCATCACGGTTGTGGGCCTGTTTCCGGTGGGCAGCCTCGTGCGCCTCGACACGGGCGTGGTCGGGATCGTCACGCATGAGCACCCCGAGGATGTGTTCCGGCCGCAAGTGAAGGTGATCCTCGACGCCGGCGGGCATCGGCTCGACGAGCCATACCTTCTGAACACGTGGGAAAGGGACGCGGACGGCGCGTGCGCGCCCGCGGTTACGGAGGCGATCGACGCCGAGGAAGTCGGGCTCGATCCGCTGACGCTGTTGTAGGACCGGCTGACGGGTCACTCGCCTGCAGGGAACCAGGCCGATGGCTTCAGAACCGCTCGCTGAACCGTTGAGCACCCAGGAGGGAGCGCAACTGGTCGAGCTCGCCCGTTCCTGCCGCGCCGCCGCGCGGGCGGTCAGCCTCTATCCGGCCGAGCATCCCGCCATCACGACGTCACTGGGCCGCCTGTCTGGCATCTGCGAACGGGCGCTGCAGGCCGCGCCCTGGCTTCTGACGGTCGCGCCCGGGGAGATCCTGCTGGACGGCCGCCGCCTCCCGCGCCCGGACAGCGGCGTCAGCGAGCTGGCCGAGCTGCTGCACCAGCACCAGATTGGCGAGCTCGTCGTGCACACCGGCGCCGACGCCGAGTTGTGGCTGAAGTTCCTGCGCCTGCTCGCCACGCCAACCGAGGACCTGCAGCGCCAGGGCGGCATCGCCCGGGTGTGGGCGACGACGGGCGGGCGGCCGATCGAGATCCGCGAACTCGACTACGGCGCCGTGATGCGCGAGCGTGCGAGCGGCGACGAGGTGTCCTGGGACGCGATCCTCAAGAACTGCCTGCAGGGCGACTCGATCGAGCTCGATGAGCGCACCCTTCGCATGCTGGCCGAGATCGCCGGCGACCCGGAACAACTGGTGGCCCTGGCCCGGCGGCTCGAGGAGCAGGGCGGCGAACAGGGCGTCATCCGGTCGCCCGCGGCGGCGCTCCTCGCGATACTGCGGGGCGTGGTCGAGATGATCTCGCGCACCGACCCGGAGCGGCTCGACCCGATCCTCACCAACATGAGCGTGGCCGTCGGCCGGTTCTCGGCCGACGTCATGCTGGAGTTGCTGGCCTCGCAGCGGAACAAGGCCGACGCGCCAGCCGTCGATCTGACGGGCGAGATTCTCACGCGGCTGAACGACACGCGCATCGCGGGCTTCGTCGCCAACTCGGTGGTGGTCTCTCGCGGCGCCACCGCGCGGCTCGCGGAGGCGTTCCTCGCCCTGGTGCCCGAACCGGACCGGCGCCATCACCTGCTCGGCCTCGCCCGTGAGGAAGTGGCGGGCTCGGCCCTGGGCAGCGAGAACGATTTCGACCGGCTGTGGCAGGGCGTCGAGGATCTGCTCGGGTCCTACACGGACGATGCGTACGTCTCGAAGGACTACGAGCAGGACCTGACCACCGCCCGCACGCGCGCGTCGGAGATCGACGTCATTACCGACGACCCGCCGGATCGGATCGCGGGATGGCTCGCGACGGTCAGCGACACCGCGGTGCGCGTGCTGGACCTGCAACTCCTGCTCGACCTGCTGACCCACGAAGGTGACGGGATCCGCTGGCGCGAGATCTCGGAGCTGGTCGTGACGCACGTCGACGATCTGCTCCTCATCGGCGATTTCGGCGCGGCGGCCCAGCTGGTGAGCGGGCTGTCCGCCGTCACCGTGGACGACACGCAGACGGGCCGTCAGCCGGCGGCGCTGGTCGCGCTCGATCGCCTGATCACCGGGCAGGCCCTCGTCCACGTCGTCTATCACCTGCAGGCGATCGACGACGAGGATTTCAACCACGTCAAGGCGCTGTGCCTCGCACTCGGCGCGGGCGTCATCCGGCCGCTGGCGGAGATGCTGGCCGTGCAGGAACGCGCCCGGGTCCGCCAGCGGCTCACCGACCTCCTGCTGGCGTTCGGCGCGCTCGGCCGCCACTCGGCCGAGCAGCTGAAGAACTCGGCGAACCCCAGCGTGCGCCGCGTCGCCGTGCACCTGCTGCGCGAGTTCGGCGGCACGGAGGCGTTGCCGGACCTCGCCTCGCTGCTCGACGACGCCGAGCCGCACGTGCAGCGCGAGGCCGTGCGCGCGATTCTGCTCATCGGCACCGACGAGGCGTACTCGGTCCTCGCGCGCGCGCTCCGATCGGGCAGTGCGCAGTCGCGCGAGACGATCCTGCACCTGCTCGATACGGCCGGCGACGAACGCGCGGCGCCGCTCTTCTCCTACATCGTCCGCCGCGGCGATTACCGCAAGGGCCTCCGGGCGATCTACCTGAGGGCGGTCAACGCGCTCGGGCGCCTGGGCGGCGACGAGGCGATCGACGCGCTGAAGCTGGCCTTGTACCGCGGCGAATGGTGGACGCCGTTCCGCACGGCGACGCTGCGCGCGGCCGCCGCGGCGGCGCTCGGCCAGATCGACGCGCCGCGCGCCGCCGAGGTGCTGCAGGAAGCGGCCGCCCGCGGCGCCCGCGGCGTTCGCGCCGCGGCGCGAACCTCGACTGCGCCGGACCGGCCAGGAGGGCCAACTCCATGATCGATCACGCCCGCCGCCTGCAGCTCGCCGACGAGGTCGTCCGCCGCCTGGCGTCCGCGGTCCGAAGCACGCAGCTCTATGCGGGCTCGCACCCGCTCGTCAATCGCAATATCGGCTCGTTCGCCGATACGCTGGCGCAGATGCACCCGTCCACGCCGACGATCACGCTCGGGTTCGTGGGTGAAGAAATCGTCGTGGGCGAGCTCCCGCTTCCGAAGCCGGGCCCCTCGTTGATCGAACTCGCGCGCCGGCTGCGCGCCCGCGGCATCGAGCGGCTGTCGATCGCCCAGGGCGTGACGGCCGATGAACTCTCCCTCCTGGTGCACTATCTCGCCGGCGCGCGATCGACGCCGGATGGCGGCGCCGACGCCGCCGACGACGACACGCCGGCGTTCGAACACATCAGCATCGGCAAGCTGTCGATCGAGAAACGCATCGAGGCGACGACCGCCGACATGGCGACCATCCGGCGCCTGTACGACGACGCCGTGTCGGCCGTCGAAAACATCTGGGAAGTCGCCCAGGCGAACGGCGAGGTCGACGCCAAGGCGACCCAGGGGGTCGTGCAGGGGCTGGCCCAGGCCGTCGCGCAGAACCGCACCGCGCTGCTGGCGCTGACCGCCTTGAAGAACTTCGACAACTACACGTTCACCCACATGATCAACGTCTCGGTCCTCACGATGGCCCAGGCGCGCACGCTCGGCATCGACGGGCCCCTGCTGCGCGAGTTCGGCCTGGCGGCCCTGATGCACGACATCGGCAAGGTCCGCATCCCGGCCGCGATCGTCAAGAAGCCGGACCGGCTGACCGAAGATGAATTCCGCATCATGAGGCGGCACCCCGTCGACGGCGCCGAGATCCTGCGGCGCACCGTGGACATGCCGCCACTGGTGCCGCTGGTGGCGTTCGAACATCACCTGCGGCGCGACGGCAGCGGCTACCCGGCCGTGTCGCGGCCGACCCTGAACCTGGCGACGATGCTCACGAGCATCTCCGACGTCTATGACGCGATGCGCTCGCAACGGGTCTACCAGCAGGCCTTTCCGAGCGAGCGCGTCGTCGAAGTCCTGAAACGCAACGACGGCAACCAGTTCGACCAGGACCTCGTGCGCCGGTTCATCCAGCTGCTCGGCATCTATCCGCTCGGCACCACCGTACGACTCGACAACGGCGCGATCGCGGTCGTCGTGCGAGTCAACGCGGCCGACCCGCACCGGCCGCGGGTGCGCGTGGTCGTCTCCGAGCAAGGGGAACCCCTCGCGCGGCCCTACGACGTCGATCTGTGGAACAGTGAACCGGGCACGGGACGCGCCTCGTCGGTCCAGGCCCCGGTCGACGCCGAGCATCACGGCATCGATCCGCTCACCTACCTGTAACTGCCATTCCGGATGATTCACACGATGACCGCTTCAACCGAACCGACCGGAGAGGCCTGCCAGTCTGCTATCCTTACGCCCATGCATACTTCGCACTCCAGGAAGGCCCCGAACCCGGCACGTCGTGCGGCGAGGGTTGGAGCCTCGCCCCGCCACGTGCTGGTCCTGGCGCTCATGCTCTGCACGTTCGTGGCACTGCCGCTCGATTCGGCCTCGCCGGTCGGCGTCCCGCGACCCGCACAACCGTCGCTCGTCGTCATGCTCGTCGTCGACCAGATGCGCGCCGACTACGTGCTGAAGTACGGGCACCAGTGGACGGGCGGCCTGCGCCGCCTGATCGACTCGGGCGCCTGGTTCGAGCAGGCGCTCTACCCCTACGCCTACACCGTCACCTGCGCGGGCCACGCGACCATCTCCACCGGTACGTTCCCGCGCACGCACGGCATCACCGGCAATTCGTGGTGGGACCGCACGAGCGGCCAGGCCGTCGACTGCACGGACGACGCGGCGGAGACGTCGATCAGTTACGGGAATCCCGTGCGCGGAGGCAAGAGCCCCGCGCGGCTGGCGACGACGACCTTCACCGACCAGCTCCGCGCCCAGGCGCCCGTCCCGCCCCGCATCGTCACTTTCTCGATGAAGGAGCGGGCCGCGATCATGCTCGCGGGACATCGCGCGACGGCGGTCACCTGGTACGACGCAGCGGCAGGCAGCCTCGTCACGTCCTCCGCGTACGCCTCGGCCCCGGTGCCGTTCGTCCAGCGCTTCGCCAGCGCGCACCCGATCGCCTCCGACCTGCGCACCGCGTGGACGACGAAACAGCCGTCCCCGTTCTACCTGTATGACGATGCCGCTGGCGGCGAGCGCCCGCCAGCCTTCTGGACGACCGCGTTCCCGCATGCGCTCCAGCGTGACGGGATGAAGCCGGGCCAGAGCTACGAGGCGTGGGAAGAGAGCCCGTTTTCCGACGCGTACCTCGAACGTCTCGGCGAGACGGCGGTCGAGGCGCTGCACCTCGGGACGGGCCCCGGCACGGACTACCTGGGCATCAGTTTCTCGGCGCTCGATCTGGTCGGCCACGACTTCGGACCGCAAAGCCACGAAGTGCAGGACGTGCTGCTGCGGCTCGACGCGGCGCTCGGATCGCTCTTCGCGACGCTCGACCGCCAGGTCGGCCGCTCGCGCTACGTCGTCGCCCTGGCCGGCGATCACGGGGTGTCGCCGATTCCCGAACAGA
The DNA here is from genome assembly GCA_003170135.1 of Acidobacteriota bacterium. Lineage (GTDB taxonomy): Bacteria > Acidobacteriota > Vicinamibacteria > Vicinamibacterales > Fen-181 > Fen-181. The sequence continues at coordinate 11,340 of PMZR01000088.1, forward strand.
TGGCGGCGCAGGGGCTGTCGGCCGGGCGCATCCCCGCCCAGGCGATCAGCGGGCGGATTGAACAGGCCCTCGGTCCGGCCCTGGGCGGCGCCAAGGCGGTCGCGCGCACGATGGGCGGCCAGGTCTACCTGACCACCGCGGCACGGGAGGCGATCGCCCGCGACGAACACGTTCGCGACGCCCTCGTCGGCACGCTCGAACGGATCCCGGGGGTGGCGCGTGCACTGCTGACGAGCGAACGCGCCCGCTGGGACGGCGCCGATCCGCTCGCCCGCGCGGTGGGCTTCACGTACTTCCCGGACCGCACCGGGGACATCTTTCTCGTGCAGCTGCCGTACTGGCTCTTCGGTTCCGAAGACGGCTCCGCGGCGAGCCATGGAACCCCGTACCGCTACGACACGTGGGTTCCGCTGTTCTTGTATGGAAGCCGGATCAAGGCAGGACGCTACGTGCAGGCCGTCAGCCCGGCGGACATCGCGCCGACACTGGGATGGCTCTGCGCGCTCACGCTGCCGCACCAGGATGGCCGGCCGCTGCTCGAGGCCATCGGCCCCGATCGCCCTACACCACCCGGTACGGATCGTCGTCCGCGTCGGTGAGCGGACTGTCCGGCTCGCCGGCCGACGTGTCGACCGCGATTGCGGTGGCCGCGGAGCGGAAGCGCTGGAAGGGCATGTGGCAGTCGTGCTTGCGCAGGAAGTTCAGGAAACGCTTGTAGTCGGTAGGCGGCATGTTGAAGAGCGCGACGAGCAGCTTGTAATTGCCCCGCGCCTCCTCCAACCCCTTGCGGACCACGAGCCGCACATCGCCGCGCGTCAGGTCGCGCGCGATGAACGGCGGGTAGACAACGGCCCAGAAGGATTCCCCGCCGCGGACCATCCGTTCGGCAACATCGACGCGCGCCAGGCGTTCGAACGCGCCGTCGATCTCGACCCGTCGGACGTGGAGGCGATCCGCGCGCTCGTGGATGCCGCGCGCGAGCAGTTCGAGCAGGTGGCCCGGCACGGTCCGAGGCCGCGGCAGCCGAGACGCCCGGCGATTGCTGGCGCGCCTTCGGGGCTGACCAACGACGAACGACGCCGACCAACAACCAACAACCAACGACCAACGACCAAGGACTATCGGTATTCCCTGAACGGCAGCTGGCAGTCGTGCTTGCGAAGGAAGTTGAGGAACTTCTTGTAGTCGGCCGACTGCATGTTGAAGATGCGCGTCACGATCTTGTAGTTGCCGCGCGCTTCTTCAAGGCCGCGGCGCACGACGTCCCGGACATGGGCGCGCGTGATCTCGCGCTGCATGTACAGCGGGTAGACCGCCGTCCAGAACGATTCGTGGTCGTCCACCAACCGCTTGTAGAGATCGTCGGCGACGGTTCGCCGCCGTTCCTGATTGGGCCGGGGCGACGGCGAGCGCTGCGTGCGAATCTCGATCGGCAGATCCTCGGCCTTGACGACTTCTTCGCGGCCGGTCACGATCAGGCGCTCGATGACGTTCTCGAGCTGCCGCACGTTGCCCGGCCAGTCATATGACGCCAGCACCTCGTAGGCTTCCGGCGCCAGCTGGTGCGCGGTGTAGCCGTTGGTCCGGGCCATGTGCGCCAGGAAGAAGTCGACCAGGAGCGGAATGTCTTCGCGGCGCTCGCGCAACGGCGGCACGTGGAGGTGGATGACGTTCAGGCGGTAGAACAGGTCCTCGCGAAACAGCCCCTGCGCAATCAGCTCGGACAGGCTGCGGTTGGTCGCCGCGATGACCCGCACGTTGACCGTCCCGAGCACGCGGTCGGCGCCAACCTTCTGGATCTCGCCTGTCTCCAGGAAGCGCAGGAACAGGCCCTGCATCCGCAGCGTCATCTCGCCGACTTCGTCGAGAAACACGGTGCCGTCGTGGGCGAGCTCGAGCTTGCCCGGCTTGTCGCGGTACGCGCCGGTGAAACTCCCTCGCACGTGGCCAAACAGCTCGGACTCGAGCAGTGTCTCGGGCAACCCCGCGCAATTGACCGGAACGAAGGCGCGGTCGCGCCGCGGGCTGCGGCTGTGGATGGCCTGCGCCACCAGTTCCTTGCCGACGCCGCTCTCGCCCTGGATGAGCACGGTCGCATTGGTCGGGGCGGCGCGGCGCACGGCCTCCATCACCTGGCGGAGTTCGAACGACTCCCCCACCATCTCGTGCTTCACCTCGACGGCGCGGCGAAGCTGATGGACCTCGCTGGTGATCCGGCTCCGCTCGAGGGCGTTGCGGATCGTCACCAGGACCCGATCGGTCTCGAGCGGCTTGTCGAGGAAATCGAAGGCGCCCCGGCGGACGGCATCGGCGCCGGTCGAGCCGGTGCCGTGCCCCGAGATCATCACGACCGGCACGTCGGACACGGCCTTGATCCGCTCGAGCACATCGAAGCCGTCCATGCCCGGCATCTTGATGTCGAGCAGCACGAGGTCGGGCGACTCCTTCTCCAGCAGGGCGATGCCCTCGGGACCGGACGCCGCGGCGATCAACTCGTATCCCTCGTACTCGATGATCATCCGCAGCGATTCCCGGATGGCCGCGTCGTCGTCTATCACCAGGATGCGCGATTTCATGCGTCTTCTTGGACCTCGTCTTCTGATTGGACGCCGCCACATCTGTGACGGTCTGAGAGCCTGGAACCCGTCGCTACTGAGCAGGGCTGAAGCCCTGCTCTCGTCCCTCGTCCCTGAGCCCTGAGCCCTGAGC
>PMZR01000104.1 GCA_003170135.1 Acidobacteriota bacterium
CACGAAGATCGAGGCCGGCGGCGTTTCCTCGAGCGTCTTGAGCAGCGCGTTCTGCGCGTCCTTCTCCAGGGCGTCGGCCGGATCGATGATGACCACGCGGCGGCGCCCCTCGTAGGGCCGGTAGCCGGCCAGCGCAATCACCTCACGCGCCTGGGCGATCTTGATCGATGCGCCTTCCTCGATCTCCACCACGCGGACGTCGGGGTGAGTGCCCTTCTCGATGCGCCGGCACGCCGCGCACACGCCGCACGCGTCATAGGCGTCCGGAGTCCACCCTTCGACTGGCTCAGGGCGTGGTGAGCCTGTCGAACCACGGAGTTTGGAGTCCGGAGCCGTGCAATTCAGCGCCTGCGCCAGCGCCACCGCGACACGATGCTTGCCGACCCCCTCCGGCCCTGCCAGGATAAGGCTCGGCGGCACTGAGTCGCGCACGACCGCGCGGGTCAGCAGGTCGACGACGTGACGATGGCCGACAATCGATCGAAACGGCATCTCTCAGGCGGGGCGATCGTATCACACGGCCGGAGAGGCCGGGCGACGGGGAATCTGGAATATCGAATAAGAATCTGGAATGTGGGATATGAATGTGGAATGTGGGATGTGAGAGACGCGCATGCAATACGTGAAGACGGCTGACAGTTACCTGTTGAGGTTGGATCCCGGCGAGGAAATCGTGGCGGCGATTACGGGCTTTGCCAACGATCGCCGGATCGACTCCGGCGTCGTGTCCGGCCTCGGCTCGGTCCACCACGCCGTGCTCGGCTACTTCGATCGGCCGGGCAACGAGTACCTGCGGCGAACGGTCGAGCCGGATTGCGAGATCGTGTCGCTCCTTGGCAACATCGCGCTGAAGGACGGCAGCCCGTTCGCGCACGTGCACGTTACGCTCGGCACGCGCGACTTCCAGGCCCTGGCCGGTCACCTGTTCGAGGGCATCGTCGCTGCCACCTGCGAATTGCTCGTGCGGGCGCTGCCGGGCATGGTGCAGCGCAGGAAGGACGCGGCGTCGGGACTCTGGCTCCTGGATCTCTGACGCAATCGCTGCGGCTTGGGAGAATCGAGTGCGCGAAGCGCGAGCACAGGCGCAGCCGCGGCCCTCGACGAGCCGTCGGCTGCCGGGGAAAGCTCCGTGTCGCGCGTCGTTTTCCGGATGGACCGCCGACGACCTCCAAGGCTCGTCNNTCGTCGAGGGCCGCGGCTGCGCCTGTGCTCGCGCGAGCGCTCGCGGAGAGGGTGCAGCAGCGAAGGCAACCGCGTGGAACTTCCGCTGCGGGTCCGGATCGCAGCAGACAAAGCGGCGCATCACCGAACGAGCCGTGCGGAGCAATCGGCGCGCGAAACCGGAACACGACGAGCGCTTGGCGCCGTTTTTCCCGGCGCAGCGCGTAGCGGTCGAGCAAGCGCGGGTAGCGCCAGCCGGACACCGAGATCCGGAAAACGGCGCAACGCGAGGAGTGTTCCCCGATTGCGGCGCCGGCTCGGAAGGTGATGCGCCGCTTTGTGCGCGCCTCGGGATCGCCGCGGGTCTGCGCCGACGAAACTCGTTTCCGCGGTCGCGAGCTTACTTGTCCTTCTTCTTCCCAATCCCGAAAAGCTTCGACCAGAAGCTGCGCTTCTTCTTGGGCTGCTGCGCGCGCCCCTGGTCCGAAGGCGGCTGCCCCGCCGTCGCCGCAGGCGACGTCGCCTGCCCGGGCCCGGGCGCGGGTGCCGGTGGGACAGCCGATTCCGGCACCGGCTGCAGGCCCGAGGCCGTGCCGCCGAACAACCCGACAATGCGGTTGAGGATCGACGACCCGCCGTGCAACGCGCACGTCTGGGTGGGCTCGGTGCCGCGGGCAAAGTACTCGTAGTAGGCCATCGAGCGCACGTCGATCTCGCCCGCCTTGGTCACCACCGGCACGCGCTCGCAGCCGTCCACCGCGAGCTTGCCCGACAGCCGGCACACTCGGGCCGACACGACGCCCGCCGGGACCGGGTACCACTGCGGCTTGTCGCTGGCGGTCGCGGCCTTCATGAAACGCGTCCACAGCGGCACCGCGACGTCGCCCGCGTAGCCGTTCTTGAGAATCGTCCGCGGCTGGTCGTAGCCCACCCAGACGCCGGCCAGGATCCGGGGCGTGAACCCGATGAACCAGGCGTCGTTGTACCCGTTGGTCGTGCCCGTCTTACCCGCGGCCGGCAGCAGGAACCCCATCGCCCGCGCCTTGTTCGCCGTGCCCGCGTCGATGACGTCGGCCAGCATCTGCTCCATCAGGAAGGCGTTCGTCTCGGAGAGCACCCGGCTCGACTCGTCGGGCACCGCGAAGAGCACCTGGCCGTCCCGATCCTCGACGCGGCGGATCATGAAGCTCTTGCGTGCGATGCCGCTGTCGGCAAACGGCACGTAGGCGGTGGCGAGCGCGAGCAGCGTCACCTCGCCCGAGCCGAGCGCCAGCGACGGCACGTCGGGCAGCGCGCCGATGCCGGCGCTCTTCGCGTAGCCGATCGTCTTCTGGACGCCCACCTGCTGGAGCAACCGCACGGCCGCGCGGTTGCTCGACGTGCGCAGGCCGGTGCGCAGCGTCATCGAATCGGTCTCCAGGTGCTCGTCTTCGGGCATCCACTCGCCCTGCTCGGTCAGCACCGGATCGTCCAGGTGCTCGATGAGCGTGGCCGGCGTGAAGCCCGACTCGAGCGCCTCGGCGTAGACGAACGGCTTGAAGGCGGACCCGGGCTGTCGCTTCGCCTGCACCGCGCGATTGAACTCGTCCGCGTGGGACTTTGACGCAGCCGGGCGTGCGGCGAGGCTGGCCGCATCGGCCTGGCGGCCCCCGACCATCGCGCGCACGGCGCCGGTCTGCGGGTCGATGGCCACCAGGGCGGCCTGCAGCGGCTCATCCGGCTCGGCGGTCTTCGTCCGCTTCACGGCCGCGGCCCGCCTCGCGTCCAGGTCGCGCAGCGACTCCTCAACGGCGCCCTCGGCCGCGCGTTGCATGGCCGGGTCGAACGTCGTGTAGACGCGCAGCCCGCCTTCGTACACGCGCTGCCACCCGAACCGGCCGACCAGTTCGCGCCGCACCTGCTCCTTGAAGTACTGGCCAAACCCGCTGTCGTTCGCCTCGAGTGCGTCGTGCAGAACGAGCGGCTCCTGCCGGCTCTGTTGCGAGTCTGCCCGGCTGAGCTTGTTCGTGTCGCACATCGCCTGCAGCACGACGTTGCGCCGCGCCACGGCGCGGGCCGGGCTGATCGTCGGCGCATAGGCCGAAGGCGACTTCACCAGGCCGGCGATGAGCGCCGATTCGGCCACGTCGAGATCCGATGCGTGCTTGCCGAAATAGCCGAGCGACGCGGCTTCCACGCCGTAGAGGCCGCCGCCGAAATAGATCCGGTTCAGGTACATCTCGAGGATTTGCTTTTTCGAGAACATCCTTTCCAGGCGCGCTGCCAGCAGCAGTTCGGCCACCTTGCGCCGGATCGTCTTGTCGGGGGTCAGGAAGCTCTGCCGTGCGAGCTGCTGCGTGATGGTGCTGCCGCCCTGGGCCGCTCGTTTGTGGCGGAGGTTGGCAACAACGGCGCCCGCGATCCGCGTCAGGTCGAAGCCGTGATGCTCGAAGAACCGCTGATCTTCGATGGCCACGATCGCATCGATGAGACGGGGCGACATCCGCGCGATCGGAATCTCGATCCGCTGTTCCTTGAAAATCGTGAACACCGGGCGGTCGCCAGCGTCGTAGAGGGTGCTGGCCTGGGCCATCACCGCGGTCTGCCTGAGCGTGTCGGAACCGGGAAGTGAGGACGCGACGTTGTACGTAAATGCGACGCCCCAACCGATCGCGCAAAGGACGACGAACGCGTAGGCCGCGGCAGCGCCGACAACGAGGCGCGGATGTGCCCGGTAAACCGCGCGAACGCGGCTGAGGTTGGTGTGAAGCCGGTGAGATAAGGACATGAAGTCGCCGTTTCAGGTGGCAACTGACGTGCCATCCGATCGGCCTAACGTATTGGGGCAGAACGCGTAGGCGACCTCGCGCGGCTGGCCTTGCACTCATCCGGCCATTTCCGCGGATTCCCTGATTCGACCGACATCCGGTGTCTGGAATTGCGGCGGGTCCAGGCGTCTGGTCGGAGAATCGCGCCCGCCAGAAACGTCGTCGACGTGACGATCTCGCGCGGCCCGGGTCTTGCTGATCCCCGACCAAGGAGGTCTCTTATCGTGTTTCGGGTCATCGCATTCGTCGCAGGGGTGGCAGCTGGGGTTGCGTTGCTCCTGTTCGTGATCGCCAGCATGTCGGTCCCAACGCCGGCTTTCGCCAAGGCGGCGGATGGCCCGCCGTCCCCGCCGCAGCAGGAATCGGGGAGAGTCTTTGCTCATCCGGACGATCTGCAGGGCATGACGTCGCTCGGCGACGAGGACGACCCGAACGATGGGTCGCAGATGGATCTCGAAGGGAACGAAGTCACGCCGGCGCTGGCGAAATACCGGTTCGACGCGCAGGGAAACATCTACGAGACCCACGCGCCGCACACCGAGGTGCCGCACCTGGGTTCGCCGACGCTGTAAGAGAGTGCGACGTGCGAAGTGCGGTGCTTGTGCGCCGCGCACTCCGCGCTAGCTGCCGGGCACGGCGCACCTCGCACGCACCTTGCACCCAGCAGTCAGCACCGCACCTCGCACCCCGCACTACGCACCCCGCACGCCGCACTATTTCCCCCCGTACACACAACAGGCGCGAGCCGCGAATTCCGATCGCGGCAACGCGCCCTGGTTGAATCCCGACAGCCAAAGGCCAAAGGCCTAAGGCCAAAGGCCAAAGACCAAGAGCCCTCCTACACCGCCACTCCCTTCGCCTTCAGCGCCTCCAGCCCGGCCTCGTAGCCGCGGCGGAACGCCTTCAGGTTCAGGTCATGCGTGCCCGGCGGCACCGAATCGATGACGGACTGCTCGAGCGCCTTGAGCGGCACCAACTGGCTGACCGCGCCGAAGAACCCCACCGCCACGATGTTCAGCACGATCTTGCGGCCGATCTCCTCCGCGATGCGCGTGGCCGGTACCGCGAAATGCCGGTCCGACGCGACATCGGGCCCGACCTTCACCAGCTCGGCCTCGGTCACCAGCAGGCCGCCCTTCTTCAGCCGGGGCGCGAAGCGCGCGTAGGCGTCCTGCGACAGCACGACCAGCATGTCGAGGTCCCCGACATAGGGATAGTTGATCGGCTCGTCGGACACGATGAGTTCCGCGCTCGACGAGCTGCCGCGTGCCTCCGGGCCGAAGCTCTGGATGAGCGTAGCGTTCAGCCCCCCGTGGATTGCGGCCGCGCGGCCGATGATGATGGCGCTCAGGATGACGCCCTGCCCGCCGAAGCCGCCGATTCTGATTTGAGTCTCCGCCATATGTTGATGCTCCGACTGAAAAGGCCTAAGGCCAAAGAAGCTAGGCGAGGCGCTTGTATCGATCGCCGAGCTTCTTCGACAAATGCGCGTCCATCGCTTCCTGCCACGTCTGCCGGTCGCGGTCCACGAACTTGCCGACGACGATCGGGCCGTCGATCGCGAGATCGCAGTCCTTCGTGCTCGCGCCGTTCTTGATCTGGCTGCGCTTCTTGTAGTCCTTCAGCTCGTCCAGCCCGTCGCCGCGGTGGTTGCGCCGGCCGTAGAGCGTCGGGCAGGGCGACAGGATCTCGATGAACGAGAAGCCCTTCTTGCTGATGGCCTCGCGCATCGCCTTCTTCAGCTGCGTCACGTGGTACACGGTCCAGCGCGCCACGTACACGGCGCCGCTCGACTCGGCCAGGTACGGCAGGTTGAAGGGCTGCTCGAAGTTCCCGTACGGGCTCGTCGACGCGATCGCGTCCTCGGGCGTCGTCGGGGTGACCTGGCCGCCGGTCATCCCGTAGGTCAGGTTGTTGACGCAGACGATCGTCATGTCCACGTTGCGGCGCGCCGCGTGGATGAAATGGTTGCCGCCGATGGCCGTCAGGTCGCCGTCGCCGCTGTACACCACGACCTTCAGCTCGGGATTGGACAGCTTCAGGCCGGTCGCAAACGGGATGGCGCGGCCGTGCGTCGTGTGGAACGAATCGAGCTTCGCATAACCCGCCACGCGGCCCGTGCAGCCGATGCCCGAGACGATGGCGAGCTTGTCCAGATCCAACCCGCACTCGTCGATGGCGCGGGCGAAGCAGTTGACCGTGGTCCCGATGCCGCAGCCGGGGCACCAGATGTGCGGGATCCGATCGGTCCGAAGAAACCGTTCGACGGGGTTTTCCATGACGACAGAACCGGTCATTACAATGCCTCCGCTGGCTGAAGTGCGAGGTGCGACGTGCGAGGTGCGAGGTGCGTCAGACACCCCGCAGCCGCTTCGCGCCTTGCACTACCGCACGCCCCACTCCGCACTGTGCACGTCGCACATCGCACCGCACTTCGCACTCCGCACGTCGCACTCCGCACTTATCCCAGCGCTTCCGCGATCGCATCGGCGATGGTCGCCGGGTTGTGAACGGTCCCGCCGGCGTGCGGCACCGAGATGACGCGCGTCGACCGCGCGCAGCGTTCGACTTCGCGGACCATCTGCCCCAGGTTGAGTTCGGGCACCACGAACGCCTTCACCGACGGCGCGATCGCGCGGATGCGCTCTTCGGGGAACGGCCACACCGTGCGCAGGCGAAGCAACCCGATCTTGCGGCCGCGCTTGCGCATCTGCGCGATGGCCGGCAGCACCACGCGCGACGTGATGCCGTAGGCGATGACGACCACGTCGGCGCCTTCGACGCCGTCCTCGACGACGTCGGTCAGGTCCGCCGTGTGCTTGGTGATCTTCTCGGTCAGCCGGCGCAGCAGGCGCGCCTGGCCGGGCGCGTTCATGTCCGGGTAGCCGCGCTCGTCGTGCGTCAGGCCCGTGATGTGGAAGCGGTAGCCCGTGCCCGCCTTCGCCATATCCGGCACGCCATCCTCACCGGCCGCGTAGGGCTGGTACTCGCCCTGCGCGGCGGTCGTGTAGCGCCGGGGGTAGATCTCGATGTCGGTGGGCGCCGGGATGACCACGCGCTCCATCATGTGGCCGACGCATTCGTCCATCATCACGATCGCCGGTGAACGGTAGCGCTCGGAGAGGTTGAAGGCCTTGATGGTGAGATCGAAGCATTCCTGCGGCGAGTTGGGCGAGACGGCGATGATCTGGTAGTCGCCGTGCGAGCCCCACTTGGCCTGCATCATGTCGGCCTGCGCCGGCAGCGTCGGCAGCCCCGTGGACGGTCCGCCGCGCTGGACGTTGACGAACACGCACGGCGTCTCGGTCATGACGGCGTAGCCGAGGTGCTCCATCATCAGCGAGAAGCCGGGGCCCGAGGTCACGGTCATCGCTTTCTGACCGCCCCAGGCCGCGCCCGCGATCGCGATCGAGGACGCCAGTTCGTCCTCCATCTGGATGAAGACGCCGCCCACTTCGGGAAAGCGCCACGCGATGCGTTCGACGACTTCGGTCGAAGGCGTGATCGGGTAGCCGGCGACGAAGCGGCAGCCGGCGGCCAGCGCTCCTTCGCAACACGCGTGATCGCCGTCGATGAAATGCGCGCCCGTCAGGACGCCAGCCGGATCGGCATGCATGTAGTACCTCGCAGGACGGGAAGACTCGGCTCTCGGCCTTTGGCCTTGGGCCTTTGGCTTTCGGGCTTAGGCCTAAGGCCTTCTTTACAGCTTGTAACCGAAGATCGCGAAATCCGGGCAGTACATCCCGCACAGATCGCAGCCGGAGCACGCCTCCGGCTTGAGGACCTCGGGCGGGTGGTAGCCCTTGCTCGTGAACCCGGACGACAGGGCCAGAACGTCGGTCGGACAGAACTCGACGCAGAAGCCGCAGCCTTTGCAGCGTTCGGCCCGGACGACCACCTGACCGCGGACGCGCGGACGACTTGTGTCAGCCATAACAATTTCCGGAACCTGGACCAGGTCAGTTTTTTTGAGGCAACGCGATGTGGCGCGGACCGCACGGCTGCCACACCGCACAGCTGCCACATGTGGCGCAGGACTTCAGTCCTGCGACCCTCGGTTGCGCTCTACTACGCAAGCGATGTTCCGCAAAGCGACGGGGGGAAGAAACCCGAGGGATTCCTGGGGTTTACGCCGTGCGGCCTGCCGGTTGCGAAAACTCCGCGCGCTCGAGCTGCCGGGTTGCCGGCGCCGGGGCCAAACGCGGACTGCGCATTTTACTACAGCTGGAGGTTCCGTCGCGAAACGGCACCAGCGCACCATGACGCCGCCCGTGCCGCCCACCCACTGCCCACTACCCACTGCCCACTGTCACGTCATCCGCATGTACCGGCCGACGGTCCCGACCAAGCGTTCCACCTCCGCCTGCAGGTTGTAGAAGTGCGGCGCCACGCGCAGGCCGCCGCGGTCCGCGCCGCCGCGCGCCATCACGGCAATCCGTTCCTTTTCGTACAGCGTCGTTGCCAGCGTGCTGGCGTTCAGCCCGCCCGGCTGGAACGAGATGATCGCGGCCGACCGCGTCGGATCGGCGTCGGTCCACACCTTCACGCCCGGGATCTTCTTCAGGCCGTCGATGAGCGCCTGCGCGAGCGCACAGCTTCGCCGCTCGACCGCGGGCCGTCCGATCGCGTTCTGCAGCTTCAGCGCCTCGCCGAACGCCATCACCGCCGCATCGTCTCGCTGGCCCAGCCCCTCGAAGGTGGTGCTGGCGCCCGTCGCGCCCGCGTAGAGGCTGATGATGCTGGGCGACAGCTTCGGCAGCGCGTCCTTTCTTATATAGAGGACGCCCACCTCGCGCGGTCCGCACGGCCACTTGTGCGCGCTGCCGGTGAAGAAGTCCGGCTGCATGTCGGCGAGATCGATGTCGAGGACGCCGAACGACTGGGCACCGTCCACGATCGACAAGGCGCCGCGTTCGCGGGCCAGGCGGCACAGTTCCTTCGCGGGGAACAGGTCGCCCACCGACGCGGTGACGTGCGAGAAGGCGACGACCTTCGTGCGCGCGGTCATCGCTTTGGCGAACGCATCGACGTAGTAGTCGGTGCCCGGGTGCGGGTTCACCTGCTCGACGACGCGGACGATGAATCCGAAGCGTTTCGCCTTCTGCTGCCACGCGCCGAGGAGGCTCGGGTGATTGTCCGAGACCACGACGACTTCGTCGCCGGCCTTCAGGTCCAGGCCGCTCGAGACGATGTTGTTGCCTTCGCTCGTGTTGCGGGTGATGACGATTTCTTCGGGGGTGGCGTGCAGGAAGTCGGCGAGGAGCTTGCGCGTGGTCTCGCGGCCCTCCCCCACGCGACGACGGTTGGGGAGGGACGGGTCGCGATCCACCCAGCGCGTCTCCGCCTCGAGCACCTCGAGCACCGGCTTCGACGCGGGACACAGGTTGGCCGCGTTCAGGAGCGCCAAATCGGAAGGCACCAGGAACTTCTCGCGCACGGTCCGCCAGAACGCCTCGTCCTGGACCGCGCCCTGCAGATCCCGGTAGGGCGTGCCTTCAGGCCCGCCGTGGCGGGACGCTTCGGGGTCGCGAGGCCCGCGGGGCCCCAGCGCCGCGCCGAGCGGCGCCAGTATTCCCGCGCCGCCCACCATCTTTCCGAACTCACGCCTGCTGATGCCCTTGCCGGCCATGACATCCTCCTCGATCATCTCCGCCTGTCGTCGGAGACAGAGCGCGTCCGCGCCTGCGCATCATCGATCTCGGGCCCCCGGGACTCCGGACTCCGTGGTTCGACAAGCTCACCACGCCCTGAGCCAGTCGAAGGGCGGACTCCGGACTCCGGACCCCGGATTATATCCCCGGGCGCCAGGCCCGCCGGCCGGGTAAAATGTGCTCATGTCGGATGGTTCTGCGACAAGGCGCCTGCCTCCGCTCGTCCAGGCAACGCTCGACGCTTTCGTCTCGGGCGTACGAGAGCGGTTCGGATCGCGGGTGACGACGATCACGCTCTTCGGCTCGTACGCCCGCGGACAGGCACATGAGGAATCGGACATCGACTGCCTGATTCTGCTCGACTGGCTGGATGCGGCCGACGATCGGGTGATCACCGACATGGCGGCCGATCTTATCTGGGAAATCGGCGGCGCCGTCATCTCGCCGCTGGTCATGTCGGTGGCCGAGTTCGAACGATGGAAGGCAACGGAACGCCGCGCGCCGATCGAGATCGCGCGGGATGGGATTCCCCTGTGACCGACGACAACAAACGCTCGGCTGTCGCCTCGGAACTTGCCCGGGCTGATGAATCGCTACGCGCTGCCGAACTGCTGGTCGGCGCGGGCCTTCTGCACGACGCCGAAAGCCGGCTGTACTACGCCGTCTACCACGCCGCGGTGGCGTTGCTCCTGACTGAGGATCTGCAGCCGCGCTCGCATGCCGGGGTCGCCAGTCTGTTCGGATTGCATTTCGTGAAGACCGGGCGCATCGATGCCGAGGACGGACGGCTGCTGCTCCGGATGCAAAAATACCGAATCGAGGCCGATTATGGGCGTGACTTCGTGCTCACGGAACCGGCACTGAACGAAGACCTGGTGGCGTGCCGAGGGTTCATCGACCGCGTGCGCCGCATCATTGCATCGATAGGTTACTGACTTCCCGTTCACGACCGGCGGCGACGTTCCTCCAGCGTCCGGTCAAGCGCCTCGAGATCCGGATCCGGTCCGTTCGGCGGCCGTCCAACGACGGTTTCCACGCGCCGTCCGCGATTCGCCCCCCAGCCGCGCCATCCGCACGTTGAACAACGGAACGGCACTTTCCGCGTCAGCCTGTTGCGCAGCCGCCCCAGCGCCCCGCTCACCTTTGAACGGTGAACCCGGTTCGATTTGCACTTCGGACAGACATCCACCGTTCACCCCCTTAGCTCGCTCCCCTGGTTCCTTGTCCCCCACGCCAAGGACCAATGTCGAATGGCCCGCAACGAACGACTAACGACCGGCGACCAACGACCAACGACCAACGACCATCAACAGATTTCCCCGCCTTCCCTGGCTGCCTCCCTCAGCAGCAGCATCAGGTAATCGCCGTACTCCGTCTTCGCCAGGTCCTGCGCCAGGCGTTCGAGCTGCGCGGCGTCGATGAACCCCTGGCGGAAGGCGATTTCCTCGAGACAGGCGATCTTCAGACCCTGGCGTCGTTCGACGGTTTCGATGAACTGGCTGGCTTCAAGTAATGATGCGTGTGTGCCCGTATCGAGCCAGGCATATCCACGACCGATGACGTCCACGACCAGCCGGCCCTGCTCGAGGTAACACCGGTTCAGGTCGGTGATCTCGAGTTCCCCTCGCTCTGAACGCGTCAGCCCGGCCGCCAGGTCCGGCGCAAAGCGATCGTAGAAGTAGAGGCCGGTGACCGCGTAGTTGGAACGCGGTGCGGTGGGCTTCTCCTCGATCGATTCCACCCGACCGTTCCGGTTGAAGGTCACCACGCCGTAGCGCTGCGGATCGCGCACGTGGTAGGCGAATATCGTCGCGCCCGTCGTGCGAGCGGTAGCGGTCTGAAGCAGGTCGCCGAGACGGCCGCCATAAAAGATGTTGTCGCCAAGGACGAGCGCGGACGGCTGCCCGTCCAGGAACGCGCGACCGATGATGAGCGCCTCGGCCAGGCCTCCCGGGGACGGCTGAATCGCGTAGCTGATCTCCAGTCCCCACTGGCGCCCGTCGCCAAGCAGCTGCTCGAACCGCGGAGTGTCCACGGGCGTCGAGATGACCAGGACCTCGCGAATGCCCGCCAGCATCAATGTGCTGAGCGGGTAATAGATCATCGGCTTGTCATACACCGGCAGGAGTTGCTTGGAAACAGCCCGGGTGACCGGGTACAGACGCGTCCCCGCGCCTCCTGCCAGCACGATACCTTTGCGACGGTCCATGGTTCTGCCTTTTGATCCGCTGGTGGGGAGCCCCGCCTCTTGCCGCGGGCGCAGAATAACACGACGGAACGGGTTTGATCATGCGCAGGCCAAACGTGCGGTCCGGCTCAGCCGGATTTGGCGCTCAGCGGGCCCCCGAGAGGATGTAATCGGCCGCCGCCCCGAGCGACCCCACGGTGGCATCGGGAACGTCAGCGTGGTGCTCGCGGTAGCCGCCGTCCACCAGCACCGTTCGGCACCCCGCCCGCTGCCCCGCCTCCACGTCGCGCCACCTGTCGCCCACCATGAAGCTGCGTGACAGATCGACCCCCGCTTCGCGCGCGGCATCGACCAGCATCCCCGCTTTCGGCTTCCGGCACCCGCAGCCGTCCGCATCGTCGTGGTAACACACGCGAAGATCGTCGATCGGAAGCAGCGAGCGAAGGAAGGCGTGCATCGCCTCGACGACCTCGCGGGACTGGAGGCCCCGCGCAACGTCCGGCTGGTTCGTCACGACGATGAGCACGAAGCCCGCCCGCTGCAAACGCGCCAGCGCGTCGCCCACGCCGGGCAGGATCTCGAGCGTGTCGAGGCCGGAGGGCGGATAGGGCCGGCCCTCGCGGACGATCGCGCGCACGATCACGCCGTCGCGATCGAGGAACACCGCACGTCGGGTTGCGTTCATTGAATGCATCTCGTACTCGAGTCGCTATCAGGGCCCATCGGC
>PMZR01000087.1 GCA_003170135.1 Acidobacteriota bacterium
GTCAGTCTCGATCCTGAACACGGTGAAAGAGACAGGAACAACAGTCCTGTGTGGCTCAATCATTAACCCAACCGAAAGAGGAATTCGAATGGCAAAGAAAGCCAAGAGCTTTGAGCAGTACCTGGTGGAATACATTGCAACCGCAACCGTCGAGCAAACCCAGACCGCGCTGAACTTCTTTACCGCGATCGCCAGCCAGAAGATCGCCGCCAACGCGCCGGCGGCCGCAGCGAAGCCCGCCAAGGCAACCAAGGCAGCCAAGCCCGCCGCTTCGGCGCCGACCCCCATCAGCTCGGTCACGCTGACCGCCGCGGCCTACCAGCGGAGGACGGGACCCAGTTACCCGGTTCGCGGCCAGGTGATGCTTGGAGGCCAGACCTTCCAGGTGACGCTCGAGCGGTCGTGGGCCGACGGCGATCAGCCCGTGCAGATCATCATCGCCGACGCTGCGGTCAACGGTCGCCTCCGGTGGCGGCGGTATCCGACCGATGACCCCTGGCAGGTGCAGGGACTCGAGCGGTCGGCCGACGTCCTGCAGGCGTCACTGCCCCATCAACCGCCGGCTGCCAAGCTCGAGTACCAGGTGCAGCTCGCCCGGAATGAAGAACGCGTGGTCTTTCCCGGCCGGCCGATCGTGACGCGATTCAAGGGTGCCGTCTCGCCGGCCATTCTCGTGCCGCACATCTTCGCGATGTTCCTCGGCATGCTCTTCTCCACGCGCGCCGGCCTCGACGCCATCGTCAAGGGGCCCTCGCGCCGGGTGCTCAGCGCGATCGCCCTGGCGCTGCTCATGGCAGGCGGGTTCGTGCTGGGCCCGCTGGTGCAGAAGGCCGCGTTTGGGGCCTATTGGACGGGTGTGCCGTGGGGGTACGACCTGACCGACAACAAGACGCTGATTGTCATCGCGGCCTGGCTCCTGGCCGCCTGGAACGTTCACCGTCGCCCCACCGCGCGCTGGACCGTGCTCGTCGCCGCGGCCGCGACGCTCGTCGTGTTCGCGATTCCCCACAGCGTGTGGGGATCGGAGATGAGGTGGAAATGAAATGGTCGTTGGTCGTTGGTTGTTGGTCGTTGGTCGGAGTCGTTAGTCGTTGGTCGGTGTTGGCGGTCGTTGGTTGGGGACGAGCGCGAACATTTCGATCGCGGCCGCCACGCCGGCTTCGTCGTTCGTGTGGGTGACCGGCCAGCCGGCGGCTTTCAGTTCCGGGACCGCGTTGCCCATGACCACCGGGCAGCCGGCGAATTCGAGCATCTCGCGATCGTTGAGGTTGTCGCCGACGGCCATGATCTCGTCGCGCGTCAACCCCTGCCGCGCGGTCCACGCGACCAGCGCCGCGCCCTTCGAACAACCCGCCCGGACGATGTCCACCATCGCGAAATCGCGGCTCTCGTACTCGGTCACCGAAATCGCGAATCGATCGACGATGGGCAACCCGCGCAGGGTGCCGAGCAGCTCGCGCATGAGCGCGACCGGCCCGTTGAACATCACCTGGATCGGATCTTCGACGAGGCACGCCTCGAGCGGCGCCACCTCCGACACGAACTCGCGGTCCCTGAGCGCGTAGCTGCGGCTGCGCCGTCCCTCCCAGGCGATCCGCTCGACGACGACCTGGCCTTCGCGGACACGGTCGAACACGACGGCCGCCGTGTCCCGAAATGGATGAGTCGCTTCGAGCACCTGCCGCGCAACGTCGCTGGGCAGGAGGCGCGAGACGAGCGTGCGGCCCTGCCGGCTCTTCACGAGCGCGCCGTTGTTGACGATG
Source organism: Acidobacteriota bacterium (assembly GCA_003170135.1). Lineage (GTDB taxonomy): Bacteria > Acidobacteriota > Vicinamibacteria > Vicinamibacterales > Fen-181 > Fen-181. Next base: position 1,764 of record PMZR01000087.1, read on the forward strand.
AGCGTCAGCGGCTCGGGCAGCGCGGCGATCACCGGGCGCGCGAATTCGAACCGGCGGCCCGTCACGAGGGCGACTTCGATGCCGCGCGCGATGGCCTGTTCAATCGCCACGCGGTTCGCCTCGGGCACCTGCCAGCGGCTGTCGAGCAGCGTTCCGTCCACGTCGAGCGCGATTAGGCGAATCATGTTGGGAATGGCGGGCGTCGCACCTGACATCCTCTACGGCATGTGCGCGACAGTCAAGAGACAACTCCGACTACAATAGCGTCCGGAGGAGACAGCATGACCGATGGTGGCGCGGCGGCGGCGGCCGGGGCGGAAGCCGTCGCCCAGGCGATCAAGGCGTCGGGCGTCGTCGTGCGACTCGAGCCGGCCGAGTTCCTGAACGTGCTGGCGAAGCAGCAGGAGCCGCTCGTCGTGTGCGCCGCGGGAGGGTTCCTCTCGACGAGTTACCAGTACCTCTTCGGCTACAAGGGGCTGGCGTTCTACACGAAGTCGCCGGAGCCGCTACCGCTCCCGTCGGGCGCGGAACTCGTGACCGCGAAGTCGATCTGGATTCCGGGGTAGCGCGAGTCGGCAGGGCCCGCACGTGACCTCGACGTGCTCGTCGCGGCGGGCGCGGATCGTGGCCCGCGTTTCCCAACCCCTCGTTCAGCACCGCGCCAGGATCGCGTCCGCCGCCTCCGCCACATCGTCCACGCACATGTCCATTTCAGACTGCCGCGTGCGGAAGCTGAGCACGCAGACGCGCCCCAGGAACCGCCCTTCATTCACGGTGCAGCCGGTCAACATCACCCGCTGGCGGGCGTTCACGCGCTGCAACAACTCGCGGGTCGCAATATTCTGCTGCTCGAGGGACGCCCCCGGCCACTGCAGGTGAAACGCGAACAGCGAAAGTTGCGGCGGCGCATCCATGACGATCCCGGGGATCCCCGCGATGCGCCTGGCCGCGTCAACCGCGAGCTGACGCTTCTCGGCGATGGCCGCCCGCAGGCGCGCCGCGCCGTACAGTTTGATCGCCAGCCAGACGCGCAGTCCCGGGAATCCCCGCGACAGATCGGGTCCGTACTGACTGGGATCGTAGAACTCCTCGGCCACCATGTCCGGCAGGTAGCCGGCGGTCGCTTCATGCGCGGCACGCAGCGCGCTGCCGTCGCGCACCAGCAAGGCACCGGTCCCGTACGGGATGAACAACCCCTTGTGCGGATCGAGCGTCAGCGAATCGGCGCGCGCCAGGCCGGCGAGCAGCGGGCGGAGGCCGTCCACCACGTGGAAGAACGCGCCGTAGGCGCCGTCCACGTGGTGCCACAGCCCCTGGGACGCGCACAGGTCGGCGACCGCGTTCAGCGGATCGACGGCGCCGGTGTTGGTCGTGCCCGCGTTCGACACGACAATGAACGGACGCAAGCCCCGCCGCCGGTCTTCGTCAATCGCCGCGGCGAGGGCGTTCATCTCCAGCCGGAAATCCAGGTCGACCGGGATCTCGCGCACACGGTCCGGCAGGATGCCCGCCAGCTTTGCCGACTTGGCGACCGAATGATGCGTCTGCGTTGACGTGTAGAGCACGCCGTCGCGCAGATCGGGGCCGAGCAGGCGCTCGCGGGCGCACACGATGGCGTTGAAGTTCGCCATCGAGCCGCCGGTGGTCAGCAGCCCGCGCGTGGTCGCCGGAAACTGCATCCAGTCGCGGAACCAGTCGAGGACGTTCGCCTCGAGCTGCACCAGCGCGGGCGCGGCCATCCACACGCCGGTATACCGGTTCACGCCGTTGGAGATGAGATCGGCCAGGGCGCCGGGAAACACGCCGCCCGCCGGAATGAAGGCGAGGTAGCCGGGCCCGGACGCCGTAAAGGAGCGCGGGATGTAGTCGCAAAACAGCGGGTCGAGCACGGCGTCGAGCGCCTCACCCAGTTCCGGCGCCGGTTCGCGCATCGTGCGACAGAAGGCCTCGGCGGCCACATCGCCCATGGCCGGCTGGGCGGAGAGGCTCGCAATGTGCGCGACCACGCGGTCGAGGACGTTGCCGCCCATCTGCCGCATCTGGTCGGCGGTGAATTCGAGATTGGCGGGATCGGGAGGTGTCGGGCTGTTCACTATGTCAAATCCGGCCGAAGCCGAACCCATGGTTGCAAAAGACAAGAACCCCAAGCGCCGCCCCTCGCCGGAGCGGTGGCGCATACGGTGACCGCTGAAATAGCAGGTCACGATATCCGTTCTGCGAGGAAAAATCTATCAGCGGCCGTCCGGGCGCAACCCGCCCGGTCCCGCGAGACCTGACTGTGCGTGTCATGCACAGTCAAGCAATGGCGCTCCGTCGTCCACTAGCGCCAGCCGAGGCCGGCGGCCAGGAACAGCGCCAGCGCGAGCAGGGAATTCGTCGCCAGGTTCCACGTGACGTTGACCCCCAGCGCGGGGAGCGGCACAGGCTCGGCAGTGTGGGACAGCGCCCAGCGAAGCGGCGTGACGAGCAGGATCGACGGCACGACCGCGGCGATTGCGACAGGCGGCAGGGCCCCGAGGGCCACGGCAACCAGGATCGACAGCGGCGTGGCAATGGCTGCCAGCGCGTAGACCAGCGCGGCGCCAGGCCGGCCCAGCACGAGCACCAGGTTGCGGCGGCCGCCCGCACTGTCGGCGGCCTCGTCGGGGAATTCATTGAGCAGCAGCAGGTTGAACGTCATCAGGAACGCCGGGATCCCGGCCGCGACTCCTGCCGGTCCGAGGCGTCCGCCCTGCACGATCGCGGTGCCCATGACAGGTAGCAGGCCCAGGCCGAGCCCGGCGAAGATCTCGCCGAGGCCGATGCGGGCGAGCACGTCCGTGTAGGCGAGGACCGAAATGGCACCGAGCACGAGGATCGGCACGAGCACCCAGCCGAACCGCGCGAGAAAGTAGAGCCCGATGAGCAGGCCGACACCTGACATCGCCAGTCCGAACGCCTGCGCCTGGCCGGTCGTCATCCGCCCGGCCGGCAGCGTGCCGCTTCCACCGCTGAACGGCGTGCGCTCGGTGTGCATGTCGATGCCCGTGCGCATGTCGCCGACCTCGTTGAGCGTGTTCACGGCGGCGTGGAGGGCAATCAACCCAACGAGCGCGAGCACCGTGTTCAGCCACGAGAAGCCACCGTCGTAGACACCCGCGGCCGCCCCGGCTGCCACGAGCGTGACCGGCAACAACAAGAACGGCGCCCGCGCCACACCGAGTACCGCTTCAATGGTCTGGCTCATTCACACAGTATAGCCGGGCCGCAGCGCGTGCCCGCAAGTGCGGCGGTTCGGATAAGTGCGAAGTGCGAAGTGCGCGGTGCCGCGTGCGAGGTGCCAGGAATGGCGCATGCATACGCGATCGGTTCCGACTTCTCGCGTGAACGGAGCTGTTCCGCACACGCGCCGCCCGGAGGCACACATGAACATCGCAGTCCTCGGTCTCGGGAACATGGGCTTGCCAATCGCTCGCCACCTCGTCGCCGCCGGTCATCGCGTCGGCGTCTACAACCGGAGCCCCGGCCGCGCGGACGTGCTTGGCACACAAGTCCATCGCGCGACCAGCCCCCGCGAGGCGGGCGCCGCCGCGGACGTGGTCGTCACGATGCTTGCCGACGACCAGGCTGTCGAGGATGTCGTGTTCGCAACGCACTCCGGGTTGCTCCCGGGGATGACACCTGGCGCGATTCACGTGTCGATGAGCACGATCAGCATCGCCATGGCCCGGCGCCTCGTTGACGCGCACCGCCGCGCGGGACACGAGTACGTGTCTGCGCCGGTCTTTGGCCGGCCAGAGGTCGCGGAGTCCGCACAACTGTTCGTGGTGGCCGCGGGGCGCCAGGCCGTCCTCGCGAAATGCCGACCGCTGTTCGACGCGATCGCGCAAGGTGTCGTCACCGTGGGCGACGATCCCCCGACGGCCAACGTCGTGAAGCTCGCCGGCAATTTCGCGATTGCCGCAATGCTCGAGACCCTCGGCGAAACGTTCGCGCTGGTTCGACGGGCCGGCGTGCCGCCGCAGCTCTTCCTCGAGATCGTCAACGGGGCGCTCTTCAAGTCGCCGCTCTACCAGAACTACGGAACGCTCGTCGCCGAGCAACGTTTCGAGCCGCCGGGCTTCCGCCTGAAGCTCGGCTTCAAGGACGTCCGCCTCGCGCTGCAGGCCGGTGAGTCCTTCACGGTGCCGCTGCCGCTTGCGAGCCTGCTTCGCGATCACTTCCTGGAAGCGATCGCACACGGAGACGGCGACAGGGATTGGGCCGCGCTCGCAGAGGTCAGCGCCCGGAACGCAGGATTGGAAACCTCGGACGTCCACGCGTGAACGACGCGCCTGGACCGCGCGAAGCCGACGTCGCGCGCGGCAAGGTCACTCGTCGATCCCGTCGAACAGATCGTGCGCCGGGCGCACGGTGAGCGCCGGGCCGAACGCCTGCCGGAACGTCTCGAGACCGAGCAGTTTGTCGACGTCCGGCTGGCTGAAGAACACGCGCTCCGTGTTCAGGTGCTGCGTGCGATGGACGCGAAGCGCTGCGGCCTTGCGGTCGGACCAGCGGGTGATGTCGAACGCGAAATCAACGCCCGGTTCGGTGGCGAGGTTGCTTGCTCGCGCGAAGAGCCAGGGCCGGGACGGCGGGGTCCAGACCAGTCGCGTCACCGCATGCGCGCCGCCCGCCTCCGGGAACCACCGCGCATCGCCTGCCGCGGCGACGGCGTCGGATGTGAACCGGCTGATGGCGACGTGATCGGGGTGCAGGTTCGAGCCGTTCGGATCGAACGTGACGACCACCTGCGGACGATGCGCGCGAATGAGGGTGACGAGCTTCTCGCGAATCTCCATCGGCGGCGCGGTGGCCAGCTCGCGGTCGCGATAGCCCAGCAGCGCGGGCTCCCCGAGGCCCAGCAGCCGGGCCGCTGCCCGCAGCTCCCGCTCGCGCACGGCCGGCAGCTCCTCGCGGGTGCATACCGGTGGGTCACCGCACTTCCCCGCCTCCCCGAGCGTCGCCGTTGCGAGCGCGAGCCGCACGCCCCGCTCAGCGTAGAGACACGCAATGCCCGCCACGAGGAAAGTCTCGTCGTCGGGATGCGCGAAGCAGAACAGGAGAGAGCGCTGCATTCAGGCTTCGGGCTCCAGGCTTCGGGCGCCGGTTGAGGCTTCGGCCAGAAGCCATGATGACGACGCTCCAGCGCCGGAGCCGAATCACCGCTGGAGCCTGGAGCCCGAAGCCTTGCTAGAGTCGATCCAGGTCCTCGCGACCGGTCGTCACGGCCCACGGCAGTATCTCGTACTGGCCGACGCCGGCCAGCGTGTACGGGTCGTTGTCGCGCACCTCGTTCAGCGCCGCGGCCACGCGGTCGTCCGGCACACGCAGCAGCAGCGCGCCTCCAAAGCGTGGCTCGAGCGGGCCGGAGGCGATGAGCGTGCCCTTGGCCTTCAGGCCCTGCAGGTACGCCCGGTGAGCGGGATGATGCACGACGACTTCTTCGACCGCACGGCGATAACGGATGATGGCGAGCGCGTACATGGTGATCCTTGTTGGGTGTTCGGCTTTGGGTTTTCGGCTTTGGTCATTCGCGCCAGACCCTGAAGTTCTCCAGGATCGAGCCGCCGACGAACTCGCGCAGGATCGAGTTGTCGGGGACGTGCTCGGGCGACGCGGGGCGGAACCACTGCAGGAATGACAGCAGCCGGTTCGCCTCCCGGTATTCCGGCGTGTCGTATCGCACCTGCAGCAGCAGCGGCTCGGCCAGTGGCCGGAGGATCGCCAGCTCGTGCACGAGCGCCGAGTTGAAGACCGCGTCGCTGTTTTCCTGGAACGGGAAAATCAGCTGCTTCTCCCCGCGCGTGACCGACTCCCACCGCCGCAGGCTGTCGCTCGCCCGGTATCCGCGGGTGGCCGCATCGCGCACGACCCGCCGGATCAAGCGGCAATCGGTCGTGCTGACACGGTTGTGGCGGTCGAGGTTCAACTGCGTGAGCGCTGACGCGTACACCCGATACAGCCGCTCGGGCGGCAGGTCGGGCACGAGCGCGGGGTTCAACCCGTGGATCCCCTCGACGATGATGATGCTGTCGTCGTTCAGTGTGACGGTCGGCCCCCGTTCGCGCTGGCCCGTCACGAACACGTAGTGCGGCAGCTCGGTCGGCCGGCACGCCATCAGCGACAGCAGGTGCTCGTTGAAGAGCCCGACGTCCAGCGCCGCCAGGCACTCGTAGTCGAACTCGCCGCTGGCATCGCGCGGCGTCTTGTCCCGATCGACGAAATAGTCGTCCAGGCCGAGCGCGAAGGGCCGCAGGCCGTTGGCCACCAGCTGCACCGCGAGGCGCTTGGAGAACGTCGTCTTGCCGGACGAGGACGGCCCCGCAATGAGCACGACCCTGATGCGATCGCGCAGCCGGGTGATGTCCTCCGCGATCTGCGCAATGCACGCTTCGTGCAGCGCCTCGGCGACGAGCGAGATCTCCGGCAGCCGTCCGGCGGCGATGGCGTCGTTGAGCGCCCCGGCATTGCGGATGCCGAGCCGATCCAGCCAGTGCCCGGCCTCTTCGAACACCTTGAACAGCTTCGGATACGGCGTGAGCGGACCGAGCTCGGTCGGACGGCCTTGATGCGGAAACTGCAGCATGAACCCCGGAGGGAACGCCTGCAGCGCGAACTGTTGCAGGCAGCCGGCCGACGGCACCATGTAGCCCTGGAAATAGTCGCGGCGCCCGCGCAGCTCGTAGAGGTGCAGCGTCGTCTTGGCGCGGTGGCTGAGCAGCCGCGCCTTGTCGTGTTCGCCGCGCGACCGGAAGAGTTCGATCGCCTCCCCGATCGGAACCTCGTGCTTCAGCAGCGGCGCATCCAGGCTGACAATGGTGCGCATGCGCGTTTCGATCTGCTGCAGGTCCTGCTGGGCGAATGGCGCGCGACCGCGCACTTCGCAGAAGTAGCCGCCCGCGGTCGACGCGGAGTGTTCGACGAACACCTCGGCCTCGGGAAACACCTCCGACGCCGCGGTGAGCATCAGGAAGGCGAGGGAGCGGCGGTAGATGCGCGCGCCATCGTTTTCCGCGACCGTCACGGGCACCACGTCCGAATCGTGGCGCACGACGGTCGTCAGCTCGCGCAGACGGCCATTCACCACGGCGGCGACGATCGGGATTGCGGGGCAGGGATTCGCCGCAGCCACGAACTCGCCGAGCGGCACGCCGACCGGCGCTTCGAAGGCCCGGCCATCGGGAAACGTGGTGACCACGGTGGTTCGCGGCGGGCACGGCCGCACGCGCCCGTGCGCCGGCATCAGGCCGCCATCCGTGAGGTCAACGACTGACATCGGTCTCCCTTCCCTCGGACTCCAGCAGTTCCTGCACGGTCACGATGTCCACGAGCCCGCGGCAGCCGTAGATCGCCGGCAGCACCACCGATGGCGCGTGCTGCCGCAGCAGCCGCGCCACGACCTCGGTTCCCGCGCGGTACGCGGGCAGGCACATCCGGCCGAGGAGCGGATGCCGGCCCCAGGCGCCGGCCAGCTTCGACGCCCGTTCCGCCGACACCAGGAACTCGCGTCGCAGCGTGACGGCCACGACCTCTTCCGGCACCCCTTCGTGCCACGTCAGCCACGCCGCCTGGTTCTTCGCCTCGTCCTGGAGCTGCGCGAGCAGCACGCCGACCTGCGTGTCGGGATCGTCGAGCGCCGCGACGTCGGTGACACCGTGGGCGACGAGGATCGCGTTGTTCGCGATGCCCTCGAAGAGCGTGGCCGCTCGCGTGTTGATGGTGAGCGCGGATGCCTCGAACCCCACCTGGCCCCGCACGTACAGATCCTGCAGGAACGCGAACGTCGTCACGTGACCGGGCACCACTTCGTGCGCGATGAGGTGCTCGAACTCCGGGATCGAGATCTCCAGCGACGCGTTGATTTCGTATGTCGCCTCGTACCGCGGCCGGCCTTCGGTCGTGCGCGCGCGGCCCAGGTAGTTCATGGAACCCGAGAACCAGGCGTTGGCGATGGGCAGGAATTCGATGTTCGCCCGGGGCACCGGGGCGAGGGCGCGCGGCAGCTGCGGCATCAGGTGGAGGGCGGTCAGCCGATCCATCTCGGCGATCCGGATCGCCGCCAGGCTCTTGATCGACGCTGGCGCCACGAGGCGTTCCTGACGCCAGCGATGGACGGCGTCGGCCATGTCGGCGGCGCTTTGCGCCGCCTCGCCACGCGCTTCGAGCAGGCGGCGCAGATGCTCGATCCGGGCGCGCGGATCGGAGGGCTGCGGATCCTGGCCGGTCGCCGCCCGGACGCACCGATCGAACGGCACGGCAGGACCGCGCCCCAGGCGTTCGAGCGCGAGATCCCACATGACGCCGAAGCACGCGGCCAGGCCTTCGAGGTACGCGCGCCGGCGCGCGTCGCCACACTCCAACGCACCGCGGCGGATCTGCTCGATCGCACCCGCAAGATCCACCGCGTCGAGGTAAGCCTCGATCGCCCGCGTGTCGGGCGTGCGACCGGACACGCCCCCGCTCTGGCGCACCGGGGCGGCGGTCTCGTGGGTGTAGGCGGCCGGTAGTGGTTCGTCCGAGAACCAGCAGTCCGCGATGAACCGGCCCGTGCCCGACGCGCTCAGGACGTTGCCGCCCCAGAGGGTGTCAACACCGAGCGTCGCCGTCGCCATCGCGTCGATGAGAGACCGTTCGTCCATGGTGGCCAGCGACAGGAGCCAGGATTCAGGATTCAGGACCTCACGCCTCCTGGCCGCCACTCCTGACTCCTGATTCCTGACTCCTGATTCCTATTGCATCACCCGGCGCCGGTTCGCGTCCAGCCACAGGTAGATACAGACACCGAAGAACAGCGCGAGTGACACCGTCTGCGAGATCGGCTCGTTCGCGAAGAACGGCGTCTTCACCCACTCCTCGCTGAAGGCCGGGATCGCCACGTGCCAGCCGACCAGCGGCAACCTCATCTGGTAGTTTGGAATGAGCCGCAAAGCCGCGCCGATCATTCCGCCCAGCGCGCCGCCCGCCATGAAGCCCGACGCGATGACGATGCCACGCTCCCGGATGCCCGGCCCTCGCTCGCCGCCGGTGTTCTCCGCCCGGCGGTCGATCATGTGCGCCATCACACCGCCGACCAGCGCGGGAAGGTTCAAGTAGAGCGGCAGGTACATGCCCAGTGCGAAGGTCAACGCCGGGACCTTGATCATCTCGAGCATTATGGCGATCACCGCGCCGACCCCGAACAGGATGTAGGCAACGGGCTGCTGGCTCATGAATCCCTGCACCAGGGCCTTCATGATCGACGCCTGCGGGGCCGCCAGCACCACGCGCGCATCGCCCGGCACGGCCTCGCCGAACTGGAAGACACGCGCCAGGATGACAATCGCGACGCCCGCGGCCAGCGACGAGGCCAGCACGCCGAGGAACTTCACGCGTTCCTGCGCGGCCGGCGTCGATCCCAGCCAGTACCCGGTCTTCAGGTCGGTGATCGTCTGTCCCGACACCGACAACGCCGTGCAGACCATGCCCGCGATCGCCATCACGAAGAACATCCCCGCCCGCCCCGACAGGCCGAACTTCAGCAGCACCACCGACGAGATGATGATGGTGAGCATCGTCATGCCGGACACCGGGTTCCGGGCGGTCGTGGCAATGGCGTTCGCGGCGACCGACGCGAAGAAGAACGAGAAGACCAGCGTGAGCGCGAGGCCGACCAGGATGACGCCCGGCGCGCCCGAGAGGTTTGCGAAGAACACGGCGACGGCAATGGCCGCGATGACGACGCCGAGCAGGATGGCGACGATGGGCACATCGCGATCCGTGCGCTCGAACGTCGCGGCGCCCTTGTCCTTGCGGAACGCCTTGAACGCGATCGAGAACGATCCCACGACCACCGGCAGTGACTTGATGATGCCAAAGAGGCCCGCGGTGGCGATCGCCCCGACGCCGATATAGCGCACGTAATTGCTGAAGATCTGCGCGGCGCTCATCTGGCCGATCGGGATGACGCCGGGATAGACGGCCACGGTCGCGTGGCTGCTGCCGATCATCCAGATGAGCGGCACGAGCACGAAGTTCGACAGCAGGCCGCCGGCGACGAGCAGCATGGACGAGCGGAGGCCCATGACGTACCCGAGGCCCAGGATGAAGATCTGCGCGTCGAACGCCGTCGCGATCCTGGCCTTCTGCGCGAGGTCCTTGACGGCCGGGATGAACTGCAGGTCCACGTTCTCCTTCCACACCTGGAAGGTCGTGAGGAAGAAGTCGTAGACGCCCGCGATGGCCGTGGCCTTGAGCAGCAGCTTCGCCTGCGAGCCGCCCTTCTCGCCCGTGACCAGCACCTCGGTGATCGCCGTGGCCTCCGGGTACGGCAGCTCGCCGTGCATCTCGCGCACGAAGTAGCGCCGCAGCGGGATGAGGAACAGGATGCCGAGGCAGCCACCCGCCAGGCAGATGAGGATCGTCTGCAACGGGTGCGGATCGAGGTTGAGGATGTAGAGCGCGGGCAGCGTGAACACGGCGCCGGCGACCACCGCGCCCGACGTGCCGCCGATGCCGGTGAGGATGACGTTCTCGAGCACCGTCGATCGGCGCTTGTAGACCCGCGCCAGGCCGATGGCGAGGATCGAGATCGGGATGGCGGCCTCCATCACCTGCCCGACCTTCAGCCCCGAATACGCCGAAGCCAGCGTGAAGAGGACGCACAGGAACAGGCCCCACGCCACCGAGCGGAACGTCGCCTCGGGAACGTGCGCCTCGGGCCCGACCGGCGGTCGGTACTGCTCGCCCTTCTGCAGCGGCTTGTACGCGTTGGCCGGCAGCGCGACCTTGTCGGGCGCGCGGACCGTTTCGGCGGTACTCATTGCTCCTCCGTCCGTTATGACCTGACCCAGCGCAGCATCTCCATGAAGGTCGGCGCCTTCCCCTGCATCAACAGGCCGGTCCTGAAGATGCGGCCCGACGCCCAGACGACTCCGACGGTCGTCGCCGCCGTCGTCACCATTGACAGAAGCACCTGCCAGAGCGGCGCCGGCGGGTTGAGCGCGGCCCGCATCAGCATGATGTAGGGCGTCGAGAACGGAAAGAAGGAGGCGGCAACCGCAAACGCCCCGTCGGGGGCCTTCACGATCGGTGCGAGCATCATCATCGGGAAGATCGTGATGATCATCACCGGTCCCATCAGGCTCTGGGCATCCTTCAACGTGCTGCACGCGGAGCCGATGGCCAGGTAGAGCGAGCCGAACAGCAGCATCGCGAGCGCCAAAAAGACGGCGAACTCGGCGAGCAGCCCTGCCTGGACGACGTCGGCGAGGCCGAAGTAGGCCGCCGCGCCGTAGGCCGCCCCGGTGTAGGTGAAGGCGATGACGACCGAGACGCCGCCGGCCCCGAGCAACTTGCCCATCATCAACTCGAACGGCGTGACCGATCCGAGCAGCACTTCACAGATACGGCTCATCTTCTCCTCGACCACGCTGTTCACGAGCTGCGGCGTGATCGTCATGATCGGCATGAAGACCAGGAACATCAGGACCATCGGCACAGCCGCGCTGCGCAGCTTGTCCACCTGGGCCGCCGGCTTGATGCCCCCCGAGGGTCGCGCTCCACCAGGCCCATCTGGTCCATGCGGACGGGCTGTGTCAGCCGTTCGACCGTCGCGCGATCGACTGCCGCACGCTCGAATCGCTCGCTGACGACGGCCGCGCTGACCGTCGACTGGAGCCAACGAGGCAGCGCGTCGTAGGAGGGATGATTCGAGTAGTACCGGATGCGCGGCTGGGTCGTGGAGTCGACGACGCCGGCGGGGATCTCCACGAAGGCGAACAGCGCCCCGCTCCGGACGTCCTCGGACAGCCGCACGCGCTCGTCGTCGGTGATCGCCCCGACAATCTGCCGCGTGACGACGAACCGTGGCCCGGTCAGCTGCCCCTTGGGCCCGACCACGGCGGCGTTCCAGTCGGCGGCCGCGCGCTCGACGGCCGCTCCCAGCTTGCCCGTCTCGTCGACGACGACCAGCGGATGGTCGGACGTGTCGGCGCGCTCCATCATGAACTTCTGCCCGAAGCCCACCGCGACCATCAGGACCGGAACGAGGACGATGCTGATGATGAACGCCTTGGTCCGCACGGAGTTCGCGAATTCGGTAGCCGCGACGGTCAGCACTTTATGCATGGGCGGCCGCTCCGTTCTGCTCGGGCCGCGCGATGCGCACGAAGATGTCGTGCAGCGACGGGCGGACGATTTCGAATTGCTGGATCGCGGTGCGCGAGGCGAGCAGATGCAGGAACTCCTGCGGGTCGATCGTCAGCCGCAACTCCTGCACGTGGCCGTAGTCGTTCATCGAATCGACCCCGGGCAGGCCGGACAGCGCGGCGATTCCGCCCGCCGTGCGAATGCGGATCGTGTCGAAGCCGAACCGCGCCTGGATCTCGTCGAGCGTCCCGTCGAGCACCTTGCGCCCGCGGAAGATCATGAAGATGCGATCGCACATCTGCTCGGCCGTCGCCATGTCGTGCGTGCTGAACACCACCGTGGTCCCCCGCCGGCGCAGTTCGAGGACCGACTCCCGCAGCACTTCCGCGTTCACGGGATCGAGACCCGAGAACGGCTCATCGAGAATGAGGAGGTCGGGGCGGCCGACCACCGCCGAGATGAACTGCGCCTTCTGCGACATGCCCTTCGACAGCGTCTCGATCTTGCGGTCGGCCCGGTCCGTCAAATCGAACCGCCGCAGCCACTCGGTGCTGGCCTGGTCCACCTCGGCCAGCGAACGCCCTTTCAGCCGTCCGTAATAGCGGAGCAGCCGCCGCAACGTCATGCTCTTGTAGAGCCCGCGCTCTTCGGGCAAATAGCCCACCCGATCGCGCGCCGCGAGCGTGCCGCTCTCCCCCAGGACGCTGATCGTCCCCTGGTCCTGCAACAGGATCCGCATGATCATGCGCAGCGTCGTCGTCTTGCCGGAGCCGTTCGGGCCGATGAAGCCGTAAATGCACCCGGGCGGCACCGCCAGTGACAGATCGTCGACGGCCGTGACGCTCCCGAAGCGCTTGGTGACGTGCGCGATGTCAATGACGGTCATGGCGCGGAATTGTGTGGCGGATCGGAGCGGGGAGCAAGGGGAAAAGAGGCGGGACGACGCGTCAGCTCGAGGCCTGAAGCTCGGCCGTCTCCCGACGACAGGGCCGTGAGCCTCGAGCCAGACGCCTCGGGCGACGGCTTTCAGGGTCTCTTTCGCTTGTCGGCGGCGTCCTGGACCCGGCGGCACGCGCGATCGAAACGGTTCTCGAGGGCGGGCGGAAGGGCACCGAGCGCGGCCCAGGCGGCCTGCGCTTCCTTGACGACGGCGAGGGCAGCTTTCCACCTGGCGTCGGTGTCGGCCACCGTCACACCGCCGATCGTGTTGGCCGCCAGCGCCTCTCGCAGCCGCGCGGCCAGGATGCTCGTTGGCGATTCCTCCACTTGCGGGCGCTCGGTTTCGGTGGGCACCGCGCGTTCGACCCGCGCGCATAGGTCCTCGGCCTTGCGGCGCGTCGCCTCACTGTCGAGCTCCGAGCCGCGGAACGGTTCGGGAAAGGCCTTCACGACCGCCGCCAGCGCGCCGTTGAATCGCGCGGTGAGCGGCGCGACCGCGTCACGCGGCAGAAGTGTCGGCGCCTGCTGCCAGCGGTCGCGAAGCGCCGCGACGCGGGCGGCGAGATCTTCCGGCGGTTCCGCGGGCACCAGGATCGCGGCCTCTGTCACCGTTTCCGAGGGGACCGCGCCGGCTTCGCCCACGAGCGGCTCGGACGTGGCGGCACGCGCGTCGCCCACCAGATCCTCCGCGGGGCTCGGGGTTGCGTCGTCAGTCACCGTCTCGGCAACAACGGCGCCGGCGCCGGCACGGGATGGCAGCAGGCTCTCCATCTCGCGGCAGATCTCCTCGCGCGTGGCGAGGTTGGCGGCCACCTGGATCTGGTCGCGCTGCTGATAGCGTTCGAAGAAGCGGTCGCAGCCGGCCCGGAACCGCTGCCACACTTCATCGGATCGGTTCTTGCGCACGGGGCCTACCGTCTTCCACTCGGCCTGCACGCGTTTGATGGTCTCGACCCCGCGATCCCATTCGCTGGTCTCGCCGAGCGATTCGACCTCGGCGATCAACGCCTCCTTGCGCGCCAGGTTTGCCGTCCATTCTTCCTTGCGCCTGGCAAGATCCTCCCGGCGACGGGTGAAGAACCGATCGCAGGCGGCGCGGAACCGCTCCCAGACCGCCTTCTCGTGCCCGCGCGGCACGGGCCCGATGGCCTTCCACTCGTTCTGCAGCTGCTTGATGGCCTCGGCCGTCCGGATCCAGTCCTTCGATTCAGCAAGCGTCTCCGCCTGCTGGCAGAGCCCTTCCTTGCGCTCGAGGTTCGCGGCGCGCTCGGTCGCCTCCTGGGCGAAGAAGGTCCCGGCGCGCGCGTGTACCTCGTCGGCGGCGGTCTTGAACCGTTCCCAGAGTCCCTGCGCCTTGTCGCGCGGCACCGCGCTCGCCCGTTTCCACTGCTGTTGCAGATCGCGCAGGTGACGGGCCGCCTCGGCCGCGTCGCTCACCTCGCGCAGCGCTTCGACCTGGCGGCAGAGGTCCTCCTGGATGCCCACGTTTGCCCAGCGGACCCAGTCGTCGGCCTCGCGCAGTTCATTCACGCGCGGGAACAGCGCCGCCTGGATCGCCTTCAGCCGATCGGCGATCTCGCCGCGCTCCTTCTTCGGCAGCGGCGCCGTGCTGTCGAGCGCGCTCCGCACGTCGCGCAGCGCCCGTTCGCCATCTTTGAGCGTCAGGCCATCGGCCTTCGCCAGTGTCTCGAAGCGCTCGCACGCCCGCTCCAGGCGCTCGACCGCCTCGCGCTGCCGCTGCCGCTCCTGCTCGCGCTCCTCCGCCTCGCGGTTCGCGATGCTCGACTGTGCGGCATCGAACCGCGCGACCAGCGCCTCGCCCGCCACACGCCCGCCGCCCAGGTCGGCCCACTCCTGCTTGATCACCGCCCAGCGCGGGCCGACGCCTGGGACAAATGAGCGACCTGACGGGCCGGGTTCGCCCTCAGACGGTCCCGGCTGCGGCAGCGCACCCACGAGCGCCTCGGCTTGATCGACCAATTCGCCCAGCCGGGCCCGTTTGGCATCGAGCGCCCGGCACCGGTCAGCCTCGCGGAGACACGCGCCGCACGCACGCTCGAAGCGGCGCTCGACCCGTTCGACGTCATCGGGCGACAGCTGCGGTGTGACGAGCGCGGTCCATGCCTGGCGAGCGTGCTCGACCTGCGCGGTCACGTCGTCTTGCGCCATCCCGATCGCCGCGGTCGCGTCGCCCGAGGCCCGCCGGCCGAGCCCGGCGGCGATTTCCTCGAGCGGCGCGCAGATGGCGACGCGCTCGGCCTGCTGGCGCGCCGACTGTTCGACCTGCTCGGCGCGATCCGCTTCTTCCTGCTTCAACCGCGCAATCGCCGCGCTGGCCCGCTCGCCGGCGGCGGCAAACCGGGTCGTCACGTCCTCGCCTGCCGGCGCCTCTCGTTCGATCTGCGACCACCGCGCCCCGGCCGATGCCGCGCGACTCTCGATCGCGCGCCAGTCACGATCGGCCGACGCCTCCTCGAGCATGCGGCACACCTTGTCCCGTTCAGCGTCCCAGTCTGGCGCGGCGCTCGCCGGCCTCGCCGGGGCTGCGGCCTTGGCGGGGGGCGGCGTGGCCTCGTCGATCGTTCGCACCAGCGCCCGTGCCCGCCGCGCCACGGCTTTCTGCGTCGCCCGGGCGGCCAGCGCCTTCAGGTGTTCGGCACTGGTGACGCGCTCGACCGCCGCCACCGCCACGTCGCGATGGTCGCTCCGCAACGCGATCGCGAACACTTCCTCCGGCTCGTTCACCCTCGCGAGCGCTTCGAGCCGCGTGGACGCGTGGTCGGCGCGACGCGCTACGCTGCCGATCGCCCGCACGTCGGTCAGGCGCGACAACGCGGCCAGGCTGACGGCCTCGGCGCTCGCGCCCTTCGCCACCGCGGCCAGGTGGCGTGGATCGTCGAGATGATCGAGCGCCTTGAGGCTCTCCGCCTCGCTGCTGTCCTCGAACGCCCCCAGGGCAAGATCGAGCAGCACACCGCTCGCCTCATCGCGAACCTCGGCGTCCGCGTCGCGGGCGGCCACGTCCTTCAACAGGGCCGGGTCGTAGATCTTGCGCACGGCCGCGCGCCGCACCCGCGCGTCGGCATCCTCGCGCGCCAATGTGGCGAGCAGCGCCTGGTCCTGGAGCGGAATTTCCTCGACCCCCGCCAGGCGGATCCCGGCGTCGGCATGCTTCCATTTCGGTTGCGCACGAAAGCGATCCAAGAGCCCCATCGTTGTTCCTCTCCGGATCCGGCGTGATCGCGGATCCGGTCGTCGGACCCCTGCGCGCCGCGCGCGGGATCCGGGTGGTCCGTCACCTTCCGACGTGCCGTGTAACGACTGTGCGAGAAGGGGTGTTGCGGCAACGACGGAAGCAGTGAGCAGACGGCCTCGTCCGTGCCTGGTCCTAGTCTACAGGATGTGCCGATGGTACAATCACCCGACGTGACCGCGCGGTGCTGTTCAGCCGCGCCGGGAAAGGGCCAGGCGACCATCCGCCTCGCGTTCGCTCGAGGTGCTCCACGACATCCGGTCGCGGCCAGGAGGTGCAATCTATGGCAGATTCTCACGGTAGGGGTGGCGCACGAGTCGTCCCTGCCCTCTAAACGACGACAGGCCGGCCGGTCTCGTCCGGCCGGCCTCTTCTTCTTCCGCCTCGTTCTGCCTCGAACGGACGGGGCGACGCGGGCCGCCCCCGGCCTTACTTCTCGGTCGGCAGATCGCTGTTCCAGATGCCGTACTCACACCGCCACTGACCGCCCGTGTTTCGCATCACGAAGAGGTACTTGCCGCGGTCCTTCTGCTCTGCGCCTGACTTGGTCGTCACCTTCATCGAGTACGTGCCGTTCGCGTAGGCGAGCCCCGGTCCGGCTGCCGGCATCACGCCGGCAATGTCCCTGGGCTCCATCGTCAATTCCGTGGTACCGCCGTCGATGATCGTCTGGTAGTAGAGCTGGACCGAGTCGCGGCCGTGCACGGTCGCGGCGTTGGGCGGCATGAACGTCGCCGTGCCGCCGTAGAAGTCCCCAGCCTTGACCACGTCCTTCGCGTTGACGGCCGCAACGAGGTCGAGGGTGCGTTGCCTGATCTGATCGTTGTCTGCCTTGCTGAACTTTCTTTCCTGCGCCCCACCGCACGCCGCCAACATGAGTCCGAGCGCAGCCACCGCGAATGTTCGTCGTCTCATACGCTTCTGTTTCCCCACTTGATCGCGGCCGCCGATCCGCCGCGCACAATCGGGCAACGCAGCCGGCCTCGCGCTGGTCCGCCTTCACCGGTGGATCGAGGACGCCGCGTCACCGCTTGGGAGCGCCAGAAGCATAACGGCTCACGCCCCGGAACACAACCCGGTGTTTCCGGCTGTGTTCCGCCGCGCCTCCGCGCCCGATCCGGCTTTTGGGTTATATTTCCCGCTCCCCGGATCCCCGGCCGGGCGAGCCCGCCCCTGGTTCGCATCCGGCCCGTGTGCTCGACACGAACCCGAAAGGAATGCCTGACATGTTGCCACGCCGTGCCCTGCTCGCGGTTGTCGCCGCCTGCGTCCTAGCTGCTTCCGTCGCGCCGGCGCTGTCGGCCAGGGGGTCGCGCCGCCCCGGCGACGACGGCGCCGTCCTCGCGCAGGCGCCCGCGCCGTCGCTTCCCACTCCGGAGCAGTTCCTGGGCTTCAAGGTCGGAGCGGACACCAAGCTCGCTCGCTGGGACAAGATCGTCCAATACATGCAGATGGTCGCCTCGGCGTCCGACCGGGTGCGCGTGCACGAACTGGGCAAGACGACCAACGGCAATCCGTTCATCTCGGTCGAGATCAGCGCGCCGGACACCCTGAAGAACGTCGATCGCTTCAAGCAGCTCGAACGCCGTCTGTACTTCCAGGGCGGCGCGCCGACCGACGCCGAGCGGGACGAGATTTTCCGTTCGGGCAAGGCCGTGGTCGTGGTGACCTGCAACATCCACTCGACCGAGATCGGCTCCTCGCAGATGGTCATCGAGCTCGTGCATCGCCTGGCGACCGAGAATTCGCCCGTCGTGCGCAAGATCCTCGACAACGTCATCCTCGTCCTCGTGCCCAGCCTGAATCCCGACGGCCAGATCATGGTGACCGACTGGTACAACAAGAACCTCGGCACCGAGTACGAGCCGAGCTCGATGCCGTGGCTGTACCACCCGTACGCGGGCCACGACAACAACCGCGACGCCTACATGCTGACCCAGAAGGAGAGCCAGCTCGCGGCGAAGCTGCTGTGGCACGACTGGTTCCCGTCGGTGTGGCTCGATGAACACCAGCAGGGCAACACGGCGTCGCGCATCTTCGTGATGCCGGCTACCGACCCGATCAACGTGAACGTGCATCCGCTCGTCTACCGGTGGAACACGATCCTCGGGCAGGCGCAGGCGGCAGCCCTCGAGGCGGCCGGCAAGGACGGCATCATCTACAACGCCACCTACACCAACTACTGGGAAGGCGCGATGGCCTGGGCCGGCTGGTGGCACAACGAGATCGGCCTGCTGACCGAAGTCGCGAGCGTGCGGATCGCATCGCCCACCGATCAGCAGCGGGCACAGCTCGGCCAGCCGCCGCCCGCGGCCGCAGCGGGCGAGGGACGCGGAGGCGGGGGCGGTGGCGGCCGGGGCGAGGGCGCGGGCGTGCTGCCGGCGCCGCGCGACGTCATGCCGCGCACCGAGTATCCGCGGCCCTGGCTCGGCGGCCACTGGACGCTTCGCGACATCGTGGACTACGAACTGATCGCGACCGTTGGCCTGCTGGAGACGGCAGCCGACAGCCGCGAGACATTGCTGCGCCAGATCTACGAGGTGAACCGCGCCACGATCGAAAATGGCAAGAAGGGCGATCCGTCCGCGATCCTCGTCCCGCTCGACCCGCAGCAGGATCCGCGACAGGCCGTGCACCTGGTCGAGATCCTCCGGCTCGGCGGCGTGGACGTGTATCGCGCGGGCGCCGCGTTCGAGGCCGACGGCAAGAGCTACGCGGCCGGCACGTTCGTCATTCCGATGACGCAGGTGTTCGCCCGCTACGCGAAGGATATGATCGAGAAGCAGACCTACCCGGAGGTCCGGCGCACACCGACCGCCCCACCCGAACCGCCCTACGACGTGACCGCCTGGTCGCTCGGCATGCTGGTGGGCGCCGACACCGTGTTCGTGAAGAAGCCGCTGCCCGACAACGTGCCGCTCGAGAAACTCGACGCGGCCGCGTTCCCCAAGGGCGAGACCACCGGCACCGGCCAGGCGTTCGCGTTCGACTACAAGGGGCCCGATACCGCCATCGCGATCGTCCGGCTGCTGAAGGACGGCGCGCACGTGACGTTCGGGCCGTCGGCTTCTCACGTGCAGGTGGCAGGCGTGCCGCGCAAGCGCGTCGAGACGATCGCGGCCGACTTCGGATTGAAGGTCCGCGCGATCGCCGCGCCCAAGGGCGCGGCGCCGGGCCTGGCGATCAAGTTGCCGCGCGTCGGCCTGTATCAGTCGTGGACCGCGAACATGGACGAGGGCTGGACGCGCTGGGTGCTCGAGCAGTACGAATTCGCGCCGAAAAGCCTGCACAACGAGGACATCCGGGCGGGCAAGCTCCACGACAAGTACGACGTCATCGTCCTGCCCGACCAGCAGCCGCGCGACATCCTCGAGGGCAGCAGCGCGCGCAGCACGCGGAAGGAGTACCAGGGCGGCATCGGCCCTGAGGGACTCGCGGCCATCAAGACGTTCGTCGCCGACGGAGGCACGCTGGTGACGCTCGGCGCCAGTTGTGATTTCGCGATCGACAACTGGCCGCTGCCCGTCCGCGACCTGAAACGCGGCCTGACGCGCGACGACCACTACGCGCCTGGCACCGTCGTCCGGGTGGAAACCGACCCGTCGAGCCCGCTGGCGTACGGCGTCGCGGCCACCACCTACGGCTTCTACAACAACAGCCCGTTCTTCTCGATCGTGGACGGCTTCCCGTCCCAGAAGACGTCGGTCCTGGTTCGTTACCCTAACCGCGACGTCGTGGCGTCCGGATGGCTCAAGGGCGAGCAACTGATGGCGGGGCAGGCGGCGGTGGTGATGATCGAAACCAATCCGGGACGGCTCGTGCTGTTCGGTCTGCGGCCGCAGCACCGCGCCCAGACGCAGGCAACGTTCCCGTTGCTCTTCAACGCGCTGTTTCTGTCGACAACGGGAAAAGGAACGACGTAGAGGACGGGAACACGAACGACCGATTGGAGTGCCGTAGTGGCGACCGACGGGTCGCCGCTACGGCTGGCTCTGCAGATACTGCGCGAAATCCATCTCGGCCGCGACGGGCAGCGTGTCGGGGTCCACGTCCGGCACCGGGTACCGCTTCTTCAATTCCGCCAGCACGTCGAGCGCGGTCTGCAGGTGATCGTGCGTGTGGCCACGCATGACGCTCGTGCGGATCAGCGCGTGTCCCATCGGCACCGCGGGATAGATGGCCGGTGTCGTGAAGATGCCCATTTCGAGGGCTTCCCGGCACATCTTGAACGCCATGGTCTCGGACCCGACGAACAGCGGCACGATGGGCGTCGTGCTGTTGAGGGTGTGGTAGCCGATCGCGTTGACGCCCTGGCGGAAGAACTCGACCTTCGACCGCAGCTCGTCGAACAGCGCGCCGTCACGCTTCATCAGTCGCAGCGCCGCGAGCGCCGCCGCTGCGCAGGATGGGGGAAGCGCGGCCGAGAAGATGAGCGTGCGCACCTTGTGGCGCATGTAGTCGATGACCGGGGCCTCGCCCGCCAGAAACCCGCCGACGCTCGCGAAGGCCTTGCTGAATGTGCCAAACGCGACGTCGATGTCCTGGCTGACGCCCTGGCTCGCCGCCGTGCCCCGGCCGTTCGGTCCCAGCACGCCGAACCCATGCGCGTCGTCCAGGTACAGCCGAAAGCCGTACTGCTTCTTCAGGTCGACGATCGCCTTCAGATTCGCCACCCGGCCCGTCATCGAGAACACGCCGTCGGTGACGACGAGCGCGTTTGGCCAAGCCGGCTGATGGGCCAATTGTCTCGCCAGGTCGTCGATGTCGTGGTAGATGCGGGCCCGGCGGCAGCGCGCCATCCGGGCGCCGTCGATCAGGCTGGCATGGTTCTCGTCGGCTGAAAACAGCGTCACATCGCTGCCGGTTCCCAGCAGGCCCACGGCCCCGAGATTCGCCAGGAACCCGGACGAGAAGATCAGCGCGGCCTCTTTGCCGGTAAACTCGGCGAGTTCGGTCTCCAGCGTCTCGTGGAGGTCCAGGTTGCCGTTGAGGAATCGCGAACCGGTACAGCTGGTGCCGTAGCGATCGATGGCTTCGTGCGCCGCCCGCAGCACATCCGGGTGGTGCGTCAGGCTCAGGTAATTGTTCGACCCCAGCATGACGACACGACGACCCTCGATCGTGACGACTGGTCCCTCGGACGCCGACAGGGTATGGAAGTAGGGATAGATGCCGGCGGCTTTGACCAGAGCCGGTTCATGATAGGCAAAGCAAGGCGCGAATATATCCATTAGCGTCGTCTGTTTTTGGGGACTCGCGGCTAAGACGGCCGGAGAGAACGCCTATTATAGGCATGCCCGACCGTTTTGGACCCAACAGTTTTCATGCAGGAAGCGAACACTCAGCGAAACACTGAAGGGTCGACCGCGGCACGCTTTCAGACGACCCGCGGCACGCTTTCAGAGATGAGCAAACTGATGAGAGATCTCGCAGGCGCGGACAGGCGACGCGTGCTGGTAACCGGCGCCGGTGGCGGCATCGGGGACGCCGTCGCGCGTCGGATGGCGCAGGCTGGATATGACGTGGTCGGCACGGTCAGG
Source organism: Acidobacteriota bacterium (assembly GCA_003170135.1). Classification (GTDB taxonomy): domain Bacteria; phylum Acidobacteriota; class Vicinamibacteria; order Vicinamibacterales; family Fen-181; genus Fen-181. The sequence continues at coordinate 23,643 of PMZR01000087.1, forward strand.
GATGCCTTGCGCGCAGAGGCGCTGTCGCAGGACGCGGCGCGCGCCGGGCTGCGTCTCCGGTATCTGCCGCTCGAGTTGACCGACGACCGGCAGGTGGAGGCGCTCGGATCGCGAATCGGAGCCGAAGGCGCATTGGACGTGCTCGTGCACAACGCCGGCTTCGGCGTGTTCGGTGCCGTCGAGGACGTCGACGCGGCGACCGCCGCCAGGCAGTTCGCGGTCAACGTGCTGGGGCCGCTCGCCCTGACCCGCTGCCTGCTGCCCGGCCTGCGCGCCACGCGCGGCCATGTCATCTGGATCGGCTCGCTCGCCGGGCGTGTCGCCCTGCCGTTCCAGGCCCATTACTCCGCGACCAAGGCGGCGATCGCCCTCATCAGCGACGCCCTGCGGATGGAGGTTGCGCCCCACGGCGTGCGCGTGACGTGCGTCGAACCGAGCGACTTCGCCACCGGCTTCACCAACGCGCGATGCCTGTCGCGACGAGACGACTCTGCCTATGCCTTGGTGTCCGGACGATGCCTGGCGGAAGTCGAGAAGCAGGAACGGTCGGCGCCTGATCCCGCCTGGGTCGCCAGGGTCGTGCAGGAGCTCGCCGAGAGCGCGGACCCGCCGCCGCGCCGGCCCGTTGGCAGCAATGCGAGGAGGATCTGTCTGCTGCTGCGCCTGCTGCCCGCCCGGCTCGCCGAGCGGATGATCAGATCGCACTATCGCGTGTGAAGAGGTCCTTCACCGCCGGCTTGGTCACCTTCCCCATGGCGTTACGCGGCAGCGCATCGACGACGCGCAGTCGCGTCGGCAGTTTGTAGCGGGCAAGGCGCGGGCGAGCCCAGTCCCGAAGCGCCTCGAGATCCACCGGCGCTTCGCCGAGCGGAACGATCGCGACCGCAATCCGCTCGCCCCACTCCGGATCCTCGACGCCCACCACCGCGCAGTCCGCGATGCCCGGATGTTCGCGCAGCACTTCCTCGATCTCGAGCGCCGAGATCTTGTAGCCGCCGCTCTTGATGATGTCCACCGACTGGCGTCCGAGCAGCCGGTACATGCCGTCTTCGACGACGGCGATGTCGCCGGTGCGGAACCAGCCGTCGCGAAACGCCAACGCCGACGCCTCCGGCCGACGCCAGTACTCCCGGAACACGCCCGCGCCGCTCACCTCAAGCTCTCCCGCGGTGCCGGGTTCAACGTCCCTTCCCTGCTCGTCAACGATCTGCGCGCGCACGCCGGGCAGCGGCACACCCACGAAGCCGGGTCGGCGCTCGCCTTGCAGCGGGTTCGACAGCGCCATGCCGATCTCGGTCATCCCGTAGCGTTCGAGCAGCACGTGCCCGCTGATCTCCCGCCAGCGCTCGAGCATGCGGACCGGGAGCGCGGCGGACCCGGACACCATGACTCGCATCGCGCGGCAGCCGTTCGACAATCGGCGCCGCCGTTCGGGTGGCGCGCCGTCCCAGGCCGCGGCCAGCTTCGCATAGATCGTAGGCACCGCCATGAACAGCGTCAGGCGCCCGGCCGCAATCACGTCCCACGTCGCGTCCGCGTCGAACCGCGGCAGCATCTCGCATGTCGCGCCGGCCCACAACGCGCACGTCAGCACGTTGACGATGCCGTGCACGTGGTGGAGCGGCAGGAAGTGAAGAATCCGATCGTCCGCCCGCCACTCCCAGGCGGCCGCCAGGCAGCGGACCTGCGCCTCGACGTTGGCGTGCGTGAGGACGACGCCTTTCGGTTTGCCGGTGGTGCCGCTCGTGTAGAGGATGAGCGCGGGGCCGGAGGACGAGGATCCGTCCGAAGTCCGAGGCCCGAGATCCGAGGTCCAAGGGTCAGACGATTCGCGATCGCTGACCGGCGGCGCAGGATCCAGTAGGTCGGTGATGGTGACCACCTGCGCCGTGGTCGCGATAGCCGCTCGCATGGCCTCGGCCAACGCCGGCTCCGTCACGACGATGCGCGCATCGGCATCAGCGATGGCGTACGCCCACTCGGCTGGCGCCTGGGCCTCGGAAAGCGGCACCCCGATGGCGCCGGCGCGCCAGATTCCCCACTGAATCGCGACGTGGGCGAAACCCGGCGCGACCAGGTACGCGACGCGTGGCGGCGCCTCCGCTCGGAGCTTTGCGCGACGTGCCGGGCCAGGCAGTCCTTCCCGTGGCAGCGCGCTCGCCGCCTCTGCCGATCGCCTCAGCAGATCGCGATACGTGAACGCGCCGCCGCCGTCCACGATCGCCACGCGGTCGCCGTGCGCGGCTGCGCGCTCGACCAGTTCGAGATGATGCACGTCCCGTCCCCGCACGGTCACCTGACGTCGAAGCGCACGTCTCTGCGCGCGACGTGCCCGCCGGCCCTGGCTTCGATCGTCAACAGGTGCGCTCCCCTCTTGAGCGTCGCAATCGGGAGGGCGAGGGAGTAGTCGGCCCCACGTGCCTTTCCGAACCGATCCGGGCCCAAGGCCTCTGATGTCTCGAAGACTCTCGCGTCCTCCTCGTCGACGATACGGGCGGCGACGGTGACGGGCGCAACCGGCCCGTTGCCACCCTGATACACGCGCAGGAACGCCGTGACTTCATCTCCCGCCACGAATTCGCGCACCGTCGTCGGGACGATCGGCACGATTGAGGCGATGCTGTCCTTCAAGGCCGCGGTCATCCCCGGCTTCGCGCTGATCGCGACACCCGATAAGGACACGGCCGCGCGGGAGAAATCCGGAACGTCCACGTCACAGTGCACGCTGCCGCTCTTGTCCTGGACCGAGGTGTGGGCCGCGAGGCGAAGCTGATAGGGCCCGGGCGCGAGATCGAGCGGCGCGAGCACTTCGAACGCGATCACGTCCTCCGTGCTTCCGGGGGCGAGACCCAGGCGCGTCCGCACCCGCTTGAACGCGCGCCGTTCGCCGCCCGGCCCGTAGGCGCCGACGACCACCTCGACCTCGTCGTTCGTGCGCGCCGTCGAAGCAGGCACCGGATGCCGCAGGGCCACGGTCACCACCAGGGCGGCCTCGCGCCGGCCCGGCACCGCGAACGACGCCGCCGTAACGCGCATGGCGAGATCCGATTTGGCCACGATGCTGCCGAGCGCACTCTCGACGGCGGACGGCGGCGTGGTCGGCCGCGGGCTCGCCGCCGACAGGCCCGGCTCGTAGTACCCGTTTCGGGCGCGCACCGTCACGCCCGGCCGGTTCACGCGGACCTCGACGCGTCTGAACCGTCCGCTGACGCGCGGGTCGGGCCGCACGTAGCCAAGGAGGTAATACGAGGCGTTCTCGCGGAAGATCTGCGTGATGCCGGCATCGACCGCATTGCCTTCGCTCAGCGTGAATCCCCCCGTGGCCGCCGACAACGCCTGCAGAAAGTCCCGGCCCATCTTGCCCGGGCTGCCGTCGAGCGTGCCCGTGCCGGCGAGCGCGTCGTATCGGCCCATGGGCGCGCGAAGCCCGCCCGGATCGAGACCGTAGATATTGACGTTGGCCCGCTGCGCCGCCTCGAAAGTCTTCTGCAGTTTGCCGAACAGCATCTGCGCGCCGCCGGCCGCATCGCCCATTGGCGCCTCGGTGTTCAGTTCGCGTGCCTGCGCCTGCTCCACGTCGAGCGGCAGACCCACGCTGGCAAAGATGAGCGCCTTGCGCCGCTCGGGAAGCTCCGACAGGTAGTCGGCCAGATCCTGCAGCGTGCCGACGACCGCCGAATAGAGCTGCAGCGCCTTCGGGTTGAACTGATCGAACGGGACACTGACGCTGGTCTGTTGCAGCGGGTCCGAATTGAAGGCACCCAGGACCGGCATGTTGTCGATGCTGCCGTTGAACCGCTCGACGGCGGCGAGCAGTCGCGCGCGATCGCTCGTAAATTCCTGGCCGGCCCGTTTGTTGAACGCAAAGATGACCGCCGCCTGATCGTCCGGTTCCAGGCGCTCTATGACCTGCCGCGCCATGGACTTGACCCGCGGAATCTCTTCGGCCGGCATCGGCGTGGCATCGTCGAGCACCAGCGCGACGATGCGCCGATCCGAGAGCCGATCGTTCGTGCTGATATCGGGCCGCACCTCGCGCATCCAGGCAACCGGGGATGGCTGCGCCGCATCCGGCAAGTCGACGGCGCTGAACGTCGTGATCGTCTGTGGCCGGCTGTCCTGCAGCACGGTGAAATCGGCCGCCGTCAGGCCGCGGACCGGGATCCGGCTGGCATCGAGGACCGAAACGTCGAGCGTCACCAGATCGACGCCGGCGCGAAACACCGGCTGAGCCTGCGGCGGATTCTGGACCCCCTGCCGTGCCTCGGCGCCGATGACGAGAAACGAAACGCAAATCGCGATCAAGGCGACTGCAAATCTCACCCGGTCCCTCCTGCAGCCGGCAAGCTTACTTCATTCGGGCCCGCTCCTCCGCGTGGCCGCGACGATTCTCGGGCGCAGCATGCTGGGCTCCTACCGACCGCAACTTGCTACTGCCGACTATCTACAAGCGGTTTCATAACCGGTCGTTCGCCGTCCGGGTCCTGTCCGCGAACAGCCCACCGGTGCTCACTCCTCAATGCATGCACGGGGGTCGTCGCTCCGCGCCGGCGGGCGCCCGTTCGCGGCCACCCGCTGGGGTTATGAAACCGCTTCTTCCGTCTACTGCTCTTCACCGCATGTCGAACCGCACATCGCGCCGCGCGGCCCTGTCGCCGATCCTGGCTTCGATCGTCAGCAGGTGCGGGCCGCCCTTCAATCGCGCGATTGGCAGGTCGAGGAAGTAATCGGCGGCACGTCCGTTCGCGAACCGATCCCCACTGAGCGTTTCCGAGGTCTTGACGACCGCCGCGTCCTGGTCATCTGCGATTGCGACATTGAGCGCCACAGGCACCAGCGCGCGCGTGCCTCCCTGGTAGACGCGCAGGAAAGCCGTCACCTGGTCGCTCCTCGCAAACTCGCGCAGCATGGTGGGAACGACCGGCACAATCGCCTTGAGCGCATCCTTCGGTCCGGACGCCACCCCGGGCGTCACGCTCAGGAGGACGCCCGACAGCGACATCGGCGCGTTCGCGAAATCCGGCACGTCGAGATCGCAGTACACGCTGCCGCTCACGCTGGCGGTCCGTTCATCCGGCACGAGCGCGTCGCCGGCGACCGCCGCCGGTTGCGGCGAGATGGCGCGCCGCGAGCTTTCCGCCGCAAGTCGAACCTGATAACGCCCGGGCGCGAGGTCCAGCCGGGACAACAACTCGTAGCCGATGGTGGCGCCACTGCCCGGCACGTTCAGCGTGATCGGTATCGTCTGCCGCGTGCCCGCTTGCTGGCGCCCATCAGGGCTGTACGCCGCGACGCGCATGTCGATGCTGTGCACCGCGCGCACCGCCCCGGCGGGCGCAGGCTGCCGCACGCCGAGCACGACCGCTACAGCGGCGTCACGCCGCCCGGGCACGGCAAACGGCACGGCTGTCACGTCCATGTCGAGGCCCGACGTCGGCAGCAGGCCGGCCAGCGCCCGATCTTCCGCCCGCCGAAGCGGAGCCGCGGCGTCCCGGCGTGGGACCGGTGTTGGCTCGTAGTAGCCCTTGCGCGTGCGGACCGTGACGCCAGGCCGGTTTACGCGCACCGCGATCTTTCTGAACCGCCCGTCCGCACGTGTGTTCGACGCAGCATATCCGAGCAGATAGTAGGACGCGTTCTCGCGGAACACCTGCGTGATGCCCGGCGCCGGATCGTTGGTGTTGATGACGGCAAAACCGCCCGTGTTGTCGGCCACGGCCTGAAGGAATTCGCGGTTGCGCCAGCCCGGGTTGGCCGGATCGGCGCTCAGGACCGCGAATGACCCAGGCGCGCGAAGCCCGCCCGGATCGATCGGATAGATCGTGACGTTGCCTCGTTGCGCGGCCGCGAAACAGTCGATCATCCCGGTAATCAACTGCCGCGCGACGCCCCCCGCGTCGGCCGTGGACGTGCCGATCGCCATGGGGCCCGCCGCGGTGATGTCGAGCGGAATGCCGACGCTCACGAAGATGAGCGCCTTGCGCCGCTCCGGCAACGCGATCAGATCCTGCGCCGCCCCCTGCAGCGTGCCGAGCGTCGCGTTGTACAGGGTCGCCGCAGCAACGTCGAACCCGTCGAAGGGCATCTTCGGATTCGGCGACCCGCGACTGTCGACCCCTGCCTGACCGTCAATGGCCCCGTTGAACCGCGCAACTGCGGCGAGGAGGCGGGCGCGATCCAGGGTGAAGTCCTGGCCGAGTCCTTTGTTGAGGGGAAAGACCACCGCGGCGAGATCGTGCGGCCCGAGTTGCCCGACGACGTCACGCGCGTACTCCCGGACGCGTGGCGTGTCGACCGCCGGCATTGGCGTCGCGTCATCGAGCACTAGGACGACGACGCGGCGATCCTTGAAGTCCGTGTTCCGCTGCACGTCGGGCGCGACGTCCCGCACCCAGGCGGCGGTGGTCTCCGTTCTCACCACGTCCGGCAGATCGACCGCGCTGAACGAGTCGATCGTCTGGGGCCAGCCGTCCTCGAGGACCGTGAAGTCTTCCTGGCGCAGGCCACGCACTGGCATGCGCTTCTCGTCGAGGACCGAAACGTCCAGCGTCACGAGGTCTACGCCGGTTCGAAAGCGCGGGACCGTCTGCGTCGGATTCTGTTGTGCGCTGCCGGGAATGACGAGCAATGCGAGGAGAATTGCCGCGACGACGCTCCGTCTCGGGTTCATGGTCGGCTCCCGGCGGCTCCAGGGCCTGCATGCCGCGGGCGTACAGCTCTGCCGCAGGCACACGATATGCCATCCGGCCCGCTCGCGTCTGCAATGGCTTTGTCCAGTGATTCCGCGCGAATTCGCGCGACCACGGAGACCGGCGCTTTCGGTGTGCGCCCGGATTGTCACTCGCCGCGGACGTCAATGACCTCGGAACCGGGCGATCGCGCCGCTCACGCGGGCCGCGCCCGCCGCTTCGGGATGCTCAGTGTCTGCCACTCCTCTCCCGCAAAGTGCTTGGCGAGCAGGACGATCTGCCCCACGTGCGCGGCGGTGTGAGCCAGGTTCCGCACCAGCGCCTGCACGACGGTGTGCGCTTCGCCGCGAATCGCGACGGTTCGCATGAGATCGCCCGCCCCAAGCGCCGTGAGCGCCGCAAGCGCCTGCCGCCACGCCGCCTCCCACGACTCGACGATCGCCGCGCGCGTCTCGCCCAGCTCCTCGAATTCGCCGTCGCGGTTGCGCGCCGGTTTCTCGCCATCGCTCGTCAGGAAATCGGTCCATCGCGATCTCAGGTTGCCCGACACGTGCTTCATCATGAGGGCGATGCTGTTCGACTCTTCATCCAGTCTTGCGAAGAAGGCGCGGTCGTCGGTCTGCGCCAGCGCCTTGTCGGCTTGCGCCTTCAGCTTGCGGTACTCGTCCAGTGTCACCTCGAGAAAATGCGCGCCCGGATCGGTGTTCACAGGATCCTCCTCGGCAAAATTCCCGCGGGCCATTGTCATTGCGGCCGGCAGCTTCGTCTATAGTACAGAAGTCGCGGGCGCCCGAAACGCCGCACGAAGCGATCGACCCGGGCCATTCAAGAACGTCACCGCCACATCAAGAAGGTGACCTCGTGCTGACCGGCTTCGCCGCCGTGATCGATCTGCTGAACCGCATCGTCTGGGGCCCGTGGCCCACGCCGGTCGGACCGGTGCCGGGGCCGCTCTTCGTCCTGCTGTTCGGCGTCGCCATCTTCCTCACCGTGCGGCTGCGGTTCGTGCAGATCGTGCGCCTGCCGCAGGCCCTGCGGAGTGCGTTCGCCAGCCGGCCGGCGTCCGGCAAGGGCGTGCTGACGCCGTTCCAGGCGTTTGCCACGGCGCTGGCCGCATCGATCGGGACCGGCAACATCGCGGGCGTCGCCACGGCCGTGGTGTCGGGCGGACCGGGCGCGGTGTTCTGGATCTGGTGCTACGGCCTCTTCGCGGCCGCGACGAAGTTCACCGAGGCGGTGCTGGGCAACAGGTTCCGTCACGCCGACGCCAAGCCGTTGTCGGCGGGTCCGCCCTACTACCTGCGTGACGGCCTCGGGATGCCACGCCTCGCCTGGCTCTACGCGTTCATCGCGGGAATCGCGGCCCTGACGACCACGCCGATCACGCAGCCGAACTCGATCGCGGTCGTCTTCCAGAGTCAGTTCCACGTGCCCGGCTGGGCGACCGGCGTCATCGTCGCCGTCTTGGCGTGGCTCGTCATCATCGGCGGCATCCAGTCGATCGGCCGCGCGATGCAGGTGCTCGCACCGGTGAAGGTGTTTCTGTACCTCGCGGGCGGCACCATCGTCATCGCCACGCACGCCGCCAACCTCCCGGAAGTGCTCGCGACGATCGTCCGCGAGGCGTTCTCCTTCAGAGCCGCCACCGGCGCCAGCGCGGGCATCGGGATCATGGTGGCGATGCGCTACGGCCTGGCCCGCGGCGTCTACGCCAACGAGGCCGGTTACGGAACGGCGGCCGTGGTGTACGGGACCGCGCGCAGCGATCAGCCGGCGCAGCAGGGCTTGAACGCCGCGATCGAGGTCTTCGTCATCTCGTTTGTGACCTCCAGCATCAGCGCACTTTCGATCCTGGTCACGGGGGTCTGGCGGTCGGGCCTCACCAGCGCGGCCGTCGTCGCGCAGGCCTTCGACACGTCGATTCCCGGTGGTGGCTACCTGCTCGCGATCTGCGCCTTCCTCTTCGGCCTCACCGCCCTGATTGGCTGGTCGTACTACGGTGAGCAGTTCCTGCAGTACATCTTCGGCCCGCGCGTCATCCTTCCGTACCGCTGGCTCTACTGCCTGCTGATCCCGCTCGGCGCCGTCGCCCGGGTCGAGGCCGTGTGGTCGTGGGGCGATCTGATGAACGGCCTGCAGGTGTTCCCGAATATCGTCGGGCTCGTCGGGCTGAGCGGCGTCGCGGTGGCCGCCGCGCGCACGTTGCGCGCGCGGCCGGCAACGCTCGCCGGCAAATCCGGCTGAGGCCGGATCCCGCAGATCCGGCCGACGCGGAAACGTGCCCGGCCCAGTCCTCAGCCGCGTCCCGCTTGCCTACTGCTATCTATGCATGTAGATTAGTAGATGTGAGCGATGCCGCTGCCCTCTACCGTCTGCTCGGCGACGACGTCCGGCTCCGGCTGCTGCGATTGCTCAGCCGTGAGCGCCTGAACGTCAGCGAGCTCACCGCGATCCTCGGGATCGCGCAGTCGGGCGTTTCGCGCCACCTCGGCCTGCTCAAGGACGCCGGCCTCGTGCGCGAGCAACGCGAGGCCGGATTCGCGTACTACCATTTCGCGCTCGACGGGCCTGCTGGCACCGCCCCCTCACGCCGGGCCACCGCAGGCACGCGCGCCCATGCCGGTCCGGCGAACGGCAGCCGACCCTACGACGACGCCCTCCGCGCCTTGCTCGATGCGCAGTTTGGCGAGATGGGCGGGACACCGGCCGCAGGCGAAGACGAGGCACGGCTGCAGGAAGTGCTGCGGCTGCGCAAGGAGAACTTCGACGCGCACGGGACCGAGGGCCGTCAGCTCGTGCCGGGGCGGAGCTGGGCCGCCTGGGCGCGAGCAATGGGCGTGCTCCTTCCGCCGCTGACCGTCGCCGACCTCGGCTGCGGCGAGGGATATCTGACCATCGAGGTCGCCCGCTGGGCCAAGCGCGTGGTTGCGGTCGATCGCTCGGCCGAGGTCCTGCGCCGGGCGCGCGATCTCGCACGACGCAGGCGGGCGACGAACATCACCTGGAAACGCGGCGAAATCGAGCACCTCCCACTGGCCGACGCGTCCGTGGACCTGGCCGTGCTGTCGCAGGCCCTGCACCACGCCGCGTCGCCGCCCGTTGCCCTCTCGGAAGCGTCGCGCATTGTCGTGCCAGGCGGCCGCATCCTGGTCCTCGACCTGCGGGCGCACAACGAGTCCTGGGTCCGGACGCGCCTCGACGATCGCTGGATGGGATTTGCCGACGACGAGTTGCGCGATCTGTTGTGCGGAGCGGGCTTCGAGCAGGTCCGGGTGCGCGTCGGCGCCCGTCGGAGCGGGGATCCCTTCACGGTGCTCGTCGCGAGTGGGGGCAAGGAGGCGGGCTTGCCCGCCCAGGCCCCGCCAAGACCGCGGGCGAAGACGCGGGGGACCGGCGAGGCTCGGAAGGTCGAAGGAACGGCCAGGGGGACACCATGAACGCGTCGGATCGTCAGCGGTTGCTCGAGCAGGTCGCCGCGCAGCGCATTCTCGTCCTGGATGGCGCGATGGGGACCATGCTGCAGCGCCGCAAGCTGCAGGAGGCCGACTATCGCGGCGAACGGTTCGCCAGTCATCCGCGCGACCTGCGGGGCAATCATGACGTCCTGGTGCTCACCAGGCCCGACGTGGTCGAGGACGTCCACGAGCAGTACTTCGAGGCCGGTGCCGACATCGTCGAGACCAATACTTTCAACGGCACGGCGATCGCGCAGGCCGACTACGGCATGGAGCCGCTCGTCTACGAGATGAACGTGGAGGCCGCGCGGCTCGCGCGACGCGTCGCCGACCGGTGGACGGCGCGGACGCCGTCCCAGCCCCGGTTCGTGGCCGGGTCGATCGGCCCCACGAACAAGACGCTGTCGATGTCGCCCGACGTCAACGACCCGGCATTCCGCGCCGTTGACTTCGACCGTCTGCGCGACGCCTACGCGGAGCAGGTCCGCGGCCTGCTGGACGGCGGCTGCGATCTGCTGCTCGTCGAGACGATCTTCGATACGCTCAACGCCAAGGCGGCCATCGTCGCCATCGAGGACGTGTTCGATGAGCGCGGCGGGCGGCTGCCGGTCATGCTGTCGGTCACGATCACGGATCGCAGCGGGCGGACGCTGTCAGGCCAGACGGTCGAGGCGTTCTGGGTGTCGGTCGCGCACGCGCGCCCGTTCAGCGTCGGCATCAACTGCGCGCTCGGCGCGACGCAGATGCGCCCGTACCTGGCCGAGCTGTCGGCCCTCGCGCCCACCCGCATCAGTTGTTATCCGAATGCCGGCCTTCCCAACCCGTTCGGCGAGTATGACGAGCAGGCCGAGGAGACGGCCGCGCTGGTCGGCGAATTCGCGCGAGCGGGCCTGGTGAACCTGGTCGGCGGATGCTGCGGCACGACGCCGGCGCACATCCGGGCCATTGCCCGGGCCGTCGCGGGTGTCACCCCGCGGCCGATCCCGTCGTTCGATCTCGCGCTGCCGGCGCTCGATGCGGGCGGACCCGATGTGGAACCTGCCGGAGCTTCGGACGAGGACGGACTGCTTCTCGAACCCTCGGACGCCCGGCCGTCCCGTTACACACAGTATGCGGGTCTCGAAACGCTGACCATCCGCCCCGACAGCAACTTCATCATGATCGGCGAGCGGACCAACGTGACCGGGTCGGCGCGCTTCCGGAAGCTCATCGAGCGCGACGACTACGCGAAGGCGGCGGACGTGGCGCTCGAGCAGGTGCGCGGCGGCGCGAACATCCTCGACGTCAACATGGACGAGGGGATGCTCGACTCCGAGGAGGCGATGCAGCGCTTCCAGCGCTTCATCGGCAGCGAGCCGGAAATCGCGCGCTTGCCGGTGATGGTCGACAGTTCGAAATGGTCCGTGATCGAGCGCGGCCTGAAGTCGATCCAGGGCAAGCCCATCGTCAACTCGATCAGTCTCAAGGAAGGCGAGGCGGAATTCCTGCGCCGGGCGCGCGCCATCAGGCGCTACGGCGCCGGAGTGGTCGTGATGGCGTTCGACGAGACGGGCCAGGCGGACACGGTCGAGCGCCGCGTCAGCATTCTGCAACGCGCCTACCGGCTCCTGACGGAGCAGGTCGGCATCGATGCCCGGGACATCGTGCTGGATCCGAATGTCCTCGCGATCGGCACGGGCCTCGAGGAGCACAACAACTACGCGCGCGATTTCATCGAAGCGATCCGCATCCTCAAAGCGACGTCTCCGGGCGCGAAGACCAGCGGCGGCATCAGCAACCTGTCGTTTGCCTTCCGCGGCAACGAACCGGTGCGACAGGCGATCCACGCCGCGTTCCTCTATCACGCGATTCGCGCCGGCCTGGACATGGGCATCGTCAATGCCTCCCAGCTGATCGTCTACGAGGACATCCCGCCCGACCTGCTCGCACGCGTCGAAGACCTGCTGTTCAACCGCCGGCCGGACGCCACCGAGCGTCTCGTGCAGTTTGCCGGCCCGGCGACGCCCGCGGCCAAATCGGCCTCGGTCAGCCTCGCGTGGCGCGAGGCGCCGGTCGAGGACAGGCTCGGTCATGCCCTGGTGCACGGCGTCCTGGACTTCCTCGAGATGGACGTCGAGGAAGCGCGCCTGAACTATCCGCGGCCGCTCGACGTCATCGAAGGGCCGCTGATGAACGGCATGAAAGTGGTCGGCGACCTGTTCGGTGCCGGCAAAATGTTCCTGCCGCAGGTGGTGAAGAGCGCGCGGGCGATGAAGCAGGCGGTCGCGTTCCTGTTGCCGTATCTGGAGGCGGCCAAGGCCGGCTCGGGCAGCCTGGGCGCGCAGGGGCGGGTGGTGCTCGCGACGGTGAAGGGCGACGTCCACGACATNNTCGATTCCGGAAGAAGAGCGCCGTCTGGCGGAGAACCTGCTCTTCAATACGCCGCCGGTGGATGCCGAAGACGAACGGCTGCGCACCGCGCCGGAGGACTGGCGCGCGCAGACCGCGGAGCAGAAGGCCGCCATCAACCAGTGGCATATCGCCGCCGTCACGGAGCATTTTCGGAAGACGGGGAAACGGGTTAAGCCACGCGCTGCGGACCTGCCGCTCGACCAGCGCCTGGCCAACTACATCATCGAAGGCACCAAAGACGGGCTTATCGCCGACCTCGACCGCAAACGCGCCGAGGGCGCCGCGCCCCTGGATATCGTCAACGGTCCGCTGATGGCCGGGATGTCCGAAGTCGGGCGGCTGTTCAACAACAACGAGCTGATTGTGGCCGAAGTTCTGCAATCGGCCGAAGCCATGAAGGCCGCCGTGAGCCACCTCGAGCGGTTCATGGAGAAGGCGGACACGGCCGCGCGCGGGAAGGTGATCCTCGCCACCGTGAAGGGCGACGTCCACGACATCGGCAAGAACATCGTCGGCGTCGTGCTGGGCTGCAACAATTACGAGGTGATCGACCTCGGGGTGATGGTGGCGCTCGATCGGATCCTGCAGACGGCCGTCGACAAGCACGCCGACATTGTCGGGTTGAGCGGGCTCATCACGCCCTCGCTCGACGAGATGGCGCAGGTGGCCAAGGAGATGGAGCGGCGACGGTTCACGCTCCCGCTGCTCATCGGCGGGGCGACGACCAGCGCGCAGCACACGGCCGTGAAGATCGCCCCGGAGTACGGCGGGACGACGGTGTATGTGCCCGATGCGTCGCGCGTGGCGGACGTCGTGTCGCAGCTCCTGAATCCCGCACAGCGCGCGGCGTTTGGCCAGGCGAACGCGCAGCGCCAGGCGGAACTGCGCGAGCGGCATCGCCAGCGCACGCACGTGCTGGTTCCGTATCGCGACGCGCGGGCCCGGCGGCCGACTTTCGCGTGGGATCAGCCGGGCATCGCGGTGCCGTGCTTCACGGGCCGGCGGTCGATCGACGACATGCCGCTCGCCGATCTCGTTCCGTTCATCGACTGGACGTTCTTCTTCACCGCGTGGGAGTTGAAGGGGCGTTTCCCGGCCATCCTCGACCATCCGCAATACGGTGAGGCGGCGCGGGACATTTACGATCACGGCCGGGCGCTGCTCCAGGACGCGATTGGCCGGCAGACGATCCGCGCGGCCGGCGTCTACGGCTTCTGGCCGGCCAACGCCGATGGCGACGACATCGTGCTCTTCGAGGACGCGTCGCGGCAACGCGAGATCCTGCGCTTCAACATGCTGCGGCAGCAGGAACTGACCGACCAGACCCGGCCGCTGCGGTCGCTCGCGGACTTCATCGCGCCGATCGAGTCGGGCGTCATCGACTACATCGGGGCGTTCGCGGTCACCGCGGGGCTCGGCATCGAGGAGGCGGTGCGACGCTTCGAGGAGAAGCGCGACGATTACGATGCCATCATGATCAAGGCGCTGGCGGATCGGCTGGCCGAGGCGTTCGCCGAGTGCCTGCACGCGCGCGTGCGGCGCGAGTGGGGCTACGGCGCGGAGGAGCATCTGTCGGGTGAGGACCTGCTCGCGGAGAAATATCGCGGCATTCGCCCGGCGTTCGGCTACCCGGCCTGCCCGGACCACAGCGAGAAAGGGAAGCTGTTCGATCTCCTGGAGGCGGGGCGCGTGGGGATGGCGCTGACCGAGACGTGCATGATGACGCCGGCCGCCAGCGTGAGCGGTCTGTACTTCGCCCACCCGGAGGCATCGTATTTCACCGTCGGGCGCGTCGGTCGTGACCAGCTCGAAGATTACGCCAGACGCAAAGGCATGCCCACCGGCGAGGCGGAACGCTGGCTGAGCCCCTCCCTCGCCTGATCACATTTTCGTAATGATCGTAATGGGGTCAGGCACCTTTTCCAAATTGAATCTGACTTATTCGGGCTGATTTCTGCAAAACGCGCACGTTTGCAAGCGCATCTTGCACTTCTCTCGGTTTCGGAGGCAAGCGATCTCCTCGCCGACGTGCACGAACGTGTGCGCCGGCATTACAGCGGAGTTGGAAAAGGTGCCTGACCCCATTACACCTGACCCCATTACACCTCAGACCGCGACGGGCGGGCGCAGCAGCGCGTCCAGGGCCTGCTCCAGATCCGCAATCAGATCCACGGCGTCCTCGATGCCCACCGAGAGGCGCACGAGGCCGTCGCCGATGCCCAGGCGATGCCGCTCCTCTGGGCTCAGCGCGCGATGCGAGGAAATCGCCGGATACAGAAGCTGGCTGTAGATATCGCCGACCGTCGTGCCGACGCAACAGAGCTGCAGCGCGTCCATGAACCGGAACACTTCCGCGCGGCCGGCGCCGCGCAACGTGAAGGACACCACCGCTCCCGCCAGCCCGTCGCGCAGCAGCCGGGTCGCCACCGCAAAGTCCGGATGCGATGGCAGGCCGGGATAGTGGACCTGCTCGATTGCCGCGTGACGCCCGAGCCGTTCGGCGATCTGCCGCGCGCTCTCGCACTGCCGCGGCATGCGCAGCGCGAGCGTCTTCACGCCACGCAGCGTCAGATACGCTTCGAACGGTCCCAGGATCCCCCCGACCAGCTTCGACACCTGCCGCAACATCGGCAGCGAATCCTTGCTTGCGCATACCACGATCCCGCCCGTCACGTCGCCGTGCCCGTTCAGGTACTTGGTCGTGCTGTGGACGACGAAATCGGCGCCCAGGTCGAGCGGCGTCAGCAGCCGCGGCGACGCAAAGGTGGCATCGACGATCGTCGCGGCTCCGGCCCGCCGCGCAATGCCGACAATCGCCGCGACATCGGCCACGCGCAGCAGCGGATTCGAGATTGTCTCGACAAACACGACGCGCGGTCGCACCAATTGCACGGCCTTCTCGAACGCCGCCAGATCCGTCGCGGCCGCGTAGGTCGTGTCCACGCCGAGCGGCGTCATCACGTCGCGGAACAGCGCCTGCGTCGCGCCGTAGATGTCCTGGCTCGACACCATCCGCTCGCCGCTCTTGAGGCCGGCCGCCAGCAGCGTCGCGTGAATGGCCGCCATGCCGGACGAGAACGCGATCGCGCCCGCGCCGCGTTCGAGCCGCGTGATCGTCTCTTCCAGCGCCTCGAGCGTCGGGTTGCCGTGCCGCGTGTAGCAGTAGCCGGGCTCCGTGCCCCCGAAGACGCTGTCCAGCGCCTCCGCCGACGGCGCTTCGAACGCCACGGTGCTGTAGATCGGCGTGGTGACGGGCTTCGTGTCGAACGCGGGCAGCCGTTCGCCGGCGTGCACGGCAATCGACGAGAAGCCAAGATTCGCCGCGCGCGGCAAGGGACGGGGTTTGGGCGATGCCATGTCGAATCCTCCGGCGCGGCCAGGTGTTTCTTACGCACGAGATGCCGCGCGTGCCTGATTGAACGCGGTAGGCAACCGACTATAGCAAAGGGACGGGAGGACAGTCGATAGGTGCTGGCTGGCAGTCGGCCGGTGACAGTTCGCCGCCGGCAGTCAGCAGTTGGCGGTACGCAGTCGGCAGTTCGCCGTTGACGGCAGCTCGTGCCGGCCGCTCGGATTATACGCGCGGTCCCGAACCGTGTAATCTGGAGTGGATGAACCCCGCCACTCTGCGGACAGGAGGCCCCATGGCTGACTTGAAGATCGGTGACGCCGCTCCTCCCTTCGATCTCCCCGGCTCCGACGGCAAACGCCACGCGCTCGCCGACGACCTAGGCAAGCGCGCCATTGTCCTGGCGTGGTTTCCAATCGCCTTCACCGGAGGTTGAACGGCCGAATGCAAGTCGCTCCGTGAGAGCGGCGACCTGCTGCGCGACTTCGACGTCGCGTACTATGCGGCCAGCACCGATTCGGCCGAAAAGAACCGGCGGTTCGCGGAGTCACTGGATTTGGACTACCCCATCCTGAGCGACGCGGACGGGACAGTCGCGCAGGCCTACGGCGTACGCGTCCCGGTGGTCGGCGTCGCGTCGCGATGGACTTTCTACATCGGCAAGGACGGCCGGGTGGTGGACATCGACAAAAACGTCAAGGCCGCTACGCACGGACAGGCCGTCGCAGCGAGGCTGAAGGAACTGCAGGTGCCGCGACGCACCGGGGCGCGCCAGTAGCGCCTGCGTGTTCCCGGTCCGCACAGAGGGTGGACCACTCGAGGACGCGAAACGATCAGACCCGAGCGAGGTCTCCCATGTACTCTGCCGTCCTCAGCGCTCACTCGCTTCTCCGCTGGGCGGTTCTCGTCTCGGGTTTCGCCGCCGCCATTCGCGCCTGGCGGGTTGCCTCGTCTTTGCGTATCCCTCGCGCGACCATCGCCACGGCTGCGGGCCAGGCGGCGGGACCATCCGCGGCGCGGTGGCCATCGAGTGTGGTCTTCATCGTCCTGGTCGATGTGCAGGTGCTGGTTGGTCTGGTCCTCTATCTCTTCATCAGTCCGATCACGACGACGGCGATTCACCATATGGGCGCGGCGATGTCGAACGACCTCGCCCGGTTCTGGACAATCGAGCATCCGTTCGGCATGGCCGTCGCCCTGACGCTCGCACACATCGGCCGGGTCAGGTCGCGCCAGGCGATCGTGGACGCGCGTCGCGCGCGCCGGGCCGCCGTCTACTTCACCCTCGCGATCCTCGTCATCATCCTCAGCATTCCGTGGCCGGGCCTCCCGTACGGCCGGCCGCTGCTCTAGCCGCCGGTCTGAAGACCGGCGGTCTCACAAGAACCTGTCGTCGCCGGGCGTCGGCCCGGTGGCAAATGCCGTGTTAGCATCAGCGCATGATTCCGCTCTCATCCGCCCTTCGATATGGCCTGTTCCTGGCGGCGATCGGCTGTAGCGCCGTCATCGCCGGCGCGCAATCGCCGGCGCGCACGTTTGACGTCGTCATCTTCGGCGGCCGCCTTGTCGACGGGACCGGCGCTCCCTGGTCTCGCGCGGATGTCGGCATTGCCGGCGACCGGATCGTCGCGATTGGCGACCTCTTTGCCGCGTCGGCGAAGACGCGGATCGACGCGACGAACCTGGTCGTCGCGCCCGGGTTCATCGACATGCTCGGGCAGTCCGAGTTCAACGTGCTGGTGGACAACCGGGCGGCCAGCAAGATTACGCAGGGCGTCACGACAGAAGTCACCGGCGAGGGCAGTTCCATCGGGCCGGTCAACGACCGGCTGCTCGAAGAATCGGCGGCGTCGTTCAAGCACTTCGGCGTCGTGGCGGACTGGAGGACGCTCGGCGAGTACTTCAGGCGGCTCGACGAACGCACCCATCCCGCCATCAACCTGGCCTCGTTCGTCGGCGCGGGCGGCGTGCGCGACTACGTCATCGGGCGGGAGGACCGCCGGGCCACGCCGGCCGAACTGGCGCAGATGAAGGCGCTGGTCGCCCGGGCGATGGAGGATGGCGCGCTCGGTCTCAGCTCGTCGCTCCAGTACGTGCCGGACCGGTTTGCGAACACGGACGAACTGGTGGAACTGGCGCGCGTCGCGCGGCAGTACGGCGGCATCTACATCACCCACCAGCGGTCCGAGGGGCTGAAGATCTTCGAGTCGCTCGACGAGGTGTTCGCGATCGCCGAGCGTGCGAACATCGCCGCCGAGATCTACCACCTGAAGACCGCGTACCAGCCGAACTGGGGGAAGATGCCGGACGTGCTGCAGCGCATCGAAGCTGCTCGCGCCCGCGGCCTCGACATCACGGCCGACCAGTACCCGTACACGCGCGCGTCGAACAACCTGGATGCCTGTCTGCCCGTCTGGGTGCGCGAGGGCGGCGCCGACAAGATGGTTGCCAGGTTGAAGGACTCCGCGCAGCGCGACCGCATCAGGCGCGAGATGGCCGACGCCACGGCGACCACCTGGGAGAACCAGTGGGCGGGCGCCGGGGGCGGGAGCGGCATCCTGGTGACCGCCGTGCTGAACCCGGATCTGAAGAAGTACGAGGGCCTGACCATGGACGAGGTGGGCAAGCAGATGGGCAAGGACCCGCGCGACGCCCTGATGGACGTGGTCATCGCCGATCACGGCGAGAGCTCGTGCATCACTTCGATCATGACCGAGGACGACGTGCGGACGGCGCTCAAGAGCGCGTTGGTGTCAGTCGGAACCGACTCGGGCGCGAAGGCGGTCGACGGGCCGATGTCCGAATCGAAATCGCACCCGCGGGGCTGGGGATCCTTCCCGCGCATTCTCGGCCGGTACGTGCGCGACGAACACCTGCTCACGCTCGAGGAAGCTGTTCGCAAGATGACCTCGCAACCGGCAGCCCGAGTACACCTGGGAGATCGGGGCATTCTGCGGCCGGGCATGGCGGCGGATATCACGGTATTCGACCCGGCGACGATCCGCGACCTGGCGACCTTCGAACAGCCGGCGCAATACTCGGCCGGCGTGAAGTACGTGTTCGTGAACGGCCGCGCGGTGGTCCTCGACGGCCGGATCACCGAGGAACGGCCGGGGCGGGCGCTGCGCGGGCCGGGCTATCGTCGGTAGTCGTTTGTCGTTGGTTGTTGGTCGTTGGTCTTGGTCGTTCGTCGTTGGTCTTGGTCGTTCGTCGTTGGTCTTGGTCGCTCGCGGGAGGGCGCACGGTATGACAGTGCGGGCCGTTGTTGCGACCTTCGCTCTCGCGGCGCTTGGCGCGACGGGCCCGGGGGGCGATCTGCGGACCGCGACTGGCGCTTCGCGACCGACGACCAACGACCACTTGCCTGCGCCGACGTTCCCGGCCGTCACCGCGCTCATGACAGATCCCGCCGGGGCGCTCGTCGCGCTGGATCGCGAGTTGGCCGCGCGAGCCGATCCCGCGCCCATCGAGGCGCTTGTCCTGCGGGCGCACCTGCTGGCCGACGCGCATCGACCGCAGGAAAGCGTGGCGCTTTGGGACGGAATCGCCGCACGCGACGACAGCCTGCGCGTGTTTGCCGAGCGCTCTGCCATCGCGGTGCTGCTCACCGCACACGACGTCGAAAAGGCGTCGCCGCGCATCGAAGCGCTCGTCGGACCCAGGCCGCGCCTGCAGGACGACCTGCTGCTGCTCGATCTCGGCGACACGTACCGCGCCGCCGCTCAGTCTGCGCCGGCATCGGAGATCTATCGCGGGATCCTGCTGCGCGAGCGCCCGGGCGCCATCGCCGACCGCGCGCGCCTGGGGCTCGCCGCGTCCGAGGAAGCGGCGGGACACGCGGACTTCGCGCTTGCGGTCCTTCACCAGGCGACGATTACGTGGCGGCTGCCGGACACATTTTCGACGGCGAGGTCGGACGAGCGCCGCCTGGCCGCGCGGCTGCACCGTGAAGTCCCCGCGCTCACGCCGCCGCAGTACTTTACCGTCGCCGCCAGGCTGACGGCCGCATCGTGTTTCGACGACGCCGTCGCGCTGCTCGAGGATGGCACGCGGCAACACCGCCTGCCAGCCAACGACAAGGTCGAGGCAGCAATCATCGAGAACCTCTATCGCGGCCGGCGCAACGACACTGCTGGAGTCCGCGCCGCGCGGTTTCTGACGACGTTCCCGGCAAGTCCGGAAGCCGCTTCGATCCGACTGATCCAACTTCGCCTCGACATCCGCCTCGGCGCCGGCGCCCGGGCGCGCAAGCGACTCGACGTGCTGCTGGCCGACCGGCACGTGCCGGCACACGTGACACAGAGCGCACAACGGCTCGTGGCCGCCGATCTGGTGGCGGCGGGCGCGGTCGGCGACGGTCTCGCGATTTACCGGCAGATGCTGCGCGCGCCGTTGGCTCGGGCCGATCGGTTCGACGTGCTCTGGCGGGCAGGCGTCGCCGCGATTCGCGCCGGCGACACAGGCACAGCGATCGACCTGCTGCGGCAGGCCCGGAAGGTCGCGCCGCCACGCACGACGCCTCGGTCGACGCTCTATTGGCTGGCCGTCGCGTTAGAAGATTCGGGCGATGCCGCAGAAGCCACGCGGCTGTGGACGCAACTGCGCCAGGAGAACGCGTGCGACTACTACGGCCTGCGCGCGACAGAGCGACTGCAACGCGGGAACACGCCCGCGCCTGATCTGCCTGCGATGTTCCCCGATCTTCAGGTCGGCGACGCCGCAGCGGCGTCCGCCGAGTTCCAGGCGGCGATCGTGCTGGCAAAGGCTGGCCTCGTCGACGATGCGGCATCGATGCTGCGTGCGGACCTTGCTCGGTTTCACACCGATGCGGGCCTCGCGCTTCTCGCCGCGCGGGCCGCCGCCGCGGCACAGAACTATGCGACGGCAGCTGCGCTCGTATCGACCCGCTTCGGCTCATTCCTGGCGCATGCGACACTGGCAGGTCCTGCACCCGTTGCCGACGGGCTCGACGACCTGTGGCAGATGGCGTTCCCTCGCGCGTACTGGGCGGAGGTGCAAGGCGCGGCGGCGAAGAACGGGGTCGATCCCCTGTTGCTGCTGTCGCTGATGCGGCGCGAATCGCGGTTCGTGGCGACGGCGCGCTCGCGGACAGGCGCGCTCGGGCTGTTCCAGATTATGCCCTACACGGCGCGCGAGATCCTGCCAGCGGCCCAGGAAGCCTCCGAGGGTGATGCGCTCCTCGGTGCCCCGGCCAGCGCCGACCTGGCCGCGCGCCTGGTCAAGCGCATCATGGTGCGTCTTGGCGACGCTCCGGCGCCGGTGGTGGCCGCCTACAACGCCGGCGAGGATCGCGTGGAAGCCTGGTGGCGGGCAGCGGACGGCCTGGCCGAAGATCTGTTCGTCGACTCGATTCCCTACGGCGAGACGCGCCAGTACGTGCGCGAGGTGCTGGCGAACTACGCGACCTACAAGCGGCTGTACGGCGCTCTACGATAGTGCTACGTGCTTGGTGCTTGGTGCTGCGTGCTTGGTGCTGCGTGCTGCGTGCGGGGTCAGGTCGTGAAAGAACCGTCGAATCAAGACCTGACCCCACCGGGCTAGCGCTTGCGGATGCTCACGCCGCCGTTGGTCGTCGTCAGCCTCAGCGTGGCGCCGCCGCCGTTGAGGTCGGCCGTCAGGTGACGGCGGTCGATCTCGCCGGACACGGTGACCGGAAAGTCCGTGCTGATGCGCCCGTTGACCGTGCTGGTTTCGACGTGCGCGCTGAACCCCTCGGGCACCGTCACCGTGATGCCGCCGTTCTGCGTTTCCACGTCGAGGCCTTCCCCATCCCAGTGCTGGCCCTGCAGCGACACCTGCACGCCGCCGTTCTGCGTCCGCCCCTTGAACGTGCCGGCCACGTTGGTCAGCGAGATGCCACCGTTCTGCGTCCTGAAGTCGGCCTGCGCCCGGATGTTGCTGATCGAGATGCCCCCGTTGGTGCTCGCAAGCGACAACGGCTGATCGGAAGGCACCGAGATCTCGTAACTCACCGACCAGTTGCGGTCCTCGCCCATCGCCGGTCCTTCGGCCTGGATCGATCCGCCCGTCTGCACGGTGACATCCCGGACGAGCGCCTGGGCCTGGTCGTTCGTGTCCGCCGTGGCCGTCACCTTCGCCCGCACCTGCACATCGCGCCGATTCGAGCCCACGATCTTGATGCCGCCGTTCGGTTTCGCGTTCACCCTCAGCACGCCGCCGAGCGGCGGCAGCGTCATCTCGCGGACCTCGCAGTAGTGTCCGCGGTCGTGATTGCCCTCGTCGCGGCACCACGGGTCGTTCGGGTTGCCCGCCTGCTGCGCGCCGGCGGCGCTCGGCACCATCCAGGCCACGGCGGCACATGCCGCCACCCACGCTGTCGTACGCGTCATATTGTCTCCTCCCGGGTATCCGTTCCCTCTCGCCGTTAGACGGGAAAAGCGCTGGACGGGTTGCCCGCCCTCTCGTTGGTCCATCTTCGGGGGCGCGGCCGGCACGAAGGCAACTCGCCCCGCAAACGTTCGGCGGTAGAATCGTGCCATGCGCCTTCTGGTCATCGAAGACGACCGGACGATCGCCTCGTTCCTGGTGAAGGGGCTGCAGGAAGCGGGCTTCGCCGTGGATCACGCCGAGGACGGCCGGAAGGGGCTGGCGCTCGCGGTCACCGAGCCGTACGACGCCGCGGTCGTGGACGTGATGCTGCCGGGGCTCGACGGCCTGAGCCTGATCGAGGAAGTCCGCCGGCGGCGGGTGCGCACGCCCGTCCTCATTCTGAGCGCGAGGCACACCGTTGACGACCGGGTGCGCGGCCTCCAGGCGGGGGGCGACGATTACCTGGTGAAGCCGTTCGCCTTCTCGGAGCTGCTCGCGCGCGTGCAGGCGCTCATCCGCCGCGCGACGGGCGAGACCGAGCCCACCCGCCTCGTCGTGGGCGACCTGACGCTCGACCTGCTCTCCAGGCGCGTCGAGCGCGAAGGCACGCCGGTCGAATTGCGGCCGCGTGAATTCGCGCTGCTCGAGTACCTCATGCGCAACGCCGGCCGGGTCGTCTCGAAGACGATGATCATGGAGCACATCTTCGATTACAGCTTCGACCCGCGCACCAACATCGTCGACGTCCTCGTGTTCCGCCTGCGCGAGAAGATCGACCGCACCTTCGAGTCGAAGGTGATCCACACGGTCCGCGGTATCGGCTATGTGCTCAAGTAGCGCGGCGCGCCCGACGGGAGATTCCCGCTACACGTTCGGCTTTCGTTTGGCCGCGTGGTACGCGGTACTGTTCGTCGGCAGCGCCCTCGTCCTCATCGCGCTCACCTACGTCCTGCTGGCGTCAACGTTGCGCCAGCGCGACCACGAGATCATCCAGTCCACCCTCGAAAAGTACGCGTCGCAATACGAACAGGACGGCGTGCCGGGCCTGGTCGCCGCCATCCGCTCGGATCGCCTGGCCGGACAGCACGAGACACTGTTCGTGCGGGCAGTCGGCGCGTACGCGCAGGCCGTCTACTTCAGTTCACCCGAGGACTGGAGCGGCTTCGATCTGGGCCGGCTGGACGTCGCGCCCCTGCCAGACACGAAAGTCTGGTCGGACGTGCGCGCGGCGCAAACCGGCGATGTGCTCGAGGTCGCCTCGGTACGGCTGCCCGACGGAATCATCTTCCAGGTTGGCAAGAGCACCGGGAGCCGCGAGGATCTGCTCGCGCGGTTCCGCACGGTCATGCTCCTCGCGTTCGGCGCCGTCAGCCTCGTCGGCCTGGGCGGCGCCGTGTTCATCACCCGATCAACGCTCGGGCCCATCCGCCGCCTCATCGCGGTGGTACGCCGCATCATGGCGACAGGCCGTATCGAGGCGCGCGTCCCGGCCCGCGAAACCGGCGACGCCCTGGACGAGTTGAGCACGCTGTTCAACGGGATGCTCGACCGCATCGAGTCGCTGATTGCCGGCATGCGCGGCTCGCTCGACAATGTCGCGCATGATTTGCGCACGCCGATGATGCGCCTGCGCAGCATCGCGGAGACCGCGCTCGAGTCGGACCGCGGGCCGGAAGCTCTGCGCGAGGCGCTCGCCGATTGCCTGGAGGAAAGCGACCGGGTCGTCGCGATGCTCACCACCGTGATGGACATCTCCGAGGCCGAGACCGGCACGATGAAGCTCGTTCGCGAGCGCGTGGACGTCGCGCATCTGCTCCAGGAAACAGTGGATCTCTATGCCGATGTCGCGGAAGAGAAGCAGCAGGCACTGGGCACCACCGCGGCGCCGGAGCTGTCGCTCAACGCCGACCACAACCGGCTTCGCCAGGTGATGGCCAACCTGGTCGATAACGCGGTGAAGTACACGCCCGCGGGGGGCAGCATCGCCCTGGAAGGCAGGACCGACGGAAACAGCGTCGTCATCGATGTGCGCGACACGGGAATTGGCATCCCGCCCGACGACCTGCCGCGCGTGTGGGAGCGGCTCTATCGTGCTGATGCGAGCCGTTCGGAGCGCGGCCTGGGCCTGGGACTCAGCCTGGTCCGCGCGATTGTCGAGGCACACGGCGGCCGCGTCGCCGTCACGTCCCGGCCCGGCGAGGGCTCGACCTTTACGCTCGTCTTTCCCGCGCAACACCCGCCAGCGATGCCACCCGAGTGATCTGGCCGGGGACGGATTCCGCGACCTCGCGCATCGACTCGACCGGCACTGGCTTGCGCAACCACGGGGTCAGCGAAGATACTAGCGGCGCCCCAGGCATGTACCCGTCGCCGCACCTGTCAGCCCTTCTGCGCACCTTCATGGGTGTGTGAAGCCTCAGGCGTATCGGTCGGCCAACCCCGTTCATATGGGTGGGAGATGTCACGAGTCTGGTCAATCGCTCGGTACTGCCTGCTTCGTCCCTGGTGGGTGACATTCGCCTTGTGTGTCCTGCTGGACGCCGTGTCGATCTACGACGTTCGACGGCCGGCCGTGCTGCTCAATCCAGCGGTGTTCTTGTGGGGCCTTGCCATGAGCGCCCTGCTCTTCTACTGGCTGGGTTTGGTGTATCGGGCGAGTCCGGGTTGGCTCAAGTGGGCACTGGCCGTCGCGCTGTCGAGCCTGCTGCTCTTCATGGCCGCGGTGAACTTCTACCTCTACAAAGAATTTGGCCAGTATCTGACGCGCTCGATGCTCGGGTTCATCGCGGCCGACCCCACCTATGTTCAGGACTATCTGAATACCTACCTGGTGAAGCTCAACGTCATCATGTTGGTCCTCGCGTTTGGCGCGCTGCTCTGGCTATGGCATCCGTGGCGGCCGGCGCGCGAGGCGCCGCGGGCCCTCTCGATGCGGAAGACATCCACGGTGGTCCCGTTGCTCGTCCTGCCGGTCATCTATGCGGCGTCTGTTGGAGTCTTGCGCCCCTACACCAGTGACATGCTCACGCCGATGGACACCGCCACGATGTGCGCGCTCGCCCCGATGAACCGCCCCGTGGCGAAGTCCGAGCTGCACTACGCGGCGGACCGGCTTGCGGTCAACCCGCGGTCCACCGACGCGAACCCGCCCAACATCCTGATCCTTGCGAACGAATCGTGGGGCAAGCAGCAGGGGTTCCCGATCTATGGCCAGAACGTCGATGCCATGCCGTTCCTGAACCACTGGATCCAGACAGACCGCGGTCACTTCATCGTCTGGACGACGGGCTACACGTCATCGACGGCCACCGATGTCAGCCTCCCGTCGATCGTCACGGGTGTGCAGCCCGACGAGAGCGCCCGCAAGCTCCACTTGATGCCGTTGGTGTGGCAATGGGGAAAGGCGAGCGGGGCCTACACCTTCTACCTGACGTCGGTTCGGCAGACCTTTGCGCGCCTCGATCAGTTCTTCTCCTGCAAAGAGCGCGATACCACGTTCAGCGCGGAGAACCTGGACACGCCAATCGTGCACGAAGCGGGCGTCGACGATATCATCGCCGCGGACCATGTGCGGGACATTCTGGCCCGCAAACCCGCGCGTTCGCGGTTCGTCGGCATGATTTTCACCAACGCCCTCCATTCGCCGTTCCAGGACCAGAGCACGATGATCGCCCACATGCCGCCGTTCGAAAGCCGGTATGACAAGGCGCTCTACATCGTTGACGACGCTATCAAGACGACGGTGGAGATTCTCAAAGAGAAAGGCCTGCTGGACAACACCCTGATCTTTTTCAGCGCCGACCACGGTGAAACGTCCGCCCCCATCCACAGCGCGCATCGGATCTTCTCCTACTACGAAGAGTTCTTCAATATTCCGTACATGATCTACGTGCCGGAACGATGGAAGGCGACGCACCCGGAGATGTACGCGGCGCTGAAAGCCAACGAGACGAGGAACGTCAGCAACCTCGACATCCTGCCCACGACCGTGGACCTGCTCGGTCTCGGGAACGCCAACGCGTCACTGGTCGCACAATTGAAGGGCCAGTCGCTCATCCGGCCGGTCGACCCTGACCGATTGCTCGTCGGATTGAGCACCAACGGCGTGCGCACCTGGGAACAGGAGGGGTTTGGACTGGCGTGGGGGTCGTACCGCTTCGTGTGCAACAACGTGGACGGCCCACGGTTCTTCGATCTCGTCCTGGACCCTTCGGAACAGAACGATCTCTGGCACGCCATGGATGCATCTCGCAAGGGCATCGTCATGCGAACCATCCGCGGGTCCTACCATCTCAACCGCATCTTCAGCCTCACGCAACCGCATTAGCCGGCGCAACGCAGCAGCGCGACCCATCAGCGCAACGCCCCGACTGAGCTGGTGGACTTCCTTTCACGGATGTAATCCTCCCGAAAGCCGCCTGTAATCCGGCCCATCGTCTTATTGAATGAGAGCAGGCCGGGATCGGGACTCCAGGCAGGGAGCCCGGTTTCGCCGCAATCCCTGCACCAGGCTCCGCGGACCAGACAGGGGCGGCCGCGTGGGCGCGATGACAAGCCCCGCAGATTTC
Source organism: Acidobacteriota bacterium (assembly GCA_003170135.1). GTDB lineage: Bacteria > Acidobacteriota > Vicinamibacteria > Vicinamibacterales > Fen-181 > Fen-181. Next base: position 50,446 of record PMZR01000087.1, read on the forward strand.
CCAGAGAAAGCCATGAAACTCAACGAGCTGTTTCGAGTCGCGAGGACGAGGCCGGCGGCTCGTCGCCTCGGCCTTGCCGCCTTTGTACTCCTCCTGGCCATGGTCGTTGCCGGCTGGTGGCTGCAACCCGCCGAGGCCGAGGCCACCAAGTCCAGCACCCAGGTTCCCGCCATCGCGAGCGCGCCGGCACACGCACCGGCGGCCCGGGTCGATTCGTACGCGGACATCGTCAGTCAGGCCGCGCCGGCCGTGGTCACGATCCGCTCGGAACGGCGCGTGCAACAGACCGCGTTCGGCGACGACGACCCGCAGTCGCTCTTCCAGCAGTTCTTCGGGCGCTCGGCGCCCAGGATGCCCCAGCAGCGGCCCCGTCTCGAAGGCGCGCTCGGCTCGGGCGTGATTGTCAACCCGAATGGCTACATCCTGACCAACAACCACGTGGTCTCGGGCGCGCAGGACATCAAGGTGGAATTGCCCGACCATCGGATATTTGCCGCCAAGGTGGTCGGAACCGATGCGCCCAGCGATCTCGCCGTCGTGAAGGTCGAGGCGACCAACCTGCACGTCATCAAGCTCGGCGATTCCGACCAGATGCGCGTCGGCGACGTCGTGCTGGCCATCGGCGATCCCCTGGGCGTCGGCGAGACGGTCACGATGGGAATCGTGAGCGCGAAGGGGCGCGCGACCGGCCTCGCCGAGGGCGGTTACGAAGACTTCATCCAGACCGATGCGCCGATCAACCAGGGCAACTCCGGCGGCGCGCTCGTGAACACGCGCGGCGAGCTGATTGGCATCAACTCCCAGATCATGACGCCGTCTGGCGGCAACATCGGCATCGGCTTCGCCATTCCGTCGCGGATGGCCGAGAACGTGATGCAGCAGATCATCAAGACCGGCACGGTCCGCCGCGGGATGCTGGGCGTGACGGTGCAGGGCGTGACCTCCGACATGGCCGCCAGCCTCGGCCTCGAGGAGGTGAGCGGCGCGATTGTGGCGTCTGTCGAGTCCGGCGGTCCTGGCGATCGCGCGGGGCTGCAGCAGGGCGACGTCATCACGGCCATCAACGGCAAGCCGGTGAACGACAGCAACGAAGTGCGCAACGCGATCGCCTCGATGGCACCCTCCAGCCGGGTCACGCTCAGCGTGCTGCGTGACAAACGCGCGCGCCAGATCGAGGCAACACTCGGTCAGCTGCCGGACAAGACTCGCGCGTCGAACGACACGGCAACGCCGGGCGAACATGGCCGGCTGGGGATGTCGGTTGAACCGCTGACGCCGGCGCTCGCCAACCAACTCGGCACGAAAGCCAAAGGCGGCGTCGTAATCGACGAAGTGACGCCAGACGGGCCTGCGGCGGGCGCGGGCCTGCGCGAGGGCGATGTCATCAAGCAGGTGAACCACAAGCCGGTCTCGAGCGCGGCCGACGTGCAGCAGGCGGTTCGCGAATCGGGAAGCCGTCCGGCGTTGATGCTGGTTGAGCGCGACAAGAACAACCTCTTCATCGCGCTGTCACCGGATCGGTCCTAGCTCACACCGCGCGTCAACTCCTCCTCCACCTGGGCGCCACGATCCCCGTCGTGGCGCCCTCTTTTTTCAAGCGCCCTGCGCCAGGTCAGGCCGGAAGCTGTGAGCCTCGAAACCTAGGCCGATCTCTGCCCGCGCGCCACTCCCGGTTCACCGCCCTTGCACCATGCGGCCGTGGCCGTCCAGATGACGCCCGACACGCCAAGCATCACCGGCATGATGAGCGCGGCGTTCACGAACCCCGCGTGGTCGGCAACGATGCCGAGAACGGTCGGCGACGGAAGGTCGCCGAGCAGGTGGATGACGAAGATGCTCACCGCCATCGCCGTGGCGCGCATCGCAACGGGCACCACGTTGACGATGACGACGTTGATCGGCCCGGTGCTCAGAAACACCAGGAACTCGGCGATGAACAGCATCGACGAGTACACGACCACGTTCTCCGAGGTCAGCGCCACCCAGCCGAACGGCACGGAGGCCAGCATCGACACGCCCGACAGCCACAGGTAGCCGTGCCGCACGCGCGCCGCGAGCCAGTCGCCCAGGTACCCGCCCGTGAACGTGCCCACGAGTCCCGACGCGATCAGGACGCCGCCCACGATGCGCGTCGCCTCGACTTCGTGCAGGTGCCGCACCTCCTGGAAATAGTTGACGGCCCACACGCTCAGCCCGCCCATCGCAAAGGTGTAGGCCGCATACCCGAGCACCGTCCAGATGTAGACGGGGTTGCGCGCCAGTCTCACCAGCACCGCGCGCAGGCTGGCATGCTCGTCGGCCGGCAGCCGCTCGTCCAGCCCGTCGTGAATGCCACGCGGCGGATCGGGCGCGGTGAGGGTCAGCAGCGCCAGCAGCACCCCCGGCAGGCCGACGATGAAGAACACGCTGCGCCAGCTGTGGAAGGCGTATTCGATCTCGCCGCCCAGCACGTAGCCCACGGCCATACCGACCGGGATCGCGACGTAGAAGATGGCGAATGCCCGGCCGCGCCTGGAGGCGGGATAGTAATCGGAGATAAGAGCCGGCGAGATGGACGCATAGGCGGCTTCGCCGACGCCGACGACAGCGCGCGAGAGGAGCAACTGCACGTAGTTGCGCGCAATACCGGCTCCGGCCGTCGCGACGCTCCACACCCCGACGCCAACTGCCATCAGCCGCGTGCGCGACAACCGATCCCCGAGCCGGCCGAAGATCGGCGATGTGATGAAGTAGGCCGTGAGAAACGCGGTGGCGATGAAGCCGCCTGCCGCATGGCTCAGCCCGAACTCGGCGCGGATGCTCCCCAGCACCGCGGACAGGATCGAGCGGTCGATGTAGTTGACGAAATTGAGAAGCGTGAGCAGCGACAGTCCGTAGACCGCCGCGCGACGTGATGCCGAGCCTGGCAGACCCTTCGATTCGTGCAGATCCATCCGAGGGGGCATGGTAGCACGACAGGCACGCGTGGCTATCGCTGGAGCGCGTACGACACTTTCACGATAGTTGCTGGGGACGGGATCGTGAAGGCTCCCGGCTGTGGGCTCCGGGCGTTCGGCTCTATAGCCGCTTGCGGAAGTTCAGCTGCGTCTTGACGACTTCATATCCGAGACGGCGGTAGAACTGGTGCGCCGCCTCGCGCACGACGTTCGAGCGCACGCGCATCTCCGCGTAGCCGTGTTCGGCCGCCCAGCGTTCCGCGGCGACGACGAGCAGCTTCCCGACGCCGTGCGCGCGGGCGGGTTCGTGAACGACGAGCCCGCCGATTTCCGCCGCCGGCGCCGCTTCGAGCGTCAGTGACGCGTGCACGTGGACCCAGCCGACGACCTCGCCGCTGCCGGTCTCTCCCACCAAGGCCGCGTGGTCGTGCCGCGCCGCGATCCCCGCGAAGCGCCCGGTGACGTCGGCGGGCGTGGACGGATAGCCGAGTTCGGTGCTGAGCGCCGCCACCCGCTCCACGTCGCCCGCCGTCATCGACCGCACGTGCACGACCACTGGCCTGCTCGCCTGCTACGTCGTCTTGTTCGCCGCTTCGAGCGACGCGATCAACTTCGCGATGTCGTCGTCGGTGAGGTGTCGCTTCACCTTGTCGAGCATCGTCTTGAAGTAGGCGTACTCCTCGGCCTTCGCCGGGAAGCCGAGGTTCCCCGTCTTGGGAGCGATGCTGTCGATCAGCGGTTTGCCGTCGCCGTCCATGAACACGAACCACGGCAGCCCGGGATTCTTGCCGTCGGACGGCTTCACGAGATCCTTCGCGTCCGGCATCCGATCCCAGTCGAGCTTCACGATGACGAATTCCTTCGCGAGAATCGCTGCGACATCCTTGGACGCCATCCAGGCGCCCAGCCTGTGGCACCACCCTCACCACGGGGCCGCGAACCAGACGAACACGTCTTTGTCCGCGCGCTTGGCTTTCTCGATGGCGGCACGGAACAGCGGCTCGGCGTTCCCCGGCGACGGTGCCTGGTTCTTCGTCAGGAACGCGGCGACCTTCTCCGGGTCGAACGACGTCGGTCCGCCAGGCGCGGCCGCGAAGTCGCGGCTCGACTGCTCGGCCACGACCTTCCCGTTCTTGTCCAGGATGGTCAGGTGCGGAAGCGCGCCAGCGGCAAGTGTCGTGTGATAGAGCTTGGCGAGATCCTGGTTCTTGTCCAGGTGACCGACATCGACCGTGACGAGCTTGTACTCGTCGGACAGCGTCGTGCGAATCCGCTGCACCGCCGGCGGCATAGGCTGCGCCGGGCCGAAGGCCGCCTGCTGGAACTTCGTGCAGTTCTCGTCGTCGTTGGCGCCCCAGTTGATGAGCACGCGAATGTCGTCGTCAGCGGCTCCCTTGAGCGCCGTGGCGATCTGCGCCTTCGCGTCGGCGGTCTCGTTGTAGATCTTGCGCTGCGCCTGTGCGGGCCGCTGGACCGGCGTCGGTGGCGGCGCCTGCTGCGGCGGGGCCTGCCCGCTCATGATCATCACGAGCGGCAATACCTGTAAGAGCATGTCGGTCTCCCTTGTGATGGGTTCAACCGGTCGCTGGATGCGGAGGATACCACAGTCAAGCCGTGAGATGAGCTTGGCCGGCCGCACGCGTACGGCTGCGGCGCCTCCGTGCCCGCCGCCCACCCGGTGTGGGACCGCCCGGCTTCAGCCCAATCGCATGCTATCTTGGGAACATGAGGATCATGCGGATTACGGTAGCCGCCCTGGCGGGTGTCTGCGTCGCCATCGGGCTCGCGTACCTGTCCCCGACCGCGGCGGCACAACCGGCCGGCTGGGTCTTTGCCGTCTCCGGCGATTCGCGCAACTGCGGCGACATCGTCATGCCCGCCATTGCCGAAGGCGTGCTGAAGCGCCAGGCGCACTTCTACTGGCACCTCGGCGATCTGCGCAAGACCCAGGATTTCGACGAGGACATGGCGCACCAGCCCGAGCGCCTGAAGCGGCCGATGACGATCGTACAGTACGAGAACCAGGAGTGGAACGACTTCATCGACAACCAGCTTGCGCCGTTCGGGGCGCTGCCAGTGTTTGTCGGCATCGGCAACCACGAGACCTACTGGCCCAAGACCCGTGCCGATTTCCTGGTCCAATTCGCCGACTGGCTGAACTCGCCGGTGCTGCAACGACAGCGCCTCGCGGACGATCCGAGGGATCGGCGCCTGCGTGCCTACTACCACTGGATCGACGGTCCCGTCGATTTCATCTACCTGGACAACGCGACCGGCGACCAGTTCGACGGGCCCCAGATGTCATGGTTGCGCGGCGTGCTCGAGCGCGCGCGCAACAACCCGAACGTCAAGAGTCTCGTCGTCGCCATGCACGAGGCGCTGCCCGAGAGCATCTCCACCGGCCACAGCATGAACGAATCGCCGATCGGCATCGAGACCGGCCGCGCGGTCTACCAGCAACTGCTCGACGTTCAGAATGTCGCGAAGAAGCACGTGTACGTGCTGGCCAGCCACTCGCACTTCTACATGGACGGCATCTTCAACACGGAGTACTGGCGGACGCACGGCGGCGTGCTTCCCGGCTGGATCATCGGGACCGCAGGCGCGATCCGTTACACGCTGCCGCCGGCGTGGAAGGACGCAAAGGAGGCCGAGACCAACGTGTACGGGTACCTGGTCGGCGCCGTGCAGGGCGACGGATCTGTCATCTTTCAGTTCCAGCGGATCGTCGAGAGCGACGTCCCGGCGAGCGTCGTGACCCGCTACAAATCGGAGTTCGTGCACTGGTGCTTCGCGGAGAACCGGCAGTAGGGAGAGGCGGCTCTATGGGTCGCCGACATGCACCCCGGAAGCCAGATTCCGACGGTAGGTGTCGAGCAGGGAGTCGTACCGCCCGAGGTTCATGAAGAGGATGTCGCGCCACCGTCTGGCGCTCCAAAGCGGCTCCCGAACTACCCTGGACAAGTGTTCGTAGTATTTGCGTACCCCGGGGTCTTGGATGACATTCCGCCCGACGCGTATGGTTTCGGCATATCCAAGTGGAAGCAACCGCTGGTAGTGCCCGATTCGCCAGCGCGGAACCGGCGGGAGGCGGGCGAGGAGTGGATCGCACAGCGCGTATGCGTCCACGATGTGGACGCGCGGTCCGGCGTAGTAGCCGTACATGCCGACGTTGCCGCGACGTGACGTCGTCTGACCGCTCTGCTGCCGCATGCGCCCTTGGTTCGCCCACTGTGGCTCGGCCCGATCGCGGTCGGGGCTGAACAGGCCGGTCGATTGCCAGTAGAACCGATGCTCGTCGTTGATTCCAGATGGGTGGCTTGCCGTATTTGGTGGTTCGCCCCAGCGGTAGTTGTGATCTCCCAGAAAGGGCGGGCAAGGCGACAACGCTGCCAACGTCACGGCGGCCAGAGCGACGCCAGCCGGAACGGCTGTCGGCCTCAGATCAAGCCAGCGTACAAGCCGCATCACGGCGACGATGAAGGGCGCCGTCAAGAACCGCCCACTCATGAAGTCGCCGCCAATCCAAAGGACGTAGCCGAGGTACAGCACCACTCCGGCCCGGATTGGCCAGTCAGACTGCTGTTGGTCACGACGTGGGACCGCCAGACCCACCCCGATAATCAGCAGCGTGAGCGGGTCGAGGTGCCACGAGTCGGCAAAATACAGAGATCCTTGTTTGATGCCTGCAGCCGCTGAGATCCCGGTGCCGAGTTTCGCATAGGCGGTGTTGGGAAAAGGGAATCCATAGTAGACGAGGGAAAACACCTCCCAGGCTACCAGCGGCGTCAACCCTGCAAGGGCTCGCACGACCATTCGAGCGGATCGGCGTTTCACGATCACGTAGATGAGCGGCGGAAGAACCATGAGCCCGACGTCGAGGCGACAGAGCATCCCCGCCGAGGCCAGCAACGACACATACAGGGCCTGGCGATCTCGCGCGCCCTGCCAGTACGCCAGAAGGAACAGGGCCAACGAGAGGTGCGTCAGCGGGTTTTCCAGTCCTGACGTCGAGTAGTCGATAAACGCTCTCGAGGAGGCAAACAGGAATACGGCGGCAACGCTGGCAGCGCTTCCGGTTCCCCTTCCAAGAGCGACGATGAGAACGGCTGCAGTCGAGACGCCAAGGGAAACCGCCAGGGTCGTGAAGTAGGGCTCTTGCGAGATGGCGTACGGACCCGATAACAGCAACAGCCACAGCGGATGGGTGTAGGCCTGGACCCGTTCCCCGACGTTCCAGCGCAAGCCGAAGCCGTGAACGAAATTATCCACTGTTCGCAGCGTGACGAACGCGTCATCGGACAGCCAGGCGTTCATCGTCGCTACGACGGCAAAGCCGGTAACGGCAGCGAGGACCATCCATCTGGACGGTGCGGACCATCGATCCCGACCGGAAAGGAACACGCGTCGGGCAACGTTCAGCACGCCAGTGGTCATGAAGTCCCCTTGCCAGCTCACGAGCCGGGTCTTGCCGAACGTCGGCGCCAGCCCCGATGAGGAGCGGCTATTATCGCCGACGACCGCGTGTGGCGGAAACACCCCCAGCGAGCCGTTCAGCTTGCGCGCCAGACGGACCGTGAGGTCCGCCCTGCCGCCCCAGTCGCCCCTACATCGTCGGCTTCGTCGCCTTCGGCGCCTTCGCCGGCATCACCGGCCGCACGCGCAGCATGGTGATCGTGGACGAATCGCGCTGGCCGCCCTCCTCGATCCGTTCGATCGTGTACTGCCCGTCGCGCAGGTAGTTCACGTGCGCCATCAGGAACGAGAAGCCCGCCTTGGTCACCAGGTTCATCCACTGGCCCTGCGCCGTCTCGTCGGGCGCCTCGGTCATCCCGCTCATGAAGGTCACTTGGGGCCACGAGCCCATCGACGCGCGGCGGCTCGACCCGCCGCTCGCGCCCGTGGCGCCGACCGCGCGCCGGCTCCCGCGAGGCTCGCCCGTTTCGGGGTCGCTGTAGAAGATCGTCGTGTCCTTGTAGACCTCCATGTTGTAGACGTGCGGTCCGAAGCCGTACGCCCACCGCGTGTAGCGGGCCTGGTGGCGCACGTCCATGGCGTGCACCTCGGCGTCGCTGTTGACCTCGCGCACGATCGCCTCGCGGAGCGCGGCCACGGCGTCGCCCTGCTCCGGGTATCGCGGATCGCGCAGCCCGCTCATCATCGTGTACCAGCCGCGCGAGTCCCAATAGGCGCGGAAGCCGGGCGGCACGTACCCCGCGAACTGCTGCACCCACTCGTGCGAGGGATACCCGTGCGGGTTCAGATAGATGTCGGGCAGCCACTCGCGCCAGATCTTGCCGTTGACTTCCGATTCGGGCAGAAGGGCCGATGGGCCCGTGCCGACATCGGAACCCAGCGCGCTGTACCGCCCCGCGTGCAGCATGTAGTTGGGCGTCAGCTTCTGCAGGTCGTAGGCGATGGCCGCGCCGTCCGGGTTCTGCACCGGGCAGAGAATGACGTTCACCTTCTTGAGGATGCTGCGGTAGGCAGGATCGGTCGCCAGCAGCTCGGCGAGACGCAGAATATGGCTCGTCGACGACACCTCGTTGGCGTGCTGCCGTCCCATCATGAAGATCGTCGGCTTATAGGCCGTGAGCTTCGCGACCGATACCTGCTCGCCTGGCGCGGGCAGCGTGATTTCCATGACTGACATGTCGCGCCCGCGATATGACTCGCCCACCTTGTAGGCCTTGATCTCCGGGTACGCGGCCAGCTTCGCGACGATCTGCTCTGCTTCGTCCGGGCTGATGACGTGGTCCCAGGTGACGATGGGCGCGTGTGTCCCGGGCTGCTTGCCCTGAGCAGAGTCGAAGGGAGGCCTGGAGCCCACGGGAGTCGCGGCGGCGCCGCCAGCCACGCGGACGTTCGACGGGGCGCTGGCGCCGGTGTTCCGGACGATGCGGCGCGTCCGGGCATCGCGAAGCGCGACGTTGACCGCGATCCGATCGACGTGATCGTAGGAGAGCGCCGTCGTATAGAGGCCCGCCGCCTGCAGGCGCACGAGGTTGTCGAGTGCGTCCACCGCGCGACCGGCCTCGCGATCGTCGGTGGCGTCCACCTGCATTTCTATTTCGCTGACGCGATCGGCGCGCGCGACCGCCCGCATCACCTGCGGCGCGGTCACCGCGATGCGCCCCAGGTCGCGGGACACGACGGTGGGCTTGTCGACGCCCTTCTCCTTGTAGGTGATGTCGAGCTTCGCGCGCGTCGCGGCATTGCCCGCAAAGAGGATCCGCGACTCGCCAGCCTTGCCCGGTCGTGTCGGATGGATGATCGGCAGCACCTTGCCGGGCGCGTTCAACCGCTGCCGGGTCAGCGTACGGCCCATCGCGGAGAAGAAATCGAGCGTGACGAAGTAGATGTCNNGGCTCGCTCATCCAGACTTCGACGTCGAAATCGCGGAAGAACGGCTGCTTGTCGCTCGTCGGCCGGCTGCCGGTGACGCGCATCACGTTGTCGTAGATGCGCGGGAGCACCTTCGACTGGTAGTAGTCCCAGAACCGCTCGGGGTCGGTCTGGATGCGCGCATCGACTGCCGACTGGCCGTCCACGGTCGCCGCGACCCAGCCCGTCGTCACGTCCACCTTCGCCCAGCCGGGGAACTTGTCGAGGTACTCGCGCTCGACGATCTTCGGACTGAACGTTGATCGGTAGACCACCTTGCCGCTGCCGTCGGTCGCTTCGAGGCTGTAGACGTCCTTCGCCTCATCGACCAGCTCCATTCGGAACGCGTCGAGCGGCAGGTTGATGTCGCGCTTGAAGATCTCGTCGGCCGGGAAGAGCTCCTGCAGCCAGCGGCTCGGCACCTGGTAGAACTTGTATTTCTTCGACAGGTCCGGCTTGTGCGCCAGCACCCTGACCGTCACCGCACGGACATTCTTCCCCTTCAGCTCCGGCATCACCTGCTCGGTCAACCAGAAGAAGCCCTGCTTGTAGGCCGAGAGCACGCGCACGCGTGGAGTTGCAGCCCCGGCCTTCGTCAACTCGGCGCGGGCTTTGTCCGCGATGTCCTTGCGGATTTCGGGTGATTCGCTCAGCCGCGTTTCAATGTCCACCTTCGATCCAGATTTCACCTTCGGGAGCACGTCGGCCTTGAACTTCGCCCAGAACTCGTCCACCTCCCAGGGAATGTCGAATTTGTCCTCGAACACCGTCACCGGATCGGTCACGCCCTGCGTCGCCACGGTGATCTTGGCGTCCTTCGCGTCCGGCGAGTCCTTGAGTTGCTGGCGGATCTCGCCCTCGAAGTACTTCGCAAACGCCGGATCAGCCTTCTCGAGGAACAGCTTCGCGTCCAGCGTTTCGATCTTCTTCTGCTTCAGGTCGTCGAGCACGGTCGTCAGCTCGCCTGTCGCCTGTGCCGCCTGGTTCGCGCCGCTCTTGCCGCCGAAGAACTTCGTGGCCTCTGCGACCACGTCGTCGAGCGACACGGCCCCGCGACGCGTGTCCCACACGCTCGGTACGTGACGCGCCAGGTACAGGCTGGCCGCCTCGGTGCCCGCCGGATCCGCGCCCGCAACGACGGTCGCCGTCGCGTTGCCGAATGCGCGCGGCACGATCTGGACCGCGCCTTCGCCAGGCTGCAGGTCGTCGACGCGTGCCTTGCCGATCTTCAGCAATTGCTGGACGAGCCTGTTCTCGCGGCCCACCAGGATGGGACTCGGTTCGCTCTGCGGTTGCTTGACCTTGTCGTCGCGTTTGGTCAGGGGCAGCGTGATGCCGGTCGTCTCGAGGCCCAGGCGCGCCGCAATGTGCGTGGCGCCGAACGAGTCGCGCGGGTCGCCGAGGATGAGCGTCGACTCGACGCGGTCGGGAATCAGATCCTGGTAGGCATCACCCAGCCAGCCGTCGATCGAGTAGACGTCGGTGAGATCGAACGCCTTGCCGGGCGCCGATGGCGTTGCGGGCGCGGGCGCCGCGGCGACGGAGGGTGCAGGCGTTGCACCCCCGCCGCCTCCCCGCTGCCCGCCTGCGCTCGCAGCGGCGGCGCTGATGCTGGCGCCAGCTCCCCGACCAGTCGCGGCGGCTCCGCCACCACTCGCGCCTTCTCCACCACCGGAAGGCGGTTCGGCCGCGGCCGCGGCGCGCTCGCCGCCGCCCGGCGGCGTGTCCGGCAACAGTTCATCCGGATCGATCGGCGGCGTCAGCGTGCGGGCGTTCATGCCGGTCCGTCGAACGACCGCCGGGGCGGTCTTGGCGCCCGCCGCCTCAACGGTCACCGTCGTTGACGCCGCCTCGGCGAAATCCAGGGTGCGAGGTTCGCGCCCCGCGCGGTGAGCGGCATCGAGCTCGTAGAACGCCTGGACGATGCGCGCTCCTTCGCCCGTGACCCCTGTCACGTTGACGCTCACCGTCGCGATGCCGCGCCGTTCGCTGTCGACGACGACGCGCGTCACCTTGGCGGCGCCACCCGGAAGGCCCTTGGCTTTCAGGTACTGACGAACCTGCTGCTCGATGCCGGCAAGCGTGATGCCGGTCATGTTCCACAGCCGCGGCAATCGGGCCGCCATCTCGATTCCTGCCGCCAGCGTCCCCGCATCGTCTCCGCCGACGATGACGATCCCGTCTGATCCGCCGAGCGGAGATTCAACGACCGTGATGAGGCCTTGTCCCGGCACCAGCGACTTCACGTCGATCGCCTGTTTTTCGATGAGCCCCTTGACGAAGCGGTTCTCGCGGCCGACCAGGATCGGCAGCGCGATCCCCGCCGGCTCCGCCACCTGATCGTCGCGGATGACGAGCGGCAGCGTCATGGCGGTCGTCTCGTAGCTCAGGCGCGCGGCGATATTGGTGGCCGCTTCGAGGTCGTCGGCGCTCGGGTGGGCCGGCACGATGACGCGCGCCGCCACCATGTCCGCCAGGCCGTCGCCGTTCGTGTCGCGGACCATGCCGGTTGTCAGATCGAAGAGCGCGGTGAGGCTGTCGAGCCGGGCCCCGCCTGCGCCGGCCACGTGGCGCGACGGCGCACTGACAACCGCAACGAGGAGGACAACGATCGATGTGAGCACCCGCTTGGACACGGTGGGACCTCCGGGATTCCGATCGATGGGGGTGGTGGACGCGCGAAGCGGCCCAAAGCGTACGGCCGCGGATGGGCTTCGTGTCAACCGTTTTTCTGCGGTTGCGGCCGCATGGTATTCTGCAGACCTCCCCCGTTCATCGAGGCGCACATGACTGATACGAAGATCACGTTGCCCGAATCCGCGATCCCGACCCACTTCTACAACATCGCCGCCGATCTCCCGACACCGTTGTCGCCGCCGCTGCATCCTGGAACGCGGCAGCCGATTGGGCCCGAGGCGCTTGCGCCGATCTTCCCGATGGGGCTCATCGAGCAGGAGGTGTCGACCGAACGGTGGATCGAGATTCCCAGCGAAGTGCGCGACATCTACCGGCTGTATCGGCCGACCCCCGTGTTCCGGGCGCGCGCCTTCGAGGAGTTCCTCGACACGCCTGCCCGCATCTACTACAAGTCGGAGCACGTCAGCCCGGTCGGCAGCCACAAGCTCAACACCGCGCTGATGCAGGCCTACGTCAACAAGCGCGAGGGCGTGAAGCGGCTGTCGACCGAAACGGGCGCGGGGCAATGGGGCTGCGCGCTGGCATGCGCGTCCAAGCTGATGGGCCTCGAGTGCATGGTCTACATGGTGCGCGTCAGCTACGACCAGAAACCGTACCGCCGCATCATGATGAACACCTACGGCGCGGACGTGGTGGCGAGCCCGTCAACGCTGACGAGCGCCGGGCGGGCGATTCTCGAGCAGGATCCCAAATCACCCGGGTCGCTGGGCATCGCGATCTCGGAGGCCATCGAAGATGCCGCCGGACGCGACGATACGAAGTACGCGCTGGGCAGCGTGCTGAATCACGTGCTGCTGCATCAGACGATCATCGGGCAGGAAGCGAAGAAGCAGATGGAGCTGGCCGGCGACTACCCGGACCTCCTCATTGCGTGTCACGGGGGCGGCAGCAACTTCGCGGGCCTCACCTTTCCGTTCCTCGAGGACAAGCTGGCGGGGCGGCGCAAGTCGCTTCGCGCGATCGCGGTCGAACCGGCGGCGTGCGCGACGCTGACCACGGGCCCGCGCGAGTACGACTTCGGCGACACCGCGGAGACGACGCCGCTGATGATGATGCACACGCTCGGTCACCGGTTCGTGCCGGCGCCGGTCCATGCGGGCGGGCTGCGGTATCACGGATCGGCGCCGCTCGTCAGCCAGCTGCTCGCGGCCGGCATGATTGAGGCGGAGGCGTATGCGCAGGGCGAGGTCTTCGACAGCGCAGTGAAATTCGCGCAGTGCGAAGGCACCATTCCGGCGCCCGAATCGGCGCACGCGATTCACAGCGTCCGCCGTCACGCGCTGGCCGCGCGCGCGAGCGGCGAGAAGAAGGTGATCCTCTTCAACCTCTCCGGACACGGCCACTTCGACCTGGCGGCCTATGAATCGTACCTGAACGGGACCATGGACCTGAAGGCCTGAGTCCGCGATCACGCATTTGTAATGGGGTCAGGCACCTTTTCTCACATCAGTCTCATTTTCAATCGATGCGCACGACGCCGGCTGCTACGGTCGGAAATCGCGTGAAGACGGCCGGATCATGCCCGGGGACGATGAGCTTGATGTCCGTGGCCTGCGTCCGCATGCGGTCCTGGGCGGCGAGGTTCGACGGCATATCCAACGCCCCGGCGACCGCCACATGCTTGTCGAGGTTCTCGTAGAGGTAGACGTTATCGGACGCCAGGACCGTCCGGCCTGACTTGCTGTTCACGACCAGGTACTGCGATGCGTAGGTGTGCTTGCCGCCCGTGTAACAGGCGATGCCAGGCAGGGGACGCTGGTCATCACCGTCCACCAGGCCCAGCCTCCCTTCCAGGTTCAGCCGGACCATCGCCAGTACGTCATCAGGCTCGATGCCGCCGTGCGTGTTCTTTCCTTGCCAGGCATCGCCAGAGTAGTACGCATATTCTGCCTTCTGGATCCACACGCGCGCCTTCGGGAACAACGTGGTGCCGCCCGCGTGATCCCAGTGCATGTGCGTGAGAACGATGTCAGTGACCTGCTCCGCCTTGATGCCAAGGCGCGCGACGGCGTCCGAGGGCCGCTCGAAGTCCCTGACCTTCCACTGAACAACCAGGTTCTCGCGAACGAAGCCCGAATCGACCAGGACGACCCGGCCGTCGCTGCCTTTGAGCAACCAGACCATCAGCGGGATATCGAGCCGCTTGGTCCGATCCTCGCCGGCCACGAGACCCGCCAGCGAGAAGTCGGGGATCGTGCCGTACCGAACGGCGTACACTTCGTACACGATCGGCGTCGCACTTCCCTGTGGCGATGCATGCGACCGCCCGGAGTAACCTAGCGAAACGGCCGAGGCGGCCAGCATGACCGCCCACGTTACTGCGCGCATGGTCCCCTCCCTGGCGCGTCGAAAATGAGACTGAGATGAGAAAAGGTGCCTGACCCCATTACAAATGCGTGATCGGCGGTGGCTGCGCGCGGCCGAAATCGATGAAGCCGCGCATGACGTCGGTTGACAGCAGCCGCACCCGCACGCGATCGCCGACATCGAGGCCCTCGAAGCCCCGCTCCAGCCGACCCTCCACCGGCGGATCGAACAGGCGCACCCACGTGCCCTTGGGCGACGCGCCGGTCACGATCGCGTCGAACGCCTCGCCGATGCGCGACTCCAGCAGCAGCGCGGCCGCCGCCTTGCGCACCATCCGCTCCACCTTGTTGGCCTCGTCTTCCATCTCCGTGCAGTGCGCCGCCAGCACGTCCAGCTCGTCGTCGCCGTAGGCGACCGGGCCGGAGAACAGCGCCGCCTTCAGCAACCGCTGCGTCACGAGATCCGGAAAGCGCCGGTTCGGCGCCGTCGAATGCGAATAGTCGCGCACCGCCAGGCCGAAGTGTCCCTCGACCGTCTCCCCCGGGCGTTCGACGACATACTCGCCCGGGCCGAGCAGCTTGATGATGGACAGCGACAGATCCGGAAACCGCACCGGATCGCGCGCCTTCTGCCCCGCCAGGAACTGCTGCAGCGCCTGGCCATCGGGCTGGGCCGGCAGCGCCCCGCCATGCTGCGCCCCCAGCTCGACGATGCGGTCCCACCGCGCCGGCGTGCGCACGATGCGCCGCAGCGACGGGAGCCGCCGCGCGGCCAGAAACCGCGCCGTCGCGCCGTTGGCCCCGATCATGAAATTCTCGATGATCGTTTTCGCCCGGTTCCGCTGCTCCAGTTGCAGGGCATGCACCGAGTGACCGTCGAACACGGCGCGCGCCTCGATCGTCTCGAACTCCAGCGCGCCCTGCGCATGGCGCCACGTATCCATCAGCGCGGCCACACGGTCCTGCACGCGCAGTTGCTCCTCCATCCCCGCCGCCACCGCCGCCACGCCGGCGGGCATCGGCCCGCGCCCGTCGAGCCAGTCGGCGACGCTGTTGTAAGCCAGCTTCGCCCGGTTGTGCACCAGCGCCGCGTACACGTTCGAATCGGCGACCGTGCCGTCAGGCGCAACCGCCATGTCAATGACGATGGCCGCGCGGTCTTCGCCGAAGGCCAGCGACGTGAGATCGGTCGAGAGCCGCTCGGGCAGCATCGGAAAAATCTGCGCAGCGGTGTAGACCGACGTCGTGTTCTGCCGCGCGTGATGGTCGATCGAGGAGTCCTTCGGGACCAGCACGTCCACGTCGGCCACCGCCACCAGGATGCGGATCGCGCCGCCCTCGCCCGGGCTCGACACGGTCAGCTGGTCCAGATCCATCGAGTCGTCGTTGTCGATCGAGCACCAGAGCCGGTCGCGCAGATCGCGCACGCCGGACGGCACCGCAGCCGTCAACAGCGCGACGTCCTGCAGCGTGTGGGGAGGAAACTCGGGGGCGAGGTGATGCTCGATCATCGCCCGCCGGGCGATGTCGCGCAAAAGCGCGCGGTGATCGTGTTGGTTGGACGGTGCCTGCATTCGGTCACTGTACCGCAGGAGGCCGGCGATCGGGAACTATGGCCAGCCTGCACGTTATCGATCGGGTTGCCAACGCTCTGTTAGGTGCATCGCCTCGCCCGCGCGCGGGCGCTCCCCCAGGCTCGCACGAGGCACGCTGTCCCGCGACCGTGGCGGCCACGGGCCGCGTGCGTCGGCGGATACCCGCGTGACTCCGGTGATACACTCCGCTCGCCAAATGGCCACTCGCACCGTCCGTACCGTCTGCCCGCGCAACTGCTATTGCACGTGCGGCATGCTCGTCACGATTGACGCCGGGCGGATCGTCCGAATCGAGGGCGATCCGAAGAACCCCGCGACCGGCGGGCAGGTGTGCCTGAAGGGTCTGTCCTACGCGCGGCGCGTCACAACCGAGGACCGGTTGCTGGCGCCGCTCGCGCGAGCGCAGCGCGGCGGGCAACTCGAGCGCGTGAGCTGGGACGAAGCGCTGGCCGGCATCGCCGATCGGCTCGACCGTATCAGGCGGGAGTCCGGGCCCGAGGCCGTCCTCTATTACGAGGGCTCCGGCAGCCACGGCGCGCTCGGTCAGCTCGCCTTCGCGTTCTGGCACCAGTTCGGCGGCTGCACGCTGCCCGTCGGCGACCTCTGCTGGCCGGCCGGCCTCGAGGCCACGCGCCTCACCTACGGCGCCAATCTCCACAGCCATCCGCGCCTCACGTCAAACAGCCGGTTCGTCCTCATCTGGGGGCACAATCCCGCCGAGACCAACATCCACCAGATGCGTCTGCTCCTCGACGCCCAGGCCCGCGGCGCGACGCTCGCACTGGTGGATCCGCGCGAGACCGACACGTCGGACGTGGTCGACATCCACGTGAAGCCGAAGCCGGGCACCGACGCGGCGCTGGCGTTGGGCATCGCGCGCGTGATCGTCGACGAAGATCTGCACGATCGCGGGTTTCTGGCGCAACACGCCACGGGGTTCGACGAGTATCTTGCCCGCCTTGGCGACTATCCGATCGATCGCGTCGCGCACATGACCGGCGTGCCGTCGCAGGACATCCGCGACCTCGCGCGCGCCTACGCCCGGACGAGCCCGGCCCTGCTCATCGCCGGCTTCGGCCTCCAACGTCACCGACACGCCGGCCAGGCAATACGCGCGGTCGCACTGCTGCCGGCGTTGACAGGCAACGTGGGAATTGCCGGCGGCGGCTGGCAGTACGCGAACCTCGCGAGCCATTGTCTGAAACCGGTGCCGCTACCGCCTCGCCCCCCACGCGTGCGGGAAGGATTCCCCGTCTCGCAGCTCGGACGCGGGCTCTCGCATCTGTCCGATCCGCCACTGCGCGCGGCATGGATCGAGAAAGCGAACCCCGTCAGTCAGAGTCCGCATACCGGGGCAGTACGCCAGGGGCTCGCCCGGCTCGATCTCGTCGTGGTCGTCGATCAATTCATGACCGACACCACCTCGGTTGCCGATTACGTGCTGCCGGCCAAGACCCTGTTCGAACAAGACGATCTCGTCACCGCCTACTGGCATCCTTACGTGCAGCGCCGCGCGAAACTTCTCGAGCCGCCCGGCGAGGTGAAGCCTGAAAGTGACATCTGGCGATTACTGTGCGAACGGTTGGGGTTCGATCCGTCGTGGTTCCCGCAGGATCCGCGGGCGCTGCTTCGCGGGCTGCTGCCGCCCGGCCGCGCCGACGCGTTCGATCGCCTCGCGAACGAACCACTCGATCTCTCCGGACTCGGGGAGGTCGCGTTTGCCGATCGCCGGTTTCCGACACCGTCCGGCAAGGTGGAATTCTCCAGCGAGGAAGCGGCCCGGCTCTGGAACGTCGATCCGCTTCCGGAGTATCACGCGCAGGCGGATGCGAGCCGAGCACACCCGGCTTCGACCGATGTCACTCCTGCGCTCTTTCCGCTGCAGCTGCTGTCGTGCAAGACACGCGATCGGATTCACTCGCAGTTCGGCAATCTCGATTGGATTCGCGAGGTCGAGCGTCCGCACTGCCTCGACATGCATCCGGACGATGCGCGGACGCGCGGCCTGGAGGACGGCGACCTGGTGATCGCGTGGAACAATTGCGGCGAAATCCGTGCGCGACTGCGCATCGTTCATGGCCTTCGAACGGGTGTCGTTCACATCCTCGAGGGACGATCGCAGGAGAGCGACCCGCAGGTGAACGCGCTGACCGATGAGGGCGTCACGGACATGGGCCACGGTGCCACGTTCTATGATTGCCTGGTCGAGGTGCGGGGCGCGAAGGGGTAACGACGGGCGAAGGCGGGAGGCGGAAGGCGGAGGGCGGAGGCGTCACGCGAAGGCATAGGGAACGGGGATCAGGTCGCGAAGGCGGGAGGCGGCATCAGGACGGAGGACGGATTGGTGATGCGGCGCGCGGGGTTCGTGCTCGATCTCGGTCGCTGCGTCGGCTGCAGCGCGTGCGTGCTGGCCTGCCGGCTGGAACACGGCTGGCCCGCGGACGCGCCCCGAAGACGCGTGATCGCGCTGAACGAGTCCCGTCATCCCGGCGGCCCGACCTATTTCCTGTCGCTCGCCTGCCATCACTGCGAGCGTCCGGCCTGCGTCAGCGCCTGTCCGTCAGGCGCGTTGGAACGTCGCGCGGATGGCCTCGTGTTGCATCGCGAAGCGTTGTGCCTCGGATGCCGTTACTGCGAGATGGCGTGTCCATTCGGCGCGCCACGTTTCGACCGAGCGCGCGGGGTCATGGCGAAGTGCGATTTCTGTCGTGCGCGGGTCGATGAGGGCGAGATGCCCGTGTGCGTCAGGGCCTGTCCAACCGAGGCGCTTCGCACGATGCCACGATCCGATGATGCCGAAGATCAGGCCGACCCTGCCGCGGCTGAAACCGGCACCGCGGCGGCGGAAACCATTCCAGGCTTCGAAGACCCGGCCGACTGCCGGCCCTCTCTTCGATTCACACTGCCACGCGGCATTCGCGGCCGGCGGTTGAACCATCTGTTGAACGCGATGCGGCAAATGGCCAGTCGCGGGCGGGATGCCAATGACTGACGCACGTCGCCGCGACGCGTCGTTCCTGCGCGATGTGCGCGCGATGCACGAGTGGCCGCTCGTGCTCTTCACCACGCTCGCGATCCCTGCGGCGGGTGTCTTCGCCGCGCGGTTGGTCGCGCGGTCCTTTCAGCTGCTGCCGGACGGGACGGACGTCGCACTCGAGGCGGCGGTGCTCGCGCTCGTTGCGGGCCTGGTCGCGTCGACCGCTCACCTGGGCCAACCGCGCCGGGCGCCGCTGGCCCTCGGTCGCCTCGGACGTAACGCGCTCTGCGCCGAAGTCGCGCTCGCCGCGACATTGGTCGCGCTGGGACTCGTCGCGCTGCTGCCCGGCCCCGCGACCGCGGCCCGGTCCGTTGCGCTGGATGCCGCAGGCATCGCGGCGCTCGCCCTGCTCGCGACGCTGGGTCTCGTGTACTTCCTGCGGGCTCGCCGGCCCTGGCGGGGCCCGCTGGTCGCGCAGCCGATGACTTCTGGACTCGCGGCAGGCACCATCGTCGTGGCGTGCTCTGCCGGCGCAGGGACCGTGTCATCGCTCGGACTGGTGCTGCTCGCGATCGATTTCGCGCTGTCAGTGGTCTCGTGGAGAGCGTACCAGCGCGACGACCGCTTCGTCCCGGTGCATCCAGGGATCTTCGAGCACAGGGGCCTGCTCATGGCCCTGCGGGTTGCGCTCGTCGATCTCGTGCCCGCAGCCCTCGTCGCCGCACACCTGCCACTCGTCGCGATCGTGCCGCTCGGCGTCGGCATCGTCATCGACCGCTTTGCGTTCTACGGCGTCGCCGCGATGCGCACGACCGAAGGCGAGGTTGCCCACGTCGAGCGCCTCATCGCGCGCGGCTGAACTGGCGAGCCGCATGAGCGCGGGGGCAGCCGCGCTCGTGCGATGCCTCTGCCTCCGCTCGCGAATTGGCGAGCGATAAGGCGGCGCGACAGGCCATCGAGTGGTGGCGCGTCGTCAACACCGCCGCGGTTCCGGTCCCATGTGACGAAAGATGCGAGTCTTCACCGAGGCCTTTGCCCGCACCGCAGGTCAGGCGACCACCAGCACTTTCGCGCCGCGGATACGGCGGCGCGTGATGTCCACGAGCGCCCGGTTCGCATCAACGAGCGCGTACTCTTCGACCTCGGGCCGGATCGGCACTTCGGCCGCCAACTGCAGGAACTCGCGCACGTCGCGTCGGGTCACGTTCGCCACGCTGGTCACTTGCTTCTCCATCCACAGGTGCGCCGCATAGTCGAGGCGCAGCAGCTGGTCCTTGTCCCTCTCTTCCTTGCGGATGGCGTTGACGACCAGCCTGCCGCCCGGCGCAAGGTTCGCGAGCGATTCGACCACCGGCTTCCAGGCGGGCGTCGTGTCGATGATGGCGGAGACTGGCTCCGGCGCGCGGTCCGCGGTGTCTCCGGCCCAGGCGGCGCCCAGCTCGCGGGCAAAGGCGCGTTCCTCGGCACTGCGAGTGAACACGAAGACGCGCGAGCGCGGGAACCGGTGCTGAACCATCTTCAGCACCAGGTGCGCCGAGGCGCCGAATCCCGTCAGGCCGAGCGTGTCGCCGTCCTGCATGCCCGTGAGCATCACGGACCGGTACCCGATGGCGCCCGCGCACAGAAGCGGCGCGGCCTCGACGTCGGAGAACACCTCCGGCACGTGATGCGCGAAGCCGGCGGGCACGACCATCATCTGCGCATAGCCGCCGTCGACGTCGCGGCCCGTCGCGCGAAAATCCGGGCAGAGGTTCTCGCGCCCTGCGCGGCAGTACGCGCACTGCCCGCACGCCGAGTAGATCCAGGCGACGCCGGCGCGATCGCCGACGCGAAAGTCGCGGGCCTCAGGCCCCATCTCGACGACACGGCCCACGACCTGGTGGCCGAGGATGCGTGGAAAGCCGGGCGGCGGCGTCCGCCCTTCGATCTCGTCGATCTCGGTGTGGCAGACGCCGCAGGCCGAGACCGCGAGCAGGAGGTCGCCCGCGCCGGGCACGGGATCGGGCACGTCGGCGGCCACGAGCGGCGACGGATTGTCGGCGAGACGCATGACGGAAGTGAGCAGCAGCGCTTTCATGCTCGAATCTCGACCGCCTACGGTCTACTGCCTACGGTCTACTGCCTATGGTCCCCTGCCTACTGCCTACTGTCTACCATCGCCTACCGGCGCAGCACCCTGGCGAGATTCTCCCGCGCCGTCACGTTGTTCGGATCGACCCTCAGGGCCTGGCGATACTCTGCCGCGGCTTCCTCCCGCCGGCCCAACTGCTCGAGCGCGAAGCCGAGGTTGTTGAGCGCAATCGCGTAGTCGGGCTTCAGCGCCAGCGCCGCCCGGTACTGCACGATCGCGTCCTCTGCGCGGTTCGCTCGCATGAGCGCCGAGCCCAGATTGGCGTGTGCCTCGGCGTAGTCCGGCTTGATGCCCACGGCGCGGGAATACGACGCCACCGCATCAGCCACGAGTCCCCGCTGCAGCTGCACGTTGCCGAGCTCGTAATACCCCTGCGCGAAGTCCGGCTTCAGTCGAAAGGCCGCGTCCAGGGCGTCGTTCGCCTCGCGCGTGCGCCCCTCGCGCAGCATCTGCAGCCCCAGAAAATAGTGCGCGAGCGCGAAGTCGGGGTCGAGGAAAATCGCCTCGCGGTAGTGCTCTTCGGCCCCCGCGACGTCGTTGACGCGCACGAGGGCGTTGGCCAGGTTGTAGTGCGCCATCGCGTACCGCGGATCGGCCGCAACGGCGCGGCGGTAACTGGCGATCGCGTCCGCAGCGTTTCCGGCGGTCACCAGATCGATACCGAGATTGTTGTAGCCTTCGGCGTAGTCGGCCTTCAGCGCCACGGCCTTCCTGTGATAGCGCGCCGCCTGCTCGAGGTCCCCACGACGGAACCAGACGTTGCCCAGGTTGTTGTCTGCCTCGGCCAGATCCGGCTTGAACCGAAGGGCCTCTTCGAACGAGCAGCGCGCGTCCTCCAGCCGTCCCTGTGCCAGCCGAAGCGTTCCCAGGTTGTTGTATGCAAACCAGCTCCCGGGATCCTTCGCGATCGTGTCCTGCCAGAGCGCGTCCAGGCTGTCGTACTTCCCGCTCTCGGCGCGCCCGACACCGATGAGCAGCACCACGAGCACCGCGACGGCCGCGATCCGAAGGCCCGCCACCGGGATCCGATCGAGGAGCCGTTTCAACAGGACGACCGCCAGCGCAATCGGCCCGATGCTGGCCAGGTACTGAAAATGGTCCGCGACGTACGAGTACCGCATCGGGTACACGTTCAAGAACCCAAGTGCCGGAACCAGCGTGCACGCGAAGAAGAGAGCCGCCACCAGCGGTGCCTTCCCGATCCGGCCGCGGAGCAACCACAACGCCGCACCGACCGCGCACGCCGACAGCGGAAACAGATACTGCGCAGCGCTTCCCGCGTCGATGTGCCATCGTGGATACATGAAAGTCAACGGATGCGGCCAGACGATCTTCGCCAGGTAGAACCAGAGCGCCCGACCGGCGACGAGGATTCGTTCAATCGCGGAGAGGTGCCACTCCTCGCCCGTCGCCCCGACGTGATACACCTCGATCCACGCGGTGGCGAGACCCGCCAGCACACCCAACGCAAACAGCGGGCTCAACCGCAGGATGTCGCCGCGCGTCACCTTCCTCTTCCACCACAGCACGATCAGGAGCGCCATCGGAAGCGTCGCCGTCACCGTCTTGCAGAGCAGCGCGAAGACGAACAGAACGAGCGCGAGCCAGTAGAACCGTGTTGATCCTCCCGCTTCGCGTTCGGTCGCCGCGCGGGACTTGACTGCCGCCACGCTTGCTGCCGTGGGGCAGGACTGTAGTCCCGCCTTCAAGTACGCCAGCGCCGCCGCCAGGTAGAAGAATCCCGACAGCGTGTTCTTGCGCTCGGTGATCCAGGCGACCGACTCGAGTTGCACCGGGTGCAGCGCGAACGCAAGCGCAATCACGTAGCTGGCCCTGACATCCAGCCGCCGCAGGATCGCCCAGAGCAGGAGCGCATTCAGGATGTGCAGGCCGATATTGACCGCGTGACTCGCCCCGGCTCCCGGCCCGAACAACTGCCGCTCCAGCCAGAAACTGGTGAAGACCAGCGGGTAATACTGCGGCGACGTCGCCGGCTGCACCCAGATCCTGGCAAGCCCCTGCCAATCCCGCAGGTTCCCGTTCTGCACCACGTACACATCGTCGTCCCAGATGAAGCCTGCCCGCATCACCGGAACGTAGAGAACGAAGACCAGCGCCCCGAGGGCGAGGCCGGCGAGCAACCGACGGTGATGGAACGACAGCCGCGGACGCGCGGGCGCACTCCCGGCGTCCGCGACAAAGGTCGCCCGTCCGGGACGAGAGCCGCGTGAGCGAACTGCCGTAAATACCTCCGCCCGCGATGACGCCGTGGACCATCGAGCGAAGCGTGATTATATCGGGGGCCGGGTGCCCGCGTCCGCCGGCGTGCGGGCCCGGCGCTGAAGCCGCGACCTCGAGAAACAAGACCGAAAACGAGACGCAGGCATAACCGGATTTTTGGATATTCGGGTTTTCGATTCGTGGTTCTCCGAATCCTTGAACCGCAACTCGTTCACCGAAAAGACTTTGCCACGAAAAAGGGTTGACGCCGGATAACAGGATCTCTACACTCTGCCTTGACATCTCCGTCCGGCGTCGGCGTCCGTTCGTCGCGCTCCGCTCCCCGCCCCCTGAATCCCTCGTGAAATCGCCGTCGCTTCCATGAAGCGGCGTTTCGTGTTTGTCACCGGAGATCGTGACTGCCAAGGGAATGCTGTCGCGTGTCTTCGCGAGATCGAGCTGCCGGTTCACCGCCAGGACGCGGTGGCGGCGGCGCACCGGGAAAGGAGGGTAGCGAGCGCTCGTTCCTGCAACTCCCCCTCAAAGAGTGATTGTCCCTTCGGCGGTCGTGCCTTGTCGGGTAACACCACGTTCGGCGGCGTCCGGTTCGTCTCGGCGGCGGTTTCCCCTCGTCGTTCGGCGATCGGCTCGTTTCGTTTTTTTTGGAGGAGGATGGATGATGCGAACCAAGGGTCTGGCGATCGTTGCCTTGTGTTTGCTCGCGCTGATATGGGCGATGCCCGCAGCGGCGCAGGAGCAGACCGGGTCGATTCAGGGAGTCGTGAAAGACTCGTCGGGCGCTGTGCTGCCCGGCGTCACCATTGAAGCGCGCAGTCCCACGGTCGTCGGTGCCAGCACCGCCGTGACGGACGCGCAGGGCAACTACCGCTTCCCGGCGTTGCCGCCCGGCACCTATACGGTCAGCGCGACGCTCCAGGGCTTCAACGCCCAGAAGATCACGGGCACCATCACCCTCGGCCAGTTGCTCAAGGTCGACATCACGATGTCGGTCGGGGGCGTCGCCGAGACGGTGCAGGTGACCGGCGAAGCGCCCCTCATCGACACCAAGCAGAGCGCGGCGTTCGCGACCGTGAGCCAGGACATCATCGAGCGCATTCCGAAGGGCCGCGACTTCACCGACGTCATCGCCGTGGCACCGGGCGCCAACGCCGAAGCCAAGAGCGGCGGGCTCCAGGTGGACGGCGCGTCCGGCTCCGAGAACCGGTTCATCATCGACGGCATGGACACCACCAACCTGCAGAACGGCATCTCGGGCAAGACGATGCTGGTGGACTTCATTCAGGAAGTGCAGGTCAAGTCGTCGGGGTACAACGCCGAGTTCGGCGGATCGACGGGCGGCGTCGTGAGCGCGATCACGCGCTCCGGTTCGAACCAGATGCGCGGCAGCGTCGGCGTGTACGAGGAGAACAACCACTTCCGCGGGTCGCTCGACAACCGCGGAGGCTACTCCTACTCTAACTACAACGGCACGAACGGCATTCCCAACCCGCAGGGCTGCGGCACCGGCACGACGCTGGCCGGCCTCAACTGCACCGCCAATCAGAGCCTCCAGATCAGCGCGCTGAATCCCTGGCAGTACTACAGCCCGGTTGCCGACTTCGGCGGCCCGCTCGTCAAGGACAAGATCTGGTACTACGGCGGCATGGCGTACACGCGCAACTACTACACGCTGGACACCAGGTTCATCCAGGAACCCGGCCATCCGCTGCATCACTTCGCGGACGGCAGCTGGGCGTACTATCCCAACTACAACATCACGTCGCAGCTCACGAGCAGCATGCGACTGCGCGTGGCCGGATCGAACCAGCGCAACCGCAGCCGCGGTTACGACCCCGGTGCAAACCAGCAGCCCATCAACCGGGTATTCGACGCCGACCTCACCCGGTACAAGCCGACCACGTGTCCGAACCTCGCGTACCAGGACATGGCCGGGAAGAACCTGGCGGGCTACACGAGCAGCGGGACAAGCTTCCTGAGCAGCTACGCCACCGGGTGCCAGTTCAACCAGGCGGCCTTCGACAACATCTACAGCAAGACCGGCAGCGACTCGCGTAACGACGTGTTGTCAGGAAACCTCGACTGGGTCCTGAAACCGACGTTCTTCATCAACGCGACCGCCGGGATCTTCCGGACCAACAGCTGGGGCAACCCGGCCTGGTCCAATGACGCGCTGCGTCACACGTTCTCGAACGGCAACGACATTTCGAACATGACCAACCCGCAGTACAAAGACCCGAACACCTCTGACGGCGTCTGGCCGTCGGTTCCCGGACAGTACCAGGGTTCGACCGGGTACACGGATCAGTCCGTGGCCAGCAGCCTGCTCGTCAGGAACATCTACAACCGCTACTACTTGAACGCCAACGCGATCGCGTACAGGTCGTTTGCCGGCCAGCACGTGATCAAGGGCGGCCTGCGGTTCGAGCGGTTCGGCGAGGACATCTACACCGGCTTCACCAAGCCGGTCATCACGTTCTACTGGGGCCGCGTTGACAACACGACCGACGGCCGTACGGTGGCGGGCAAGTACGGCTACTACATGATCAACAAGACGGGCAGCATCGGCGCCGTGTGGTCGAACAACGTCGCCTTCTGGCTGCAGGACAGTTGGACCGTCCAGAACAAGTTGACCATCAACGCCGGCGTCCGCGCCGAGAACGAGCATGTCCCCTCGTTCAAGACGGGCGTTCCCAGTTGCGCCGACGCCCCGACCGATCCCAACTGCGCGATCGACATCCAGTTCGGCTTCCACCAGAAGATCGCCCCGCGCCTCGGCTTCGCCTACGACATCAAGGGCGACAGCCGGTGGAAGGCGTACGGCAGCTTCGGTGTGTTCTATGACATCACGAAGCTGGAGCTTCCCCGCGGGTCGTTCGGCGGCGAGCACTGGATCGACTACTACTGGACGCTCGACACCTACGACTGGGCCAGCATCACCTGCGGTGAGGGCACCACGGGCTGCCCGGGCACCTTCATCGAATCGTGGGACGGCCGCCACAGTTCGAACCAGGCCGACCCGATCTTCGCGGCGTACTTCAACCGGCCGGGGATGACGGGTATCGACCCGAACATTCTGCCGGTCAAGACCGGTGAAGCCACCTTCGGCCTGGACCACGAGCTGAACGCGACGATGTCGGTCAGCGCGCGGTACGTGCACAAGTGGATGACGCGAACGATCGAAGATATCGGCATCCTGGCAAACGGCGTTGAAGACTACCTCATCGGAAACCCGGGATTCGGGTACTCCGTGAACATGGAACCGCTCTATCCGAAGTTCACGACACCCAAGGCCACACGCGACTACGACGGCATTGAACTCCGGCTGCGGAAGCGCCTGGCCAACCGGTGGTCCACGGAAATCGACTACACCTACAGCAGGCTGTGGGGCAACTACGGCGGCCTGGCCAGTTCCGACGAGAGCGGGCGGACCAGTCCGAACGTCAACCGCTACTTCGACAACCTGTACATGAGCTACGACGAAAACAACCAGTCGATCATGGGCCTGCTGGCCACCGATCGACCGCACGTGCTCAAGGTACAGGCCACCTACGATCTGCCGTGGGGCACGACGCTCGGCGCCTTCGGCACGGTCATGTCAGGGCTGCCGCAGAGTTCGCAGCTCTCCTACAACGGCTATCCCGTCTACTACGCCGGCCGCAACGACCTGGGCCGCCTGCCCATCTACAAGCAGGTGGATCTCAGCGTGCAGCACGACCTGCGGATTGGCGGGCGCCGGCGCGTGAGCCTGGCGATGAACGTCACGAACCTGTTCGATGTCGCCGGCTACACGTCGCTCTACACCACGTTCCCGTACCGCGACGGCGTCACGCCGGGTCCGGACCCGAAGGCGTTCTTCTACGGCGGCCCGTGGACGGCGGCAGGGGCGGTGGCTAACGTGACATCGAGAGGTGGCACGGTTCGGACGTCCGACTTCTACAACGTGTTGAACGGGTTCCAGGGAGTCCGCGCCGTGCGGTTCCAGGCGAAGTTCAGCTTCTGACGAGTCGACAGTCGACCGTTGCGCGACGGTTGGCGGTTGACGGTTAACGGTTAACAGTTCAGAGGGGCCTCGGTGAGCGCGCTGCTCACCGAGGCTCTTTTTTTTGTTGCGGGATTGCGTGGGTAGCTCGCATGCGATTCGGGTTCAAGCCGGCGATGACGGCCATCGCCAGGCGGGCCACCGCTCGAGCCCCGTCCTCGGCAAATCCTCGGCTGCGGCTTATCGTCCGAAGAACGGCGCGGGGTGCAGGACGGGTGCGTGGCCCCCATCCCCACGCCATAAGACGGTTGGCCTCCGCCTCGGATTTCGACGCCTTCCGCTTGTCCCGCGTCTACGGCTCGCGCCGGTGGCCCACCTCGCGATGGCCGCCGTCCGGCGCGTGCCTTGACGGAGCCGCGTCTGCCCGACGGTTGGCCCGCGCACCTCGGATCAGACCTCGATTCCGGGTCGCGGCAGACAAAGCGGACGCCGCACCGAACGAGCCGTGCGCAGCGGTCGGCGCGCGATGCCGGAACACGACGAGCGCCTTGCACCGTGGGCGGGGCCCCCGGCGCGGCAGCCGCGCTGGGGTGCCTTTTCCCGGCGCGGCGCGTAGCGGTCGAGCAAGCGCGGGTAGCGCAAGCCGGACACCGAGATCCGAAACACGGCGCAACGGGAGGAGTGTTCCCCGACCGCGGAGCCGGCTCGGAGGGTGCGGCGTCCGCTCCGTGCGCAGATCCGACTCTTACCGGGGTGCGTCCGACGGTGGCGTCGCGACGGCCCGGTAGACGAGCCAGCTCCAGCCGGAGAGCCCGGCATACGGATACACCGCCACAAGCGCGTAGCGGCGCCCGGTCGTCGTCATCACCAGCGGGGCCGCTGTCGGCGTCGTCGAGAAGTCGTGGCGCAGGAGCCACTCCGGCGTGTCGCGCGTCCAGCGCTCATGGGGCACGTAGGCGATGGCGGCTTCGGCGCCAAGACGTCTGGCCTGGTCGAGCACCACCAGGCGGTTGCGGAAGTCGTGGTCGCCGCCGATGGTCACGACCGATTGAGGCGTCGCCGCGAGTATGGACGCAATGGCTTCCCGGTACTGCCCGCGGCCGAGCGTCAGGAGGCGTGTGACCGCGACATCGTCCGTGACAACAAACAGGAGCAGGATTCCGACGACGGCCGGCCTGCCCCATCGCCCCAGGCGTGCGAGGCGTCCCAGGGCCGAAGCCACAAGGAGCAGCAGGAACGGCACGACGACGACGAAGTAGCGCGGCGCGAGATACACGGGCCGCTCGACCAGGAGAGTGATGGCCGGCCCGAGGACTAAAACGAGGTAGAAGATCGCGCGCCCATCGCGCGCCCGCGCCATCAGCACGAGCTCGATGAGTGCGGCAACAATCGCCGCGACACCGAGGAGCTCCAGCGGTCCCTCAGGCGCACCGACCATTGACCGGACGCACTCACGAAGCACCCCGGCAACCGTGTAGTCAGGGCCTCCGCCGATCACGAGCAGGCGCAGGTCGATCCACCAGAGAAGCGCGAGCGCAATGATGGGAGCCAGGAAGAAGGCGCCCGCGAGCGGATGCATGCGCAGCGTGCGACGCCCGCGCACCATCTCGAACGCAACCCAGGCCAACGTGCCGGCCAGCGGAAACAGGAACGTGAGATGCGACAGGATGCCCAGAATCGCCGCACCGGCAAACACGGCAGCCCAGACCGCGCGACCGCTCTCGAGGAAGCGCTCGATCGACCGGTACGACGCCAGCGCGAAGAAGATCGCGAGAGAGTAACCGCGCGCCTCCGAACCGTAGGTGACGAGAAGATAGGAGAACGCGACCAGTATCGCGGCGGCAAACGGCACGTTCCGGCTCTTCCTGGATGGCCA
Source organism: Acidobacteriota bacterium (assembly GCA_003170135.1). Classification (GTDB taxonomy): domain Bacteria; phylum Acidobacteriota; class Vicinamibacteria; order Vicinamibacterales; family Fen-181; genus Fen-181. Next base: position 79,568 of record PMZR01000087.1, read on the forward strand.
GGTCGCGACAAGGACGAGGGTGCCCGCAGCCGCTGCGATACTCAGGAGCCGGTACAGCAGCGGACTGGCCCCGGGCCCGATGAGCATGAGCCAGAGCGTGTTGAGGTAATGGTTGTTATCGGAATGCAGGCGCGTGAAGACGCCGAACGGGGACCTGGCGACGCTTGTGAGCAGCAGCGTCCAGAGTTCGTCGAACCACAGGTCGCCTCTCGCGGCCGCCACCCGCAACGCCACGCCGACGAGCACCACCGTCGTCAGCCCCACGATCCGCCATGCGCGCATGGGGTCGCGGCCGGCACGTGCCGGTTGCGGAGCAGATTTCGATACGCGAGTCCTAGGACGAGACATCCGATGGGATCAACCGCGATCTGAAGTGATCGGTGGGCGGCCTGGTCGGTGGGCAACGAACGCCGGGCGACAAACGCCGACAACGAACGCCGCGCGCGCAAAGATCCTGCCGTCCGACTCGACAACGTGCGACAACCTGGCGGCGCGGATTATAACAGGTCCGCGCCCGCGTCGGGGGACGCTTGCTGGCCGTGAGGCCGTATTAGGGCCATACCTCCTCCGACGAACCCGCTGCCAGGGATCCGTTGGGCGCACTCGCGCGCGGCGCCGGAGTGAACAGAACGGACCCTTATGCGAGGCTGAATGTGCCGTTCAGGGCCACAGCCAGCTGAGAACCGTCGGCGGCTCGGACCAGGCACCGTCGAGTGCCTTGTCGAGATCCTGCTGTGTGAGCTTGAAGACCAGGATGGAGTAGTTCACTTCCGCGTCCGGCTCGCGATGGCGCAGGTAGGAGCATAGACGCGCAAAGCGCATCTGCTCGTATTCGCCGAAGAACCTGCGGCCCTCGTTGTCCAACACTTGCGAACGGGTGCCCGGATCCGCCTGCTCGAAGCGCTGCAGCTGCGCGGCCAGCTGCGCGCGATACTGCGGCAGGTAGCGTTCGTCCCGCTCCGCGGCGGCTTTCCAGTCCCACACGCCGCGACCGACATCCTGGAACACCTCTGCCGCACCGCGTCCTCCTTCAGAGATCAGAACCTGCGTCACCTGCCAACGCTTCGCCTGGTACATCTCCTCGTATTGCTTCCGCCACGGTCCTGGCGTGCTCAGATACACGCCCTGGAGCATCGTGGCGCTGATGCAGTACACCCCTGGCCGCAGAGGCGTGGACGGCTCGTCGGGCAACCGCTCGAAGTAGGACGGCAGGTGTTGTGCCCTAATCCCGTAATGGTGCGGATCCGAAGTGCCGAAGTAGGACAGGTACACGGGAGTGTGAACCTGGTAAGCCAGCTTCTGGTCCTGCAGCCAGTTCTCGAGGCCGGGCAGGTCCTGGCCCCAGTCCAGCGATGAATCCACCAGGTGCTTGTATGCGTTCGTGCGGGAGCCGATGAGGAGATTGAAGTAGGCCAAGTAGTTGGGAAACACGACCAGGGTCTCGACCAGCAGGCCCGCGAGTACGAGCACCGTCAGCGCCTGGCCGACACGCCAGCCCCGAGAGGGTGCGTGGGAACCTTCATGTCCAAACCAATATGCCGCCGCACCGCCAAGAATGAATATGATCGGATAGGTCGGCAGGAGGTGCCGATGGCCGATGTTCAGGCCGCTGCCAATCGACACCGCCCAGTACACGGTCAACATCAACCACAAGGGCGCCGTACGGTACAGCGCGGCTAGAACACCGCTGCGTTGCGCCCGCGCGCCGGCGAGCTGCGGTGCACGGCCCGCAGCCGGCGCCGGCGCGGAACCCGCCTGGCTTGGGCCCGGCCGTGCGGATCGCCATGTCTTGATGGCCGCCGAAAGAGCTAGCGCCAGGACCGCGAGTTCCCACAGCGTGGTCTTGACGAGAAACGCATAGGGGAAGAACCATGCCCACCCCGCCCCGAAGTGTCCGAGCAGGAATGCCGAGCGGTGCGTCGAGAAGATCAGCAGATGGGCGAAGCCGAAGAGGAACGCTTCCGGCAGCACATGGCTGGCCGTTGCCTGTTGCAGCGCCCAGCCGGACCAAGAGGTGTCCGGCGGGAGCATGGTAAAGACCCAGGGCCATCCGTGAGGCGAGAACTGAGCGTCCGTCGCGGGACCGGCGAAGGCGCTATAGCGAAAGCCGTATGCGACCCAAATGAGTGCCCACACTGCGACGGCGTGAGCAGCGACGAGACCCACCACGATCGCGAGTTGCCGCCAGGGGCCGCGCAGCTCGTGACGGCGCGCCAGATGCACCACAAGAGGCGCCCTGTTCAGGAGCCGCACGACCACCAGCGGTGCAGCAATCAGAACGATCACCGGCGCCGAGAACTTCGCCAGGAACAAGCCGCCCATCGCCAGGCAGCTCGCCGATACCCGCAGCCACGTGACCTCATGCAGGAGCTGCCACAGACACCATAAGCTGAGCGTGAGAAACAGAGCGGCGGCCATATCAGAGGTGGCAAGGGCCCCATGCGCAAGCATCGTCGGACTGAGGGCGAACAACGCCAGCGAGATCAACCCTCCCCGTGTCCCGAACAACTGCCGGCCCCAAAAGAAAACCACGAGTCCTGTGAGCACGCTCAGCACCGCGATAGCTCCGCGACTCTGACGCAGGATCGAATCAGCGGGGTTGCCTTCCTGGAAGAACAACCGATTGCCGATGCCCCACACGTCGGAAGACGGCCAGGAGTCACTACCGAAATAGTTGAGACGATAGCGCCCCTGGATTGGCAGCACCTGCGATGCCGGCAGGAGCGGATCTGTCGCGCCCCACGCCGGCCGTAGAAGCGGCAGCGCCGCCCATCGCTGGGGGAGATTCCCGTTCTCTGGTTGCAGGCGGTAGTCGTTCAATGTCCAATACGAGTAGCCGGCCGAGATGTGCGCCGTCTCGTCGAACGTCAGCGACTTGTGCCAGGCCCCTCCCAATGCCAGCGCGTAGAACAACCCGAGCAACAACGCCACCGCTCCGGCCGTCAACCACGCCCTGGGACCGCGCTGGCTCGACAGCGCAGAGACGACGACAGGCATGACGACGGGGGCAGGGATAGGATCGGTCTTCTGCTTTCGTACCTTTCTCCGTGTACTCACGACACCCTCAACCGCTGGCTGCTCCGGTCCGCTCCGGCGGCCGACCGCGTCTCGCGGTTCGCGGCGAACGGTCATCATACACGTTCGTTCTCGGAGCGAAGTCGAAATGTTCTCGGGGACGGTGACGATCAGCCGCTACCCACTCGTTATCGACCACTCGCCTGGACGTGCGTCCTTCTTTGCGCCGTTTTTCGCGTGTATTTCAGCGACCACTTGTCACCAACTGGACGTGATTGACGATAGGCCGTATTTGCTGGCCTTAATCTTAGGCTCCTGGTGTTTTGGGCTTCCTAGCGCGCCAGGTATTGGTCCTTCGCCTTGATTTCCGCCCGCCGCCCCTTCAGGCGCACTTCGACGTGATGCCATCCATCGTCACGCAACACACCCGTCGGGGTGTAGGCAATCACGTAGCGCGAGCGGAATTCCGTCAGAACCTCCAGCATCGAGGCGCGCAACATGCCGATCGACTCGGCATGGAACAGTCGGCCGCCCGTGCGGTCGGCCAGCGCCTCCAGGAACCGCGCGGATCGGGACGTGGAACGGGCCGGTAAACCGACGGCAACCGGGCAGACGACAACGTCGGTGCGCCTGGCTGCCTCGATGACCCTCGATCCGGACAACCAACTGGAGTTGTCCGTGCCGTCGCTGAAGAGCACGAGCAACCTGCGCGCATCCCGGGTGCCCAGCGACAGGGCTGCAAACACGGCGTCGTTCATCGACGTGTTGCCGCCCGGCTGGATGTTCTCCAGGCTGCGACGAACGGACGCGACGTCCGGTGTCAGAGGCGAACGAACCGCGATGTCGTCGTTGAAGGTCACGAGCGCCACCTGCTCCTGGTCGCGCAGGTCACCGAGCAGCGCCTGCACGGCTTGCACGAGCGCGTTGAGTCGCTCTCCTTTGACACTTCCGCTGACGTCGAGCGCCAGGATGACGTTGAGGCGGCCGCTGGGCAACGCCGCCTGAAGAGGCTGCAGGACACCGTTGTCGGTCACTTCGAAGTCCAACGGCCCCAGGCCGGTCACCGGTCGTCCGTTGAGCGTCACGAGCGCATCGATTTGCACGAGATCGACGCTCGTCTTGAATACAGGCTGCTGCGGAACGCCGGCCGAACCCACGCCGAAACTGGTCACACAAGCCGCGAGCAGTACGATGCCCGCCGGTTTCATCGTCGCACCGCCTGGCGAAGAGCGGAAAGCTCGCGCTCGAGCGGGTGAAGGTAGTCCTGCCAGGGGTCGCGTGCGATGCTCCCACTCGGCGCGGATGGCCGTCTCTCACGCAGAATGCGATCGGCCTCCTCGATCTGCCCCGAGGACCGCAGCAGGTATGCGAGGCCGACGCGTGCAGCGAGCGCATCCGGGCAGGACTTGTTGGCCGCGCGGTACGCGACAATCGCCGCCTTGTCGTTTCCCGCGGCTTCGTGCACCTCGGCAACGAACAGGGCGGCGAGGTACGACACTCGCGCATCTCGCGTTTGCGAGCGGACGCGTTCGAGCTGGGCGATCGCCTCCTCGTCGTGGTGCTGCATCCCCAGCACGCGGCCCAGGCGAAGGCGCGCCTCCTCGAAGCCCTCGTCCATGGCGAGCGCAGCGCGATAGAGGTCGACCGCTCGCGACAGATCGCCGGCGGGAGGGTCCACCCGGTCGAATCCCGCTTGCGTTTCGAGGTCGGCGGACGTTGGAAACTCGAGCGACGATCCACGGGCGACGGTGATGGCAGCGTCTGCCCCTGCATCGGGCGCATCGGCGCTTCTCGCCGTCCCTTTCGAGGACAGGACGGTGGCCAGAACCCAGTGGCGGCAGAACGCGTCCTCCAGATGCCGGCTCATCAGCGCCTCGACCGCACGCCGCGCGATTCCGAGGTGCACTTGCAGCCCGCTCCGAACGCCCGCCTCCGTGTGCAGCGCAACGGCGGCCTCCAGGTCGGGCAGCGAAGGCAAGGGAAGAACCTCGGAAGCGAGCTGCGCTGGCGTCCACGACATGACGGCTTGCACCGTGGCATCCGCGTCGCCCGTCCGATACCGCCGGACGAGGCCGAGATAGGTCGATCCGGTAGAGCGCCGTTCGACCGCGCGACAAAGCGACGTCAACTCCGAGATCCCCGCCGGATCCGCGCGCCGTGTCTTTGCGCCTGCGCTGGACTTCAACAGCGACTCCGCTGCCGTGTCGGCGCTTCTCACGCCGGAGATGACGACACCGCCCGTGGCGGTGGCCAGATGCCGATAAGAAGTTCCCACGTGCGAGTTCGCGAGAACCACGGTCGAAATTGTCGCGCGCCTGGCGACAGCCGCCCGTTCGAGGCGGAGGAGAACATTGCCGGGATCGGCCGCGCCCAGGTCGGCCCGATTCGTAATCCACACCACGACCACGCGTCCTGCATCCTGTTGCGGCCGCTCCAGCAGCGGCGTCGTGGCCGTGATCAGTCGAAAACCCACACGCACCCGATCGGCCTCGCTCAGTGCGTCAGCGAGGCGCCCCCCCAATGTCGCAGACCGCGAGATGATCGACTCGATTGCGCCAGCGGCTGCCAGGCGGTTGGTAGTGGTATCAATCACTCCGGTGACACTGGACACCGAGATAATCGCGAAACGGTCGTCCGGATCGAGACGATCCACGAAGGTGCCGACGAGCATGCAGGCTTTGCGCGCGTCGCCCGCGTCCAGCGAATCGACGTCCATCAGGATCAAATAGGTGGGGCGCGGCACGGGCGGCGGCGCCTGGTCGGCGTCCGGGACGTTCAGGGTGAGCAACGCCAGGACGACGAGGAGCGCCGAGCGCATACCTGGCATGTCGTCCTCGAGAACAGCAGGGCTGGCGAGGCAAGTATACGCCTTACTCCCCCGCCGACTTCACGTGCGCGACGATCATCGACTGCAGATCGGCCGGCCACTTGTCGAGGCTCTGGCGGCGAGCCGACTGGAGTGGCGCATCCGCGGGGTACCTGTCGGACACGGAATCAAGGAACTGCCTCGCCATCGCCTCGTTGCCCGCATCGCGCTCGAACAGCGCAAGGACGACATTGACCTCCGGATAGAACCGCCGCTCAAAGGACAGGCGGGAGAGGTAGTCGGCGGCCGCGGGCCGGTCCGCCAGGATCCGATAGGTCTCGAGCACCAGCGCGTCGTTCGGACCAAAAGGCGCAAGGTCCACGAGCTTCCGCGCCAGTCCGAGCGCGGCGGCCCCTTCCCTTCGCTGCTGCAGGCGTGTCACCTGGTCGGCCAGGCCTTCGTCGTAGACGGCCCAATACAAGGCGTCCTCGGCGGACGGCCGGAAACCACGTCCCCAGAAATGCCACCGTGGATAGCCGGTGATGCTGCGGACGAACTTCGGCGTCATCGGTATCAGTGTCGGGACGAGGTCCGGCCTGGCCGCGCGCCACGGAGGCGTCTCGAGCGCCCGCGCCACCTGTTCCACGTCGTCCGAATACGTCGCGCGAAAGAACCACGGATACACGACGAACGGCGAGGCCTGCGGCAACGCCGCCAGAACCTGATCGGGCGAGACGAGGTAGTGGCCGTTCTCCAGGCGCCAGGCGTAGCCGGCGAGCGATGTCGCGAAGCCCGCGGACGCCTGCGGCCAGACGAGGTTCGAGACGTAGCTCGTCACCGGCACGGTGTGCTGCACCAAGCCGGGCAGGTTGATGGCGATCGAGACCGCCATCAGCGTCGCACGGGACCACGACGGCCACGAGATCATGAGCCGTGCGGCACAGGCCGCCAGCAGCGGAACCGCTGGCACCACGAGCCGCGGTCCCCATCCCCAGACGCCGTGCCACGCCCACCAGCCAGCCGCCAGGCACACCAGCAAAAGAAATGGCAGCACCGCGCCAGAGACTCTCAGCACGTCGTCCCAGCGCCGTTTCGACACGTCCTTCGCGAGGGCCCACAGCCCGATCAGGCCGGCCGGGAAGAACAGCAGGAAACCCGTGTTCGGCCCGACCAGGAGGCGCCAGAACCCATCCACGAACGGGTGCGTGAACCTCTCGCCTGGGTACGAGGCGAACGGCCGTCCGAACCGGACGAGGTCGAGTGTCAACCAGAGCGTTGCACCGGGAATGAAGCCGGCGAACGCCCGGGCGACGCGCGCCGTCCTGGACGCATGCGGCGAAGGGACGAAGAGCGGGAGCAGCGCCGCGGGCGCGACCACGAGCAGCGAGGACTTGGCCAATACGGCGCAGCCGACGAACACGCCAGCGAGCAGTGCGCGACGGGTGGCGCTCCGGCGGTCGCTGGCGGCGCACGATCCGAGCGCACAGGCGTAGGCGCCCGCAACCGCCGCGGCTTGCAGCGCCTCGCTGGATCCAATCGCGGCGTACGCGCCGAGCGGTGATCCGAGCGCGCACAGGACAATCGCAGTTGGCCAGATGTTCTTACCGTCAGCGAGGTACTTCGCGGCGATGCCAGTCAGCAGCGCCGCCGCAAGTACCAGCAGCAGCGGCGCGACGAGAAACAGCGGCTGCGACGAACCCGCCCCGAGCCAGCCTTCAACGCGAGGCGCAAGCACCGCCGCAGGCACCTGCGCCAGCGTCATGCCGATGCCGTAGCGAGACACCGCCTGGCCGTCGGGCGCCACCAGCGTGAAATCACGTCCCCGCGCCTGGGACATCTGGCCGGTCTCGGTGATGGCAATCGCGGTCCAGATGATCTGCCGCTCGTCCGCGCAGCCTCCGACGTGCCTGTCGTCCACCGTGGCCAACAGTACGACCGCGACAACCGCCAGCGGAACCAGCCACGAACGGAGGCGATGCCCTGGCAGACGCGGGCGGGCGGCAGCGCTCTGGACCACGCCCGCCGACCCGCCGGCCATCCGGCCCCGGACCGATGTACCAGATCGCTTGTTGATTCTTCGCGCCATGAGCGAGGTGCCGCCTTGTCGGCCACGGCTAATCTATGTCAGAGGGCGCTTCGGTTTCCAGCGCTCGTCGGGACGTTCTTGATACGATAGCAGCACCCAACGGCGGCACCCTGCCGGATGAGGTCGCCCGAAGCCATGTCGCGAACCAAACCCACAACCCGTGCAACCGGGCGCAAGCCGTCCGTGCCTGCGCCGCGCCCGAAGATCGCCTCGCCGCCTGTCGGCAGGATCCTGTCGCTCCCGATGGCGGCGGCCATCCTCGGCGCGGTCTGCCTGCTGGCCTACTGGAACAGCTTCCGCGCCGAGTTTTTGCTGGACAACCAGGCCATCATCCTGCAGGACGTCCGCCTGCGCGCCGCCGACTGGCACAGCCTGCGCGAGATCTTCACCTTCAACTACTGGTTCCCGACGTTCGAGAGCGACCTGTTCCGCCCGCTCACCACGCTCAGTTACTGGTTCAACTACAGCGTGCTGGGCAACGGCGAGAGTCCTTTCGGCTACCACGCGGTGAACCTGCTGCTCCACTGGACGAACGCGGTGCTGGCGTTCGCGCTCGTGCGCGGCGTGACACGGCGTGCGTGGGTGGCGCTCTTCACGGCGGCCGTCTTCGCCTGTCACCCGCTCACGGTGGAATCGGTGACCAACGTCATCGGCAGGGCCGATCTGCTGGCGGCAATGTCAACGCTCACGGGGCTGTGGCTGTACCGGCGATTCCTGAGTCTCTCGGACGCCGAGCAGACGCGGCCCCTGCGGACGATGGGCATTCTGTCCTCGCGGCGTTGGCTACTCGCCGCGCTCGGTGCGGTGTATCTGGCCGGCGTGTTCTGCAAGGAAAGTGCTGTCGTGCTGCCCGCGCTCATGCTGCTGCACGACGTGGCATTTCCGCCCGCTGAAGGGCCCACTCTCCCGGCCACGATCCGACGCTCGACCACGCGCGTGTGGCCGGCGTATCTCGCGGTGCTGCCCGGCGTGATTGCGCTGCTCGGCGCCCGCTGGGCGATGTTCCACAACTCGCCCATCTTCGCGCAGAACGGCACGGACAACCCGATTGCGATCGCCGGCTTCTGGACCGGCATCATGACGGCCGTCAAGGTGGCCGGTTACTACCTCGCTCTCTTCGTCTGGCCGGCGACGCTTTCGTGCGACTACGCCTACAACCAGATCACGCTGTTCGGCGGGACGCTGGCGTCGGGGCAGGACGCGCATGCCTGGCTGGCGCTGGTGGCGCTCATCGCTCTTGCGGCTGCGGCCGCGATCGCCTGGCGCCGCCACCGCGCCGTGACATTCTTTCTCGGCTTTGCCGCGATCGCCTTCCTGCCGACGGCCAATCTGCTCTTCCCCATCGGCACCATCATGGCCGAGCGCCTGATGTACCTGCCGCTCCTGGGTCTGGCGGCCGCAACGGCGCTGACGTTGGCCTTCGCCGGGGAGAGCCTTCTGAACAGTCGTCCCGAACACGCGCGGCACGCGTGGGCGATGGCCGGCACGGCAGCCGCCGTCGTCATTGTCGTCGCGCTCGCCTCGCGAACGATTGCGCGCAACGAGGATTGGACCAGCAACTTCCAACTCTGGTCCAGCGCCGTGCGAGCCACGCCGAACGACTCCAAGGCGTACCGGGCCCTGGCGTCGGCAATCATGGAATCCGATCCGTCCGGCGGACGCGTGGATGAGGCGCTCGACACCGCGTTGCGCGGCCTGCGCATCGTCGAGCAGGCGCCGTTACCACTGGAGCACATGCCGGCGGGGCTGTTCGCGGACGTGGGCTGGTATTACACCCGCAAGGCCGGGATGCTGGCCACGCGCGGCCAGGCAGAACAGGCCGGCCCGGTGATCGCGGAGGGCATCAGGCGATTGAAACAGGCCGAGGCGATCGACCGCGAGATGAACCGGCGCGGTCGCGAGCAGTTGCTGAAGGCAGGGCGGCGCCCTGAGGAGATTCACGACGTCGGCAACGGGGTGATTTACAGGAACCTCGGATCGGCCTACCTGCTGGCGGGCGATCCACTGCAGGCGATCGCAGCGCTCGGCTACCTCCAGCGGATTCAGCCGACCGACTACGACGCTCACTTCGAACGCGGCGTGGCCGAGGGCGCGGCGGCGCAGTTCGAGCAGAAGCGCGGAAACCAATCGCAGGCCGATCAACATCTCGAGCAGGCCGTGGTCAATCTGATCGCCGCCACCATCCTCAAGCCCGACCACGACCCGTCATGGCAGGCGCTGACGCGCGTGTACGAATACATCGCGCCCTCGCCGCCGGCCGTCGTGCTGGTCGAAGGCAGGCGGACGCTCAACGCGCAGAACCCGCGCGCGCCGCAGCACCTGCGGCAGGCGTGCGCGCAACTGATCCAGCAGATGATCGAAGCCGGGCGGCGCGACGACGCCGCGTTGTGGCGCGCGCGGATGATCGACGAACTCCACGTGCCGCCCGAAGTGTTCGCCCAACCCGGGCCCGCTCGGGCACCGGTCCACTGAACGAGAGAGCACGATTCGGAACGCATCCGGGGTGGCCACATCCCCTCGCGAGCCGGGCTCGCGCCAAGGAGCGGACGCACCACCCGCCGAGCCGCTCCGCAACCGGGCAAAACTCCTCGGCGTTGCGCAGTTTTCCGGATCGACCGTCCGGCTGGCGCTACTCGCGCTTGCTCGACCGCTACGCGCTGCGCCGGGGAAAACCGCGCAACGCGTAGCGTTTTGCGCGATCGACCGCCGGTTGCTCCGCATGGCTCGGCAGGTGGTGCGTCCGCTCCCTGGCGCGGTTCCCGAATCGTTGGGCACTGGCGATTCGGAATCGTCAGGCGGCCGGCCAGCCAGGACCCGCAGGACGATCACCGATTCCGAATTAGCGCTGAATCGCAAGGCTGAAGCCTCGCTTTACGGAAGCACGCAGTTGAATCGCTCGCACTACCGGGCGGCCAGCGCCTCGCGCAGGAGTGGCTCGAGTGCGCCGGCGACGACGGCGTGGCCTGCCGCGTTCGCGTGAATGATGTCGAGGAACAAGCTGTCTCCGCCCTGCGCGCGGACGAACGGGATCAGGTTGACGAGCGGCAGGTTGTCGCTGGCCGCAACCCGCAGCAGCGCTCGCTGCTTGCCCGGCATGTCGTTGCGCGTCAACTGGACGCGATATGGCCACAGCACGAGCACTGGCTCTGCGTGTCGGGCGCGGCACCACTCCACCATGCCGCGCACTTCGGCAACGAACTCGTCATCTGACAGCCGCGGCCGATGCGTCTGTCCTGGGTCGGGCGCGGCGGGCCCACGCCGCGACAGGAGCCCGGCGAGCCAGGTGATGAACCGCGAGGAATTGACCCAGGAGCGCTGCGCTTCGAGCCGTGCAGCCTGCTCCAGGTCGCTCCGGTTGTCCCAGACCGCGTCGTCGTTGAAGCCGAAGGTAATGACGACGACCGCGGGCGGCGCGGCAAACGGATAGTCGTTCAAACGCAGGCGTCCCTGGTATGCGCTGTAGCCCGGCACGCCGAGATTGATGGCGATGATGTCCGGGATACGCTGCTGCAGCACCGCCGGGAAGGTCTGGTCGTCGTTTACGCCCACGCCGAACGTGCACGAGTCGCCCAAAAAGGCCACGGGCCGCCGGCGGTCGGTGACGGCCGGCACACGCCGGGCGCCGTGCGCATCGGTCGAAACGGTGAAGGTGAAATCGGACGAGGCCGCCAGGTGGCCTGCAAGCACGGCGCGATCGAGATTCGGCCGCAGCGACCAGAAGAGGACGGGATCGGGAACCAGGATGTCATTGAGGGCGGGCAGCCCCACCGAGTCGATGAGCTGCCGGTGGAACTGCCACCGCACGTTACCGGCGGCGACGCGCACGAAGAGGCGCGCGCCACCTTCGAGCACCACGATGGCCACCAGCACGACGACCGCCGAGAAGAGCGCCTTCTTCCACCGTGGCAACGTCGCGGGAGGCGGAACTGCCGAAGTCGCACGCTTCGGGGTGCGTTCGCCGAGTGCGGCCTTCTTCATGGTCGATGTCAGAACAGCGAGTAGATGAACGGCGAGAGCGGCGACGCCGTTGCAAACACGGCGAGCAGACCGACCACCACGAGGACGATGACGAGCGGGATCATCCACCACTTCCTCTCGTGGCGGACGAAGCCGAGGAAATCGCTCACGAGCGTCGGCTTCCCCATCTCGACTCCCTTCAGATCAACGCGTCCTGCTCGAGCTCGACGCTACGCCGGCGTCCCGCCTCGAAATCGACGGCGGCCGTCTTCTTTGTCACCACGTGGTTGCCGAGCACGAGAATGTCAATGCCCGTGTTGACAAATGTCCGGTACGCGTCTTCCGGCGTGCACACGATGGGCTCGCCGCGCACGTTGAACGACGTGTTCAGGACTACCGGGACGCCGGTGAGCTGCCCGAAGGCGCGGACCAGCCGGTAGTAGCGCCCGTTGTGCTCCTCGGTCACCGTCTGGACGCGCGCGCTCCCGTCCTGGTGCGTGACCGCGGGAATGATACCGCGTTTCTCCGGGCGGACCGGCGGGACCAGCAGCATGAACGGCGCATCGAGGCCGGCAGGCATCTCGAAGAACTCGGTGGCGCACTCCTTCAGGACGCTCGGCGCAAACGGGCGGAAGGCCTCGCGGAACTTGACCTTCGCGTTGATGATCTCTTTCATCTTCGGATTCCGCGCGTCTGCGACGAGCGACCGCGACCCCAACGCGCGAGGTCCGAACTCCATCCGCCCCTGGAACCAGCCGACGACCTTGCCGTCCGCAATCCACGCGGCGGTTTCCCGGAGCAGGTCCTCCTCGCGTTCGACGACCCGCGACGCCACGCCATAGCGCTTCAGCGTCTCGGCGATCTGGTCGTCGCTGAACGCCGGACCGTAGCACGCGTGACGCATGACGAACCGGCGCGGTTGCCCGAGCACGGTGTTGTGGATATACAACGCGGCACCGAGCGCGCCCCCAGAATCGCCGGCCGCCGGCTGGATGAAGATGCGATCGAAGCCCGCCTCCTGCAGGATGCGCCAGTTCGCCACGCTGTTCAGCCCGACTCCCCCGCCGATGCAGATGTTGCGCAGCCCGGTCTCGGTCCGCATCTGCCGTGCGATGCCGACGAGGATCTCCTCGACGATGCGCTGGCCGGAGTGCGCCACGTCGGCGTGGAACTCGGTGAGCGGCGCTTCCGGCGGCCGCGCCGGCTGGCCGAACAGACCTTCCCATCGCCGGTTGAACATCCGCCGCGTCGAGTAGCAATAGGCAAAATAGTCCAGGTTCAGCCGAAAACTGCCGTCCGGACGCAGATCGACGATGCGCCGGAACTGGTCGAGGTAGCGTGGCCTGCCGTAGGGCGCCAGGCCCATCACCTTCCACTCCGCGTCGTTCACGCGGAAACCCAGGTAGGCCGTCAGCGTCGAGAACAACAATCCGACCGAGTGGGGGAAGCGAATCTCGCGAGACAGCGAGATCGCCGTGCCTCGGCCGGTGCCCCACGCTGTCGTCGTCCATTCACCGACGCCGTCCGCGGTGAGGATCGCGGCCTCGTCGAATTCCGACGCCAGGAACGCGCTCGCGGCGTGCGAGGTGTGGTGGGCACAGAAGAGGATCGGCTTGTCCGTCCCAAGCGCGCGCCGGAACAGCCGTCGGTGATCCAGCTTCGTGGTCAGCCACAGCGGCACGCTGCGGATCCACAGCGGGTAGCTGCGCGGCCACTCGGCAAGCACCGTTTCCAGAATGCGTGCGAACTTCGGGAACGGCTTCTCGTAGAACACGACGTGATCGACATCGTCTATGGTGATGCCGGCTTCGCGCAGGCAGTAGTCGATGGCGAGGGCGGGGAACGTGTTGCAGTGCTTCTGGCGGTTGAAGCGCTCCTCTTCGGCGGCAGCGACAAGCTCGCCGTCCCGCAGGAGCGCGGCGGCCGCGTCGTGATAGAAGCAGGAGATGCCGAGTACGAACACGTGTCGAGCCTCGCGAGCTTTTCGAGACAGGGAGTGGGCGCGCCCGCTCCCCTGTCTCGAGTTCCCGAGTTATTTCTCCTTCAGTATGGCCGCAGCGCCCGATCCAGTGAGTCGTCTTCCGGAACGCGGGTCTCCCAGTAACTGCGAGCGCCAAGTTTCTTCCGCAACGGATCCCGCAGGCGCACGAACAGGAAGAACGGGAGGAACACCGCGAAGAGAACGCTGAACATCACGACGGTGATCACGACGCCGATCGCGCGGGCCACGCGCATCCAACCAGCCTGCAGGCGAACCGCGATCGCCGGGGCCACGAGCGCCGACAGCACGAATGCTGTCGCCTGGAACCACAGCAGGCACGCCGCGGAGCCGGCGACGATCCGCAAGACACTGGCGGCCGCGCCGGGCCGGAAGTGCCATAACAGGGCCCCGGCGACCGCCTGAGCCACGCCAGTGGTCAGCGCGCCTTTCCGGGTTCCGATTGTCGGCGTTGCCGGTTGTCCTGGAAACACCAGAGCCACTCTCCCGCAATGGGCTCCGATTGTAGCCCGTCTCGCACGCGGGCGGCCACCGCCGAGCCATGCGGCGATACGGTTGGGTTCAATGGCCGACCCCGGCCCGCGTGATATGATTTCGACGCTTTTCGGTCGCGTCAGCAAGCACTCGACATCCACAAGACAGTCAAACAAACCGATGTCGAATCGCCGCTCCGACAAGAAGCTGCGTCGCACGCAGCCCGCCCCGCCGCCAGTCGCCCCGGTCGCTGGGCCGTGGCCCCGATGGGCGATCTTCGCCGCGATCGCCGGTGCCGCGCTACTCGTCCGGCTGCTCGTCCTCGCGCAGCTCGGCGGCGACCCGCTCCTTCAGCCTCGTGGCCTGCTGGACGATGCCGTCTACGTGAAACTGGCGATGCGGGTGGCGGCAGGCGATTTATTGATCGGCCCGGAGGTCTACTACCTCGCGCCCTTCTACACGTACTTCCTCGGTCTCATCTTCGCGCTGACTGGCGGATCAGTTGCCTTTGCGCGCTTTGTCCAGGTGGTGCTCGGCGCCGCAACGGTCGGTCTCGTCGGCATCGCGGCCACGTCCTTGTGGAGCCGGCGCGCCGGCATCGTCGCCGCCGTCCTCGCGGCCGGCACCGGCCTGTTCGCCTTCAACGAGATCCTGATCCTGCAGTCGTCGATCGATCCGTTCCTGACGGCGCTGGCGCTGGTCGCGCTGATTCACGCGCTGCGGCGGGAATCGCTGGGCGCGTTCGCGCTGGCGGGTGTCGCGCTGGGCGCGCTGTCGCTGAACCGGCCGAACACGCTTCCCGTCGTGGCGATCGTGGCGATCGTCTGGGTGGCGCAGCGATTCACCCGGGCGACCTTGATGCAGGCTGTCGTGCTCGTGCTGGGCGCGCTTCTCTGTTTCGCGCCCTTCACGCTGCGTAACCGCGTGGTCGCGGGCGAGTGGGTGCTCGTCACCTCGCACGGTGGCCTCAATTTCTTTATCGGAAACCGTGCCGGGGCCGACGGCACGTGGGGCGCGGTGCCCGGCGTGCGCGGATCGATCGACGGCCAGAAAGACGATGTGAGGAAGGTCGCGGGCAAGGCGCTGGGGCACCCGGTGTCGGCGAGCGAGGCCTCGACGTATTTCTACGATCAATCATGGACGTGGATACGGACGCACCCGGGCGACTGGATGCGCCTGCTGGCCCGCAAAATCGCGCTCACGTTCAACGCAACCGACGTCGCGCTCAACTACAGCTATACATATTTCACGCGCGACGAGCCTGGCGTACTGACGCTGCTAGCTGTCGGTCCGTGGCTCATCATTCCGCTTGGTCTCTTCGGCCTGGCCGTGGGATTCCGGCGCGACGATCAGACACGCTATCTCACGTGGGCCTGTTTCGTGCCCGGTTACGCGCTGACCGTCGCCGCCTTCTTCGTGTCCTCGCGCTATCGGCTGCCGCTGGTCGTGCCTCTCCTGTGCGCGGCGGGCGGCGCCGCAGACTGGGGCTGGCAGCGGCGAGCGAGTCTCCTGCACGCACGGCACCTTGCTGGCGTGCTGGCCGGTCTGGCGATCCTCTTTGTCGCCGCCAACTGGCCGATGCAGGCCGACAACGGCCGCATGTTCGAGCGGGAAGAACGCATCGTCCGGCTGGTGACGGACGGTGAGGTAATCGAAGCGAAGCGAATGCTCGCCGACACGGAACCGGGGCAGCCGAACCGCGCCCCGCTGCTGTACCGGGTGGCGGGCGCCTTCCGCGATCGGGGCGACGCGCGCGACGCGGCCGAGTACTTCGGACGCGCCCTGGCGCTCAATCCCAACGAGCCGTGGATTCACCTCAACCTTGCCCAATCGCTGGTCGCGGCGGGCCGACCCGCCGAGGCGATCTCCCACTTCGAAACTGCACGGGCCGCGGCAATCGACAATGTCAACGCGACGTTCGGGCTGGCGAGAGCCTACGCGGGCCTCGGGCAGCGCGAACAAGCCGATGCCACGCTGGCGTCGCTGGTGACTTCTGAAAACACCGAGAGCAAAACGCTGCTCGAGATGGGGCTGACGGCGGTAGAGATCCGGGATCTCCCGCTCGCCGAGCGCTTCTTCCAGGGCGCGGTGCGCCGAACGCCAGGGCTCGCGGCCGGGCACGAATACCTGGGCGTCGTCTTTGGCATGCAAGGCAAAGACATGGATGCGGCCGCCCAGTTCGAGCAGGCAGTCGCCATCGACCAGTCCAGGCCGACGGCCCACTTCCACCTCGCGGTGGCGTACGCGCAACTCGGGCGGTTTGCCGAGGCGCGCGCGCAGGCCGAGGATGCCGTCCGCCTCGCTCCTGCCGACGATGCCGCGCGCGCCCTCCTGCAGCGATTGCCGCCGTCGAAGTGAGCAGGTCCACGCCCTCCCTCGAAAGCGTCCTCGCGAAGGCCGGCGAAGCGGGAGCGCAGCTTCCGCGCAACAAGATTCAGCCGCAGATTACGCGGATTCCCGCAGATTCAGACACCAGGACTTCGACGCGCGGCCGGCCAGAGCCGGCCGTGCGTGGTGTGAGGGTGGCAGGGGAAACGAAGGCTCCGCGCGATCAAGTGAGTCTTCGTTTTCCCTGCCACCCTCGCACCACCGCCGTCGCATCGCGACGGCGGTCGAAGTCCTCGGCGTCCACGTGTGTCCGCAGAAGCTGCGTAGCTCGGCGAGGCTGCCGGCAAATCGGCGAGAATCTGCGTGAATCTGCGGATGGTATTATCTGACGCGAATGAGCCGAGCGTTCACGAGACGTCGAGCCGGTACAGCTGCACCAGCGCCAGAGGTTCGTCCCCATCGCCGCGCGCTGTGGTCGGAGCCTGCTGTCTGGACGGCGATCGCGCTTGCCGCCCTCACCCTGATCGTCTTTGCGCCGGTCCGGACTTACGGCTTCGTGCCGTGGGACGATCCGTTCTACGTGACCCGGAACGCGAACGTGCTTGCCGGCCTGACCGCGCGCGGCGTGTGGTGGGCCTTGACCACCGGTGACGACTTCTACTGGCACCCGCTGACATGGCTGTCGCACATGGTCGACGTGGAAGTGTGGGGGCTCGATGCCGGCGGCCACCACGTGATGAATCTCGTTCTGCACGTGCTGTCCACCCTCATCCTCTTCGCCACGCTCCGACGCATGACCGGCCGCCTCGGCCGGAGCGCGTTCGTGGCCGGGTTGTTCGCGATCCATCCGCTTCACGTCGAGTCGGTGGCCTGGATCGCGGAACGCAAGGACGTGTTGAGCGGCTTCTTCTGGATGCTGACGCTCTGGACCTACGTCTCGTATGTCCGAGGCCCGAGCCTGCGCCGGTATCTGCTCGTGGTCCTCTGCTTCGTCCTTGGCCTGATGGCCAAACCCATGACGGTCACCCTTCCATTGGCTCTCTTGCTGCTGGACGTGTGGCCCCTGCGGCGGATCGAGTTTGGTGAGCCAGGCAAGGCCGGCCGATTCCAGGTACCATGGCCGCGTGCGATACAACTGGTGCGAGAGAAACTGCCGCTCCTGGCGCTAGGCATTCTCTGCGGCGCGGTCACGTTCCTGAATCAGCTGCATGCCGGATCCGTCCGCGCGCTGGGCGGCGACTTCCCTCTCGGCGCTCGCGTGTCCAACGCGGCACTCTCATACCTGACCTACATTGCCAACACGGTGTGGCCCATGGGACTCGCGGCGTTCTATCCGTATCCCCGGACGTTGCCAGGCCCAGTCGTGATCGTCTCCGCGTGGCTGGCCCTGGTTGCGGTCTCGGTGCTGGTGATATTGGCTGTCCGTCGCCGGCCTTATCTTGCGGTCGGATGGTTCTGGTACCTGGGAACGCTGTTGCCCGTCATCGGGCTGTTGCAAGTTGGCGATCAAGCGAGGGCGGATCGCTTCACGTACATCCCACTGATCGGATTGTTCCTCATGGTAGCGTGGGGCCTTCCTGATCTGCTCGCACGATCGCATCGTGCCCGCGTGGCCCTGGCCGCGGCGGCCGCAGTCGTCTTGCTCGGGTCCGCCGTCGCCGCGCGCACGCAGGTCAACTATTGGAAAGACGGATTCACGCTCTGCGAGCGGGCGATCGAGGTGACGACCGGAAATCAGCGCGCCTATGCGAGCCTCGGGCAATTGCTCGAAGAGCAGGGCCGGACGGAGGATGCCGTCGCGAAATATCGTGAAGCCGCGCGCTTCATGAATGACGCGTCGGGGCTGCGCACCCGCATCGGAACGCTGCTGATGCAGGAGGGAAAGGCCGCCGACGCCGCGTCTGAGTTCTCACTCGCGCTGATGGCCCAGCCGACGAGCGCCGTGGCGCACCACAATCTGGCGCTCGCCCTCGACGCGCAGGGCAAGACGAGCGAGGCGCTCGAGCAGCACGCCGCGGCCATGCGCTGCGACCCTCAGAGTGCCGTGGGGCACTACGCGCTGGGGGCGGCGCTCGCCCGCCAGGGTAGCCAGACAGAGGAGGCGATCGCCGAGTTCACCCAGGCCGCGCGCATCCGGCCCGACTGGGCCCTGGCGCACAACTCGCTGGCGCTGGCCCTTGCGGCCCAAGGCAGGTTGGACGAAGCGATTCGTGAGGGCCTCGAGGTGGTGCGCCTGGAGCCGAACCAGCCGGAATGGCACTCGAACCTGTCTGTCGCCTTCAACCAGCACGGCGATACGAAGATGGCGATCGAACAGCTCGAAGTTGCGCTCACGCTCGCCCCGCAACATTCCGAAGCTTCAGTTTGGCATTACAATCTCGCCATCATGTTCCAGCGGACCGGCGACGACTCACAGGTGGTCGCACACCTTCGTGCAGCGTTGAGTCTCGATCCCCACTTCGCGGCGGCGCGAACGGCATTGACAGCAATCGAAGCAAGACGATGAAGCGACGGTCTCGGGCGCGTCGCTCGTCTGCCGCCACGCGTGGAGGGGGGAACTCATGGTCCCGAGGATCGCCTAACCGGTAATCGCGCCCATTTATTGTCTTGAAGTACACTCGCTTCGTGCTGCCCTTCCGCCAATCGCGATATCGGCCGCAGGCCGACGACACGGACCCGGACATCGACCGGCGCCTGATGGACGCATATCGGGCCATGACGCCGGTCCAGAAAGCGGCTCGGATCGCCGAGGACTCTCTGGCGGTCGAACGACTTGCCCTTGCCGGGATCTCGCTTCGCCATCCCAATGGCAGCGCAACCGAGCGCCTCCTCGCGCTGGCGGTGCTCCGCCTCGGCGAGGCCACAGCGCACCACGCGTATGGACGCCTCAACGAACGCCGGAAGGATGCCCTCGTGTCCACGACAGACCCGATCGCGCTCGCGTTGCGCCTTGCCGCCATCCTCGAAGCTCTCGGGATCCCCTGCGTCGTTGGCGGCTCCGTGGCGAGCTCGGTGTTCGGGGAACCACGATCGACCGAGGATGTCGATTTCGTCGCTGCCCTCGAGCCGCGCCACGTGGCGCCACTGCTGCACGCGCTCGAAGACGAGTTCTACGTCGACGAGACGGCCATGCGCTGCGCGATCGAACGCCGGTCGTCATTCAACATGATTCACGTGGCGTCGGCCCGCAAGATCGACGTTTTCGTCCCCGCACAAGACCGTCTTGCCCAACGGCAGTTGCAACGGCGCCGCCTGGTCGCCGTGTCGGAAACCGCCGAGCTATATCTGCTGACGCCGGAAGACACGATCCTGCAGAAACTGGAGTGGTACCGCAAAGGTGGTGGCGCCTCGGACCGGCAATGGCGGGACGTGCTCGGGATCATCAAGGTGCAGGCCGACAGGCTCGACTGGGACGACCTGCAACAAACGGCCGACGACGCCGGGCTGCGTGACCTGCTCGACCGCGCGCGATCAGAGGCGACGGGCCGCGAGTGACTATGCGCTCGTCTGGTCCTCCCCGCGGCACTGCTCGATCGCCCAAACCGTCCTCCGGCCGGGCATCGGGCGCACCGGCGCGTTCTCACGGCGGCCACCGCCCCCCGAGCAGTGACACGGAGGCGCCCGGCGGCATCAATCTCCCTGGCCTGACGCCCGGTGCCTATGCACCAGGTATTCTGCTGGCTGCCCTGGGGGTCTGGCTGTGCGCGGCGACGTGGCGGAAGTGGCCGTCGCCGTTCATCGACTTCGGGCGCGAGCTGTACGTTCCGTGGCAGCTCACGCAAGGCCGCACGCTGTATCGCGATGTGGCCTACTTCAACGGTCCCCTCTCGCCGCACGTCAATGCCCTTCTCATGCGGTTGTTCGGCGTGAGCTGGACCACGGTGATCGTGGCGGACATGATTGTCCTCGCGCTGCTCACCGCGGTCATTTACGTCCTGCTCCGCCGGATCGCTGGAACCTGGGCCGCCGTCACGGCATGTGCCGCGATGCTGTGCGCGTACGGTTTTTCGCAGTACGGGCCGATTGGCAACAACAGCCTGATCGCTCCGTTCTCGCACGAGTGCACGCACGGGCTCCTGGCCGCGTTCGTGGCGCTGTGGGCGGTGTCGTGCTGGATTTCAAGCGGGCGCCGGCGGTGGCTCGGCATTGCAGGAGTCGGCATCGGCCTGACGCTGCTCGGCAAGACCGAAATTGCCGCCGCGACGTCGCTGTCGTGCATGGCGGCTCTCGGTGTCCGAGCGTTGGTGACGCGCCGAGGCATGCGGGATGGGCTCGCCGATGCCGCGGTCGTCGCCGCGGGAGTACTGGCGCCGATCGTTCTCTTCCTGCCGATTGTCGGCGTGGAAGGCGTCATGGTGCCGTGGAGGGCGCTCCTGGCCAGCCAACCGCTCAACATGGCGTTTCACCAGGGCGTCATCGGCATCGATCGGCCAGGCGAGAACATCTCCGCAATGCTGTGGTGCGCAGCGACGATGGGCGCTGTCATCGTCGTGGCCGTCATCGCGGGTCGTCTGGCGCCCACGAAGTTCTTACGCCCGCTCACGTGCGGCGTGCTCGCCGTGGTGTTGACGATGGGAGCGGGACTCGTCCTGGTCGGACGCGTGACGATCGTCAGCCAGGTGCGGATGCTCCCGGTGGCGATGCTCGCGATTCTGCTCTGGTCCGCCTACCGGGTGGCCACCTCACGCGGCGATGCGGTCGCCGCCGGGCAGTGGATCGTCACCGGCACGCTGGCGATGTTCTCCTTCGGCATGTTGATGAGGATGCTGCTGAATGTCGTCGTGTACCCGTACGGCTTCGAGCTCGCGATGCCCGCAACGGTGGTCACGGTGGCGTTTCTCGCCGGCATCCTGCCGGACCTGACGTCGCCGGATGAACGCGCCCGACGCGTGACCGCGGGAATGCTCGTCGGCGTGTCGCTGGTCTTTGCGCTGGCGTGCGTGCAATTGAGCGCCGCGATCATGTCGAGAAAGACTCAGCGGGCCGGTCCCCCCGGCGATGCCATCATCTGCACCCCGCGGGATGCCCAAACGGCGGAGGTCATGCTCGGGTTGGTCGAATCCGAGGTACGACCTGGCGAATCGCTGATGGTCATTCCGGAGGGAGTCATCATCAACTACTGGACGCGAAGAACGAACTCGACGCCGCACTACAACTTCGTCCCGCTGGAGATGGCCGTGGCAGGCGGCGAGGACAGAATCGTCGCCGACATGCAGGCCAGGCCGCCGGACGTCATCATCGGCATTCCCAGCTTCACGGCGCGCGTCTATGGATTCGAGCGATTCGGTGTGCCGGGTTTCGGTGACGCGATCATGAAGTGGATCGTCGCCCACTACGCGCGGAGGGGCGGAACCGGGCCTGAAGCCGATGCGGCGGCCCGGCTGGGGATCGTCGTCTTGCGGCGTCGGCCGGGCGGCCTGATGCCGTAGCACTACGTTGGCAGATTGTCGACTTCTGGCCTGATTCGCCCCGTGCATCAAGCCGGCTCGGCACCGCGGCAAAACGGCTCGGCGGCACTGGCGACCGCACGCCGCGATGGTCGCGGTCACGGCCGCAGGCCGTGAATCCGTTCAACCTCGCTGGACCCCTGAGCCGGCGAGCCGTTTTGGCGCTGACGATGATCGCGGGGCTCGCAGGCTTGCTGGCCCGAGGCGAACCAGGCCTCTCGCCGAATCTGCCAATGTAGGGTTGCCCGGATGAACCGCCATCGTTGTCGGTATCAATTCGATGCCGCCTCATTCGACAGCCTGGCAAGGCCGCGGCCATCGCGCGCTGTCACTCCAGCGTCTTATCCAGATCGGCGAGGGCGAGGAAGAACGAGAAGGACGTCACCTGGACGCCGAGCAGCGTGACGAAGGTCGAGAGAATCGACAGCCTCGTCACGCCCGGATGGATTATCGCCGGCGTGGCGACATTGAACAGCCACCGGATGGTCACGCCCGCAAGTGCGAGGCCGAGGCCCACCAGAACGACGCCGAGCGCAAGGCCGCGCTCCACCGTGAACCACCGCAGAAGGAAGCGCGCGACCGGCGTCACCTGCGTGGCCCGGCCGCCTCGCGCATACACGAGCAGGCCGAAGATGCCGAACAGCGCCCCCTGCAGGCCGATGAACATCAGCAGGCCGGCGAACAGCACCGCCGAGAGACCGAGCGGAATCCCCATGATGGCCACGGGCCGCACCATCAGCAGGCCCATCAGCAGAAGGCCGGCAACGAACGTGAGCAGGCCGGGATAGAGGAACAGCCACGTCGGGCTGAGGACCAGCATGAAGCGCAGATGGCGCCAGCCGTCGCGCCAGGTATTGAGGTGCGGCCGACGCCCGGCGGCGGGCGCGCGGTAGGCAATCGGCGTCTCGGCGATCCTCAGGCCTTCCTGCGACGCGCGGATCACCATCTCGGACGCGAACTCCATCCCGTTGCACCGCAGCCCGAGGCCCTGCACCGCCGCCCGGCGGAATCCGCGGAGGCCGCAGTTGGTATCCGACACCCCGGTTCGGTAGAACAGGTTCATCAGCGCAGTCAGGACGGGCGTCCCGATGTAGCGGTGCATCCACGGCATCGCCCGCTTCTCGATGACGCCCCGCAGCCGACTGCCCATCACCAGGTCGTTGCCGGCCTTCAGCAGGTCCATGAACTCACCGAGGCTGGCGAAGTCGTACGTATCATCGGCGTCGCCCATCACGACGAACGTGCCGCGGGCTTCGTCGATGCCGCGCTTGAGCGCGCTGCCGTAGCCTCTCGCGGCGTGTCTCACCACGCGCGCGCCGGCCGCCGCGGCTACCTGCGCCGAGTCGTCTGTCGAGCCGTTGTCAACGACAAGCACCTCGCCGACGATGGCGCGCTCCGCGAGAAAGCGCCGCGCCTTGCCGACGCAGGCGGCGATCGTCTGCTGCTCGTTCAGGCAGGGCATCAATACGGTGAGATCGATCGACTCGCTGCCGGCGCCCGATGCGCCCAGCGCCGACAACGATCCGGTCGCTTCCTGCGGGCCGGATGTCATCCGCGCGGCCTCCTCGTCCCGGGTCGCATCCAGTCGCGGAACCGCAGCAGGCTGATGGCCTGCCGCAGCGAGAACGATCGGAGCGCTGTCTTCACCAGGTAGCCCGGGCGCAGGTAGAAACGGCGGAAGGCGCGCCGCCTGAAGGCAGTGACCTCCTCGCCCGTGATCGTGTCGGTGTCCATCACCGAGTTGCCGCCGAAATCGTACTGCGACCACGCGCGGGCCGTGATCCACCCCTTCTCTCTCGCCAGTTCGCCCAGCTCGGTCTTTGGATACGGCACAGCGCAGTAAGACTGCATGTAATCGAGGCCGAGGTGCGTCATGAACCGGGTCGTCGCCTCCGCTGTCTCGCGCGTCTCGCCGGGCAGGCCGAACATGCAGTGGCCCATCGTCGCCACACCGACCTTGCGGCACACCGCCACCGCCCGTTCGATGTCCGCGACGGTCTGCTTCTTCTTCGCCCGATCGAGAATCTCCTGGCTCGAGCTCTCGACGCCGAGGCCCAGCAGGTAGCAGCCGGCCTCCTTCATCGCGCGCAGCGTCTCTTCCTCGACGGAGGTGACACGCGTCGTCGCGGCCCACGAGATCCGCAGCCCGCCATCGCGCAGCGCCCGGCAGAACTCCAGGACGAACCCCTTGTCGAGCGTGAACATCTCGTCCCAGAGCAGGAATTCGTCGATGCGGTACTGCTCCACGCATTCGCGGATTTCCCGCAGGATGTACTCCACCGAATGCCGGCGCACGCGATTGCCGTAGTACGGCTTGACGATGCAGAAGGTGCACGGGTACGGGCAGCCGCGGCCGGTGTTGATCAGCGTGAAAGGCCGGTTGTTGTGCGGCAGGCGGTAGCGATCGTTGTGCAGCAGGCTCCGGTCCGGGAGCGGCAGCGTGTCGATGTCGTCAACGAGCGGTCGCGGCCCGGTCGAGATGACGCGTCCGTCGTCATGCAGCACGAGGCCACGGATCTCGTCGAGGTTCTCCGCGCCACGAGCGACGGCTGCGACGACTTCCTCGAACGTCTCCTCCGGCTCGCCGACGATCCCGGCGTCGAGGAAGGGAAAGCCGGTCATCGCCTCCTGTTCGAGAAGCGTGAAGTAGGCGCCGAAGCCCACCACCCGAGCCTTCGGCGCGGCGGTCTTGAGAGCCGCCGCCACCGTCATGTCGGCGTCGATTGACGGGAAGCCGGTGTTGACCGCGATCACGTCCGGCTGCCTCTGCCGTACATCGTCCACGAGCGCGTCGAGCGTCCACTTCTCGACGTTGCCGTCCACGAGCCGCACATCGCCGTACTTGCGCGCGATGGCGCCCATGACGGCCATCGTGATCGGCGGCCAGACCGTGGCCCACGACGCCGCCTTCTGCATGCAGCGCCCTTCGCGGATGTATTTCGGCTGCCGGTCGATCGTGGGGTTCAGCAGGTAGACGATCATTTGCCCCCGTGCGCGACCCGGATCATAGCATCACCTTCACCGGCGAATCGTTGAGGTTGATCGCGACGGAGTTGGCCTGGATCGGCCGCGCCTCTAGAGGGTGGGCGTGTCGCGGAGCGCGGCGGGCGGGCTTGCCGCGCTGCGTCCCGGCGCGGTCGCCGCGGNNGCCGCTCGGGTCGCGGTCACGGCCAAAGGCCGTGTCCCGCTCAACCTCGCTGGGTCCCACCGCCGCTCGCCGTCTTACTCCCTGCCGCTCATCGCGGCGCCGCGACGGGCCGCTGCGCGGCAAGCCCGCCCGCCGCCCGCCGCTCCATGCCGGCTGTCGACGCGGCACGCGGTGCACGCGCAGTGACGGACCGAGTAGAGGTCTCGGGCAGCCACGAACGGCACGTTTCGACGCTTAGTCGGCACGCGCCCAGCGTGACGAGGGCCCCGCCCGAGCACAGGGGAGCGGGCGCGGCACCTGGCGAGCCATGCGGAGCAGCCCGCGGTCAGTGCCGGAAACCGACGAGCGTTGCGTAGTTTTCCGCGGCTGCCGAACTGAGGCGTAGGCGAAGCGTCGCCGAATTGAGGCTGCCGCACGGTCGATCCGGAAAACGGAGCAACGCGAAGGAGGTTTCCCGGGTTGCGGAGCGGCTCGACAGGCGCCGCGCCCGCTCCCCTGTGCGCCGGCACGACGCGAGCTATCACCGACCTTCGACTAGCGCGGGGCCCTCGAGTGCGGTGTTCACGTCAGCGTCCGTGAGCCGATAGATCAGGATCGAGTAGCCGACCTCCGCGTCCGGCTGGCGATGTCGAAGGAACGCGGCCAGGCGGCCGATGCGCAGTTCGTCAAAGCGCCGGAACGTCTGCCACCAGAAATCCTCGCCGGTCTTGCGGAGCAGGTCGGTCCGGGCCTCGGTGCCCTCCCCGGTGCTGCTCAACAATTTGACGTTGGTCAGACGCTGCTGGTACTCGGTCTCGAGCGACCGCGTCCATGGACGCGGCGCCGCCACGTTCAAAATGCTGGCGCTGATGCAATAGACGCCGCCGCCAAGCACTTCGGGCGGTGCCTGCGGCCGGCGATCGAGGAAGCCCCACAACTGCGTGGCGTCGATCCCGTAGTACTCCGGGCGCCCGGTCCCGAAGTACGACAGGTAGACCCGCGTGGCGCCTGCCGGCTCGAGCCCCTGCTCGTCGAGCCACTGCTTGAGCGCCGGCAGATCCTGTCCCCAGTCGAGCGAACTGTCGGCCATGTGCTTGTAGGCCTGGCTCGGGCCGCCCGCCAGCTGGTTGAAATACGCGAGGTAGTGCGGGCTGATGCGCACCGACTCGACGGCGTGCCACGACAGCAGGAGGATCGTCAACCCACCGGCGATCGTGATCACGTCGGACATCGCGCCGGCGCGCTTCTCATCCGCCGCCCGGTCCTTGTTCTCCTTCTTTGCCCGCCGCTCCTTCGCGTCTTTCCGCGGCTGCTGTTCCGGTTGAGGGCGCGCGCGGCCCCACCGTCCGAGCAGTGGCTCGATCCAGTAGCCGGCGCCGCCGGCCAGGATGCAGAGCGCCGGGTAGATCGGCAGGAGGTGGCGGTGACCGATATTCAGGTGGCTGGCGATCGCGAAGACCCAGTAGACACAAAGCAACGCCAGGAGCGGCGTGCCCGCGTAGAGGCTGGTCGCCACGCGTTGCCAGGTCGCGGCGCCGTCATCCTTCTTTCGCCATCGCGCTATCAGTGCCGCCAGCGCCAACAGTCCGAGGCCCAGTGCCGGTAACGTCGTCTTCACCAGGAAGGCATACGGGAAGAACCACCACCAGCCCGTGGTGCTGTATTCCCCGTTCAGAAAGGCCGAGCGCTGCGCGGCGTATTGCATCGTGTTGGCGAAGCCATACAGGTACGCTTCGGGCAGAAGATGCTGCCGGCGTGCCGCCGTGACGATGTCGGTCACGAGCCCGGGCTCGCTCGTCAGCGGCGCCATGAACGCCTCTTTGCCGCTGGCGCTGGCGGCGAACGCCGTGTACCTGAAGCCGTACGAAGCCCAGATGAGCATCCACACAACCAGCACGTACACGGCCGCGACGCCGGCGAACGCGGCCAGTTGCCGCACTCGGCCGGACCATTCCATCGTGCGCTTCCCGAGGCGGATCGTCAGCGGTCTCCCGTCAAGCAGTCGCACCGCCAGCATCAGGATCCCGATGGGCAAGAGGATTGGCCCGGAGAACTTCGAGAGGAACACGCCGGCCACCAGCACCGCGCTGCCGGCCAGCGTCCAGGGCGTCAGACGGTGCAGCACGACCCACATCGCGCCGGCGGCCGCCGTGAAGAACAATGCCGCCGCCATGTCCGAGGTGACCAGCGCGCCATGTGCCAGCAGCGTGGGACTGAACGCGAAGAGCAGCAGGCTGAGCCACGCGCCCGTCGGCGAGATCAGCCGCCTCGCCCACAAGAACACCAGCGCCCCCAGCACGACGCCGATGAGCGCGATCATCCCCCGGCCGCGCCACAGCATCGCGCCCGCGTCGTTGCCGCTCATGTAGAAGAACTGATCGCCCATGACGTACATGTTCGACAACGTCCAGGCGGGCTGATCGAGTGGCGGGAATCGAGCGCTGCTCATCACGACCGGCAGCGCGGCCCAGCGCTGCGGCCAGTTGCCGTTTTCCGGGTGCAGGCGGTAGTCGTTGTACGCCCAGTAGGTGTACCCGGCGGTGAGGTGGGCCATCTCGTCGAAGGCGACGCTCTTGCTCGAGCTGGCGCCGACCGCCATCGCCCAGTAGACCGCCAGCACCACGCCGACGGCCGCAAGTTGCCCGACGCGCAGAGCCCGCATCGCTTATGACCCGCCGCTCGATGGGCGGTCGGCGGTGTGTCCTGTCGCGCCGCCGCGACCTGCCGCGGCGGTTTCCGCGGATCGGCCGGTGATGAAGGACAGTCGGCGATCCGCCGGCGCCTCCGGGAAGCGCCGCCTGACGATGTAGAGGGGCCGCTGCTTCACTTCGTCGTAGATCCGCCCGAGGTATTCGCCCAACAGGCCGATGGCGACAAGCTGCACGCCGCCCAGGAAGAGCACCACCGTCACCAGAGTGGTGAAGCCGGTCTGCGCGACTTCGATGCCCGCCAGGCGCTTGTAGATGAACCCGCAGGCCACGATGAAGCCGATGCCGCTGACGAGGATGCCAACCGCCACCATCAGGCGCAGCGGCTTGTACGAAAAGCTGAACACCCCGTCCAGCCCGTAGTGCAGCAGCCGCCAGAAGCCCTGCCTCGATACTCCCGATGCGCGCTCGTGGCGGTCGTAGTAGACGGTGCGCTGCTCGAACCCGATCCAGGCGCGCAGGCCGGGCAGGAACCGGTTCGTCTCTGGCAGACGATTCAACTCGTCGAGCGCCTTGCGATCGAGCAGCCCGCACACGCCCACCTGCGCGGGAATCGGAAAGTCGGAGGTCCAGCCGAGCACGCGGTAGAACAGGTCGAACGACCAGCGGCGCAGGCCCCGTTCCTGACGCGTGCGGCGCTCGGCGCGCACCACCTCGGCCCCGCCGCGCCAGCAGGCCACCAGTTCGGGAATCAGCTCCGGCGGGTCCTGCAGGTCGCCATCGAGCACGACCGCCGCATCGGCATCGACTGCCGTCAGTCCTGCGGTGATCGCCGACTGGTGGCCGAAATTGCGGGACAGATCGAGGATGGTGAAGCGACCGTCCTCGCGCCGCTGTTCGAGCATCACCTCCAGCGAGCCGTCGGTGCTGCCGTCGTTGACGTAGATCACCTCGTGCTCGAGGTCCGGCATCCGGGCGAACGTGGCGCGCAGCCGCCGGTACAACTCCGGCAGGTTGTCGCGCTCGTTGAAAATCGGGATGACAACTGCCAGTTTCAAGGTGGCGCCAAGTATAGCAGCAGCGCTGCCGGTCCCACAGCGCCACCTCGTTTGTGGACACACTCACCATTTGCTAAGATCTGCGCGTCCTGGCCACCGCGCGACGCCTGCGCCCCCCCGACTTCCACGACGGTTGATTGCGACCACAATGAGCGGAAACAGCCGACTGCGTCTGCTCGTGCTCGTCGTCGCCTACAATGCGGAAAAGACGATCCGGCCGACGTTGGAGCGGATTCCGGCGTCCCTGCTGGACGACTACGGCGTCGAGGTGCTGGTCATCGACGACAGCTCGACAGACGCCACATTCGACCACGGGGAGGCCATCCGCCGGGCCGGGACGCTGCCCTTCGCGCTCACGGTGCTCTTCAATCCCCTGAACCAGGGCTACGGCGGCAACCAGAAGATCGGCTTCCGATACGCGATCACGCACGGGTTCGATCTGGTGGCGCTCGTCCACGGCGACGGCCAGTACGCCCCCGAATGCCTGCCTGCGCTGGTGGCGCCCCTCGCATCGGGCGAGGCGGATGCCGTCCTCGGGTCACGGATGCTGCAGAAGGGCGACGCCCGGCGTGGGGGCATGCCGCTCTACAAGTTTGTTGGCAACAAGATCCTGACGTGGTGTCAGAACCGCCTTCTGCGGACCCGCCTGAGCGAGTTCCATTCGGGGTACCGTCTCTACTCGACGGCAGCGCTCGGCCGGATCCCGTTTCACCTGAACAGTGACGGCTTCTCGTTCGACACCGAGATCATCATTCAACTGGTGCTGGCTGGCCTGCGCGTCAGGGAACTGCCGATTCCGACCTACTATGGGGACGAGATCTGCCGCGTCAACGGCATCCGGTACGCCAGGGACGTCGTGATGGCCTGCGTGAAGGCGCGCGCGCAGGAGATGTCGCTCTTCTACGATCGGAAGTTCGACTGTCTCCCGTCAACGAAAAGCAACGTGCACTACAAGCCCATCCTCGACTTCGAGAGCACGCATACGCTGGCGCTCGCACGCATCCCGCCCGGCGCGCGCGTCGTGGACATCGGATGCGCCGGAGGCTACGTCGGACACATCCTGCACCAGCGCGGGTGCCACACGACGGGCATCGACGTCTTCCCCCTCGCCGATGGATGCGTCCTGGACGATTTCGAGCTCCGCGATCTGAATCAGAGCCCCTTCCCGATCGACCTGGAGAAGGTCGACTACGCCGTGATGCTCGACGTGATCGAGCACCTGGGATCGCCCGAGCGCTTCGTGGACGATTTCCTGGCCGCGGCCAGCCGGAACCCCGACGTCAAACTCGTCGTGAGCACCGGCAATGTCGCCTTCGGCGTGGTCCGCCTGATGTTGCTGCTGGGCCAGTTCAACTATGGCAAGCGCGGGATCCTGGACCTGACGCACCTGCGATTGTTCACGTTCGGCACGTTCAGGCGGCTGTTCGAGCAGTCCGGCTTCCGCGTCCTGGAGATACGAGGCGTCCCCGCGCCGTTTCCGTTGGCGCTCGGGAACGGCCGGCTCGGGCGCCTGCTGGTGCGGCTGAACCGGGCGCTCATTCATGTCAGCCGCTCGTTGTTCGCGTACCAGATTTTTGCCGTGGTCCAGCCCAAGCCGGCGCTGGAGTACCTGCTGGATCGCGCGCAACGCGAGTCCGGCCGCCGGGCCGCGGCCACTCCCGACGGCGCCGCGCAACATTAGCCGGACCGCGGCTGCATCGAAACGATGGCAAGGACACGAAGACCGACCCGTACGAATCGACCTGAGCGCCCCGCCGGCGAACGCGGGACCGAACGACCAGGCTTTCGCCTGGCATCGAGCGTCCTGGTGGCGGTCCTGCTCGCGGCCGCCGGCTGGATCGCGTATTCGACGAGCTTCGCGGGCGTCTTTGTTTTCGACGACAAGTTCGCCATCGTCGACAACCCGAATATCCGGGCGCTCTGGCCGCTCACCCGATCGATGTCGGCGCCCGCGGAGCTTCCCGTATCCGGCCGGCCCATCGCCAGCCTGACGCTGGCGATCAACTACGCGCTCGCGCCGGCCGACGCCCGCGACGTGATGCTGCCCGGTGGCCCCGACGCCCCGCCCGACACGACGGAGCGCTTTCTCCGCAACGTGTGGGGCTATCACTTCATGAACCTGGCGCTGCACGTGCTGGCGGCGCTCGCCCTTTTCGGCGTCGTGCGCCGGACGCTCCTCACCGATCGACTCCGGCCATCGCTCGGCGGCCCTTCGACCGCGCTCGCCATCGTCATCGCCCTCGTCTGGCTCGTGCATCCCTTGCAGACCGACTCGGTCACCTACGTCACGCAGCGCACCGAGGTGCTGTTCGGCCTGTTCTACCTTCTGACGCTCTACTGCGCAATCCGCGCGGCGGAAGGGGGCGCCGGTGCCGCAGGACGTCGATGGTGGACCGCGGGCGCCATCCTCGCATGCGCACTGGGTATGGGCAGCAAGCAGACCATGGTGACCGCGCCGTTCATCGTGGTGCTGTGGGACTGGATGTTCGGGCCGCAGGTGCCCCGCCCGCGCTGGCGGCTGTACGCCGGACTGGCCGCCACGTGGGCGATTCTCGCGGCGCTCGTTGCCCTCGAGCGATGGCCGCATTCGATCGGGTTCGACCGCGAAGGCTGGACGCCGTGGACGTACCTGCTGACGCAGACCGGCGTCATCGTTCACTACCTGCGGCTCTCGCTGGTGCCGGCTCCGCTCGTGCTCGATTACGACGGGTGGCCGATGGCACGGTCGGTCCTCGAGGTCGCGCCGTATGCGGCGCTGCTCGCCGTCCTCGTCGCCGCTACCGTCGTCGCGATCGTCAAGCGGCAGCCGTGGGGGTTTGGCGGCGCCTGGTTCTTCGCGCTTCTGGCGCCCTCGTCCAGCGTGCTGCCTCTCGCCACCGAGATCGCCGCGGAGCGACGCATGTACGTGGCGCTGGCAGGCGTCGTGGTCGTTGTGGTCATTGGCGC
Organism: Acidobacteriota bacterium; assembly: GCA_003170135.1. Lineage (GTDB taxonomy): Bacteria > Acidobacteriota > Vicinamibacteria > Vicinamibacterales > Fen-181 > Fen-181. Next base: position 111,459 of record PMZR01000087.1, read on the forward strand.
GTACCTGTGCGGCCGGCGGTTGCTCGATCGGCTCGTGGCTGACGCGCGCTCGCGACGAACCATCGGCGTGGTCACGGGGGTGCTGCTGGCGGGCGGTCTCGCCGTCACGTTCGCGGGACTGACCAGCGCCAGGAACCGCGATTACTGGAGCGAGTTGCGCATCTGGCAGGACGCCGTCGAAAAGCGTCCCGACAATCCCAGGGCGCGTCTCAACTACGGCCTCGACCTTTCGCTCTCGCGGCGCTACGCGGAAGCGGAGCAGCAGTTGCGAGAAGCCGTGCGTCTCAAGGAAACAAGCGCCCCGGCGCAGGGTAATCTCGGGTCCGTCCTGTGTTCGCTCGGTCAGCTGGACGAAGGCGTGGCGCACGTCGAACGCGCGCTGGCGCTCGACCCCGAGTACGCGCCGGCGTACGGCAATCTGGCCGAAGCCTACGGAGCGCTGGGCCGCCGGGCGCTGGCGGCGAAATATTTCGCCCTGGCCGTCCAGAAGGAGCCGGACAGCCCGTTTCTCCTGAGCCGTCTCGGATGGCTGCTGGCCACGTCGCCGGAACCGGCGGTGCGCGACGGTTCGAAGGCGGTCGAAGTGAGCGAACGCGCCGTTCGCCTCACGTCCCGGCAGGACACGATGGCGCTCGACACGCTGGCAGCGGCGTACGCCGAAACTGGCCGCTTCAGGGAAGCGGCGGCGGCGGCCGAAGAGACGCTCTCCCTGGCCCAAGGCCGCGGCCTGAGCGACGTGCTTCCGGAACTCCAACACCGCCTGGACCTCTATCGCGCGGGGGAACGCGTCCGCGAGCCGTTGCGATAGGACCTGGCACAGATGTGCTTGGCCTGGAGGCGACGCCCTCACCGAACGCTCGAACATCCTGACGCCGAAAATCGCCGGCACCCATTCTGCACTCGATTCTGCTAATATCTAGCGGACTGGGCCTCATGAGGCCCGAAAGCCAACGAGAGGAAAACTTGCCTGTCCGTTTGTTCATCGGAAACCTGCCGTACACCGCCACCGAAGTGGAACTCCGAGACCATCTTGCGGCCATCGCCCAACCCACACACGTCTTCATGCCGGTCGATCGCGAGACTGGCAGGCCCCGCGGCTTCGCGTTCGTCGAGTTTCCCGAACGCGAACAGGCGGAAGCCGCGATCAGCCGACTGAATGGGCAGTCGTTCAAGGGCCGGCCGCTCGCGGTGAGCGAGGCGCGCGCGAGAGACGAAGCGCCAGGGCCCCGGCCGAGCGCGCCGTACTCGCCGCCCGGCTCGTTTTCCGGACCGCCCGCTCCCGGTGGCGCGCCCGGCGGCCGGCCGCAGCGCAACTTCGGTCCGCCGGCGCCTCCGCGGCGTCCGGGCAAGGGACCGGCCAAGCGCGGCGGCAAGGGCGAGAACCGCCCCAAGGGTCCGATCAAGTTGAAGGCGGGCGGTCGCCTCTACGGCATGGACGACGACGCCAACGTCACGGAAGACGCGACGGACGATTTCGACAACCTGGCCGAGGCTGCCGACGAGCAAGTGGACGACGAGGGGCAGGAATAGTCCTGCCCGGTCGCCGCGCGCGTCGGACGCTCGACCTGCCATCGCTTTCCCTTGGAAGATGTCTAGAGGCGCACGTCCGGCCAGGCGCACATGGACGCTCGCCGGCCTCGAGGCGCTGCTGCGCGCGGGCCTGTCGGTGCTGCCGGGCCTCGACGCGCAGGTGCGCTTCGCGCCGCGCCCCCGCCGCCCGTGGCAGCCGGAACACGCGCCCGGGCAAAGCCGCACGGCGGCCGCGCTCGTGCTGTTCTACCCGCGCGACGATCGCCCGCACCTCGTCCTGACGGTACGCGCCGGCGTGCTCTCGCGACATGGTGGCCAGGTGTCCCTCCCCGGTGGCGCGATCGAGCCCGGCGAAGCGATCGCCAGCGCGGCGCTGCGGGAAGCTGCCGAGGAGATCGGCATCGATCCCTCGATCGTCCGCGTGCTCGGTCCGCTCACGCCGCTCCACATCCCGGTCAGCGACTTCCTCGTCCATCCGATCGTGGGCGTGATGGATTGCACGCCGATGTTCACCCACGCGAGCACCGAGGTGGCGCGGGTCCTGGAGGTGCCGTTCGAGGACCTGCTCGATCCCGCGCGCGTGCAGGTGACCACGCGACTGCGCGGCGATCTCATCGTCGATGCGCCGTACTTCGATCTCGAGGGCGAGCAGGTGTGGGGGGCCACGGCGATGATGCTGGCGGAGTTGATCTGGGTCGTCGGCGAGCAGGCCAGTCTGCCGCCGCCGCCGGGTTGACATTCCGCATTCCATATTCCACATTCCATATTCCAAGTTACGTATTCGACATTCCACCTTCCCTCTTGTCCTGACAGGATGACCACCGTGCCCAGGGACGACGACCCGAAACAGGAACCGTCGCTTTTCGATGCGATGAACGATGCGGGGACCGAACCGGCCCGATCCGGGGCCGCCGCGGCAGGGGTGCCGCCCGCTTTGCCCGGGGCGCGCGGCGACGGCGCATCCGGCGACGGCCAGGTGGTGGCGCTTCACGAAGCCGCCCAGTCCCGCTACCTCAATTACGCCCTGTCGGTCATCACCTCGCGCGCGCTGCCCGACGTGCGCGACGGCCTGAAGCCGGTGCAGCGACGCATCCTCTACACGATGTGGCAGCAGAACCTGACCGCCGACGTCAAGCACCGCAAGTGCGCGAAGGTCGTGGGCGACGTCATGGGCAGCTACCATCCGCACGGCGACGCGGCGATCTACGAAACGCTGGTCCGCATGGCGCAATCGTTCTCGCTGCGCTACCCGCTCGTGGACGGGTCGGGCAACTTCGGCTCGCTCGACGGCGACAGCGCCGCCGCCATGCGCTACACCGAGTGCCGGCTGGCGCGCATCAGCGACGACATGCTGGCGGAACTCGAACAGGAAACGGTGGTGTTCCGGGCGAACTACGACGGCACCAAGCAGGAGCCGGTGGTCCTCCCCGCGCGGCTCCCGAACCTGCTCGTGAACGGCGCCACCGGCATCGCGGTCGGCATGGCCACCAACATCCCGCCGCACAACCTGGGCGAGGTCTCGACGGCGCTGCTCAAGCTGCTCGACAATCCGGACCTCACGACGACGCAGTTGTGCCGCTACGTGAAGGGCCCCGATTTTCCGACCGGCGGCCAGATTCTCAATTCGGTGGAGGAACTGCGGGAGATCTACAAGACCGGCTCGGGCTCGGTCCGCCTGCGCGCGACGTGGGAAGAGGGGCCATCCACCCGCGGCAGCAAGACGATCTTCGTCACGAGCGTGCCCTACACCGTCAACAAATCGCAACTGGTCGAGCGGATCGCGGAGATCGCGGCCGGCCGCAAGCTGCCGCCGCTTTTGGACGTGAAGGACCTGTCCACCGAGGAGGTGCGCATCGCGCTCGAGCTGAAACGGGACGCCGACGAGCGGATGGTGATGGCGTACCTGTTCAAGCACACGCCGCTGCAGACCAACTTCCCCGTCAACCTCACGTGCCTCATCCCGACCGAGAACCCGGAGGTCGGACGCCCCGACCGCCTCGATCTGAAGTCGATGCTGTGGCACTTTCTCCATTTCCGCCTCGACGTCGTCACCAGGCGGCTGGAGCACGAGCTGCAGGCGCTGCGGCGGCGCATGCACATCCTCGAAGGGTTCGAGAGAGTCTTCGACGCGCTGGACGAGATCATCCGGATCATCCGCAAGTCCGACGGCAAGGCCGACGCCGCCGAGAAGATCGCGGCAAAGTTCACGCTGGACGCCGAGCAGGTGGACGCGATCCTCGAGTTGAAGATCTACCGGCTGGCGCGCCTCGAGATCCTGGTCATCCGCACCGAGCTGCAGGACAAGCGCAAGCGCGCGAAGCAGATCGCGGCGCTGCTCAAGGACGAGGACAGCCGGTGGCGCATGGTTCGCGCGGAGATCCAGGAGATCCAGCAGCGCTACGGCAGCGCGAAGGACGATCCGCGGCGCACGATCCTGCTGGCCGGCGCGGTGGAGGAAGTCGAGTACCGTCCGGACGATTTCATCATCGAAGAAGACAGCGTGGCCATCGTGTCGCGCGACGGTTGGGTGAAGCGGCAGAAAGAGGTGCGCGACCTGGCGACGACCCGGCTGCGCGAGGGCGACGCGGTGCTGGCGGTGCTGCCCGGCAGCACGCGGGCGAGTGCGGTTTTTCTCACCAATTACGGGACGGCCTACACGTGCCGCCTGATCGACGTGCCCGCCTCCACGGGTTACGGCGAACCGATCCAGAGCCTGTTCAAGTTCCGTGACGGCGAACGGGTCGCCGCCGCCTTCAGCCTCGACCCGCGGGTAACGCCGGGCATCGCGGCCGACAAGGAAGACGAGGTGCCGCCGCGGCACGCGGTGGCGGTCACGAGCGACGGCTTCAGTTTCCGCTTCGGGCTGGCGCCGTTCACCGACCCGAGCACGCGGGCCGGGCGCCGCTTCGCGCGCCCCGCCGAGGGCGTCGAGGTGGTGGGCGTCGAGGTCGTGGACGGCAGCGAGATCCTCATCGCGGCGACCGAGCACGCCCGCGCGATGCTCTGCAAGGTGGACGAGATCAATTTCCTGTCGGGGCCGGGCAAGGGCGTGATCCTCATCAAGCTTCAGCCGGGCGAGGATCGCGTGATCGGCTTCAAGGCCTCGCACGGCGAGCGCGACCTGCTGACGGTCGAAACCAGCCGCGGCGCGCAGCAGACGATCAGCACGGGCAAGTACGAAGTCACGGGGCGCGGCGGCAAGGGCCGCGAGCTGCTGCAGCGCGGCCAGTTCACCCGCGTGGTGCCCGAAGCCGTCGAAGCGCCGCCGGCCTTCGCCGGGACCGACTCGTAGCCCGTGGGGTCAGGTCTTGCTTTGACGCTTTTTTCACGACCTGGCACGCCGTCAACGATTCCGGATGGGGACCTGACCCCAGTTGGGCCCGAGCGAGCAGGTGTCANNCCGTCAGTTCAAGACCTGACCCCACGAGCCAATAATCTGGCCGCCCGTTCAGAGCCGGGCGCCGCGCGACACGGTAGAGCAGCCCCGAGACCGACACCTCGCGGGGCATGAAGACGAGAACACCAATGAACGACCTTGAAGGCATCTGGCGCGAGAAGAGTGACGATGATCTGATCGAAGCGGCTGCTTCGCTCGGTGATTACACCGCCGAGGGGCAGCAGGTCATCCGGGCAGAGTTGAAGCGGCGTGGGCTCGAAGACCCCGTCGATCAGGCGGGCGGCGCCGGCGTCGTCGAAGCAACGACCGAGGTGCCGCCGATCGAATGCCTGCGGTGTCACGTGGAGTTGCGACACCTGGGCACCAAGAGCTTCCATGAGGGCACGCCTTGGGGAGCGATGGGCGAGCTCTTCCACCTGTTCGAGAACGCCGAGGCGTTCGACGTCTACGTCTGCCCGCAGTGCGGACACGTCGATTTGTTCGTTGACGACGTCAGCGAGGTGCCAGCCGAGAGCTGAGCGACGACCCGTTACGCGCGCACCCCGGGCGCCTCGTGCCCGGTCCGTTGCACGTACTCCACGTACGATCCCGGATACACGTGCGGCCGCGCGTCGGTGCCCGTCTCCCCGCCCAGCTCGAGCACGCGGTTGCTGAGGCCCCGCAGGAACGCGCGATCGTGCGACACGAACATCATCGTGCCTTCGAACGACCCGAGCGCTTCGACCAGCATTTCCTTGGTCGCCAGGTCGAGGTGATTGGTCGGTTCGTCGAGGACGAGGAAGTTCGGCGGATCCAGCAGCATGCGCGCCATGACGAGCCGCGTCTTCTCGCCGCCCGAGAGCGCGCGAATCTTCTTGTCGATGTCGTCGCCGGAGAACTGGAACGCCCCCGCGAGGCTGCGCAGGATGCCGGGGGATTCGTGCGGGAAGTCCTTCGCCAGCTGCTCCTCGATCGTCAGATCGGGATCGAGCACGTCGAGTGACTGCTGGGCGAAGTAGCCCATCCTGAGGCTCGCCCCCAGCTGGATGACGCCGGCATCGGGGGCGACCGCGCCCGCAATCATCTTCAGGAGCGTCGTCTTTCCCGCCCCGTTCTTGCCCATGACGGCCCAGCGCTCGCCGCGCCGAATCGTCAACGTCAACCCGTCGTGCAGCACGCGCCGGCCGTACGCCTTGCTGACCCCTTCGAGCGTCGCCACCAGGTCGCCCGATCGCGGCGGCGTGCGGAAGTCGAACCGCACCACCTTGCGCCGCTTCGGCAGCTCGATCTTCTCGATCTTGTCGAGCGCCTTGACGCGGCTCTGCACCTGCGCCGCCTTCGCCGCGTGCGCCGAGAAGCGTTCGATGAAGCGCCGCTCCTTCGCCAGCATCGCCTGCTGGCGGGCGTAGGCGGCTTCGCGGTTGGTCTCCCGGATGGCACGCTCGCGCTCGTAGAAATCGTAGTTGCCCGAATACACGGTGATCTCGCCGCCGTCGATCTCGGCGATGCGCGTCACGACCCGGTTCATGAACTCCCGGTCGTGCGACGTCATCAACAGGGCGGACGGGCGCGATTTGAGAAACGCTTCGAGCCAGAGGATCGACTCGATGTCGAGATGGTTCGTGGGCTCGTCGAGAAGCAGGAGGTTGGCCGGGAGCAGGAAGAGCAGCGCCAGCTCCAGCCGCGAGCGTTCCCCGCCGGAAAGCGCCGCCACTTCCTTCAGAGGGTCGTCGCCCCGAAACAGGAAGCGGGCCAGATGGCTGCGCGCCGCTCCCTGGGTCAGCGGCATCTCGTCGAGGATGGCATCGAGGACGGTGGCACCGGGGATCGGCGCGTCGCGCAACTGGGAGAGGTAGCTGAGTTGGACGTTACGGCCGAGGTCGAGGGCGCCGTCGAGCGGCGGCAGCTCCCCGGCGATCGT
>PMZR01000081.1:0-21165 GCA_003170135.1 Acidobacteriota bacterium
CAGCGGCACGAGGACAAGCTGCTCCTCGTCCTGACGCTCCTCATCGGCGCGGGCGTGGGCCTGGTGGTCGTGGCGTTCATCCTGGTCACCGAGCGTCTGGGCGCCCGCCTCTACCCCGCCCAGGGGCCGGGGTGGCATCGGCTCGCCATCCCCACCGCCGGGGCCCTGCTCAGCGGCTGGCTGCTGGCGCGGTACTTCCCGAACGCCCGCGGCAGCGGGATCCCGCAGACCAAGACCGCATTGGTCCTCCACCGGGGGTTCATTCGCCTGACCACGGTGCTGGGGAAGTTCGGCTGTTCCTCGCTCTCGCTGGCAAGCGGGATCGCGCTGGGCCGCGAGGGGCCGACCGTGCAGGTGGGTGCCGGCATCGCGTCTGTGCTCGGGCGGCGCCTGGGCCTTGGCCCTCGCCGCGTGCAGGCGTTGATCCCCATCGGCACGTCGGCGGCCCTCGCCGCCGCCTTCAACACCCCGATTGCGGCCGTGCTCTTCACCCTCGAGGAGATCCTCGGCGACCTGCANNTCAGCTCCGCCACGTCGTGGGCCGTCCTCCACCTGGTGCTCGGCGACGAACCGCTCTTTCACGTCCCGGCGTACCAACTCGTCCACCCGATGGAACTGCCGATCTACGCGATCCTCGGCGTGGCGGGAGGCCTCGTCTCGGTGGCGTTCGTGAAGCTGCTCCTGGGCCTGCGGCGTGGCTTCCTGTCCCTCCCGAAGGCCACGCAGTGGTGGCAGCCGGCGGTGGGTGGCCTCGTGGTCGGCCTGCTCGGGTGGTTCGTGCCGGAAGTGCTCGGCGTCGGGTACGGCCACGTGGGCGAAGCCCTCAACGGGAACCTGCTGCTCGGCACGATGGCGCTGCTGCTGGTATTGAAGCTGGTCGCCACGGCCGCCTGCTACGCATCGGGCAATGCGGGCGGGATCTTCGGGCCGAGCCTGTTCATCGGCGCGATGCTCGGCGGCACGGTAGGCAGCCTCGCCCACGCCGGCTTGCCCGACGTGACGGGCAGCGCCGGCGCGTACGCCCTGGTCGGCATGGGCACCGCGTTTGCGGGCATCGTGCGTGCGCCGATGACCTCGGTGATCATGATCTTCGAGATCACCCGGGACTACTCGATCATCGTCCCGGTGATGATCGCCAACCTGCTCAGCTACTTCATCTCCCAGCGCCTGCAGCCGGAGCCCGTGTACGAAGCGCTCCTCCACCAGGACGGCATCCGGCTTCCTCCCGCGCGTGCGCACATCAGTGGCTTGACCGTCGAACAGGCCATGCGAGCGCCCGCGGAGGTGGCAGCGGCCAACGAACGCGTGGCCGACCGCCTGTCGAACGTCGGCCGGCCCGACGCCGACCTGGCAGCCGACGTCTGGCCCGTCGTGGAGAATGGTCGATTCCTCGGCATGGTGACGCGGCAACAACTGGTGGAAGCCGCGGCTGCGGGCCGGGGCGGCTGGCCGCTGAGTGACCTGCTGCACGTGCCGGCCGAGCCCGTGACCGCCGACACCTTTCCGCACATCCACGCAGACCAGGGCGTCGACGTCGTGCTTCAGCGCATGGGACAGGCTCGGCTCACCGTCCTGCCCGTGGTGAGTCGGACCGACGTCCACGACCTGCTCGGGGTGGTGGCGCTGACCGACATGCCGCGGGCCTACGGGAGCGGTGAGGAAGCCGAGTCGGCCGCCGAAGCGCACCATGACGAGGCCACCTCTGCGCGGGCGCTCCTCACGGTCGTCGTGGGCGGCGTCCTCGGCCTCTTCCTGCTCGGGGGGTTTCTGGCGCACCACTACTACGCCGCGCGGTTGGAGACCTCGGCCGCGTCGTATCAGGCTGGGCGAAACCTCGAACGCGAGGGCCGACTGGAGGAGGCCATCGAACAGTTCCGGGCCGCACTCTCGCTCACGCACAGCGAACCGTACCGCCTGGCGCTCGGCGTGGCGCTGGCGCGAGCCGGTCGCGGAGCCGAGGCTACGGTGTACCTCAGCGAGGTGCTCCGCACCGACCCGAACAGCGGGCCGGCGAATCTCGCCATGGCGCACGCCTTGAAAGCGCAGACCGATCCGGCCGCATCGATCGCCGCGTACCGCAAGGCTCTCGATGGCGTCTGGCCCAAGGGCACACAAGCCCAGCGCATCGAGGCCGCCTTCGAACTCGTTGACGTCCTGGCCCGACGCGACGACAGCCGGCAGGCGATCGCCGAACTCCTCCGGTTGACGGGACAAACGGCCGATCCTGGCGCCCTCGCCAGGATCGGGCAGCGTCTCCTGGTGCTGGGATCTCTCCGCCAGGCCGCCGACGTCTTCCACCAGGTGATCGTGGCGTCGCCGCGCGACGCCGCCGCGTTCGGCGGACTTGGAGAGGCCGAACTGGCCCAGGATAACTACCCGGCCGCTCGCGCCGCGTTCGACCGGGCCGTGCAGATCGACCCGACGAACGAGTCCGCCCGCGCGCAATCGGCACTCTGCGGGCGCGTGCTCGCGCTCGATCCGACCGTGAGAGGCCTACGGTCAGCGGAGCGCTACGAGCGCAGCCGGCAACTCATCAAGAGCGTCCTGACTGCGGTGGAGACGTGTTCGCCTGCCATCCCCGGCACTCCGATCCCGGCGGTTGCGCGCGCCCGGCAGGTTCTGGCCTCGTCGCGCCACCCGGGTTCCCTCGCGGACGCCACCGACGACAACATCCACCTCGCCGAAGAACTGTGGGCCGGCCGACCGCCGGCGTGCGCCGGCGCCGGCAGCGACGAGGCCGCGGTCAGGGTGCTCGCGCGGCTGGCCAAGTAGCGCGACTGCTACTCAGACCTGTCCCCCCAACCGCGGATCGATCAGCCATCTCCAAACTCGACACGGCTGGCTGACCACGAGCGGATCTCCCTCAGCTCCCCGTTGCTTTGCGTTGGACGTCGATCTGCTCGGTCGCCCTTTTCAGCGCCGGGCGCGCCGCGTGCTCGGGCACGACACCGTCGCTCACGGCGCGTTCGAGCACGCTTCGCTCGGCCAGGGCCAGGCGAAGGCGTGCGATGCGCTTCTCGTCGTCTGCCACGGCTGGGCTCTGGCGCTGCAATGCCGCGATGGCGTCCTCGACTCCCTGCATCCTGGTGTCGAGCTCGGTCCGCAGCTCGTCCTGCACGGCGGCCGTGATGAGGTGCTGCTCGCGGAGCCGCTGCAGTTCGGCCCTGGCGCCCGCCGTGGCAAGCTGCTCGGCCTTCAGGCGGTCGTACGTTCCCTCGCGTCGCGGACGCAGCCCAAGCCAGGCGACCAGCGGTTGCATCGTCGCGCCCTGTACAACGATCGAGAACGCGACGACCCCGAAGGTCATGTTCAGGATCAGGGCTCTCCCGGGCAGGTCGACAGGCAGCCCGAGCGCGAGCGCAACCGACACGCTTCCATGGAGGCCGCCCCAGAAGAGGACGTGCTGCCACGACAGCGGGATCCGGGCACTCCCAGAAACCGAACAGCGCCACCCGGGTCCTGGAGCTCATCCCCCTCACGACGCCGACGTTACCGACGACCAGCCCCGCGGTCACAGTGGCGATCACACCGGACACGCGCAAGAGCAAGCCGGGCAAGAACAGGAAGAAGACGACATCCGGCGTCAGGATGTCGAATCGGCCTGGCGCCATACCCACAGTTGCCAGCACGGAGGTAATCGGGCCGCGCACCAGATTGATGCCGATGCCGGCAAACACGAGGGCCGCGGTATACGGGATCCGCAGGCGGCTCGTGACCAGCGCCACCACCGAGGCGGCGATCAGCAGCAGCAGGAGTAGTTCGACAAGCGAGGTGGTCGAAGGCATGGGCGCGCCCGGTCGGGCGAGCCTCAGTGTACCCAACCCTCGACCGGAGGTCACGGGTTCCCGCTTCCGGGCAAGGGCGCAGGAATCTTCCCGCGACCCCTTCCGTGCGAGGCTCAAAGGCCGGCATCGAGATCGGGGCGACTGGCAGCAGCGACGCCCCTGGGAGTGTCCAACCGCGTGCTACACTCGGCCGTCGAGAACCGCGCCAGGGAGGTCTGGATCATGACGCCGCCTGCCTCGCTTCGATCGCGCCTCGAAGGGTTGCTGCGGATTGAGGCGGCGTCGAAGCCTGCGGTTTACGCCGAGATGTTCGACGCAGCGGCGGCGGCTGACCTCAACTTCGTCCTGTCCCTGTTGCTGTCGGCTGGCATCGCGACACTCGGTCTGGTCCTGAACAGCCCGGCGGTAGTGATCGGCGCGATGCTGATCTCGCCGCTGATGGGTCCCATCCTGGCTGCCGGGCTCGCCCTCGCGGCGGCCGACGTGTACCTCGGCCTCAAGTCACTGCTCAGCATCCTGGCCAGCGTCGGCCTCGCGGTCGGCTTTTCGGCCTTTCTCGTCTGGCTGCTACCGTTCCATTCACCCACGGCAGAGATCCTCGCCCGCACGCAGCCGAACCTGCTTGATTTGGGCGTCGCCCTCTTTTCTGGGCTCGCGGGCTCACTGGTCGTCAGCCGCGGGACCAAGGCCGGCGGAGTGACCGTGCTGCCCGGCGTCGCGGTCGCCGTCGCGCTGATGCCGCCATTGTGCACCGTGGGCTTCGGCGTCGGGAGCGGCTTCTTGTGGCCGGTCATCTACGGCGCCGGGTTGCTCTTCCTGACGAACCTCGCCGCCATCGTCGCAAGCGCCTTCCTCGTGTTCTACATCGTCCGGATGGACGCCCCTGACATCCGCTCGAGCCTCGACGAGTCGATGCTGGCTCGGGCTTCGCAGGACCGCCTGTATCGCGCCCTTCAACGGACCCGCCTGTCCAGCGCCTTTCGGCATGCGCACGGCCTCCGATGGCGCATCGTGATGATCGTCACGATCCTGCTCGTCCTGTTCGTGCCCTTGCGCCGTGGGCTCCTGCAGGTGCGGGACGAGACGATCGCCAGGACGGCCGCGCGCGAAGTGGTCAAGTCCTTGACACCTTCCAGCGCCCTGGTGGCTCAGGCCGTCGATCTCAGCGCGGACCGCGTGAGCATTCGACTCATCGTCACCTCACGCATCGATCCGGAGCGCATCGCGGCAGCTGAACGAGCGCTCGTCCGACGGACAGGCAAGGAAGCAACAATCTCGGTCCGGAGAATAGCGGCCGAGGAGGAGCTGGCAGTGCTTCGGGAGGAACTCACCCGACCCGCCCCCGCGCCGGTCCCACCTCCGCCCGCTCCGCTCGGGCTGAACGCGGCGCGGAAAGAGTTGCTGGGCCGCCTCGACGCCCCACTGAAGGAGATCTGGCCAGCGGATCTGGTGCCTCTTCAGAGCTACGAGCTGGCGCTGGCCGCCGACGGGGTCATCGTCAGACTCACCTATGTGGCCAAGAAGGACGTCGACGCCGTCTTCGTCGACTCGCTCACCCAGTTCCTCCGAAAGCGCCTCGGAGATGCAACGGTGAAAGTGGTTCTGCAACGCGAGCGCGAGGTCCCCTCCCCGGCCGCCCGCGCCAAGCCGAAGGGGGTTCTCCTGCCCGGCCGATCTCCCTAGCCCTGGCGTCGCTGGTGATCCAGGGCTCGAGCCCCAGTCGCGAGTCGGCATACCTCCCGGAGGGCACGATGAAGGAGTTCGTTATCGTGACCATGCACGGCGGCCAGTCCGCCAACCCCCAGCGGCGGCAAGGCGACGCGATCGCCTGAAGCGTCCTGGCGGCATCCTCCGCGCGCGGGCATGGAGGGCCTTGCAGTTGCGGAAGTATCGGATTTGCCCGAAGAGCTCCGCTCGAAGTGTTCATCGTTGTGTGACCCGTTCTCCGCGCGCGCCGGTCAACCGACGATAGCGCGCGATGAGCGAGTTGGTCGAGCTGTCGTGCGCGAGCACCGGTTCGGCGACGTCGGTCAGCTCTGGAACGATGCGCGAGGCCAACACCTTGCCCAGCTCGACACCCCACTGATCGAAGGAGTCGATCTGCCAGATCGTCCCCTCCGTGAACACGCTGTGCTCGTAGAGCGCGACCAGTGCGCCGAGTATCTCCGGCGTCACCCGATCCGCCAGGAGTGTGTTCGTGGGCCGATTGCCCTCGAACGTGCGGTGCGGCACCAGCCGTTCCGGTGTGCCCTCGGCGCGGACCTCCTCTGCCGTCTTCCCGAACGCCAGCGCCTGGGTCTGCGCGAAGACGTTGGCCATGAGGAGATCGTGATGATTGCCCAGCGGATTCAGCGACTGACCGAAGGCGATGAAGTCGCACGGGATCAATCGCGTGCCCTGGTGGATCAGCTGGTAGAACGAGTGCTGACCGTTCGTGCCGGGTTCGCCCCAGTAGATCGGCCCCGTCTGATAATCGACGCGCACTCCATCCCGCGTCACGTGCTTGCCGCTGCTTTCCATCGTGAGCTGCTGCAAGTACGCAGGAAAGCGTTTCAGATACTGATCGTATGGCAGGACGGCCACGGTTGAAGCACCGAAGAAGTTGGTGTACCAGATCGTGAGCAGCCCCATGATGCCGGGCAGGTTGCGCTCGAACGGGGCCGTCCGAAAATGCTCGTCCATGGCGTGGAAGCCGGCCAGCATGGCGCGGAAATTCTCCGGACCAATGGCGATCATGGTCGACAACCCGATCGCCGAGTCCATCGAGTACCGGCCGCCGACCCAGTCCCAGAAACCAAACATCTGGCCAGTGTCGATGCCGAATGCGGCCACCTGCTCGGCGTTGGTGGATACGGCGACGAAGTGCCGGCTGATGGCCCGCTCGTCGCCGAGCGCATCGAGCGCCCACCGTCGTGCCGTCTGCGCGTTGGTCATCGTCTCGAGCGTGGTGAACGTCTTCGACGAGACGATGAACAGGGTTTCGGCGGGATCGAGATCGCGCGTGGCCTCGGCGAAGTCGGTGCCGTCCACGTTCGACACGAACCGGAAGGTCAAATCCCGCGCGCTGTAGTGCTTCAGTGCTTCGTAGGCCATGACCGGACCGAGATCGGAGCCGCCGATCCCGATATTGATGACGGTGCGCACGCGCCGACCCGTGTGCCCGCGCCAGCGGCCATCCCGGACCTGGTCGGCGAACGCGCCCATCCGATCGAGCACCGCGTGCACGTGCGGCACGACGTTGTCGCCATCGAGCACGATCGACTCGCCGCGCGGCGCGCGAAGCGCAACGTGGAGCGCTGCGCGCTGTTCCGTCGTGTTGATCTTCTCGCCGCGGAACATCGCGCCGATGCGTTCGCGCAGTCCGCACGCATCGGCCAGAGCCACAAGGAGACGCACGGTTTCGTCGGTGATGCGGTTCTTCGAGTAATCGAGGTACAGGCCGGCCGCTTCCGCCGTGAAGCGCTCGCCGCGCGAGGGGTCGTTGGCGAACAGCGACCGCAGGTGCACGTCGCGCATTTGCTCGGCGTGCGCCGCGAGCGCCTGCCAGGCGGGAAGCGCAGTCAGTACTGACCGCTGAGCCGATGGACCCGCGGTCACGACGACACCCTCGTGGATCGAGTTGCTTGTGTGGACGCACCGCTCTTCGACGCCAGGCCGCGCATCAACTTGTTCCACGAGTCGTCAAACGACTGGGCGCCCTCGCGCTGCAACTGGGCTGCCAGCGCCGCCACGTCCACGCCGGCCGTGGCGAATCGGCCGAGCACGTCTTCCGCATCGCCGCCGTCAGCCGGCATCGTCCCGGTGGCGCGACCATGATCGGCGAAGGCGCGTAGCGTGTCCTCCGGGATGGTGTTGATCGTGTCTGGCGCGGCGAGGGCTTCGATGTACAGCACGTCAGGAGCGCTGGGGTCCTTCGTGCTGGTACTGGCCCAGAGGAGCCGCTGCGGCTGCGCTCCGGCGTTCGAGAGCATCTGCCATCGCGACGAGGCGAGCAGCTCGCGGTAGGCGGCGTAGGTGCGTTTTGCAACCGCGATACCGAGCCGATTGTGAAGCTCGAGCGGCACCGTACCCATCACCGCCTTGTCCCAGCGACTGATGAAGATCGAGGCCACCGAGCCGACCCTCGGATCGAGGCCGGCGGCGAGGCGACGCTCGATCCCCCGCATGTAGGCGTGGGCCGCCGCCACATACTGCTCCCGGGAGAAGAGCAGCGTAACGTTCACCGCCACGCCGGCGGCGATCGAGGCTTCAATCGCCGCGATCCCCTCGGGAGTGCCGGGAATCTTGATCAGGAGATTGGAGAGGTTCGCTCGTGCGTGGAGCTCGGCCGCTTCCTTGATCGTGTTGGCCGTGTCGTTGGCCAGCAGCGGTGACACTTCGAGCGAAACCCATCCGTCCCGACCCTCGGTCGCGTCGTGGATCGGACGGAACAGCTCCGCGGCTTTGCTGAGATCCTCGAGCGCGAGGTCGAAGAACAGCGCCTCGCCGAGCCTGCCATCGCGGGTCTTCTGCCGAATCGCGTCGTCGTAGAAATGGCTGTTCTCGATGGCGTGATCGAAAATCGTCGGGTTCGACGTCAGCCCGGTCACCGACCACTCGTCGATGTACCGACGGAGCGTGCCGCTCGTCAGCAGCCCGCGTGTGATGTTGTCGAGCCACAGGCTCTGGCCGAGATCGTGAAGCCGCGTCGTCGCGGTCGGTGTTGTTTCGGTCGCCATGGGATCCTCACTCTTTGGGGTTCACGCTGGCGGTGGCGCCGTCGAACAGGGCATCAGCCGCATCGCGCATGGAGGTGACTGGGGCAGGTTGCCTCAGCATCTGGACATCTCCCTGGGTTTGGGGTTGTGCCAGCACCCGTCTGCCGCAATGAGCGCGTCCGCCTCTCGCGGGCCCCAGGTGCCGCGCCTGTACGGGCAGGTTCGGTGATGGACCTCGAGCACCGGCTCGACTGCCGACCATGCGGCCTCGACCGCATCCTCGCGGGTGAAGAGCGCTCCGTCGCCCGCCATGGCATCCCCTAAGAGCCGTTCATAGGGGAGTTCCGCTCCCGGCTGCTCTTCGGCGAGGTAGAGCTCTCGCTGATCGCCGACGAACTCCTTCCCCGCGCGCTTGACACGAGCGGCAAGGGCGACTGCCGAGCTTGGGGACAACCTGAAGCGCAGATAGTTGCCCGCGTCGGTGGCTGTCGCCGAGTCTGCGAAGAGAAGCTGCGGCGGCGCCTTCAGCTCCACCAGGACCTCGGCCGCGGTGTAAGCCAGGCACTTGCCGGAGCGCAAGTACCACGGCACCCCCGCCCATCGCCACGAGTCGATGAACAGGCGCAGGGCGCAAAAGGTCTCGACGTCGGAGCGCTTCGCCACGCCCGGCTCCTTCCGGTAGCCGGCGTACTGGCCGCGCACCACGTCCTTTGCCGTGAGAGGGCGCATGGCCTGGAAGACCTTGGCCTTCTCGGTGTGCACGGCTCCATAGCCCCGGTAGGCCGGCGGCTCCATGGCGAGCAGCGCGACAATCTGGAAGAGGTGATTCTGGATCACGTCGCGCAGACAGCCAGCGGTTTCGTAGAACGCGCCGCGGTTCTCCACGCCGAAATCCTCGGACAGGGTGATCTGGACGCTGGCCACGGTGTTGCGGTTCCAGAACGGCTCGAGGAACGAATTGGCGAAGCGGAAGTAGAGGATGTTCATGATCGCCTCCTTCCCAAGGAAGTGATCGATGCGGAAGATCGAGTTCTCGGGGAACGCCAGGTGCGCGACGCGGTTGAGCTCCCGAGCCGAGGCCAGGTCCCGTCCGAACGGCTTTTCGACGATGACGCGGGCACCGTTGGCCAGATCCGCAGCGCCCAGCCCCTTGATCACGGTCTCGAAGAGCGACGGCGGGATGGCCAGGTAGTGCGCCGGGCGCCGTCGACTGCCCAGCGCCGTCTTGATGGAGGTGAACGTGTCCGGGTCGTTATAGTCGCCGCCGACGTACCTGAGCAGAGACAGAAGATGGCGGAAGGCACGTTGGTTCGTGATCCCGCCCGATCGCTCGATGCTGTCCTTCACGCGCTCGCGCAGCTGCGCGAGACTCCACTTCGGGAAGGCCACGCCCACGACCGGGACCTTCAGCACGCCTCGCCTTGCCATCGCGTAGAGCGCCGGGAAGATCATCTTGTGGGCGAGGTCGCCGGTTGCGCCGAACAACACCAAGGCGTCCGAGTGCGGCTCAGGCATGATGTTTCCAGAGTCGATAGCCGCCGACATCGATTACGAGGATGCTCATGTGGACCACCGCCTACTGGTCTACCGGCCGCTCGAGATGGCCGCCAAACTTGCTGACGCTCCCTCTCCCGATTGCCGGAGTCAGGCCCTGCCATCGTCCTGACCCGTCGGGTCTTCCGATCAGACGACTCAGCGCCCATCATCGGGGATCGCGTACGCGCTACGCCGTCCCGTTTTGCACACGTGTTGCCACGGCCCGGCCACTGCCGAGTTGGTCGCGAAACCACTGGGTCGTCTCGTTTTGAACAGCGCACCCTGTCGTGTCTGGATACCGTTGGATGTGGAACCATAATGGCAGGCGGTCGGCGACAGGAGGAAGACACATGTTACGCAATGTCAAGGATCTTCGGGGCTACGCGATCCGCGCAACCGACGGCGTCATGGGTGAAGTGGACGACCTGTATTTCGATGATGAACACTGGGCCATCCGCTATCTTGTCGTCGACACGGGCAGCTGGCTTTCTGGACGCAAGGTGCTCATCTCTCCGCTCGCCATCGGCGATCCGGATTGGGCGGCCCAGCAATTGCCGGTGTCCCTCACGAAGGCACAGGTTGAGCGCAGTCCCGACATCGACACCAGAAAGCCGGTGTCACGCCAGCACGAAACCGACTACCTGCGATATTACGGTTACCCAGCCTACTGGGGCAGCGCAGGCCTGTGGGGCATGGGAGCGTACCCGGGCAGCCTGACGACCGAAGGCGTGATCGAAGCGGAGATGAAAACCAGAAGAACATCGACGCCGCTCGCATCTGAGGATTGCCACCTGCGCAGTTGCCGCGCCGTCACCGGCTATCACATCCACGCGACGGATGGTGACATCGGCCACCTCAAGGATCTGCTCGTCGACGATCACTCGTGGGCGATTCGCTATCTGATCGTGGACACGAGCAACTGGTGGGGTGGCCACGACGTGCTCGTCGCGCCGCAGTGGATCGAGACCGTGAGTTGGTCGGATGCCAAAGTCTATGCCGGCTTGGTTCGTGAGGCCGTGAAGAACGCTCCTCCGTATGACTCGGCGGCACAGCTCGATCGTCAACAGGAACAGGCGATCTACGAGCATTACGGCCGTCCTGGTTATTGGTCCACGACAGATGTCCGGGACGCTGCCGCGATGTCAGCGAAGTCCAAGTAAGGTCTGTCGTGCGTTCCAGGCGGGAGGACGGGCGCTTCGGCGCGTCGGCGCCGGGACCCGTCGTGAGGCACGCATTCGACTTCACGCCGGAGCATGTCGTCGAGACCGCGAAAGCCCTGCTGAGAAACAGCAAAGGAGATCTTCATCATGACATCGAGGGATAGGGACACGCCGCTGGATGAGCTTGGTAACGACCGCGGCCAGGTCGGGCCCGATAGCGGAGGGCAATCGGGCGACACGCAGGGGCTCGCGCCGATGGCGGACGAGGCCGATGAGAGCGTCGAAGAACTGGCCGACACCGGGCAGGCCTACGAGGCCGAGGTCGTGCAGGGCGTGGAAGATGCGGCCAACCATCCCGAGAGACCTGTGCACACTCGTGAAGACCAGAATCGGCCTTCAGACACCGGGCCAGATGGCGGTTCGGAATAGCTCCTTGAAGCCTTCTGCGCCGTCAGCTCCCCTGTTCAAGTCCATGTGCCGCGGGCCAGATCTTGGTCCAGATGTTCGCGACCCTGTCAGGAGACCCGGAGGAGGAACGCCCGATGAATCCGGTGACCGCGCTCGGCGTGGGGGCCATAGCCGTCGTCTCCATTACCAGCCACGAGGCCGCCCACGGCTTCATGGCCGACCGCCTGGGCGATCCCACGGCGCGCGAACGGGGTCGGCTCACGTTGAACCCGATCCCTCACATCGACCTGTTCTTCACGATCCTGCTGCCGCTTGTCCTCATCCTCTCCGGTTCAAGCTTCATCTTCGGCGGGGCGAAGCCTGTTCCAGTGGACGTCGCGCGGTTGCGAAACCCGCGGCGGGACTGGGCGCTTGTAGGAGCGGCCGGGCCGGGGTTGAATGTGCTCATGGCCATCGGTCTGACAACCATTCTCTCAGCCGCGACGCTCATGGGCGTGGCCGATAGGTCATCGAGCCTGACGGAGATCCTCGCGGTCGGGATCTTCCTGAACGCTCTGCTGGCCGTCTTCAACTTGATCCCGATCCCGCCGCTCGACGGATCGAGGGTCGTTCAGTACTTTCTCTCCGGTGAAGCCCTCACCCTGTATCGTCGGATCGAGCGGTTCGGCCTGATCATCATCCTCGCGCTGGTGTTTCTCGTCCCGCAGCTCCAAATCGCGCTCAGCACAGCCATCTTTGGTCTCGTGGAGCTGATCACGATTCCATTCGGCGTCACGGCCGACGTCGAACCCCTGCTGCGGAGGTTGCTCTTCGGCTGATCATCATCCCAGCACGACCTCGACTTTGTGGTTCGCCCCGTCATCAGCCAGAGGAATCCGTGCGTCGCTCGTCTGCAACGCCTTTCCGTCAAGAGAGACCCGCGACACGCCGTGGCTGACGCCGTTCGGGTTCTCGACCGCGATGTCGTAGTGGGCGGACCGGTACTTGAACGCGATGGTGAAGCCTGGCCACGACTTCGGCACGCAGGGATCGATGCTGAGCGTGGTTCCCCGCAGACGGAATCCGAGGATCCACTCGAGTCCTGCCCGATACATCCATCCCGCCGAGCCCGTGTACCAGGTCCACCCCCCGCGCCCGACGTGGGCCGGCTCCGCGTACACGTCGGCGCACGTCACGTAGGGCTCGACCTTGTACCGATCGATGTCGGCCGGCGTGCTTCCGTGATGGATCGGGTTCAACAGCGAAAACAACTCACCGGCCCTGTCGCCGTCGCCGAGCATCGCACACGCGATCACCGACCAGAGGGCACCGTGCGTGTACTGACCACCGTTCTCTCGAATGCCGGGTGGGTACCCCTTGACGTACCCGGGATCGTGCGGTGTCCGATCAAACGGTGGCGTGAACAGCAGGACCAGTCCGTCATCGCGACGCACCAGGTGTTCGTCAACCGCCGTCATCGCCGCCGCCGCGCGACCTCGTTCCGCGGCTCCGGACATCACGCCCCACGACTGCGCGATGGAATCGATCTGACACTCGTCGCACGCGCTTCCGCCGAGCGGCGTGCCATCGTCGAAGAAGGCCCGCAGGTACCAGCCGCCGTCCCAGCCGTCCCGCTCGAGCGATTGCCCAAGCGCGCTCGCGTGTTGCCGCCAGGATGCGCCGCGCGTTTGCTCGCCGCGGCGATCCGCCAGCGGAGCGAACGCCATGAGCGTGGCATGAAGAAACCAGCCGAGCCAGACGCTCTCGCCCTTGCCACCCACCCCGACCCGGTTCAGTCCGTCGTTCCAGTCTCCGGTTCCGATCAGCGGCAGGCCGTGGCTGCCGACCGGAAGACTGGTGTCGAGGGCACGCGCGCAGTGTTCGAACAGCGTGCCCTGCTCGTGTGACGTCGTCGGCTGAAAGTACGATTCCTGCTTGCCGGCTTGAAGGGGTGGCCCGTCGAGAAACGGCACCGCTTCATCCAGGATGCCGACGTCGCCGGTGACCTCGACGTACTGGGCAACGGCGTACGGCAGCCAGAGCCGGTCGTCGGAGATCCGCGTGCGAACCCCCTGGCCCGACGGCGGAAGCCACCAATGTTGCACGTCGCCCTCGACGAACTGCCGCGCGGCTGCGCGCAGGAGGTGCGCTCGCGTGACCTGCGGCATCGATACGCTGAGCGCCATGACGTCCTGGAGTTGATCGCGAAAGCCGTACGCGCCGCTGGCCTGATACAGCGCGGCTCGCGCCCACACGCGGCAGGCGAGCGTCTGGTAGAGCAGCCAGCGGTTGAGCAACACGTCCATCGCGCGATCGGGCGTCTTCACCTGAACCGTGCCCAGGACGTCCTGCCACACGTCGGTCGCCGCGCTGAAGACAGCACCGAGGTCGGCCGCTCGGTAGTGCGTCACCAACGACAGGGCTTCCGCTTTCGTCGCGGCCTCGCCAAGGAAGAACACGATCTCCGCCACACCGTTGGGCTCGAGCTCCAGCGCGGTCTGGAAGGCGCCGCACGGGTCGAGGCCGCCGCCGACCCGATTCGTGAGGGGCGCGCCGTTGGCAAGGGCGGCGGGATTCTGGAGCGTTCCATTGCGGCCAAGGAACTCTTTTCGATCGCCGGTCCAGGACTGTTGGCGTCCGCCGAGGTCCGCAAACGCCACACGGGTACCGAACTCCGTGCTCCAGTGGTTCCGCGCGAGCATTGCGTGGGTTTCGGGATCGATCTCCGTGACGACGAACGGCGCGGAAGCGGCGCGGGAGGCGCCGAGCGCCCACTCCACGTACGCGGTGATCGACAGATGGCGCGATCGGCCCGACTGATTGGTGATCGTCAGCCGGGAGATTTTGATCGAGTCGTCTGGTGGCACGAACTGGAGAAGGGTGAGTGACAGGCCGTGCGACACGTGCTCGAAGCGGCTGTACCCCTGGCCATGGCTGACGACATAGGGCAGAGCCTCCTCGCGAATCGGCAGCGCCGTCGGCGTCCACAGCGCCCCGTCGTCTTCGTCGCGCACGTAGAGCACCTCGCCAGGCCGATCGCTCACCGGATCGTTGGACCAGGGGGTCAGTTGGTGCTGCTGACTGTTGATCGCCCAGGTATACCCCCCGCCCTCGACGGATGTCAGGAAGCCGAAGGATGGATTGGCGATGACGTTGATCCACGGCGTTGGCGTCCATTGCCCCTCACCCAGGATGGTCACGTATTCGCGTGCGGCGTCTGCGAAGCCGCCAAGACCATTGAAGAATTCGAGTTCGGGCCGCGCCAGCGCCCGCGGCGGGTCGTTCGCAGCCGCGCGTCTTCGGGGCCGCGGGACAAGCGGCGGCTCCGATTCCTCCAGACGTCTCACCTGCTCGAAGAGGCTCCCGCGGCGGCTGAAGAGCACGGCGCGTGCGGCACTCTGGAGCAGACTTTGCGCCTCGACCGGTACCAACTCGGCTCGCAGAACGAACACGGCTCCCCGCGCCGTTGCTCCTCCCGACGGCCGTCGCGCCTGGTTGGCCCGAACCACCGATTCCAAGGCCGTCTGCAGATCCTG
This sequence comes from Acidobacteriota bacterium, assembly GCA_003170135.1. Classification (GTDB taxonomy): domain Bacteria; phylum Acidobacteriota; class Vicinamibacteria; order Vicinamibacterales; family Fen-181; genus Fen-181. The sequence goes on from PMZR01000081.1 coordinate 15,102, forward strand.
ATCGTAGGACGTGGGATGCTCGTTCAGAATCACCAGATCCACCGGCAACTGCTTCATCCGCCAGTACTCGTGCGCCTGGAGGAGCTGGCGGACGATCTGCAGGTCGTCGACGTCGTCGATCCGACACACGACGATCGGCACGTCGCCGGAAATCCCGTACGTCCAAAGCACGGGTGGCCCGCCCTCGCTGCGTGCCAGGACATCGGATGCGGGGCGGAGCGCCGGGTTCGCGTAGAGCAGGTGGCCGGCCAGGCGTTGGAACAAGCTGGCCTCGTCCGAGCCGATGCCGAGGTGGAACAACTGGACCTGCGCCTGTGTCCATGCCAGCGTGCTGGCGCGCTCGAACGCGGCCGAGTCGAGGTGCCTGTCGGCCAGGGCGAGCACGTCGCTGCGCGAGGCCGCGACAAGCGTCCAGAACGTGACGCGTGCGGTGGCCCCCGGCGCCAGCCTGATGCGGCGCCGAAGACTGAAAATCGGATCGAGCACGACGCCGGACGTATTGGAGAGCGGCCGACCGTCGATGACCGAAATGGGTGTCCGAATGCCGTGCCCGCGTCCCAGAAAGCGGGCCCGGTCCGTTTCGAATTGTGCGCCGCCGACCACCTCGCCTTCGACGACGGCCAGGTGGGCCGCCCAGACCCGCGGTTCGTCGGGTGACTGGTGCCGACGCGTGGCCAGAACCGCGCCGATGTCGGCGACGAACTCCGTCTGCACGAACAGATTGGAGAAGGCCGGGTGTGCCGTATCGGCTGCGTCAGAGGCCAGGACAACCTCGGCATACGACGTCACGTCGATCTCACGAGCCCGGCTCCCACCGTTGGAAATCGTGACGCGACGCGCCTCGGCATCGTCCTCGGGCGAGACGATGACGTCCAGCCGGGTCGTGATCGCCTCGTCACGCCTGAGGATCTCGACTCGATCCTCGAGGAGCGTCGCCTCGTAACGATCCGGTTCGACTCCACTCGGTTGGTAGCCTGCCGACCAGACGGTGCCGCGGTCGGCATCGCGAAGGAAGATGTACGTGCCCCAGTCATCGCACGTCGCATCCTCTCGCCAGCGTGTCACCGCGAGATCACCCCAGCGGCTGTAGCCTGACCCCGCCGCCGTCATCATCACGGAATACCGGCCGTTGGAGAGGATCTGCGTGTGGGCGATCTGCTGGTGAGGGGACTGAAAGCGCCGCGAGGTCGGCGGGACAAGTTCGTGGACACGGGCGGCAGCCCGCGCCTCCTCGCGCCGCGGACCGGCGGCTGCCACATCGCGCGGTGTTCGTTCCTGCAGCAGGAGTTCGGTCGCCCGCACGATCGGCTCGGCATGGAAGCGGACACGCATCGCGCCCTTGTGAAGCGCGTCGGCAAGGGCGACGAGCGTCATGCCCTGATGGTGCGCCATGTAGGAGTGCACGACCGCAACCGTCTCGCCCTCAGGGAGACGGGCCGGCGTGTAGTCGAGCGCCTCGTACCAGCCATACTGACCACGCCCGCCCGCGCCGGCCAGGCTCGCATAGTTCCGCACCGCGGCGTGGGGCGCGATCATCGCGGCCAGCGCCGTTGCGTACGGAGCCACCACGGCATCGTCGCCGAGGCCGCGCCTGAACCCAAGACCGGGGACGCCGAAGCTCGAATACTGGTAGGTGAGCTCCTGATTGCGCGCGTTGTACGCCGATTCCGACACGCCCCATGGGAGGCCACGGCCCGCGCCGTATTCCGCCTGCCGCCGCACGACGACCCGGCATGTCTCGTCAAGGAGGCTCCCCGGCGGTGGGCGCATCACGAGGCTGGGCATCAAGTACTCGAACATCGATCCGGACCACGAGATCAACGCCGCACCGCTGTGTACCGGCGTGACCGTCCGCCCCAGGTGGAACCAGTGCCGGGTGGGCACATCGCCTTTGGCGATGGCCACAAAGCTCGCCAGCCGCGCTTCCGACGCCAGGAGGTCGTAGCAGGTGGGATCGAGCGTGCTGTCATCGACCCGGTAGCCGATCGACAGCAGCTGACGGTCGGTGTCGAAGAGCAAGCCGAATTCCATCGCCTCGAACATGGTCCGTGTCAGCGCGATCAGCGCCTCTAGACGCGCACTGACTGACGGCCCGGCCGGAGGATCCGCCCCGGGCATCAGGAGCTCGAGATCGCGCTTGTGGCTCTCGATCGACGTCCGCACGGCCGCCGCACACCCCATGACCTCAACGCTGCCAGCGTCGCCCCGCTCCACGCTCAGCTTCTGCGCGATCTCGGCGAGGGCAATGGCGTGACGCACGAGGTCCTCGATGTCCGATCGCCGCACTCGTTCGCGGAGCATCGCCGCCGTCCTGGAGAGGGCATCGAGCTCACTTTCCAGCTGTTGGCGCGTCACCTGGTGCGTGCGCCGATCGTCGGCGAGCGGGACCAAGGACTCCCGCGTGAGGTGCAGCCCGTCGTCGAGTCCGTCGAGCCAGCTCACCCCGGCAGCCGGAGCGAGGTTCATCTGGCGACACGCCGATCCGAGCGCGATCAAGTGCCCGGCGAGATTCCCGCTGTCGACCGCAGAGACATACTTCGGCTCCAGCGGGCGAAGGGTCCGCGTGTCGTACCAGTTATAGAAATGGCCGTGGAAACGCTCGAGGCTGTTCATGGCCGTGAGCGTGGCCTCCAACCGGTCCACGGTGTCCATCGTGCCCAGCCATCCGAAGTCGTGGGCTGCGATGACTGACAGCAGGTAGAGCCCGATGTTGGTGGGAGACGTCCGATGAGCGATGACGGGCGTCGGATCTTCCTGGACGTTGTCCGGTGGCAACCCGTGGTCCTCCGCGGTGACGAACGTCTCGAAGAACCGCCATGTACGACGGGCCGTGAGCCTCAGGACACGGGCGTCCGCGTCGGAGATCGGCTTCGCGCCAGCGAAGCCCCGAGGCAGGCTCGCCCTTCGTGCGACGACAGGCGAGAGGACCCAGAGGAGCAGGAACGGCGCGGCGATCGGCCACGAGCGTGGCGCCAGCCGCGCGACGAGGACGGCGGCGGCGGCCGCAAGCACGACGCCGCCGCTCATCCACCGGTACATTCCGCGAAGAGTGAGCCGACCGCTGGCCGTCAGCCTCGCCGCCGTCATCCATTCGAACCGTCTCCGACGGCTCACGAACAGACGGGACAGCGTCCGCGTGATGGCATCAGTCATCAACCATGCCTGATGCGCGACGAGCGTCAACAGCAGCGCGATCTGCAATAGCGCCAGGGCGACATCGCTGGCGACCGCGTGCCAGTGCCTCCGCTGCGAGAGGCCGCGCCGTCGCGGCACGAGCCCGGCGACAACGGGAAGCAACGGAGGAATCGCGACCGTGGCGACGATGAACCCGGTCCACATCGCCGTGGCCGGCAGCGGCAAGGTCCAGCCAGCCAGCAACGCGAGAAACACCGCGGGTGCCGGCAGTGTTCGACCCAGGTGGGTGAGCATGTGCCAGCGCCCGATCAGCGGAATCGCGCGTCGCTCGGGGCCGCCGCCGGTGTGGGGGCCGCGACTGAAGATCCAGGGCAGCAGCTGCCAGTCGAGGCGCGCCCACCGGCGCTGGCGAGCCGAGGCGACGTCGTAGCGTGACGGAAACTCTTCGACGACNNCCCCCTCGCCGAGCGCCGCTTCGAACACGTCGACGTCATAGATGCCCTTCCCGATGTACGACTCTTCTCTAAACAGGTCCTGGTCCACGTCGGAGACCGCGAAGGCGTTCGGGTCCAGTCCGCTCGGACTGGTGAACACGCGCTGGAAGAGCGACCCGTCCCGGCGCGTGGGCAGCAACGGGGCGACTCGCGGCTGAAGGACGGCATACCCCTCGGCCACGCGGCCGCGGACCAGGTCCAGCCGCGGACGGTTGAGCGGATGCGCCATCGTGCCGATCAGGCGCCTGGCCGTTCCCCGCGGGAGGCGCGTGGCCGCGTCCAGCGTGATCACGTACCGGACGGCGGAAGGCGCGACGGGAAGGGCCCCGTTGACGGGCACGAAGGCGGTCTCGGCCGCACCGCGCAGCCATCGATTCAGGTCGTGCAACTGCCCTCGCGTACGGTCCCAGCCGACCCACGTGCCGCGTCCCTCATTCCAGGCCCGCCGGCGATGCAGGAGAAAGAAGCGGGGGCCTTGCGACGCCGCCCCGTAGCGTCGATTCAGCTGCGTGACGCCGTCGGCTGCGGCGCACAGCAGTTCATCGTCGCCGGGTGCCGTCTCGGTGGTGGAGTCCGTCCAGTCCGACAGCAGGGCAAAATAGAGCTCGCCGTCCCGACTGGCCAGGTAGTGAATCTCCAGGCGCTCGATCTGATCGGCAACTGCCGTCCGCGTCCCCAGCACCGCCGGAACGACGACCATGGCACGCAGGGCCGCCGGGACTCCGTCGCGGAGCTCCAGCGCGGGGAGCGCCTCGTGACGGGCCGTGTGACCGACCGCGCGGTTGATGATTGCGACGGCCAGGTCCGCCGTCGGGGCCAGGGCGAGCACTGCGAGCAGGAGGAGAGGCCATCCCTCGATGCCGTAGGCGGTCAGCGCCAGCAGCGGCAGAAGCAGGATCGAGACCGTGATCAGCGCGATCGCCCCGACGTGACCGACCATGCCCGCTCGCGCCCCGGCGCGAACCATCCAGTCGACGACCGGGACCCGACAACCGATGTCCCGCTCGAAGGCTCGACGGCCGCCCGCAATCAGGTAGTAGCCGGGATCGCACGTGCGGCAGCGGAGCGCCTCGTCCTCTCCTCTCGGCTCGCCGGCTGGCCGCGTGGCGGCTGCCATCGCACGTTGTGCGACATCCAGCTCGGTGCGGCCCGAACTTCGCGCCAGATCTTGGATCGCCTGCCGATAGCGATCCCGAGTCGGGAAGTCCATGTGCGCGAAGGAGCTCCCGGCGCCGAGCGCGGCATCGACGAGGCTGACGCGCTCACAGATCTTCTCCCAATCGAGTGTGGAGACGAGCCGCATGCTCGTGATCACGTTGCGGACGGTCACATTCAACCCGCCCTGCTGCTGATGCTCCCTGGCGACACTCTCGTCGGCGGTCGTGCCCTCGCGTGCAAGGCGTTCGTCCAGCCATGCCAGCACCGGCGTCGCCGGCGAACCCTGATCACGAAGGCGTTGAAGGAGTCGCACGACGAAGGCCGTCGGCAAGGGCGTCGAGGTGAATCGTGGCAGTGCCGTCTCCGGGGGCTCCGGCTCTCGACCGCCGAGGCCGAGGAGCCGGTCGGCCAGCGTGTCGGCCTTTCGACAGGCCGCTCGCCCACTGGTCGTCTGTTCGGCCGAGCGGCGCAAGTTCTCGACGAGGACCATGCGTAGCATGACCGCCACGGCCCAGAGTTCGCCGATCGTCAGCGGCTGCACGCGCTGGTAGGCGCTGACGAACCGAACCAGCGTCTCTCGATCCAACCGGCTGTCGGTGTGCGCCACGAGCGCCCAGGCGAGTCCGAATACCCGTGGACGGCCCTCGAGCGGGCCCGCAGCCAGCGCGGGCAGGCCGCGACGGAACGCGCGTGGGAGATCATCCTGGACCCGGCGAATTTGCTGCCGCGCGACGTAGAAGTTGTCGAGCAGCCACTGGTCGGCGGGCGTGATGGCGCGCTCTTCGCGCACAGCCTGCTCGGCGTCTCGATAGGCGTCGACGAGCGCCCGGCCGTTGTCCCGCAAACGTCTGGCCAGGTCTCGCCCGTTGCTCGGGCTGGTGGTGACCTGCTCAGCAGCGGCAAGGCGCTCGGCTTCCTGCTCGAGGCGCTCGATGCTGAAGAGTTCGCCGCGAATCAGCTCTTTCGTGTCCGCTGGGAACACGACGGTGGGAGTCACGAATGGTCGAAGGATTGAACGTTTCACGCGTCAGCTCTGCGGCGGTCCGATCAGGGCCTCGAAGCCGGAGACCACGTCAAACAGTTCCTCGTCGATGCCACTNNAGGCGGCTCGCGTTCTCGCTCGCGAGAGATTCGGCGCAGGCCCGGAAGAGCGAGACGAATAGATATTCGCGGATGAGCGCCCGCACAGTCGTGGTGCCTCCACCCATGACCTCAGGCAAGCTTCTGGTCGGCCAGGGAAGTTCGGCAAGCCTGCGTCGCCAGTTTTCGTCCAGCGG
>PMZR01000081.1:21183-24413 GCA_003170135.1 Acidobacteriota bacterium
CTCTCCACGAGAATCTGCCCGACCAGCGGGGTGATGGCCTTGACGGAGTTCGGCACAGTGAAGAGGCCGGCCAGCGGCAGGCCCGCGTCCGCCAGGCGCGCGTGAACACGCTCACCGACCGCCCAGACTCGGGGTTTGGCGGGCAGAGCCGCGAGGGTCTTCAGCGCATAATCGGCCACCACCTCATTGAATTGGCCGACCAATCCCTGGTCGGAACCGAACACGACGGCGCCGATCGCACGCGCATCGGTTCGTCCTTTCCCTGCTGCGTTCGGGGCCGCCGGGCCGCCTTCGCGAACGCACGCGCTCAACCCCAACTCCACGGTCCGATAGTAGTCGGCCAGAGCGCGCACCGATTTCTCGTATTGCTCGATGCTCGAAGCCGCCACCGCTTTCATCGTGCGAACGACGGATTGAAGATCTCCGGCACTGCCGATCTTCCGGCGCAGGCTCGCCGTCGTGTCGCTCACGACTTCCCCTCGAGTGCCGCCTTGGGCTTGGGTGTGACCTCCGTGTGGACGTCCGGCTTGGACTCGGGTTCAGGCTTGGGTTCGGCTTTCTTTTCGGGTGTGGTTTCTGGCTTGGGTTGGAAACGTGCGAGCGATGTGTGGGCGATGTCGACGATGCTTTTGCGATCCTCGTCACTCAGTTTCGCAGCGGTTTCAAGTCGCGCGCACACCTCCGCCGGGATGTTCGCCGCGGCTTCACGTACGGCGTGCTCGGCATCCGTCATCTGTTCGATCGGCACCGCGTCGAAGAGGTCCGCGGTCAACGCCAGCAGGATGGCGATTTGTGCCGGAACGGACACGGGGGCGAGTTCCGGCTGTTTGAGGCACGCACGAATTCGCCGTCCGTGCTCGATGATCTTGCGGGTGTTTTCATCCAGGCGGGCGCCGAACCGGGAAAAGGTCTCGAGTTCCTCGAACTGCGCGTAGGCGAGCTTGAGGTCGCCCGCCACAGCGCGGTAGGCCGCCCGTTGCGCCTTGCCGCCGACGCGCGAAACAGATTTGCCGACATCGACCGCGGGGAGCACGCCCAACTCGAACAGCGACGGCGAGAGGTAGATCTGTCCGTCCGTGATGGAAATCAGGTTCGTCGGAATGTAGGCGGAAATGTCTTGCGCCTCGGTCTCGATGATGGGCAGGGCGGTGAGCGAGCCGTTGCCGAGTTCCGAGCGCAGGTGGGTGGCGCGCTCAAGCAGGCGCGAATGAATGTAGAAGATGTCGCCGGGAAACGCCTCGCGACCGGGTGGTCGGCGAAGCAGAAGGGAAAGCTCTCGATAGGCCCGGGCGTGGTGCGTGAGGTCGTCGTAGACGATCAGCACATCGCGCCCCGCTTCCATGAAATGCTCCGCGATGCTGGTGGCGGCGTACGGCGCGATGTAGGCGAGGCCTGGCGGATCGTTGCCTTCGGTCACGACCACGACGGTGTAGTCCATCGCGCCTTGTTCCCGCAGGACGGCCACGGCCTTCGCCACGGCGGATGCGCGCTGACCGATGGCGCAATACACACACAGGACATTCTGGTCGCGCTGGTTGAGGATGGTGTCGATCGCAATGGCGGTCTTGCCCGTCTGCCGGTCGCCCAGAATCAACTCGCGCTGGCCTCGCCCGATGGGAATGAGCGCATCGATGACCTTGAGGCCGGTCTGGAGCGGCACCGTGACCGGCGCGCGGTCCATGATCGGCGCAGCGGGGCGTTCGATGGGCAGGCGCTCGCCTGAGGCCACCGGCCCGTTGCCATCGAGCGGCCGACCGAGCGGGTCGATGACGCGTCCCAGCAATCCGTCGCCCACGGCCACGTCCATGACCCGCCCGGTGCGCTCGACTTCATCGCCCGCATTCAGATGCCAGTATTCGCCGAGCAGCACGACGCCGATGTCGCCCTCGTCCACGTTGAACGCAATTCCCAGCACATTGCCGGGGAACTTGACCAACTCCTCGAAGCCCACGCTGGGAAGGCCGGAGACCTTGGCGATGCCGGTGCCGACGCTGGTGATCGTGCCCACCTCCCGTGGCCTCAGTTCGGGCGTGAATGCTTCTCGTACCTGGGCTATTTCAGCAAACACCCCGTCGAACACGTTCTGGAGGTTCTCGGGTCCCATGTTCATTGGCTCTTTGTTTCAGGCTGAGGTTCTTTGGCTTCGGGCTCGGCTTTGGCCTCGGCCTTGGCTTCACCTTTCCGGATCTCCCGCTCCGCCCGACTCCAGTCCTGAACTGCCGAATCGCTCTTTCGGCCTTGCTGCTCGTACAGCTGATAGGCGCGCTTGGCGATCTGCGGCGTCAAGTCGGACGATGTCTTGGCTGTTCCCTCACGTGTGTCCTTCTCTTTCAGAAGTTCATCGACGCCTTTTTCCAGCGACACCAGATAATCCGCGATGCTCCACGCCACCTTCTGTCCGTTCGTGATGAGTTCGATGCCGCTGATCACGTCTGGCGCGGTCTCGAACCGAAGGTGGACGTCAGCCGCGAAGGTTTCGTTGAGCGCATTTTGTATCGCCGCGCGCTGCTTCGGAGGCAGGTCGAACGCGCTGCGCACGAGCGCGGGGTCAGACGCCGTCTTGAGAGCTTCGCCGAGGCCTTCTTTCGCCTGGCCATCCATCTCTCGCAAACGGCGAGTGAACACCTCGCCAAGGCGCTCTTCCAAACTCGTCGTGGCGAGATCCGCCAGCGCCTTCCGCGCGATCGCAAACACTTCCTGCTGGGTCCGGCGAGTGATGGCTTGATTGAGGCTCCGGGCGTCGTTTCTCAGCGCTTCCTGTCGCTTGGCACTCAAGCCGTCGGCCGCCTTCCGAGCTTCGTCGAGGAGCCGCTGACGTTCCGCTCTCGCCTCGTCCGTCGCCTGGCTCAAGAGCGCAGCGCGCTGCCGGTCGAACTCCTCGTTCTTGTGTTGGAAGTCGTCGCGGTCCTTCTGGGCTTCGGCCTTTTTCGCGGCGGCGTCCGCGAGTTCCGCGGCGATCCGCTTCTCCCGCGCGTCGATGGCGTTGAGGATGGGCTTGTACAGGAAGCGCTTCATCAACCACACCAGGATGACGAAGTTGAGCGCCTGCGCACCGACGGTGAACCAATCGATGAGCATGGATCACTTCCCCGCGGTGTGGACGATGACGTGGTTCCAGAACGGATTGGCGAACATGAGAATCATCGAGACCACGAAGCAGTAGATGGCCAGAGATTCGATCATCGCCAGCCCGACAAACAGGGTCCTGGTGATGGTGGCGGAGGCGTCGG